>JAEYOY010000027.1 GCA_023411215.1 Bacillota bacterium | reverse complement strand
GTTCAAACTCAGCATTTCTATCCCTGGGGACCTCGACCTCAAACTCCCCATACTGACTTTTTACTGTCTTAGGTGTATATCCATTTCTTTTGTTTTCTATCAGCAAATCACCTTTTTCATTCTTCGGTTAACCGAGTGAAACGTCCATCTCTGCCTCAAGCATTTCCTGCATCATATCCTTGAAGCTGTCCTTGAGTAGGGTGTAGATGTCTCCAACATTTCTGACGTCGTTTAATCCGTCGTAATTGTTCCTTAGCAATTGCCACATAAAAACCACCTTCCTGGTAGAATTATTCATATCTAATTCTCACCAAAAAGTGGTATTTATTGCCAATACACAAAAGTTTTACACTACCATGTCTGCAGGAATTAAACTTCCTCCTTAGTTAATACATTTGTTATTTTTACGATTGAGTAAATTCTGGACTTGAGGATTTTTTATCATATCAAAAACGCTCCCCTCCTGAAAAATAGCGTTCATGTACTTTTTTATATAAAGATAAACTTCTCTGAAAATGATACACCCGTTTCCGTTGTTCTCTGAAATTCCTTTTTCATTTAGAGCTTCGTTATTGCATCCCCCGGAGCATATCTCAAAAGCTTCACAACCTTTACATTTTGCTCGGCGGTAAATAGCCTCAGATAACAGCCTTTTGAAGCCCTCGGTTTCAAATGCTTCCCCTATATCTTGAAAATCATATACATTACCAAATCCATATTCCGCAGGGAAATATCTATTGCAAGGAACAATATCTCCGTTATACCGGATGCCGATCCATTTTCCAAGACAGGAGGTGTATTTACACAAACTCTTTTCCTTATATATAATATACTTAAGAAACCGTTCAAAATAATCAATATGTATGTTACAGCTTTGATCTGCTATCCAGATATTAAAAAGCTGTTTGATTTTCTCTACCGTATGAAATGGATCCAGTGTAAGTTCCTCTTTCTTATCTGCAAGTGCATCAACATAAAGATTTATCGTATAATTAATGTTTTGTGCGTTAAAATAACGGTAATCCTCCACTAACATATTAATATTTTTCCTGGATACTACCATGATAAAGCCACATGAATTCCCATTTTGCAATAATATTTTTCTGCCATTTAATATCTTATCCGTATTTCCTCTTAAACTATCATTACATAAGCCGTCAAAAGAACTTCCGATACCCACATTCTCCTTAGCAAAGAATTCCGAATAGTCCTGATTCATTAGAGTTAAATTTGTTTGTAAACGATTTTCCACCTTACAATCAAGGTATTCTTTCTGTAAGGAAATTGCATTCTTAAAAAAATTCAATCCCATAACCAAAGGTTCTCCACCATGCCAGATAATGTTAACCCGCTTATATTGTGGGAGGGTTATGCTGTATAATTTCCTCAGTGTTTCCTCGGTCATCTTCCCCTGTTTTTCGTGAAATTCATTATGAAAGCAGTATATGCAATTCATATTACAAATATCAGTCGGCATGACAAGCATATTTAAATAATTATAATATTTTGCCATTTAATTTCTTCTTTCGATTAATCCTATTTGTTAAAATCAGTATGTTCATTATAATCACTGTAGAAATGATCTCTATGTTGGTGATCATCATATTCATTATAGCTATCGCTATGCGTTTCATCGACGTGAGCTTGATCATCATAATCCTGGTAAGCATCATCATGTTTATTATTCCACCCTATATAATCTCCATGAATAAATTTACTACTATCCATATGATCATCATAATCTCTTCCATAATCACCATGTATATCCCGACTATAGTCGCCATGGTCATTATGTCCAATACAGTCATTATGTTTATTATAATCCGTGTGATTGTTAAGATTTGATAAAGAAATATCAGGAGTCTGCTTAATATATTGCTCGAACATATTATCTATATTCTTGTTTTCTTTTCCATTTTCTATCTTTTCAATATCTTTCTTTTCATTTTCTTTCTGATGAGATCTAAATTGTTCTTCATAATACACCTTGGGAACAGTCATCCGAAAACGCTGATACATTTCAAGAATTAGTTCCACGTCTTCCTCATATTCATATATTTTGTCCGCAAGTAATGGATAAATCTCATTTAACCATAAAAATATATTACCATTAAATCTAATTTCATGCGAATCTATGATTACTCCTTTAAGCCAGCTCCATGGGTCATCTAATGGTCCTATTTTACTCTTTGTTATTAAAAGTAATTTCATTTATCAACCTTTCAATATTGGGCTTTTACATTAATCTTAGTTTATGAACGGAAATATGTACTTAATTTTACCATATTTTACATAAGCATACAATATAATTTTGCTTGGGTTTCCGTAGTTTTATCCACAGTACCCTTATTTCATCGGTACTTTAATAAACAACTTTCAAGAAATGCACGTCTCGCGCTTACAAAATCCCTTGATTTTCAGGGGTTTTTTTGTTGCGCAGATATATGCGCCATAGAGCACTAGTTTTTTTGACATTGCTTTATTCATAATATCAAGGTTTATGGAGTCCCTCAGGCCGGCATTCTTAGTTTTGCTCTTTCATTTTAATTTCAGCTTCGAGCTTATTTAAAGATTTCTCTGCTTCCTTTAACTTAAAGGCTTCGACTTGCAAATGCTTCTCAGCTTCACCAAAATCATAATCTCACCACGGTTAAATCCATACTCATAGCCAACTGCTTTATACATGGACTATTGGTATTGTTATCACATGCATATGAGGTATATATGAAAAATTCCAAATAACTGTTTACCCATACATAAATGTGATGTGTAACCGTTATTGGAAATAGTTGCTATAGATAATATAGAATGATATAATCTAACTCATAAAATAATTATTTATATAATCGAAAAACGAGGAACGACGAAATGAAAAAAGTACTAAGAATGTTGTGGTAATTCTAGTGGTAATTATTATTGTGACATTATTTGCTATGGCACTACATAATCATATTAAACTCTCATTAGAGTCGTCTAAAATTAAAAATGTAGGAACATTAGTCAATGTTGATGGATATAAAATGAATGTTTATACCGAGGGCGAAAGGCGTAATAATAATGATGCAACCATTGTTTTATTATCAGGTTCAGGTATTGCATCACCGATTTATGATTACAAGGTGCTCTATTCAAAATTATCTGGAGATTATAGAGTAGCTGTTATTGAAAAGTTCGGATATGGTTGCTCTGACGTAAGTGGTATTTCAAGAGACGTTGCAACAATGGTTGAAGAGGACAGAAAAGCATTAGCTGAAGCTGGAGAAAGTGCACCATATGTACTTATGCCACACTCTATGTCTGCACTTGAAGCAATTTATTGGGCATGTACATATCCAAATGAGATTGCAGCAATTATTGGTCTTGATATGGCTGTTCCAGATTTTTATGATAAAAATAATAACAATATAGCAAATATTACTTTAATGAAAACTGGATGTTTTTTTGGTTTCCATAGATTTGAGATATTTAATCCAGTTAGTGACTTGGGACTTACTAATGAAGAATACAAACAAAACAAATTACTTAATTACCGAAATGCTCTGAACAAAGATGTGTATAACGAATGTAAAATAGTATTATCCAATGCAGAAACAGTCCGCAATATGGATATTTCAAATGTACCAGTACTTATGTTTACAACAAATTTAAATGATGAAAAAAGTAGTGGAACATGGGTGAAAGCTCAAGATGATTTCGCAGCCAAACTTGATTATTGTATCCAAATAAAATACAAATGTGGACATTACTTATATTATTATAAGGCTGACGAAATGGCAGAAAAGATATTGGATTTTCTTTACAAATCAAATAATTGAATTATGTAAATAAACCGAATCATACCAAATATTGCCTATGTAAGATGAATACGTTAAAAGAAGCTTTATATTATCGATACTGGAAAACAACTGGCTTTGCATTTGTAACAATATTACTATTGATCTGCTCCATTTTATAGAAGTCTTTTCAAATAAATCATATCCACTAATTGTTGTCCATTTTCATACATAGCATGGTCGTAATTGTCTATGAAAAAGTTTTTAACAATGTGTGATTTTACAAATCCACATTTCTCGTAGAAATTAATTGTCATAGGGCTATCACCTGTTCCAACATATAACTCGTAACCGGATTTTTTGTAATAATCAGTAATAAATGAGATTAGATGTTGTCCATATCCTTTCCGTTGGTATTCAGGAACAGTAACAATATTCTTAATTTCATAAACACCGGCTTCCTCATGTGTAACAATGCAAATCGCTTTAACATCACCATCACACAAGGCGAACATCTCACCACGATACAAATACTTCTCTATCATGCTTACCTGTTCATCTGCAATAAGTAGCAATCCCATGTACTTTGTTTTATCGCTATCATTAATTTTCACAATTTCCATTCGACATTTTCCCTTTCCTCTTCTATGTAATCTTTACAAATCCATTATACACTTTTCAATTTCAAATAGGGGGAACACACATTGTTATAAAAAATAGATGTGCCACCTTGTAATGTGGCACATCTTTCATAGAATCTGCTTACTTCGCACTATGCGTTGAATACTTTTGGGAGTTAAAAAATATTTCTCTGACAGTTCAAAAACAGTCGCGCCGTTTTTGTAATTATTGTATATTTCAAAATTTCTTTCTTTGAGATATGTTTTGGTATCTGTCTTTTCTCCCCACTTACACTTTTTTGATTTTATTTTTGGAATGTATATAACTTGCCCGTCAACATATTTCTGGATTTCTTCAATCAATCCTTCGGGCAGAATTTCCAAAGCATGAACATAGCCCATCGTGCCCTCCTAAAAATTATTCTTCAGGATAGCAAAGGCTATTGATATTCTGTTTGAGTGATATGCAATAGCCTTTGCTATGCACAATGTTTCCTGCTTTTCCTTATGGTTCATCCCCCCTATCATGTATATTATAGATAAGACACGTTTCATTTTCAAGTCGCATTTATAAACTTATTACTAAAGGTGGAAATTTCTGGACGTTTATTCTATACTATATGTAATTAGATTTCGTTAGCTGTGTTGGCAGCCGATGCGGCGGCTATACAATAATTTTATATTCTCTTCAGAAAATCAACTTTACCCATTGACTCTTCCTTTAGGGAAGCCTTTATACTAGACTCATCACAAAAAAGAAATGAGGTCGAAAGAAATGGATAACCTAATCAAAATCAAAGATGTATCAAGCAAGTATAGTATAACAGCCCGCACGCTACGTTATTATGAGGACATGGGGCTGATAAACAGCACACGAAGCGATGACTACGCATATCGAATGTACGACGAAAGCACTGTCAGGCGGCTTGAACAAATACTCATTTTACGCAAGCTGAACATAAGCATAAAAGACATTCAGCGTATTTTCAGCACGTCCAGCTCCGACATAGTCTTAGAAGTGTTGGAAAAGAAAGTACAAAACATAGACGATGAAGTTGCTCTTCTGCATGAGCTGAAGGATATTGTTCTGGACTTCATACGTGAAATAGAACGAGTAAATTTTGACGACAATTCCGACATAAGACTGCTGTATGACAAAGCGAAGGAACTGGAAACACAGTTGATAAGTGTTGACTATATTGGCAAGCCCTCCAATATAAACCGCTTGATTGAAATAACAGACAAATTAGATAAAAAAATTCCTGATGTAATGGTCGTCAGGATACCAAGCTTTAAAGCGGTAACGTCCGGCGACCAACTGTGGGGGGATATGTTTGAAAACGGCGGATATATGAACCAACTGTGGCAGCATTGTCATTTGTATAAGAATGTGATTTTCGACTGTTTTGATTTTTTGCTGTCTAAAAATGACAAAGCTGAATGGATATGTGCCGTTAAAGATGATGTTACAAATGCGGATGTAAGCCCTTTTAAATTAATCGATTTTCCGGGAGGCTTATACGCTATGGCAGTCAGTATTGACGAAGATAACGAGAGCATACAAAAAGTGGAAGATAAAGTTTGCCGATGGATTGAAAGTACAAATTTCGAGCTTGACAAAGGGAGCAATGTGATGTTCAACATGCCTTATTTATATGAAGATGGAAGGGACATTGCTTATAAAGACATAGAAAAGGGACTTGGCTATAAACAAATGCAAAGATATTTTCCAATCAAGTTAAAAGATGAATTTAGGTAAATACAGGGAGGCACTTATGCATGTAGGAGATAAAATAGAATTTGACAATTATGAATGGCGAATACTTGACATACAAAACAATACAGCTTTGATTATAACCGAATATATTATAGAACAGCGTGCTTACCATGACGCTTATAAAGATATAACCTGGGCTGACTGTTCATTAAGGAAATATCTTAACGATGAATTTTATAGTAAATTTACCGCTGCTGATCAATCAAGAATAATTCCGGTAATGAATAAAAATCCTGACAATCAGTGGTATGGTTCAAAGGGCGGAGCAGATACGAAGGACAGCATATTTTTATTAAGCCTTGAGGAAGTAACATGCCAATATTTCGGTGATAGTAGTGCAAAACTGTATAACCCAGGAGAAAATCAAAGATATTGGTTTCAAAGAAAAGATGAAAATAACAGTAATCGAATAGCAAGACTTGAAGGTAAGACATGGAATACGTGGTGGTGGCTACAGTCGCCAGGCCGCGTTAATGTAAAAGCAGTATACGTACATGGTGACGGTAATATAGGTATCCAAGGAAATAATATATTGAAAGGCAACATTAGCGATGGCAAATGTTTAGGCGGTGTCCGTCCCGCTTTGTGGCTGAAGTTGTAATTGTATCGGATAATAAGCATAACACCACCAATAGTCCACTATCTACAAAGAGGCAGGGTGTGGGAGCAAAGCGCCACAATCCACTACGTATTTGGGGGACAAGTGACTGCGCACCTTGCCCCCCATGTAGTGCTATTACATCATTTTCGCCCGGATATTTTTTTAACAGAATTTTTTTCCACAATGCGGGCAGCTCCACAACCCCGGTTGCCCCCTCGGTACCTCATACTTTCCTGAAGCTCCGCAGTAATGGCACTCCCAGTGCTGCGTTCTGCAACCACCGCCTGCGACGTTGTCTAGCTCCTCGTCGGCGAGCGGCAATACGCCCGTTTTGAGATATTCGAGGGTTTGCCCTCTTTCCTCTGCTGTCAGTTTTTGTCGGGCGTTCTCCATTTTCGGCAGCGCATAACCCCCTCGCAAGCAACGAATCCAGAACAGGCGAAGATGGAATTTCTGTTTCGCCGTCGCATTTCTTCAAAACCTCAAATTCATCCCGCGTCAGTCCCTGGGCGTATTCGCCTCCGCGTATGTAATACGCGTGAGGGACAAGACGCCAGCCGCGTAGGGCTATACCTTGAGTGATAGTGTATTTCAATACCCAAATCTCCCACCGCAATCGCATTTAAGATATCTGGGCCCTACCCGCCAGCAACTATCACACTGAGTAAAAGTGCTCGACCCTCCCGCGATGCCGCCCAGTGCGTCGTCGGGCAAGGCGGCGACGATTTTGGCAGCTTCCTCCGGGGTCAAGTCAATGCCTTTGCCTTTTGCGAACGCCAATACTTCTTCGGCGGTGGTCAGAGCGCTAAGCTCCTGTTTCTGCTCCTCTGTGAGGGCTTGCAGTTTTTCAAACATGTCTTATTCCTCCTTTTAAATAATTGAAAGTTTTCGGCACATTGCCGACCACGCAGGGTTATCCCCTAAGTGATGGTGTGTTTCATCAACTCCTCAAAAGCGGTATTCTCGAATTAAAACCCTGTAGTAAGTAAACACGTTCACTAACTCAGTTCATTATACTACATATTATACATAAATTCAACAAGGAGCGCAAACAGACTGGAAACTATTATGATCTGCACCCGTTAACGGTATATGTTGCCACCCAATATTGTTAATGTTATAATTGATCAGTAAGTGCTATATTAAAAGATGCAAAAACTTTATGCGAGGTGTGATCATGCTATTTGTAACTGAACCCTAGAATAAGCAATATAGAATCAGAGCTAGAGTAGCCAGGTGCTTCCAGTATCCGGCATGCTTAAGTTGTACCAAATATAAAAATATATCTGATTAAAGGGGTTCTGCTATGAAAAAAAATAAATCATTTAATAAACTGTTACTCGGACAAGCATTGGCGAATATTGGTGACACAATCTACACAATCGCTGTTATTAGCTCGATTTTCACATTAACGAAATCGCCTATTGCTACATCACTTGTCCCAGTTATCATTACTGCGAGTATGTTCTTATCGGGATTATTGACTCCACTTGTTACCTCAAGATTTTCACTCAATAAAATCCTGCGTATCAGTCAGCTTTTGAAGACCCTTTTACTTTTCGTACTTGCGGTATATTTACAAATGAACAGCCAGTCCATCAGTGTTTTTGTGCTCTATATATTGATAGCGTTCGTCGCTTTTCTTGACGGCTGCGCGAAACCGGTCAGTAATGCACTCATTCCGCACTATGTTCCGAAAGATGACTTGATGAAAGCAAACAGTATCTTTGAAAGCGTCTTTCAGACAATCGGTATCGGAAGCTGGGCAGTTGGGAGTTCACTACTGCTGCTTTTCTCCATATCAAGGCTCATCTGGTTTGACGTTGCGGTTTTTCTTATAGCGACCATTTTTATGTGGCTACTTCCTCAAGTAGGTATAGAAGAACGGAAAGTCAAGAGTGACAAGGAGGCATTTTCACAGGGCTGGAAGAAAATTAATAAAACGCCGCTGCTGAAAGTGGTGATTTCAATGGATATTCTCGAACAAATTGCTCAAACAGCTTGGATTGGTGCAATTGTATTGGTATTTGTCAAAGAAGCATTACACGTCACGGAAAACTGGTGGGGCTACATCAATGCCGTGTACTTCGGAGGGTCGATTATTGGCGGATTAATCTGCCTCCGTTTTACTAAAAAAATAGATTCGAATAAGGCGAAATACATTTTTCTTGGCTCATTATTTGGTGCACTTACAACCTTTGCCGTTAGTATTAGTCCGAATGCGATTTTAGTCGTATGCCTCTCAGCATTGATCGGGGTGTTCGAGCAGCTCAAGAACATACCTCAATCGACGGCGATTCAGAAAAAGATTCAAAGTGACCTCTTGGCACCTGTGTACGCATCAATGAGTACCTTGTATACCGGTTGCTTCGCACTTGCAACACTCGGTTCAGGCGTAGTCTCTGAAGTGATGGGGGTACGATATGTGTTTGCTATATCTGGAGTATTGTTGTTTGTAGTTACGATTATCGCAAGGAAGAACAGAGAACTATTTGAAGATTAGTTATACTCATATTTTTATGGTAGATTAGCATTGCAAGACAATATTATGAATAAAGGAAAAGGGGGAGAAGTATGTTTCAGATAAGATATTTAGAGGAAAAGGATAAAGAATTTTGGTATACGCTTGACAGGCATTTGCCAGAAACAGAATTTATGAAAAAAGTCACTGATAAAAGAGGATATATTATTCAAGATGAGGAAAAACCTGTTGGAATTCTACGTTTTAATATGTTTTGGGATAATACGCCTTTCTTAACATTAATCTATATTGATTTTTCCTATCACAAAAAAGGATATGGCAGGAAAGCCATGGAGTTTTGGGAAGATGAAATGACTAAGCAGGGTTATAAGATGATTATGACATCAACACAAGTTGATGAAAGTGCACAGCATTTCTATCGAAAACTGGGCTATAAAGACTGCGGATGTCTGGTACTAGATATACCAGGTTTTGAACAACCACTTGAAATGTTTATGGCGAAGGCCCTTTAGAGCTGCAAAACGAATGATTACGAAAGACGATTTTGAAAAAATAGCTATGAAAGTGAGCTTTAGAATAGACGGATGTAATAATGAAAGTTCAAAGCATTAAGATCAACAATATCCCTGCTATTATTTGGGGCGAAAATTGACAGTTTCTAGGAGGCAATGCTGGAGATTTTGTTCCCTCTACCACAGAAACTTCAGAAAACAATAAATACATCGAGGCTGCTTACCTTAACAAGATTGACAACCCTCGATGTATTTTTAACTTTTGCTATGTAGAAGATATCACTACGTCATAGAACAATCTGTATTGAATTCACAAGTTTTCCTTCTGTGTATAAATGGGTTGCACATGAAATACAAGGATCAAAAGATCGAATTGTTCTTCCAATTTCTACAGGCGCATTAATATCACTTACAGGTATACCGATAAGTGCCTGTTCAGCAGTTCCTTTCCTACTGTTACTACTTCTAGTAGAAAGGTTCCAGGCAGATGGTGTAATAATCTGATAAAACGAAATAACTTGATTGCTTATTTTTAGCCAATGTCCTAGAGCACCTCTTGTAGTATCGATCAATCCTTTTCCCATGGATATATCAGGAATTGAATACTCTTCTTGTACCGATGTACCTGGAATAAGATTTTCAAGTAATATATCTATTATGTAAGCTATTTTTCTTGCCTCAAGAACTCTTGCAATGGTTCTATCCATCGTTGATATTCCATTTCTATATTCACCAGCAAGCCATTGCCTTGCCAGAGGACCAGTCTCAAACGGTAGATTATTATATCTTGGAGCCTTTACCCAAGAATAAGCATTTGGCTTACTCATATCATCTTCCTGATAATCCTCATAAGGTTTATTCCTATTTTGTCCGTCTTTATACCAAGCATAGTCAACTTCCTCCGTTATATTTTCCGGAGAAAATACACTAGTGATACCATCGGTATGAACAAGAGGATCAACATACAAGGTTCCCAATTCCTTATAACCATTGAAACAACCAAAGCTTAAGAGATTTCCATATCCT
Organism: Bacillota bacterium; assembly: GCA_023411215.1. Lineage (GTDB taxonomy): Bacteria > Bacillota > Clostridia > Lachnospirales > Lachnospiraceae > Mobilitalea. The sequence goes on along the minus strand of JAEYOY010000027.1, from coordinate 33,288 downwards.
CCGCCGACACTAAAATAGTCTTTGTAGTAGTCAGCAATGGTATGTACATCCGGGAGCATTCTATCATTAATGAATTCTTGTATCGTATGTAAAATGGATTTTAACTTGATGATTTTATCAATGGTTGCCTCGGATGTGATACCTCCTATAAATACTCCGTGATTGTGTGGGGCCTTACCACCAAGTACAGCAAGCATTTCATGTGCACTCTTGCTTATATCAAGCGAAGTAAAATAATCCTTGACCAATCTATCATTCTTTTCCATTGGTAACCTAAAATCACTATGCTCTGTCTGAAGCAAAGGATAATTATCGGGTAACTTCACAAAATCTGGAATAGTATATTGATAAAAATGTCGAATATGATTTTGGAGAAATTCACATCCATGTATAATGTCTCTCAAATACCTACCCTGTTCCGATGGTATGATACCGATTGCATCTTCCAAGGCTAGGGTTGACGCTATGGAATGTGCACTTGAACAAATCCCGCAAATTCGTTGAGTAAAATATATGGCATCAAATGGATTTCTACCAATCAACATTTTTTCAAATCCTCGAAACAGAAGTCCTTCTGTTTTTGCTTCAACTACCTGGTTGTTTTCAATATCCACTTGTATTTCCATAAAGCCACTAATACGTGTAACTGGATTTATAATAATCTTCTTCGTCATATTCCCCCCTCATTTCTTATGGCTATCTCTTAGTATTATAACTAATAAAAGGCTCCATTAAATCAGGAAATCCAAATTGTGCACAGCCAATACAAGGAGTGTCATCTTTAATAGGCCAATTAACATATTGATTCCATTGCCTGGTTGGGCAATCGATTCGAGTTACTGGACCACGGCAGCCCAACTTAAACATACAGGTTTTATCGCCCAATTTTTCTGCAAAAATCCCCTGATCGAAGTATGACCTACGTGGACATCTATCATGAATTAAAGTACTATAGAAGATAAGAGGTCTATCCCAACTGTCAAGCTCTGGTTCACCATAGAGCAGAATATAAGCCAGTGTTCCCATAAACCAATCCGGATGGCATGGGCATCCCGTGAGCTTAATGACTTTTCTGTTTAATACGCTCTGCACACTGGTACATTCAGCAGGATTCGGTCTTGCCGCAGAAACGCCTCCATGTGTTGCACAAGCCCCGATGGCAATAACATGAGCTGCTCTCTCACCGAGAGTTTTTACTGCCTCGAGAGCCGTTACCCATTTACCATTATAGCTACCGATGATATTGTATAACCCATTATTCTTAGTAGCAACCGCACCTTCAACAGCAAGGATAAAGTCGCTTTCTTGAACACGAAACAACTGCTCCATTGCATTCTGACCTTCGTTTGCTGAAAGACTGTTGTTATAAATAAAGTTAGTCATCTGAGATATTAGGTATTTGAAGTCCGGATTAGAACCATCCAGAAGAGATATGATATTACCTGAACATCCTGTTAGTTCCAGCCATACTAGGTTTCTCTTGTGTAAAATACCCTGTATCATCTGTTTCTTCACTGTATCCACCAGGTGTGTAGAACTTAAACATGGATTATAAATAGGGCAGACAGCGATTTCATCACTCATTTTCCACCAGCTTTCCAACTACTTTTAGTTTGCTAAGTATTGGTTGACCAGCATGGCAGGAAACGAATTCGCTTGTCAAATCATTACCTACTTTCAAACCAAAATGTGTTGCTGCCGCCCAAGCAGCATTATCAGTAACATCATAGACAGTACCATCGATCGCTACATACGCTGGATTGCCATTCTTCCCATCAAATCCTGATAAATCTTGGGACGTAAATGTTACATAGTTTTCAGGAGATACTGGTTGCATGGGAATCTGTGACTGATCAATAGGGTAAACATCCGTTTGAATCGGCAAAGGTAGTGTTGGACTAATCGCTTTTATCGCATATTCCAGCATAAGGATTTTATCCCTTAAGTGATTCAGAATTAAAGTTCCGGTGTAATCACAGGGAATTACATATAGTAAGTTTATATCATAGTTAATATCATCTAATATTTGATTTAAATTATCATCTGAAAAGTTACCTGTCCCCATATTGTACCTCTAAGTATTATTAATAATAAATATATTAGGAAGGAGCCTTTTGGATGATACCATTATCATACATAAGAAACCTTCTTCCTATTTCCTTAATTAATCTCTCAATGTCAAAACAGATGTCATGGAATAATTTTGACAATGTTTCACTAAGTTCAAATCCAAAGCTTATTTCTTCCACTTCAATGCCAATAAAATATCCTCTTGTAAACTTTGTATATAATCGCATTAAGTCAAAGATACTCATATCATGTTGGGAGTTCGTATCCCCATATACTCTAATCGCTTTCTCTAACTTACATGAGAAAATACTCCCAGCTTCTCTTTCAGAATATGTAGCATCTAGTATAATAACAAAGTCTTCTATCACTAATTGATGAAAACAAAACTCTAAATCAGTTTCTCCTATAATGACTTCCATTCCCATTGCTATAAGCTTGTCTCTTATATTTTCAAGTACTGCTATAGCAATTCCATCATCCATCATAAGTCTGTTCCCAATCCCTAAGACTTTCACCATGATACAAACACCCCTTATCATTTTATGAATAATTACATTATTAATTATATGATTAGATCAATCTAGAAAGTATTGAATACTATGTTGAAATTTAAATTGTTACGGAGACAAGTTCGATAGAATATTAATTTATTTGTGCTGGACTATATCCGAAAATTTCAATAATAAAATATACAAATTAGCATTTCTGTGCCAAATTCGACAAATCCATTTGTTTATATATATTACTATGTGTGATTTTAGTTAAATATTATTGAATTTTATCGAATTATGATGTAATATTATCATATTACTGAAAATACATAGATTTTACATAGGATAAGAAACGGGGGAATCATGTATATACTACATTATGATTTCGTTGCTATAATACTGAACATTATCAACATCGCTGTCTTTTATTATAAGAAAAATCTTTATGATATTAAAAGTAGAATATTACTGTTTATGCTAATAAACAGTCTTTTTGCTACTGCTTTTGATATATTCAGTTCCTATGTAATGGATAATCCATACACATATTCTTATTGGTTTATCTTTTTATCTAATAATTTCTTCTACCTCCTCAACAATTCTAAGATTTATATCTATGCTGCATATGCACTTGAATTAAATGGACGTTGGAGGTCCTTATCACGGTTTAGTAAGCTTTTATGCATTATTCCTTGTGCTTTTACCACTCTTTTAATTTTAATCAACCCGATTACAAAAAGTATCTTTTATTTTGATGATAAAATGGCCTATCATCAGCAATCAGGCTTGACGTTACTCTACATTATAGATGGTATCTTTATGGTAATAATAACGATAAGTACAATCAGACATAAAAAATTGTTAAACCGACCTACGTTCCGGGCTTTGATATTTTTTGTCTTTATCTTCTTATTTACTGTTATTGGACAAACCTATAACCCCAGAATTCCTATTCAATGCATCGGTACTGCTTTATGTGAGCTGGTACTAATCATGATTTTACAGGATCGAAATAAAGTAATAGACTCTGTCACTGACCTTCACAACCACAACTCCTTCTATAACAAGCTAAGGTTCTACTTTGAAGGGAATATTCCCTTCTCTATCACGTTATTTATGTTGGAGGATACCGCTAGAATCAGTTATACCCTCGGATACCAGTACATTAATCTGATTAACAAGGAGACAGCCCGCTTTATTAAGGAAGAGCTGGATGCGGATGAGAAATACTACGTCAGAAGTAATTGCTTTGCACTTCTATCGGTAAAGAATATCTCAAAAAGAACTTCAGAGACTAAATCCAAGATAATAGAACGTTTTCAAGAATGTTGGCGGATTAATGGGATGGACCTCAACCTTTCAGCTCGCATATGCCAATTAAGCTACCCTGATAATCTTGGATCCTTGTCCGACCTCTATGATTATATAGATTTCCTAAGCTCTTCAGCCTCACTCACTTCCAAAGAACATTCCATCGGAGCCAGTGAGGTTAGTATATCCAATCGTAAGCGAGAGCAGGAGCTGCGTAGAATTATCGCTGCTGCAATAATCAATCAGAGCTTTGAAGTATATTATCAACCTATCTATTCCGTTCAGGACAAGGCTTTTAACTCTGCAGAAGCTTTAGTCCGATTAAAAGACCCTCATCTGGGCTTTATTTCTCCAGATGAATTTATCCCCCTTACGGAGAGAGACGGAAGCATAACAAAAATAGGCCTAAGTATCTTCGAGATGATTTGCTCCTTTATGCATTTTACTAATCTAGAGAGTAAAGGGATACAATTCATTGAGGTGAATCTTTCCGTTGTTCAATGCCTGCAGAGCGATATTAAGAATCAGCTCGTATCCCTAATGCAAAAGTATAAGATACGCCCTGACCAGATCTGTCTGGAGATTACAGAGACCGTTGCAATTAATTCTCCCGATGTAATACGTGTGTTATTTAATGAGATGAACCGGGACGGAATAACCTTTGCCTTGGATGACTTTGGTAATGGTTATTCCAATATAAACTATCTTCTGGAGCTACCCTTCCACTTTGTAAAATTGGATAAGTCTATAGTATGGGCTTATTTTAAAGATGATCAGGGCAAGGTAGCCCTCGAAGGCACCATAGCTTTATTGAAATCCCTAAATATAGAGTTAATCGCTGAAGGAGTAGAGACGAAGGAACAAGCGGAAGTCTTGATTTCACTTGGCGTTGAATATCTACAAGGTTATTATTTTTCAAAGCCGATTCCAAATGAGGATTTCCTTCTATTTATTGAGAAGCATAACACAATGATTAACGGAACCATCTTGTCATGAACTATTGTTAAGTGATTAATTATATTCTTACATTTTATTACCCTTCCGATAGGAGAATTTCCATGTTAAGCTACCATTATTGTAATTGTGCTTTAATCGTCTTCATAACAACAGCATATCTGTTCTTTGTTAAGAAACATATCAAGGACACCCAAAGTATACTATTTGAGCTTATGCTATGGAGTAGTATATTTTACTGTATTTTTGACGTCCTTAGTCTGGAAGCCATTAAAAATGTGTTAACGGTTCCAAAATTATATTTCTATCTAATGATATATTTGTATTACATTATGCAAAGTCTGATTCCTATCCTATCCGCCTTATATGTTATGTCCGTTGTTAACCAATCATCACATATTAAGCCCTTGGAAAATTATATCCTCTTCATACCTATTATAGTTTCTTTCCTGACAATATTGACAAATCCTTTGACTAAGGCTGTCTTCTATCTTGATCCGAGCGGCAGTTATGTAACCGGAAGGGGCATTACTCTACTTTACTTAATCGCAGGGGTTTATCTCGTTTACGATATTATATATATAATTCATTATAGAGCATATATAATGAAGGATATACATATCTTGTTCATATTCTTAGTCATCGCAATCGTGGCTTCTGTATTGGCTGAATTTGTTTTCGGCGTACTGCAGTTCCGACACTTTGGTATTGCTACATGCGATCTCCTGGTGCTAATAATAATCCAGAATTCAGATGAGCAGCTACATGAAGCGACCGGATTATTCAGCTTTAATACCTTAATGAGAAGGTGTCAATTATATTATAGATACAAAAAACCCTTTACCCTCGTTCTGATAAAAATCAATGATCAGGCTTTAATTGACTATACCTTTGGCTTGAATTATTGGTTCGAGATTAATAATGCTGTTATTGAATTTTTAAATTCTAATATCAGGCTTTATTCCGCTTACTATGTAGAAGATGGTTGCTTCGCTATCATACCAAATTCTAATTTATCCAATGAGGAAGCGGATCATATCATTCAACAGACACTAAATCATTTTCAGGATTCCAGATGGAGTATAAATAATACTGATATCAATATATCTACTCAGATGCTTAAGCTCTCCTGTCCGAAGGATGCCCTCGATATTAATGATATTATTTATTATAAAGAATATTTTACTCGCAATGTAATTGATGCTAATAACAAACTTATCACTCCGGAAGCTATTCACATTAATGAATGCAGCTTGAAAACAGAATACAGAAGAAGATTATGGGAGTTGATTGAAAGTAAGAAATACAAACTAATCTATATGCCGATTTATTCTGTCTTCTCACAGAAGATCATCTCATCAGAGGTATTATTAGAGTTAGAGTTGGAGAAATCCGTATACATCCCCATCGAGGAGTTGGATAAGGTAACGGAACATAATGACCAGCTCATGCAGCTTTACATGAAAATATTCGATGATGTATGTGCTTACCTAAAGGAAGTAACCTCTGTTGATAGTAGTATCCAGCATATTAACCTGAATATATCCACAGTACAGCTCATGCAAGATAACTTAATATCACAATTCACCTCCATTATCAACAAGCATGGACTGGTTTTTTCAAATATAGGCTTTGAAATCTCAGAAACCACAGCCTCTTATGCACAACCTATGATACGGCGTAACATATTAAAGTTAAAGAATCTTGGTGCCTTATTCATACTTGATCAATTTGGCACAGGATATACTAATTTGGATTATTTAAAAAATATTCCTGCGAAGTATATTAAGCTGGACAGGAATCTCATTAGTACCTGCTTTGATAATAAGCAGGGATATACTGTATTAAAGAGCACTATTGCAATGATTAAGCAGTTAAATTATAAAACGATTGCGGAAGGAGCAGACACAGCTGATAAGATTGCCGTACTAACTGAATTAGGAGTGGATTATCTACAGGGAACATCTTATTGTGAAGTACCATTGGTATAAGCCAAATAGACCACTCATCCAATGAATACAAACATTTCTGAATAACTTCATAAGTTAAGCCATATTTAACAAATAAAAGAGTTCATCCGTTCAGATGAACTCTTTTATCGGATAGGAAGTAGTGAGTATTGGATAATTTACGTAATTTTATGTTGATTTAAGTCAATAAAAATGATACCATATGCCTTGTGCGTTCTGCATAATTATAAATATCGAAAGGATGTTAATATCATTATGTCTACTCAATCAGATAAGCCTAGTATCGCTAATCCTGCTCCACTCGGTCTTTTAGGCTTCGGAATGACCACCTGCTTATTAAACTTACATAACGCAGGCTTTATCCCCCTCAGTATTGTCATAATTGCTATGGGCTTTGCTTTAGGCGGAGCTGCCCAGATCATCGCCGGAATTATGGAATTTAAGAAGGGAAACACCTTTGGGGCTACTGCCTTCACAGCCTATGGCTTCTTCTGGTGGTCATTAATTTTAATCTGGAGTAATCCTATAAAAGAAATTGAAGCTGCCGATGCTAAGAGTATGGGATTTTATTTGGGACTTTGGTTTGTTTTTACTCTCTTTATGTTTATCGGTACTTTAAAGCATAATAAAGTCAGCCAGGTAGTGTTTAGTTCATTAACAGTTTTATTCCTGCTGCTTTCTCTTGCGAATTTCACAGGCATAGAAATAATTCATACTGTAGCTGGATACGTGGGTATCTTCTGTGGTGCCTCCGCTATCTACAATGCCATGGGACAGATAATCAATCAGGAGTTTGGAAAAACTATAATCAAGCTGTAGCTTTACTCTAAAGCTTCTTAATTTAGAACAATGGTAGACTGCACTCTATATATGCTTGATTCCTTTCTTGGGTATCAATCGAAATAGGTTCATCTAAAAAGATGGACCTATTTCGATTCACATAAGAATCGGAGCTGATCATGGGCTCAACTCTTACAGCACTTGACTTCCATTATAAGGAAAAGTATAATCAAGTAAGTTACAAGTCATATATTTCTTGATAGAATATAATATTAATGAGTAATTTCAGAATTGATATTAATTATATGACCGTTAACAACTCAAACAGCTTAACTAAATGGGAGGATTTATAATGAAGGGAAATGTCTTAAAAAAGGTATATCGTTTACTAAATATATTACATGCATTTGTTGGAATTGGAGCAATGGGCGGCGGCATGATGGCTATTCTTAATCCTCAGGGACCGGGTGGGATGGCAACCGAATCATTAAACAATTCGCCCTTTCGTGATTTTCTTATACCCGGAATTATCTTGTTTACAGTAATCGGACTAGGAAATGTATCATGTGTAATATCAATCCGCTTAAAATCAAAATATCAGGGATACATAAGCAGTATATTTAGCTGGGCATTAGTCATTTGGATCATTGTTCAATGTATCATGCTTCAAACAGTTGTTTCATTACATGTTATATTTTTTATCATAGGATTAGTTCAAGCCTTTTTATCATTTATTATATTATTTGCACAGCGCTTATTTCCAGTGAATATAACTCTTGTTATTATAAGAAAAATCGAAGAAAAGAATCCTAACAATATTATTATTAACCGTATTCTGAAACTAGAGCAATCATTAACGGAACGTTAAGAATATCCTGTGTAAATGTAACTAATTGATACAACTATTTATCTTATTGAAATGTGAAGATCTATCGATATCGAGATGATTTCAACTAATAAAAATAGTTATCAGGAGGAGTATACGATGTCAAAAATATATTATATAGGTGGTTCTCCATGCAGTGGAAAAAGCACCCTAGCGCAGATAATATCGGAACAATACGAGCTACATTATTTTAAGGTGGATGATTACCTAGATGAGTATATGCGTAGAGCAAATGCTTCAAATAAGCCATTTTCTTCACAAGCGTTAAAGCGTTCAGCTGATGAAACATGGATGCGAGATCCTATGATACAGAATACAGAAGAGTTGAAAATATATCGTGAGATATTTGAATACATCATGGAGGATTTGAGTAAGATCGAGGCACCAAAGGGAATTATTACAGAAGGTGCTGCTTATTTACCCGAGCTGATGCATGAAATAAAAGTTAATACTAATTCCTATATTTGCATCGTTCCTACAAAGGATTTCCAATATCATCATTATAAGTTGCGTCCATGGGTGCCGGAGATATTGAAAGCTTGTACTGATAAAGAAAAAGCATTTGATAACTGGATGGAACGAGATGCTCTATTTGCAGTGACGGTAAAAGACGAAGCAGATAAGCTTGGATATAGAACACTAATTACAGATGGTACTATAGGAGTTAAGCACATGTACAAGCAGGTAGTAGAATGGTTTCAATACAAGACAATATAATCGAGAAAATATGGTTAATTTATGATGAGTTTACCTAACTGAAACGGAGATTATAATGATACAGATAGATAAGGGTGTAGTGATAAAAAATATAACAAATGTAGTCAATGATAAATGTCCCAGCTTCTCCGGCATCGTAAGTCAGGAAAGTAAGGGAAATCTATGGGTAAATAAAATTGAGGCACCAACAATTGCAATTGCCGAGTCCTATGCAGTAGGGGGATTTGCTTTTCTTGGTACATACCAAAGCAACAAAGATTTTATAGAATTAAAAGCTTTTTTAGAAGATGATTTATTTCCAGCGATAAAGAGAAATGGATGTCATTGTTTTGAATTTTCAATTGAAAGCGATAACATTCGCGAATATATTTTGAATATGTTTCAGGATAAGCAGCTTCAAACAGAATTGGAATTCTCGTTCCGAATTAATGCAATCCCTGTCATAGATAAGGATATTGCCAAGGAATATCAAATACTTAAAGTAGATGCTATGTTTTGGAAGATGTTATCCAATGGCCAATTTGATAATGCGGATTTGTTAAGAGAACGCTTACTGGAATCTTGGTATTCCTTCGAAGAATTTGAACATAAAAGCATTGCCTACTGTACTGTTTTTGATAATAGAATTGTAGCAGTCATAGTTGGTACTGCAAATTACAAGAATATAATTCCAATTGATATAGAAACGGAGGAGAATCACAGAAGAAAGGGATTGGCTTATGCTATGGCAGCTAAGTTTATAGCCGATTGTTTGAAAAATAATTTTATTCCACAATGGGACTGCGTAGAATCAAATCCAAGTTCATATAATATGGCAAGAAAATTAGGGTTTGAGCAAATAAATGAAAACACAGTTTACTGGTTTGATATTTGATAATGTACATAATTATTTTATTATGATAAAAAGGATAAAATCATGAGCAAAACAGAAAATGTAGAATTAACAGTCATATGCCTTATTTACAAAGATAACGAAATATTACTGCAAGACCGAATTAAAAAAGATTGGAAGGGCTATACCCTACCGGGTGGTCACGTTGAGAAGGACGAATCTTTTATTCATGCTGTTATAAGAGAAATGAAGGAAGAAACCGGATTAACGATTAAACATCCCATTCTGTGTGGGATAAAGCAGTTTCCTATTGATAATGGAAGATATCTTGTTCTGTTATATAAAACAAATGAATTCGAAGGGAGCTTAACTTCCTCTGAGGAAGGGAAAATGGCGTGGGTTGATAGAGACGATTTACACAAGTACAATCTGGTGAACGATTTTTTTGACTTGCTTAGAGTATTTGATGATGATAACTTGTCAGAATTTCAATATGTGATAAACGAGGAAGAATGGGAAGCTAAACTTTATTAAAATGCCATCGTTACTTATTGTAAAGTGAGGAGGACAAGAATGATATTAGTTACACCTAATTTTAATTTTAATGGTCGTTGTGAAGAGGCATTAACCCTGTATCAAAAAGCGTTCGATGCAAAAATAGGATGTCTACTTAGATATTCCGATGCAGATCCACGAGATTGGAATAGAGAATTAAACTCAGAACAAGCAAACTATATCTATCATGCGGAGCTTTTGATAGGAAATCAGAGAATAATGATGTGTGATAATATGGATGTGGAGCTGAGCAAAAGTACTTCTTTATCACTAACTATGACATTTGAGACCCGTAATGAGGTAAAAAAAGCCTATGAAATATTACAGGATGGAAGTACAACCATATACCCCATACATAGCACAACCTATAGCTCATGTGAAGTCGTATTGATTGATAAGTTTGGTTTCCGATGGGGCTTAATGACAGAGCAAACGGAGCGGTAAATCATCATAAGAACAAGGAGAGATGGAAATGAATAGAAATGAAATACTACTAGTACTAACCGACCAATGGAATGATTGGGAAGCAAGCTATGCGATCGCAGTTGCAAATTCCTTTACAGAATATATGGTGAAAACCATAGCCATCGATACGAATAATAAAATATCTATGGGCGGTATTAATGCACAAGTTGATTATAGTATAGATAGCTATCAAAACTTCGAGAATTTAGCTATGATTATTCTTCCGGGTGGTCTTTCCTGGGAAAATAACAGGTATGATGAAATAGCCTGTTTCATAAAGAAGGCAGTGGACCTCTCAATCCCGATTGCCGCAATATGTGGAAGTACTCTCTTCTTATGCAGACATGGTTTCCTTAATCATGTGAAGCATACAGGGGATTCGCCTGAATTATTCCTTAGTCAAGAAGGATATACCGGTGCAGCTCTATATGTTAAGGCACAAGTTGTCGTGGACAAGGGCTTTATAACGGCTAATGAAACTGCTGCCATCGAATTTACATACCAGATTTTTAAATTGTTAAAAATTGATTCTGATGATGAAATAGACCAATGGTATGATAACTTTAAAAATGGTGCTGTTCGGTAATGAATTTCGAGTAATATTATTTGAGTAATCAAGAATTAATTGAATAATAACAATCAAAATATTTTCTTGACAAAGATTAGATCTGCTGATAACATATCTCTAATAATTGGAAAGGAAGAGCTTATGAGTCTAATAATTTGCAATCAACTGAGACGCAGATGCAGACGTAACCTCTTGTAACCACGTATTTAATCGCATGGTTGCAAGATTTACGTCTTGTTTCTGTGCGGTTGCTGATATTTGATACTATTAATGCAGGACCGTAATAGAATGAGTTTCACTTCTATTATGGTCTTTTTTATTATCCAAATTGGAGGAGATAACAATGAAAAAGAATATTATTAATTTCATTAAGACAGGGCTGCAAGAGGTTTATGATCTTACATTACCTGATGTGGAAGGTTATATTGAAATACCATCCAGTATTGAATTGGGTGATTTTTCGTTTCCCTGCTTTTCATTAGCCAAAAGCCTGAAAAAGAGTCCTAGAATGATTGCCGAAGAACTGTGCAACCACTTAACCCCAATTGCAAGCAACTATATGATTGATGACATAAAAGCTGTGAATGGATACCTTAATATTTTTATCGATCGTAAATACTTCGTTCATCAGATCATAACCGATGTTCTTAATGCTTCGTACGGTTCCTCGGATATGGGATCAGGGAAAACAGTTTGCATGGACTACTCCTCTCCTAATATCGCCAAGAATTTTCATGTAGGGCATTTACGTACTACAGTAATCGGAAATAGTCTTTCGAAAATATATACCAAACTTGGATATAAGGTGATACGTATCAATCATTTAGGTGATTGGGGTACGCAATTCGGTAAATTAATCGTTGCTTATAAAAGGTGGAGCAGCAAGAAAACAGTTGAGGAAAAGGGGATTGAAGAACTCCTGCGCCTTTATGTGCTCTTCGGAAATGAGTCAAATAATAATTCAGAGTTGAATAATGAAGCTAGGGCCTGGTTCGCCAAAATGGAAAATGGTGATGAAGAGGCTCTGGCTATATGGCAATGGTTCAAAGAAATCAGTCTGGTTGAATTTGAACGTGTGTACAAAATGCTTAAGATTGAATTCGATTCCTATGCAGGTGAAAGCTTCTATATGGACAAAGTACCGGCACTTGTATCCGAATTAAATGAGAAAAAACTGCTTCTTGAAAGTGAAGGGGCTTATATCATTGATTTAGAGGACTATGATATGCCACCCTGCCTTATTACTAAGAACGACGGCAGTTCAATTTATCATTCCCGTGACATTGCTGCAGCCATATATCGTAAACAAACGTATCACTTTGATAAATGCATTTATGTAACCGGAATGGAACAAAAGCTACATTTCTCACAGGTATTTAAAGCAATTGAACTGATGGGATATGACTGGTCGAAGGATTTATACCACATACCATATGGTCTTGTAAGAATGGATGGTGCTAAATTATCAACCAGAAAAGGGAATGCATTATACGCAGAAGATATATTAAAGGAAGCGATATCAAGAGCCAGAAAAGCAATCGAGGCAAAAAACCCAAATCTACAGGACAAAGAAAGCACAGCCAGTAAAATCGGGATAGGAGCTGTGATATTTCATGACTTATCTAATCAGTTGATTAAAGATGTTAATTTCAACTGGGATGATATATTAAATTTTGATGGAATGACAGCTCCTTATATCCAATACACCTACGCTCGCTGCAAGAGTATATTACGTAAGTCATATCATAGTAATATTGATGTAGATATCGAACACTTAACGGACGACATCAGCTATGAGTTAGTTAAGAAGCTGTCCTTATACCCTGATATCATCAAAGATACCGCGGTTAAGTTCGAACCCTATCTTATTGCAAGATATGCTTATCAGCTTTCCGTCTTGTTCAATAAATTCTATCATGAATGCAGGATATTGAATGCTGAGGATGAAGTGAAGAAAGCACGAATTGCTCTAGTCGATGCAGTTCAAAAAGTCATAAGTGACTCCATGTCACTATTAGGCATCGAGTGCCCGGAGGAGATGTAATGTCTCAATGTTCAGGTCCTATTCGGTTATGTCATCGGAAAAGTATATTATAAATCAAAATCATTAACACCCTGCATCCTATTGCATGGATTATATGATACTTGCCCAAATTATCGGGACTACTCTTTCCGTCTCATTCCGATATTTAATACCAGGCCAACTGCTATCATGGAGCTGATCAATGAGGTTAAACCATTGCTGACGAAAGGTAGCGGGAGGCCTGTATTTGGTATAAGCATCGTCGCAACACCGATATTACAAAATATCTGAAACATAAAATAGGCGGATACGCCCATAGATATCAGCTTCCCGACATAATCCGAAGCATGATGAGATATGATTAAGCATCGAACTACCAATAAGGCATATAGTATAATGATAATAAAGCTCCCGATGAACCCAAATTCCTCACCGATAATTGCAAATACAAAATCACTTTCCTTTGCATAGATATAGCTATATTTCTTATTATTACCTTCTGAGAAAATCATTCTTCCCTGAAGACCGCCGGAAGCAATTGCTTCAATGGACTGGTTTTGCTGATAATCTCCGGTCAGCTCGTCACCCTCATCATCCGATACAAAGAATAATACTCTCCTCACCTGATAATTCTCAATAAAGGGTAGCTTCTGATCAAAGACTATGACAGCTACTAATATCCCAATTACCAACGGAACGACTATAGCAAGAGCCGCCCCAATCACCTTATATCGGATACCCGAGCAATATACCATAATGCAAAATACAAACAAAATAGCCAGAGCGGAGCTAAGATGAGGCTCCAGCATAATTAATCCCATCGGTACCGCTACTACTGCGACAAGAATGAATAATATATATAATTTGTCCAATTTATTCCTAAGACTATTACATAAAAATGCCAGGAACAGAATCAATACGATCTTTGCTAATTCGGAGGGTTGAAATGGAATACCCAAGATAATAATCCATCGCTTCACATTATTCAGATTCGATCCCATAACAAGAGTAAGTGCCAAAATAGCATTTATACCAATATATAAGATAAAAGATAAATTACTGATAACATGGTAATCAATAAATATAATCACAGCAATCATAACAATGCCAATCAGTATTCCCGCCAATTGCTTTATAAAGATTGCGTTTTGTTCATCATTTTGCATGAATGCCTGTCGTGTACAATATAAACCAATTACAATGAGAATTATCATAGTTATAATAAGGATGAAATCTAGCCTTTTCAAGTTTATCTTTATCTTTTCTTTCTGTCTCACAACTTCGTTTCCTTTCCACTCATAATAATCAGCGAAATAGTGTTAAATCATCGCTTCTATTAATAATTATGCCCATTATATTCTATAAATTGGTAATTCACAAGGATTTTTCTTCCTTTTTAAATCAAAAGAGATGAGGTGTTATTGCAACACAAAGACCCCCTTAACATATGAATAATTCAGTCAAGGAGGTCACTTTTATCTAACTTTTTTGTTACAATAACGAATCAGAGATTTTTACCGGCCCACTATGTCTTATTATTTCTCAACCACCAGCGGTCTCATCATATCATTATCTTCGTGTTCTAATATGTGGCAATGCCATACATAATCCCCGCAATGTTCTTTAAAATGCATCACTATCGATGTTACTTGACCGGGGTCAGTTCTAACCACATCCTTCGGTCCCTTTTCATACGGTAACGGAGGTGTCAAACTATCCAAATCGAACTTATAGTTACCGGCCTCATCAAAATCCTCTGAAGTAAACACCTTTCTTCCTAATATCTCAAAATGAACCAGATGAAGGTGGATTGGATGCGGAAAATTAAAATTGTTTACAATATGCCATATCTCAATCGTATCTAATTTCGGTTTTTCAGTTGCCGGAGCATCCCACATCTTATCATTCAGTAAATGCACCACTCTTCCATAATGATCTGTTGTCTCATCTAGTTGCATCGTTCTCTCTTTGATTGCTGCTTTTAGATCAATACTATGAGAAGGCATCAGTTCGTCAGGAATGGTACTTGTATCCGGGCAGCTCAATTCATATCCTACTTTGAATTTCATGATCAGCTCCATACCCGGAGTCGGTGGACCCTGAACTACGTTCTCAAGGACAATCTCCTGCCCTTCATACTCCGAAAAGTCGATGATCAGATCAATCCTCTCGGCAGGTTCCAAAATAAACGAACTGATCTCCACTGAATGATGCATTAAACCCAAATCCGTTCCTATCTGATGGAATATCCCGCCATTACTAAGCTTTAACTCATAAGCACGAAGATTTGAGGCATTCAATATACGAAACCGGTATTTGCGAGGCTCAACCTCTAGATAAGGCCAAAGCTTTCCATTTACCGCAACTGTGTTTCCAAAGAAGAAGGAAGGGGTGGACGGAACCGGATTATCAACTGGCGGAGTGGCATTATCCGGATAGAATAAAGATCCATCCTCATTAAATGATTTATCCTGTATCATAATCGGAATTTCAAAGTCACCACGGGGCAGATTAAGTCTCTCCTCCAAATAGTCCCTGATTAAGTAGAACCCAGCCAGCCCTGCATATACATTCAATCTAGTAATTCCAATTGCATGATCGTGGTACCACATGGTTGCACCGGCTTGATGATTCGTATACTCATATTCTTCTCTTGTATATTTGTGTCCGACGTATCGATTGTCCCTTGAGAACCAAGCATCGGGATGCCCATCACTATCCGCTGCCACATTAGCTCCATGAAGATGCACAACCGTCCTTACATCCGGCGTATCCATAGTTCCGTGAAGAGTATGATCCACCGGTAGAAGGTGTTTCTTTGGCAACTTATTCTCCCATTTCACTCTGGCAGTCACATCTTTGGGAACCTCCAGTGTGGGCCCTGGATAAGTCCCATTGTATCCCCAAATCGTTGTATAGGGAAAATATTTATGAAACCGATGCTTCGCTTCCCTCATAATAATATTGTAATATAGTTCACTCCTCTTAGAAGAATCGTATCGTATCACCGGTTCGGCTACCGCGGGAATTGGCAACTGATCCACAAATTTCGGAATTGATGTCGGATCGGAGGGATTAATTCGAAGCTTTTCTTCTTCCTGTATCGCAAGTTCATGACGACGCTTTTTAAAGAATTTTTTCATTTTACCATCTCCATAAATATAATAATTTCCTTGTTTTACCTATCTATGATAGTATATGATATCCCTCGAATAACGTGTGTCTAAGCCTGTATATGAGCATATTCCATTATAGAAAGAAATTGATATAGATCGGGATAATTAATTAGCCATATACTTCCTTTTATGATAATATAGAGTGAAATGAATGTGAGATGGGTGTATACGCCTTTCGTATAGAAACTAATTTATATAGAAAATCATTTAATAGACTTAGGAGGTATATACTATGAATTGGATTAATATCTTTGGGCTCTGCACAGTGGTACTTATGCTTCTACCCAATTTCATATATGCAATTAAGATAAAATCCTTTGAAAACAAATGTAAGAACAAGACAATGAATATACTAGAACAGCTTGGAAGATATGGCTCTATGTTTTTCATGGTATTTAATATCGGTTTGTATGAATTCGGCTTCCGATCTAATGTAGCCTTTGTAATATGGCTATTCTTAACTATCCTACTCCTTATATTGTACTGGCTATTTTGGTTCATCTTCTTCAAGTCACCCCGTACTACGCTGCCGATCATGCTTGCCATCCTGCCAAGTGCTA
This sequence comes from Bacillota bacterium, assembly GCA_023411215.1. Taxonomy (GTDB): domain Bacteria; phylum Bacillota; class Clostridia; order Lachnospirales; family Lachnospiraceae; genus Mobilitalea. The sequence continues at coordinate 15,930 of JAEYOY010000027.1, read as the reverse complement.
TCTTTATTATAAGCGGTGTTATATTAAGGCACTGGCTGCTGATCATTAGTGGAATTCTTTTCAGTATTGGTCATATCTATGTTACATACCAGAACAATCATGCCGCTCACAATTAATAAGGCAAAGTCCAGAATAGATGCCAAAACCACGAAATGCAATATTTCATAAAGCATAGTTTATAAGTGAAATAACCCTTTTGGAGGTGAATTGATGTTAATATATCCGGATTACAATAACAGTATCTTAAACTTGATTAACTCGATTGAAAAGCACTTCGGAGTGAAAAATGATCATCCAACGCTCGCCATTGCTGATTCGATCTTAGCAAAGGATTATCGGAATGTGGTAATTATGGTCTTTGATGCGATGGGTAGTCGTAATCTCGAGCAGCTACTTCCACCGGATAGCTTCCTAAGAAGTCACATGTTGCACGAAATCACCTCAGTATTTCCCCCAACCACCACTGCAGCGACTACTACACTGGAAAGTGGGCTGTCTCCCTGCGAACACGCATGGCTTGGATGGAGTCTGTATTTTCCTGAGATTGCGGATAACGTCAATCTGTTTATCAATACCAATTACGAGGAAGAGCCAGTTGCAGATTACCATGTAGCCAGCCGACTTCTTCCATACAAGAGTGTAGTTCAAAAGATTAACGAGTTGTCACAGGCAAGAGCCGAATCGGTGTCCTATTTCGGCTCTTATCACGCCGAAAGCTATGAAGAGATTCTTAAGGCTGTCGAGACTCTATGTAATGAGGAGGGTCGTCATTACCTTTATACCTATTGGAACGAACCGGATACCTCTATGCATGAAAAGGGAATTACCAGTGAAGAGGCTGCTGCCTGGGTTCAGCGCATTAACATAGATCTGGAGGAAATGAGCGGGAGGTTGCAAGATACTGTGTTGTTTGTAATCTCAGATCACGGACATATCAACAGTACGAATCGATATATCGGTGATTATCCCGATATCATCGATACACTGAAATGGATGCCCTCCATTGAACCAAGAGCTCTTGCCTTTTATGTGAAGGAGGGTCGGGAGATGGAATTTGAGACTGCCTTCTTAAGGAACTTTGGAGGCGATTGCATACTACTCCCCAAACAAGCGGTAATCAGTCAGAGACTGTTTGGAAGAGGTAATGCTCATCCCCGATTCGAAGAATTTCTCGGAGATTATCTGGCGATTGCGATTGGTGATGTATCAATATTCTATACCAGAAAAGAATCTGAGAGTTTCATTGGTTCCCATGCAGGATTAACCGATCGCGAGATGATGGTACCGCTCATTGTAATAGAATGTAAGGAGAAACAAGAATAAGTAGCATTTATTGAACTCAGCCTGACATCGATACCACCGGTAAGGATGCCCTGGAGGTCTGTCTGGAGCTGATTAAAGACAAATAAATCTTATAACAAAAGGAACCTCTATTAAACTGAAGAATCTCTATGACAACTAAATTGTCATGAGTATTCAGTTCTAAAATGGAGGTTCCTTTTTCTGTATCCATCAATGTTTTCGGGATATCTAGTAATCTTACAGCTGATCCAGTGCCTTCATATCCTCAGAATTAATCTCAAACTCCACCTGAACATTGGAGATAATTCGCTCTTCCTTGGTGGACTTCGGTATAACAACCATATCCTTCTGCAGGCAGTAGCGGATACAGAGTTGTGCAGGTGTGACCTGATACTTTGCAGCCATCTCCACGATAGCCTTATCACCGATAATTCTGCCGGTAGCCAGAGGTGAATATGCAGTGATCAGAATATCATGCTTCTGACAGTAATTCACGATCTCCTCTTGGCGGTCACCAATATGAAAACGAATCTGGTTCACCATCGGAACATACTTACACATAGCAAGGATTGGTTCAATGTGCTTCGGTTCGAAATTGGAGATGCCAATTGCCCTCACCTTACCGCTGTCATATATCTCTTCAAAAGCCTTCCAGCTGGCTACGTTACCTTCCGTGCAATCAATACCTATCTTATCCCAAGGCCAGGGCGCATGAATCAGATAAAGATCAATATAGTCAAGCCCCAATGCTGTCAGCGACTTCTGAAAGCATTCATGGGCAATCTCATAGCCCTTGAACTGAGCCGGCAGCTTAGTGGTTACGAAGATCTCCTCCCTCGGTATTCCTGAAGCCTTGATGGCCCTTCCTACGCTGGCTTCGTTGCCGTAAGCCATTGCAGTGTCAATATGTCTATATCCATGCTTTAGCGCCCATAATACCGAATTGTAAGCTTCTTCCCCTTCAGGTATCTGCCAGGTTCCAAGTCCCAGCTTGGGCATCTTTATCCCATTCTTTAGTGTAAAGGTATCCTGTAAAATCATGTATTTATCCTCCTTTTAATATAATATAAACGTAGTGAGCATATTGCAAGTAGAGCTCTCGCAAAGCAAGCTTGCTTGTGAGTATGCAGTCGTAGTGAAATATCATGAACATGCTACTTGTTCATGATATGATGGTCTATCAGATAATAATTGACATATTTTATTATAAATGTTAAAGTTAACTTTAAGTCAATAGGTTTAACATATTATGTGAAAATAAATTAGTAACTCGTGATTCTCCTATTAAATTCGTGTTAGAGGATTTTAGTCTTACGCGATATTATTGAAGTATTATCGATGAGTAAAATGCTAAAGTAAATTCTTCTTGGTAAAATGAAATTCATTTTGAAAGAGTAAAAGTTGCTTCCCGATTGTAAGAGCAACTTAATCTTAATCATTCTAATGGTTACACCTACACACTTATTTCAAATAATTTATTGATATAGCTTTTCAGGAGGATTATAACATGAACTATTCTATTCAGCAGGCTGCAAAGAAGTTGGGATTAACCGCTTCTGCTCTGCGCTATTACGACAAAGAGGGGTTGCTCCCAACTCTAAAGCGGACCGAAAGCGGAATCCGTACCTTTAGCGATACAGATCTCGATTGGTTGGGACTGATCTGTTGTCTTAAGAACAGCGGTATGCCTATTCTAGAAATCAAGCAATTTATGAATCTATGCTTACGCGGCGAAGATACCTGCGATGAGCGTAAGGAGGTTCTAGAGAAGCATAAATCCGAGATTTTGAAGCAGATGGAGGTTCTTAAGAACAGTCTGAATATTGTAAATTATAAAATAGATCACTACAAAGAAATAGGAATATTTCACATCGATCAAGAAAACGGAGGTGTACCCTGTGACAAATCTGCTTCATAAGTTATCCGATCGTATCTACTATCTCCCATGTATGGAGGAGACAGACCGCCCGAACCTGGGATATATCCGGGGAGATCATTATTCCCTCATGGTGGATGCCGGTAATTCTGATAAACATGCCACGCTCTTCCTATCCCAGCTTGAGGAGCTTCAACTCCCTTATCCGGATTACATAGCCATAACCCATTGGCACTGGGATCATACCTTTGGAATGCATGCTATCAATGCTAGATCAATAGCAGGTAAGCTGACAGACAGGCAGCTTGCCAAGGTTAAGACATGGTGCTGGGATGATGAGGCCATGTCCGAACGATTGACCACCGGAGAAGATATCGAATTCTGTGACAAATATATCCGAATCGAATACTATAACCCGAAGGATATCATTATTAAGACACCCGATATCGTCTTTGACGGCAAGCTGCAACTTGATCTCGGAGGTATCACCTGTGAATTACTACCAATAACCAATCCACACTCTGAGGATTCTGTGGCAGTCTATATTCCCGAAGAGAGAATTATTTTTCTCGGCGACGCATCTGGTGGGGATTTCTATCATAATCAAGGTCGCTATGACAAGGATAAACTATTGAGCTTTATCGAATTTATCAAAGAGACGGATTTTGATACCTGTGTGGAAGGACACGATAGTGCTATCTCAAAGCAACAGCTGCTTGAATACATGCAGGAAGAACTTGAAAAGCTATAGATTTTTCTTAAGGAAAATTTAACTTGTGAGCCCCCTTATATTGGATTACAATGATATAGGGATTGGGATCAAATGGCGTATTTGTTTTCATTTACCACTGAGCAATTAATATCTATATATCAAGTAATTGGAGGTGTTTTATGAGTATCAAATTAAAAAGAAGCATCGGCGTACTGTTCTTCCTGACTTTGTGCTTACTCGTAGTAAAGCCCGTCAATGCAGCCTCAAATGATTTTCTAATCAAAGACGGTGTGCTTCTGGCTTACACAGGTTCAGCAAAGACAGTAAATGTTCCAAGCAGTATTACTACCATCGGTAAACGTGCCTTCTATGAGAACACAAAAGTGACAACAATTGTGTTACCGTCAAGTGTAACCGTGATAGAGGATGAAGCATTTGGTAACTGTCATTCCTTGCAAAAGATCAATCTACCTGATGGGATTAAACGAATCCCTTATAAAGCTTTTATCAACTGCAACAAGCTTAAAAGTATAGCTTTACCAAATCAATTAACCTATATTGGTGAAAGTTCTTTTTCCGGCTGCAGTGCTTTAACTAAGATTACACTGCCAAAGTCTGTATCGTTTATCAGCATTGAAGCCTTTCACTGGTGTTCAAAGCTTAAGACTGTAAGCATACCCGAAGACAGTGCATTATATTATATTGCAAGAAGAGCCTTCGAGGGCTGCAATAGATTAATCTCAATCGATCTTCCGGAGAGACTTACTACCTTAGGCAAGCAGGCGTTCCGCTATTGCAATAAGCTAGCAAAGGTTAATATCCCAGGCGGCTTAACTAAGATTCAGAGCGAAACCTTTCAGTATTGTAATAGTCTGACCTCCTTATCCATCCCTGATTCGGTTACTGAGATTGAGCCCTATGCTTTCTCTGAATGCTCTAAGCTAACCAGTATCAAGCTGCCAAGTAATCTTTCTGTTATAACTGAAGGCATGCTATCTGGTTGCCGTAAGTTAAAGAGCATTAAGCTTCCCTCCGGCATAACAAGGATTGGTGCTTCTGCCTTTGCTTCCTGCTCAGCAGTAACAAGTATCAATCTTCCCAGCACGTTACAGCAGATTGAAGACGGAACCTTTGCTAATTGTAGTAGTTTAAAATCCATTTCAATTCCTGCCTCTGTAACTAATATCGGTAACAATGCTTTATACGATTGCCGCTCCTTAACCACTGTTACTCTTCCCGAGAAGCTTAGTTCTCTTGGATCTGGTGCTTTCCAGGGCTGTACCAGCCTGATTTCGGTGATGGTTCCTAAAACGGTTACAGTGCTTCAGCCCTACACCTTCGCCGGTTGTTCCAAGCTCATTTATGTAACTCTGTCAGAAGGAACGACCAGAATCGGTAACAGTGCTTTTGAAGCTTGCAAGAGTCTTATCGACATTAAGCTTCCTAATGGTTTAACCCATATCGGTAGCAATGCGTTCCAGCAATGTCAATTATTAGCGGAGATTGATATCCCCGATACGGTAAATTCCTTAGGCGTAAGTGTATTTGCACAATGTGTTAATTTAACTAAAATTCAATTACCCAACCAGCTGACTACAATACCAAGCTATTTATTCAGTGGTTGCAACAGTCTTTCTGCTATATCCATTCCTTCTTCGGTTCAGGTTATTGACGAATATGCGTTCAGTGACTGCCGCAGCTTAAACAAGATTATCGTTCCCGAAGGTGTAACTGCAATTGGTAACCGTGTGTTCAATGGCTGTGCTTATCTCAAGGAAGTAACATTGCCTGACACATTACAATCCATTGGAAGCTATGTATTCACGGGAACAGCATGGATTCGTGACACCGAGATTAATAACATGGTAATCACCAATAATGGCTTTCTTGTTAAATATACGGGATCCGCTGAAGAGCTTATTATATCAGATGAGGTTGTCTATATCGCCCCTTCCGTATTTAAGAGCAACCAAAGCTTAACGAAGATTACTCTTCCTAATAGCATTACTACCATTGCACGCAATACTTTTTATAACTGTAATCAGCTTACCGAGGTCAATCTGCCGAAGAGATTGAAGACGATTGAAGCTTCCGCCTTTGAGAATTGCTCCAAGCTTGCCGAACTTCAATTCCCTGCTTCTCTGGATGCAATCGGAAAGAATGCATTTGCTCGCTGTGGCTTCCGGACACTTAGATTACCCGACTCCATATCCTTCATAGATTCTTATGCTTTTAACAGTTGTCAGAATCTTGAAGAGGTTTGGTTATCCGAAGGTATGACCGAGGTGAATAGTTATTCCTTTGGCTGGTGTCCGCTGTTGTTAAAGATCCATATCCCCGATTCCGTAACAAAGCTTGATAAGAGAGCCTTCTATAACTGGGAGACCGTGGGAAGACAGACAATTTACTGTAGTCCTAACAGTGCCGCTTACACATATGCAGAGGCCAATAATTTCAAGCTTGAGCTTGAATAAGTAATAATAAAGACCGTACCTGATAACGTCAGCTGATTCTTTGGCTAGGACGATATCGATACGGTCTTATATTATATGTAATAAGCGATTAACGATTCGTTAATTCCGCTGCCTGAAGCTGAGCTCTGACTCCAAGCTCTGCTGCCTTGAAGGCGTGCTCCTGTGTCATTGCATTCTCCGTCCCGTTCATACAATCTAATATCAACTGTCCAAAGAAAGGATATCCTACCTTACCATTTACCTCGTAGTGATATTCTCCTTTGCCGTTGGCTAAGAATACATGGTCTGAATCCTTTGAGGTTCCGAGATTGATGTACTTTCTAAGCTCGATATATCCCTCTGTTCCTAAAATGATGGTTCTTCCATCGCCCCAGGTTCCAAGGCCATCCGGTGTGAACCAATCCACTCTGAAATAATTGGTGGTGCCATTATCTCCGACGATGGTGCAATCACCAAAATCGTCCAGCTCAGGATGCATCGGGTTGTTATAATTACCGATCTGGCTTCTTACTACCTGACCGTCCTTTGCACCGGCAAAGAACAGATATTGCTCAATCTGATGACTTCCGATATCACAGAGGATACCGCCATACTTGTCCTTCTCAAAGAACCACTCAGGTCTTGAGGGTGCATTAAGACGATGAGGACCCAAACCGATGACCTGTACCACCTTGCCAATCGCACCGTCCTGTATCAGGTATCCGGCATAGATAGCACTTTCCACATGAAGACGTTCACTATAATATACCATATACTTCTTACCGGTAGTGCGAACCTTCTCTTTGGCTCTATCCAACTGCTCCAAGGTCGTAAGAGGAGCTTTATCGGTAAAATAATCCTTACCAGCATCCATGACTCTCATACCGAGATCACAACGAAGAGAGGTCACTGCTGCCCCTGCGACCAGCTTTACCTCCTTGTCCTGAAGTATCTCCTCCTCCGAAGAAGCAACTCTTACCTGAGGGAACTTCTCACAAAAGGTCTTCACCTTATTCGGGTCCGGATCATATACCCATTTGAGGTCAGCTCCTGCCTCCGTTAGTCCGTTACACATACCATAAATATGTCCATGATCGAGAGCAATCGCCGCAAAAGTAAATTCTCCGGCCTTCACTACCGGTGACGGTTTACCCTGCGGAGCATAATTCATTCCATCACTTTTTTGCATGATATCCTCCTTGCTGATATTGGCTTATTGAATTAATCTCTTTTATACTACACCTTAACTCAATATTTTCCTAGTCCACAAAACGACTATATTATGGAGAAATCATGGATAAATTTATTTTAACCAAAGTATAAATTCATTTCTCACTTGACAGTATTGGACCGTTATGTTAGCATTAGCAACAATAATAAGATGAATTCTTAGTCAATTCACTTAACACAAATATTGCAAAGGTAATGAAGAGAGAAGTAGGAATTGCCCCGCTGTCCCAGAGAGTCTCGGTTGGTGTGAAGAGACACAGAACGCAATTGATGGTATCGAACTCCATCTCACTGAATAAAGCCTCGGAACTGCGTACCGACTGCATAGGTTCTATGCTGAGATTACGATGGGAGTGCCCATTATAGCGCCAGAGTATCGCCATAAGGCTGTACTTGTAGAGTTTTATATCGCGAGATATAGATGAATTAAGGTGGTAACACGAGTATTGGTCTCGTCCTTGAGTTTTGGTCAAGGATGGGGCTTTTTTATTGCGTTTTATTAATCAAAAGGAGGAAATTAAGATGAGCGAAGCAGTATTAGAAGAAGCAAGAAGAAAGAAGCTGGATTATGTGAAAGCAACTACCAATCCCTACCCGGAGCGGTTTGAGAAAAGCCATGAGATCGCAGAAGTAAGTGGTCTGGCAGATGGTACACCAAATGTCAAAACAGCAGGCAGAATTCTACTGCTTCGTAAGATGGGTAAGCTCTCCTTCATTACCCTTGCTGATATTCACGGCCGGATCCAGATAGCAATCAAGAAGGATTGTATCGGGGAGGAGGCTTACGAATTCTTTAAGACGGGGTTCGATGTCGGAGACTTTATGGGAGTTGAGGGTGAGATTTTCACTACACAGACCGGGGAGAAGACCATTCGGGCAGAAAGCATCACCTTTCTGGGTAAGTCCTTGAAACCGCTCCCCGAGAAGTTCCATGGAATTAGCGATACCGATAGGTGCTTTCGACAGCGCTATCTTGATCTTATCATGAATGAGGATACCAGACAGCGCTTTCTGATTAAGTTCAACTTCATGAGAGAAATACGCCGTTTTCTGGAGGATCATGGCTATCTGGAGATAGAGACTCCGGTCCTCATCGATAAGCCATCCGGCGCAACTGCAAGACCCTTCCTCTCCCATCACAACGCATTGGATATTGATGTGTACCTGCGCATTGCTCCTGAGACATATCTGAAGCGGGCAATTGTTGGTGGCTTCACGAAGGTTTTCGAATTTGCAAGGTGCTTTCGTAATGAAGGTATTGATACGACTCACCTTCAAGACTTTACAATGCTCGAAGGTTATTGTGCCTACTTCAATTACAAGGATAATATGATCTTCCTTCAAGAGATGCTTCGCCAAGTGGTGACAAAGCTCTTTGGTAGGCCTGAACTTAGTATTGGTGATAAGGTGATAGATTTTGCAGGAGAATGGCCCGTTATATCCTTTCGTAATCTTCTTCTGAAGGATTGTGGGATTGATATCAGTTTGTATGAGAGTGCATACAGCCTGCTGCAGGAGATTAAGGCCCGCAATATTTCTTTAGAATCCGATACCGAACTATCGCTTCTTGGCAGGGGAAATCTCATTGATCTCTTATATAAGAAAGTAAGCCGGCCGAAGCTGATCTCCCCTACATTCCTCATCGAGCACCCTACCTCCCTCTCCCCTCTTGCCAGGGCGAATGACAATAATCCCGAGGTCGTTGACCGCTTCCAGCTCATCATCAATGGGGCCGAGGTAATCAATGCTTATTCCGAGCTGGTGGATCCAATCGATCAGAAGCAACGATTAATCACGCAGGCAAGGCTGAAGGCTAACGGAGATGATGAAGCGATGCCCCTGGATCAGGATTACATCACAGCTATGGAATACGGAATGCCTCCAATCTCCGGTTGGGGTATGGGGATAGACCGTATCCTTCAGGTACTAACCGGGGAAGAGAACATCAAGAATATGCTTCTCTTCCCACTGATGAGGCCATTTAAGAACGAATAATGACTTTCGGTTGATACTTTGATCCACATCAACAAATAAATCCTTTATGTTTGTCCACAAAAATGTCGGGGGATGCCCATAGGTTGTTCCTATCCGGATATCCCCCTTCAAAATATGGTTATAATAACGCTCTTTAAATATCTTCTTTAAAAAATCATCTAAAAAGTGAATTTTCAGTCTTGACAAATAACCCACTGATAATGTATTATATCTCTTGCACACGTAATAAATGAGCAACGAAATGCGCGAGTGGCTCAGTGGTGGAGTATCGCCTTGCCAAGGCGAGGGTCGCGGGTTCGAATCCCGTCTCGCGCTTTCATAAAGTAAAAAGGATATCCGAATGGATATCCTTTTTACTTTATTCGAGTCCAATCCTGGACTCGAAGTTCGAATGTCTCCGCTCCGCTCCGGTCCGCGCAGAACCGAGGTCCACCGGACCTCGTGCGCCGTCTCGCGCTTCATTGAAAAGTATCGCTAATCCTTATAAATCAAGGGTTAGCGATTTTTTGTTATTTGAAAATCATGTGTGCAGGATGTGTGCAGCATCCTTTTACGAACTCAGCTGGTTATAAGGCCTTGTTCATGTAAGTACGATTCTGTCGTTTCGATATCTTCATGGCCCATATACACACTGATTTCTGCCAAAGGCATTCCGGCTGCAAACAGCCTACTGGCAAATGTCCTTCGGATGCAGTGGCTGCTCTTGAAGCTTACTCCGGCATCCCTACAATACTTTTCTAGCCAGTAGTTAAAGCTTCTGCTCGTAATCCTTGTTCCATTTTTCTGTGTAAATAGATACTCGCTGTCCGGCGAAAGGACTATGCATAGCCTTTGTACCACTTGGTATTAAAGTGGTACGCCAAGGGTCTCCGCTTTCGCACAAGGCAAAATTCTGGACAATCATTTTCATTGTAGGTGAGGTCGCATTTATTGTATTATCAATTCTTTTTCCAGAAATTATGAAACACTAAGACCTAATAGTTTATTACATTAAAAATAAGCATAATCTGTATTTGAGTTATGACGTATTCTTTAGAAATTGCGTATTTTAAAGGAGGGAAAATTACATCCCTCCTTTAATCATATCCATATACTAATATTATCTAAACAGAGCTTAATTAATATAAATAGTTTCAGAATGGCTGTTTGTTGAATTGCCGGTCAAAGATATATATAAAGTAGTTTGTACTTAATCCAAATACAGGCAATTATAATTCAAACTGCATGATTAAATAGAATCATGCAGTTTTCGCCAATCGTTTAACTTTGATTGATATTAATGCTTCCCCATTCAGACATAAGTTCTAAAACCGGAAGCAAAGTCTGTCCTTTTTCTGTTAAGGAATACTCAACCTTTGGTGGAACCTGCGTATATTCTTTTCTTAAAATAAGATCATTAGCTTCAAGCTCCTTCAGATGCTGGATTAAAATTTTGTGAGTAATATTTGGGAGAAGTTTTCGTATCTCTCCATATCTTTGAGTTCCCTTCGAAGATAATATCCACATTAAAACCCATTTCCATTTACCTCCGACTATAGATAAAGTATATGATATGGGACAAACTGACGGATCTATAATACCATCTTTCATGCAATGCTCTCCTTTTGGTATAGTATTGGTTAAAAAAGTGCGTACTTTCATATATAAGATTAATTATATATAATACTTGTGCATATTCAAGCAAAATATAATTCAGAAAGGGTTCGTGTTTAATTATGAAAGTATTAGGAATAATGGGAAGTCCAAGATCAAATGGTAACTCATCTACACTTTTAAAAAAAGTGTTGGAGGGAGCAGAAGCAAGTGGTGCTGTTACAAATTCGATTTCATTAAATAATCTGGATATTAAAGGCTGCATTAACTGCAATGCATGTAAAAGCACAGGGAAATGTGTTATAAAAGATGATATGCAAAACATATATGATATGATTGAGGGTGCTGATATAGTTATATTTAGTTCCCCAAATTATATGGGAGGAATTCAGGGAAAATTAAAATGTGTTTTAGACAGATTATATGCCTATATGAAAGACGAATTAAGCAAAGTATTTGATAAAGAAAAGAAAGTTGCACTTATAGTTACACAAAATGCTCCGGAAAAGACACTTTCCTGCTATGAAGCATTCAATCATTTAAGATTCGTTCTAAATGTTGCATTTGAAGGTAATTTTGAAGTTCCTTGCAGATTACTTTTAGGAGGCGGATTAGTTACCCCTAATTCTGCTGCTTCTGATACGGTACTGATGAAGAAGGCATATGATATGGGAAAAGAGCTAGCAGAGAAATGACACATAGACGTTCCGACCTTATTCCAGGAAGTATCCAAGACAAGGGCAGAAGCTGAAAAAATCAGACTCTGTCCTTATAACTATCATCACGTTTTACATTGGTTTTTCGGGTCTACTTGAAGCTCGATATGCTCTCTGCAGGTAAGTTTACCCTTAACATTAATCATTGCTGCTCAGCAAATCTCATCCAGGAAAATGTTCCGGCCAATCCGCCAATACTCGTAGATGCATTAACGAAACAAGATATTATAAAACTTGAGCCATTTATTACGGATATTAAAGTATCAACAGAGGAAATTATAAGCCTTAAAAGGTAAGCTCAAGGTACAATTTAATTCGCAACATTTAACAAATGTTATTTGCTTTTCCTTCCATTCTTTGAATATGAATTTCATGTGTAGCTAATCAATATCCGACCATTTCAGAGCAACCACTTCTCCAATCCGAAGTCCAACCTTGAACAATAGTATTACTGCATAGGCATCTGTTTCTTCTGGTTTCTCCTCAATACGTTTTGCTAATTGCGCAGACATTTTATCTATTTCCTCTGGTAGATAAACTCTGCTCTCCTTTTCATATTGATAACTTGAATATGATTGATTCATATATCCGTTATCTGAAATTTTGAGCAAAAAAATAAACATAATTAACCGTTGAGACGTTGATAAAAAGCATCTGCCGTCTAACCGTAATTATGTCTGTAATAGGAAGTGTACAATTTAGCTAGGAAGTGTAGTAGCCACACTTCTGAAAACAATTTATACATTGCACTAGAGCCTAGGGAGAGGTATGAATAGATATTAACAGAGATATATTAGGTCTTTAAAATTTAAAAATTGACGAGTAAAATAGGGAATGGTAATATATAGAAAATTAGAGCCGGTAAAAAAGGGCTTGGGCGGACAAATCACATCTTGGAATTGAAATCAGCTATGAGGACTTTTGTATTGTACCTTCAACCCCCGCATTTAAGAGTACCACGTTTTGCAGAGTTTTTGTGCAAAAAATGTACATATATTGTAAAGCAAGATAGATTTTACCTTGATATGATTATACATAAGGAGATGATAATATGAATAGTAAGGCATTTGATGATGTAATTACTTACCTGGAGAAGATAATTAATAGTGATGATGATGTAGATTGTAGTGAACTTTCAAGGATTGCAAAATGTCCAGCAGCATTATTTCAAAGAATTTTTTGCTTTGTAGCAGACGTAAGTATTAGTGAGTATGTAAGAAAACGTCGATTGACATTAGCTGCACAAGAATTGCGTAATACTAATAGTACAGTTATAGATGTAGCAATTAAATTTGGTTTTCAATCGCATTCTTCATTTACTCGTGCATTCCGGGAATATCACGGAATTACTCCTTCAAAGGCAAAGAGTTCTTCTTCCTTCAATAATTATCTCCCCATTAATTTTTCAAATATTAGATTAATTGGAGGTAAAAGAATCATGGCTGAAGTAAAAAAGATCATGTACAAAGATGTCGAAGAACGTGTTATGGTGGGACTGAAGAAGGAAACTAACTTTAATGATTGCGGGAAGGTGTGGAAAGAATATTTTGGGAGTAATGAAATTGAACTAGTCTGCAATCTACCAAATGAAGTAAGACAGTGCAATGACATTGATGAAAATGAAGGAATTGGTTGTAGTTATGATTTTGTTGATGATATGCATTTCACTGTGCTCATTGGTGATTTTGTAAAAACAGGAGCGAAGATACCAGAAGGATTATATAAAAAAAAGATACCAAGAGGTACCACTGCTCATATCCAGATCGAGGGGAATAATCTGGAAGACATTATTCCTTCAGCATATTTCTTGATCACTGAAGCAGTCGAGAAAACAGGCCGACAGATTAATTATGATGATTTTTATTGGTGTGATGTATATACATGTGAACGCTACTGTGAGCCTATGCGGAGAGGCGAAAAAGTTATATTAGACTACATAGTGCCTATAAAAGAAATGATAACCGATTAAAATGAAAATTAAAGGAGGTTGGTAGTGTGAATATTGGATTTTATGCATGCCTTATACTAGCGATAATCTTTGGCATTTTGACCCTTGTATTCTTTTTGTTAAAAGAAAAAGGTGCAATGTTAATTAGTGGCTTCAATTCACTTCCCAAACATGAGCGTGAATCATATGACATGGCGAAAATGAGCAAAGACCAAAGAAATTCAATGTTTATTTGGACGCTTATTATGTCTATTGGAGCATTATTTTCATTGTTCATCTCACAATATCTTGCGATTATAGCTTTTGTAATTTGGCTCATTATGTTCTTCAAAGATGTTCATTTCGACACTGATAAGGCCTTTGAAAAATATAAAATCAAGTAGACGTAAATATCATGTTTCACGTATTCCACAACCTTATAGCCATTACGGATATATACTCGACCGATAAACGAGCAAAGCGGCGGGCAAAAAACGCCCGGGCTATGCGGTTAATATGGTAAGAGCTTAAATTAATAGGTCATTCAAACAAATGATTTTACTACCTTTACTTTCATAATAACGTAGCATTTCGTCAATTTTCCTTTTATCATAACTGGTAATGCAATCTGATAGGACATTAACGCAATAATTTGCTTTGCGCAAGTTGTAACAGGTTGATTTAACACAAGCAACCGCATCTGCTCCTGCTATGTAGAAATCGCATATTTCTTTTTTACTAATAAAGTCTGAAAATTCTTCGCAGCTTAATGCGTTTCCTTTGTATTTTGTAAAAATATTTTTAGATACTATTTTCAAGTCTGAAGCTAATACAGACCCATATGTATTGGGTTTAAAAGTCCTCGTGCCGGCTGATAAATTTTCATGCCTTATATAAATGACATGAATACTATTATTGAATGCCCAATCAATAGCTTTATTGATATTGCTAATAACATCCTTGTAATTCTTTGTTATGTCATTTTGAATATCGATTATTACTAAGGCTTTTCTCTGCATAGTGTTTCCTCCTGTTAGGTAGATTAATTTGTTTACTTTTTATTATATCTTGTAATTGTTGACAGCAGTATGGCAACAATCTATAATGATTACAAGAAATTTTGGAAGGCGGCTATCAGATGAAAGTTGACAGGCTTGTTAGCATTATTATGATACTCCTTGATAAAAAGCGTATAGGCGCACAGGAGTTAGCAGATATGTTTGAAGTTTCCCCCCGCACAATTTACCGCGACATAGACACTATCAACATGGCGGGTATTCCTGTTCGCGGGGCATCGGGAGTGGGCGGCGGCTTTGAAATCATGCAGAAATACAAGATTGATAGAAAGGTTTTTTCGACTGCCGACCTTTCAGCTATCTTGATGGGGCTTTCCAGTCTTTCCAACATGATACGAGGTGATGAACTGGTAAACGCCCTTGCGAAAGTCAAGAGTTTTATCCCGCCGAAAGAGCAAAAGACATTGAATTAAAAGCAAATCAAATATATATCGATTTAAGTCCGTGGATGGGCAACAGGAACATACAACCATATTTAGAAATTATCAAAACAGCTTTACAGGAAAGCAAGCTACTTTCGTTTGAATATGCAGACCGCTACGGAAATAAAACTGCACGAACAGCCGAGCCGTATCGGCTTGTATTGAAAAGTAGTCATTGGTATTGGCAAGGGTATTGCCATAAAAGAAATGATTTCCGCTTATTCAAACTATCCCGCACATCAAACCTACAAATACAAGAGGAATTTTTTACGCCACGAGATTATCAAAAACCGCAGTTAGATTTTTCTGATATGTTGGCAACGATGCAAACAAAAATCAAAATTCGTATTCATAAATCTGTCATGGACAGGGTACTTGATTATTGCACTTATGAACACTTTTCACCAGACGGTGATGAGCATTACATTGTTAGTTTTCCTTTCATAGAGAACGAATACTACTACAATATTCTTTTCAGTTTTGGGGATAAATGCGAGTGTCTAGAGCCGTTACATATCCGCACAGAAATGAAGCGCAGAATACATGATATAGCTACTTTATACGAGAACTATGCGCCTAGCCAATAACGACCTTAAGGGACCGCCTCAAAACGAAGTCTGAGGCAGTC
>JAEYOY010000079.1 GCA_023411215.1 Bacillota bacterium | reverse complement strand
TCATCTCCGGCTCCTGGTTCTGGAACAACCCAACCCAGACCTGGCATGGGTTCATCTCCGGCTCCTGGTTCTGGAGCAGGCTCCCTTCCAATGAGACCTGGTACCAATGTTCCTTCACCGGGCACAGGTGCTACCACAGGTCAGCCACCCTTCATATATGAGGTGACACCGGGAAACTACACTCCTCCAGGGCCAATGGGTAGATCACCGTTAACTCCAAATGGCATGACGACTCCCGCCACACCAAATGGGCTTCCCCAGGTTCCTTTCAATACAACAATGCCGATGCCTGGAATATTTCAACAGATTCCAGATAATATCCAACGGCAAATGCCCCAGCAGATGCCTAGTGGTTCGCCGTCTGGTATACCCTCCGGCATACAATCCGGTGTCGGTCAGGAGATGCCTTACTATTGCAATCCCAATATGCCTTATGTAGGTTATGCACCAT
Organism: Bacillota bacterium; assembly: GCA_023411215.1. Taxonomy (GTDB): domain Bacteria; phylum Bacillota; class Clostridia; order Lachnospirales; family Lachnospiraceae; genus Mobilitalea. Next base: position 104,112 of record JAEYOY010000079.1, on the reverse strand, counting down.
ATCAGGGAATTCCAAATATGTACCTACCTAATACAAATACTTATAATGTACCGATGGGCATCCCTTTATTCCCTCTCTATGGCTATGATAATAGTGCTGACCTTGACCGCGATTTAGAATATATGAAACAGCTATATCCGAAGACAGCTAAAGCTATCCAGAAGGAAATTGATAATGAATGCGATCAGATGGAATATGATGGAAGCATGATGTTTGATGAATATCCTGATAAGGAATATCTTGATAAGATAATTGATCGTGTGTATGACCGTATTAAACAAATTGAAGATGAGCCACAGGTTGAAATGAATAGTATGTATTTATATCCTCCAAGGAGAAATAAGAATTTTCTTCGTGACGTTGTATCTCTTTTATTACTATCTGAGATATTCAATCGCAGAAGACGTCATCGAGGCAGAAAACGTTGGTTTTAATCAATAATAACAAAGTATGCACCGGTGCTCACGATAAGAGCAATCGGTGCATACTTTCTTCAGTATAAGGAAAGCAAGTAGTTCGCTCCAATGGGCGAACTTCGTAGTTCTTTGAATGGAATTATGCAACGAATAATTCCTATTTTACCAGCTATCACCTATAATCGGTGTAGCCAGTGTAATTCTGGTCTTATTGCTCACTTCATTATAAGAAATTGCAATCTGGATATTAATCTTCGTTTCCATAGTGGTAACGTATTCCTTCAACATTCCGGTATATGCGTAGACGGTATACATATCCCCTTCATCATATTCCAGTGCGATTTCACCCTGAAGCTCATCAACCAGAAGCTGAGCCACCTCATGCTTCTGCTCGGATGTCAGATCACCCTCTTGATTGCCCTCGTATTTAAGAGTCACTTGCATATCTTTTACTTCCAGTTTCTTAAATGTATTCTCCAATGTTTTTTTATATTTATCTATACCTGCAATACCCTCCTGAATGGAAAGACGAACGATGATATAGTGCTTCTGTTCCACACTGATAACCTTGATTTCCGAAGTAGCCTTCTTAGCACGTTTGAAGAAAAAATACTCACTTCGGTCGCCTTCCTCCCATATCGATATCTCCTTGTCTATTGTCAACCCCATCTTGGCCGCTATATCACAGATCAAGGTCTTCTTGTCATCCGCACTTAGTTCACCTGTTCGATATTCCCCTGCAATTTCAACGCTACTTTGCATCTCATCGGTATTTGTCTTAACAAATGCTTCCGTAATTTGAACATCCTCCTGGAACACACGGTTAACAAGCATTTGTGTTGCTACCGCAACCCATAATACTGTAGCCATATATAAAGTTATCTTGGTACGACGTAAGGATAATGTATTCTTGAAGGATTCTGCAACCTTATTCCAATCAATACTCTTCACTAAATCAACCTCCAATTTTAGGCAGTACTATATTTTACCTAAAAGTTTTCCCTAATATCAAAGGTTTATTCGAATTCACTGTACCTTATCAATAATTCGTGATATAATTGGTAAAAATTCAAACCAACTTTAGTGAAAGAATGAACAAATATTTATAATTCAGGTATTTTAATTTGGATTATGAAAGGAGCATCACTCATGACTAAGCCTTTACTATACCGGAGACGATTTATTCCTGACGAGTTAATTCACCTTAAGGATGATACTATACTGGTCATGGAATCAAACCTGATTATCACCAAATGGAACACCTTGAATCCGCGAAAGGATATCGCTTGGGGAATCTCTGCCTTCTATCTGGATAAGGGCTTTAAGGTTAGCAAGGTATTTAACTTACAGGGTGAAGTTGTTTATTGGTATTGTGATATTATCCAAGTCAAAAGGGATGACGAAAAAAACACCGTCATCATAGAGGATCTATTAATTGATCTCATCCTATATGAAGACGGTAGTATGCGTATTATGGATCTTAACGAACTTGCTGATGCCCTTGAGAAAAAACTAATTACCCAAGCAGAAGCTACTTATGCGCTTCGTACTGCCAATTCTTTACTTCAGATTATCTATGCTGGTCATTTTCATACTCTACAGGACCCTATCAATGGTATGGCCCCCTCTTGATTACTCTTCTTCGAGCATATTAATTCTCTTTAGATGCCTTTCATCATTAGAAAATTCTGTATTCAAAAAGATATCAACTATTTTTAGTGCATGTCCAACCCCAATCACTCTGGCACCCAAAGCAAGGACATTGGCATCATTGTGTAGTCTGGTCGCTTCTGCACTGAAGCAATCATGGCATAGAGCTGCTCGAATCCCCTTCATCTTATTGGCTGCAATAGAAATACCGATGCCTGTTCCACAGATTAAGATACCCTTATCGCATTCTTTCTTCTGAATTGCTCTTCCAACCGCCTTCGCATAATCAGGATAATTGCTGGAGGTCACATCCCCGCATCCAAAATCCTTATACTCTAATCCTCTTGCATCCAAATATTCCATGATGGCTTTCTTCATTGCATATCCGGTATGATCATTTCCTAGTGCTATCATGATAAATCCTCCATTCTAATTCAAATCATTTAGTTTATAGACTGATTTCTTTACTAAACGACCCAGTTCAATGTAGCATTCCTCATACTCCATCAAAGTACCGCCATAAGGATCAACAACATCCCCAATTTCGCCTGCAAATTCCTTAATCGTATATACTTCCTTCACTTCTGGATACATTTCAAGTATCTTCTTCCTCTGACTCCCCGTCATAGTAAGTATTAAAGTATTCTCCTCAATATCAGAAGCCTTTAATCCCTTCGCCACATGATTGGGTAATTCCAGGTCATGCTTTTTAAGAACAATTTCCGCTTTGGGATTCATTGGTTCTGAGAATAATACGACCAGTCCACGTGATATAATCTTCATTTCACTGACTTTTTCCAGATTCTTATATATTGCCTCTGCCATTGGGCTTCTGCAAGTATTTCCGGTACATACAAAAATTAATTTCTGATATTTCCCCATATAAAACCTCCATTATAACTCTAAACAGTTAAGGCTGGTTGAAAATATTGCCTAATTGGTTAAGTATCAAAGTACTTCACCCTCTGTCACCTTAATTACACGATAACCTGCAGCTTTTAACAGCCGGTTCATTATGGCGTTCCCCAGGCTATTATCCGCAAAGCTTTCTGAGTAAATATATTCGGTATGCAACTCATCAAATTCCCGCAAAATTGCATAGAGACCAGCAGCAATAGATGCTTCATCCATTCTTGAGCCAATAGTCTTAACAATTCCATACCGGTATAAGGCTCTGGTCTCGTCCGTAGCGATAATGCCCACACATTTACCACCATCCAGCTTTTCCTTTGCCTTCTGATTAATTGCATCGATTACCAAAGTTGTATCGCCTTCATATATGGTAAGCTTTCCCTCCGGAGCATAATGGCGATATTTCATCCCCGGGGCCTTCGGTGCTGCCTGTGGATCCGGATTCTTACTGAGTATGACAGGGTCAATCTCAACCGGACCGATTACATTCTCTAACATTATCTTAGTGATACATCCTGGTCTCAGAATCACCGGCTTACTACCCGACAGGTCAATAATCGTGGATTCTAATCCCAGGGTTGCCATTCCTCCATCGATAATCATATCGATCTTCCCGCTCATATCCTTGATTACATGCTCAGCTTTCGTAGGACTTGGTTTTCCGGAGAGATTCGCACTGGGTGCGGCAACATAGACTCCCGAATCTGCAATTAGGATGCGTGCAATGGGATTAGCCGGAAGCCGGATCGCTACCGTATCAAGTCCGCCGGTAGTTCCGTAAGGAACGCAGTCTCTCTTTTTTAAGATGATCGTTAGAGGCCCCGGCCAGAAAGTTTTAGCCAACTGATATGCTTTTTCAGGAATATCCCTAGCAAGAACCTCCATATCAGAGACTTCTGAGATATGTACAATCAGTGGGTTATCTGAAGGACGTCCCTTTGCTTCATATATTTTTCGAGCCGCCTGAGCATCTAACGCATTGGCCCCAAGCCCGTATACTGTCTCGGTAGGAAAGGCCACAAGGCCACCCTCCCTTAGGATTCTGGTTGCTTCCCTCAGTTCTTCCTGCTTAAGCATCAGCTCATCAACTTTTATTATTCTTGTATTCATATTAATTTAAGACTCCTTGTTTGTGCTGAATACAGCTTGAAAGTATGCTTGCTCTCACTACTTCCGCAGATTACAGCTCGTATGCTTTGCACATTATGGAACCATAGGTTCCATTGCTCACGTTGCACTTGTCCGTATAATCGCAAACAGCTTCGCATGCAAGCATGCAAGTGGCTCCTCACTACTTTCGCAGATTACAGCTCGGAAGCAAGCTTCCTCGCTCACGTTGCACTTGTCCGTATAATCTTAAACAGCTTCGCATGCAAGCATGCAAGCTGCTTAAGATTACACGGAGTAATCTGCTTATCGTGCACATTATAACACTATATGGTTATAAAATCAAATTTTGAAGATGCAGCGTAAATCATGTATAATTCCTTCACTTAATATCTTTATATTATACCTTGTTTAATTGTGATTCTACTAGACAATAGAAAGCATCTTTTGAACTTCTTATTGTCATGTACTTAAATCTCTTTCTAGCGGTTGCTATGCTGCTTTTAACTGCTGTTTCCTAAGCTCGGTACTGTTAATATATCGAAGGATAGCCAGGTGGATTGCATAAGCCATCTTTTCCTGATAATCCTCATCAATCAGCAGCGCGGCCTCTCTGATATTGGACATAAAACCGCATTCAACTATAACCAGAGGGCATTCTGTCTTAGTTAACATATAGTAACTACTGTTAGGCTTTGCTTTTCGGTGATTGTCATCAGCGATTGTCTTAATTATCTGGGCCTGTATGATCTCTGCCAGAAGCTTTCCCTGTTGTGATTCGGAACGGAAGAAGACCTGAGCCCCTTTCACATATTCCTCCGGAAAGCTGTTCTGATGGATGCTGACCGCAAAATCCGCCCCACTATCATTAATTATACCAACCCGTGCATTTAAGTCAGCACGCTTTTTATTGGAATCACTCAGCGAATAAAAGCCGATATCTTCTTCCCTGGTCATAATGATTTTAATGTCATTCTGTTCCAAGAGATTCTTCAGTTTGAGCGAAATACTGAGATTAACATCCTTCTCGAGTGCATTATTCACACCGACCTTGCCGGGATCTCTCCCTCCATGCCCCGGATCAATCACTATTGTAACCGGTCTTTCCTCTACTCTATCAGAACTCACCTCGTAGATATGATCCTTCCCTTGGGAGGATCGGTTCGAGGATAAAAGGTAGGCAAAGCATATAAAGAACAGAAATATAATATTAAAATACCTCTTCATAAGATTACTTCCTAATTTAGGCTCCTTATATCTTATGAGATGTACTTTTGTCCTATTCTTGAAGCGTTATTTTAAATAAGGTGTTATTACGTTCCAAATGCTTTCTTTTTCAAGACCCAGCTTCCAGGCTGCCACTCCAGCTACATCTGCCTCATAGATCACCTTCATCTTAGCCTCGATCGATTTCTCCTCCTCCAGCCACATCTTATAGGTAGCTCCATCCTTCTCATATTCAGCATAATAACAGCCGTAAGAATCGTTCCACTCTGCTTCTACTCCATTTTCTTTCAGTAACTCTGCTGCCGGAGTCATCGCAAAGCTCTGAGAGGACACGGCTCCATCATTCGCTTCCTTCCATAGACGGGTATAGAAAGGAATCGCAATGATTGTCTTTTCCTTAGGTACTAAATCAAGTATATTATTCACTGCATCCGTAACAAATGAAATGGAGGCTACCGGTCCTGCCACCTCAGAACCGGCATAGAATTCATCATATGCCATTACAACGACATAATCCACAATCTTCCCCTGCTCTTCCCGGTCATAGTGAACGGTATAAGGAGCAGGAACGTAACTATCTACTGAAAGCACAATTCCGTTGTTTCTGCATTTTACGGACAATTCTCTTAGAAATTGTATATAATGTACCCCTGCTTTTGAGGAAATCTTCTCAAAGTCAATGTTAATTCCGTTCAGTTGATAATCCAGGGCAGCCTGGACCAATGCATTGGATAAAGTCTCTCGGCGGGAAGTGAAGGATAATACATCATACATATTGATCTCTGTATTGAAGTCATCAACTAATGCCCATACCTCCAATCCCAGTTCCTTTGCTTTTGTCACATAATTCTTTGTTGCCAGTGAAGAAATCGTACCCGAGACGTCATTAACACTGAACCAGGTAGGGGATACTACATTTACCCCTTTCGTCGCCCTTATCAGGCCTCCAAGATTATCTGCTGCGTCTGTGTTGAAGACCTGATGAAACACCAGATTGATAGAACCACGTCTAGTCTGAGCCGTGTATTCTGGTGCCTGATAACTGCTTCCAATGGTCTCGTAATAGGATCCCTTTGTGCTCTTACTTTTTACATACCCTTTAATTCCATCCGCAGTCATAACCTTAACAAAACCCTTCTGCGGTGCCTCATCTTTATCGACATACAGAAGCGTCGCTCCTACCGGAAGCTCTGCTATGATTGGGCTCTTAATGCTAGGTTCCGTACGAAGCTCCGTATCCTTCGTAACTTCGGTAAATAAGTAATCTCCCCATATATAATTGATTACGACTCTGCTTGGATTTTCATAAAAATTATAAGTAAGATCGGAGTATTTCTTAACAAAATCCAAGGAAAGATAGACCCGATCTGCAAATACCTGTACAATCGGAGTATCAATCTCCATATTAGTTTCAATCATGCTCTTGGTCACTGAATAACTCTTACTGTCTGCCTCTGCCCGAATAATCTCATCCGGAGTTGTATAGGTTAGTAGATTTTCATTAAAATCCCAATAGAATCTGTGGTTAAACTTCTGTATCACCGTATCATAATCCACATATACCGAACCATCAATCAGCATACCCTTGATATCGTAGATTTCATCCTGAAGTATAATCAGTACTTCCGAATCCTTAACCTTATAATATTGTGACAACTGCATGATTTCATCGCTGGGAGTCAGCTTCTTAATAATCATTGATCCTAATAGTATCAGTATGATGACAATTCCGGCAGCTCCCCCAAGCATCGCCATTTTCAATCGTTTATCCATAGTATCCCTGCGCCTTTCTATTCTGTATGTTATATTTACAAGCAAGTTTGCCTGCTCTTTGTGTTAGTTTGCGCCAAGTGAGCTTTCACAATTTATGACGCAGGCACAAATCTTCTCAAAGCGAATTACATTCGCTTGCTGTGAATTATGCTTTCTACAATTCACACTTATATTTTACGCGTAAGTAAAAGTGAGCATTTGTAAGCTCGCTTACAAAATGCGAACGCGTCCGCGAACCGAAGAAACTCGCGTAGCATGTTTCTTCCGGTTGTACCATGGACTTAGAGCTTGTCCATGATCTTCTGCTCCAATCGGAATGTGCAAGCCTACTCCTAGTGTTAGTTTGTGCCGAGGATGACGCAGGCACAAACTTCTGAGTGTGAATTATGCTTTCTATAATTCACACTTATATTGTATCATGGACATAGAGCTTGTCCATGATCTTCTAGCTCCAATCGGAATGTGCAAGCAAGCTTGCAATTCCTCATTCCGCTTATATTGTATCATAACATATATCATGCGGTCTAGGAAATAAGAAACTTCTACTTCAAAAAATCTTAAATTTGTTGCACTAAGTATCAATGTTATAGCGATGCGGCTGCCTCAATAATCGTAATCTGAGTGCAGCCGCCTGACTTGGGTATTATCCCATACAATAATTAATTTATACCTTTCTGCAACACAGAGATGCGAGGTCATGTCTCTTCCGACAAAAAGTATAGAGGGCTTTTTAAGTGCCGGTTTACGAATCTCTGCTGTTGCTTCGCTTACTTCATCTTCTTAACAAATTAGGCATTGGACTATTATTCTCACTTAGAATATCCTTGGACTCGGGTGGATACTTATATTATTTACCTCTCGGATAAGAAGGCCATTTGTGATATGTTATACTTCCTATTCCAGATTCCAATCAATCATCCAAGTTTTAACCGAGTGAAAAACTCTGCTTTAAAAGCAGTCTTGCATTGTAGCCGACGCGAGTGGGTTCCTTTATATCTGGTACCGCCCATATTCGTTGCCTTAAATCCTTCTTGAGTCTTTGTATGGTTTGCTCCTTCGCTCGCACAAGATAGCACATCCAATGCTCACTTCCTCGAATCACCTCCGTATTCCTGATAAATTCTTTCAGTTTAAGAATATCCCATTCGGACTGGCCTCCAACTACTATCTTGGTTGAACAGCGAAGTAGTTCTTCTCTGTTTGAAGCGAAATCTGTTCCAAAATCCAGAATGACATATTCATAATCTTCCCCTAGTATCTGTGGTATCTGACCTGATTTCACCTCTTTATAGCAGGTGATTTTGTGAAAAGAAAAGTGGTTATCTTCTTCATTACCCCATTCATACGCCTGCTCTATCAGCTGCATATCCCGGTGCCCGTTGCATTCAATCAGAGCTGTCTTCTTCCCCAATTCTTCGCCAAAATAGAAAGCTAACATTAGCCCTGTATGCGTCACTCCAACACCACGATGCGTTCCGACCAGTCCGATTACCTCCCGAGACCTGCCACGCTTGCCCATGGACAATTTGTTTAATAGCATTGGCTTATGATTCATCGTTACGTTTTTGTCCTTTCCTATCTCGTGATAACCTGTTTTTAGGTCGACCATAACAGCCATCAGCTTCCAGTATTATCCGGAATAACTCCAACCCGTTTTGAGCGGTTATTTTCCCAAAAGGATTCGGCTCATAGGGAATACGATAACAGCATCGTTGCTCCATATTCTTACAAACCATCTGAAATTGCTTACCATCAAGGAAGTTAAATAAATAGATAATATCTTTATATTCCGCTATCATATCTAGTACTTCCTCTGAATAAACCAACTCCCAATCCTTTGCACCTATTACGATCAACCTGATATCAGCCTCAAGAAATAAATCAACATTATCCTTTGTTAGTACACCTAGATCAATTACTGTTGTAGAAGTTTCTGACGTGTCCTGTACAATGGTTTGTCCGGCCGATAACATAGGTATCCCCTCTAAAACATAAGAAGCGCTACTCTCCTGTGATAACTCAAGATTCCCTTTTAATGCGCGGATACACTGGCTCTGATTGTCTTCCTTATAAATACAATCAATATGTTGGCTCTTCATATAATAGCATAATCGAAAGGCCAGATGAGTCACTCCAATTCTAGACTGAGTTCCTGCCACAGCTATGGTTCTTCTTTGACATGATTCCTGATACCCCTCTCTTCCGAGCTGTAATGTTGATAAATGTTTCTTCAACTGGGCAACCGATGTATACCTTAATACCGGATTATACTTGAGGCAATGGTTAATAATATGTTTAAGCTCTTTAGAGCAGCCAGATATCTGATCAATATTAAAGATCTGTTTTTCATTTGGGGATATGATTACTCCCGTGGCCATATAGTAAAGTAACATACCGATTCCGTATATATCGCATCGATCATCCAGTTCTCCCTGTAGGTACAGCTCTGGGGCAGCATAGCCTCTAGTGGCTGTTATTTTATTCATCTTATGAAGCTCATCCTGATACATTGCACTCCCAAAGTCAATTAGTTTCAAATTATTGCTCGAGATCATTATATTATCCGGTTTTAGGTCAACATATATAATTGGACGGTCGTTGGAATGCAGATAATGAAATAAATCACAGATCTGGATTGCATAACTGATTATGATATCTTCCTTGATCGGTCCTTTCTTCCTTACATAATCCTTCAGAGTCTCACCTTCCAGATATTGTTCGACAATATAGGAACCTTCTTCATCTTCTTCAATATCATAAATTATAGGGATGCAAGAATGTTTCAGATTTTTTAGAATGAGTGCTTCGTTACGTTGTAAATAATATAAGGGATGGGTTTTAGAGATACATTTGATTGCGCGATAAGAATTTAATTTGATGTGTTTTGCAAGATATACTCTGGCAGTGCCTCCGCTGCCAAGTAGACGTATAATATGATATTTTTGAAACCAAATCTCCTGTTGCATTCTCTCCTTTCCTATCAGCATAACATAAAACAGGAATCAAGTCATAATATTATTATAGTCAGATACTGGAAATAAATCAATCAATTTCATCCTGTCTAAAGTCACGATATTTGGTCATAATTTTGTTATAATTGACGATAAAATATCTGTTTCTTCCAGTAAAATACGGGATTTATTAACACAAATTTCATAACTAGGCATATTGACTTTACTTGTGTTTTAAATTATACTTTGTTTACACCGATGGATGGATTCTCGTATGTTACGACAATCAGTTCCTGTTTAGTACAGAAAGGGGTGTACTTTATGAAGATAGAAAAAATCAGCGATAACCAAATCAGATGTACCTTGAATAAAAGTGATCTGATCGACCGGGAGCTGAAGATAAGCGAATTAGCTTATGGTACCGATAAAGCAAAGGCTTTATTTCGAGATATGATTCAACAAGCTTTTTATGAATTCGGATTTGAAGTTGATGATATTCCTTTGATGATAGAAGCAATTCCGGTTTCAACGGAATGTTTAATCCTAGTAATCACTAAGGTAGAGGATCCTGATGAGCTGGATACCCGTTTTTCCAAGTTCTCCTCCTTTAATGTTAATGAGAACACCGAAAAGCAAGAGTCTGATGAGGATTCTTATGCAGATGAAATTATAAATTGTTTCGACCAGATGGAAGAAGATTTGAGCGAAGACATTCTGGAGAATTCAAAAGAAGAGACTCTGGAAACACCCGAGGTCCCTCAGAATAATCCGACTGATAAACCAGGCGTCAGTGTACCATCAAACATTATTAAAATCTATACCTTCCGTTCATTACAAGAGGTTACTCAATTAGCATATATCATGGTAGGTACTTATAATGGGGTCAATACCTTATATAAGAATCCGGTTAATTCAATCTATTACCTTGTAATTAGCATTTCCGACCATACACCAGAGGAGTTCAATAAGGTATGTAATATCATATCAGAATACGGTAAAGTTGAGCGTTCCACTTATGCAAGCTCCGCTTACTACGATGAACACTTTGAGGTTATTGTAAGAGAACATGCATTACAGATACTTTCAGTTATGTAAGTTTCACTATAACATAACAGGAGGCGCTTCCCGCACCTCCTGTTTTTTATTTGCGCGTAAGCAAATGTGAGCAAAGTGAACAAACATTGTTTGTTCACTTTAGCAAGCTTGCTTGCACATATGCGAATGCGAACCCGAGAAGCTCGCGAAGTGTGCTTCTTCCGGTTCATGACAATCGTGAAACGTTCTTGTTTCGGTATTCTGTACAGTTGAAGACATCAAAAGTTTGTATCATTCTTTTTTGTCGTGCAATCACATTCGGCTGTTGCAAAATACCTTTAATGATGAAAAACGGATAGTATATTTCCCGTAATACACTGTTTGACGGACAGCTTACTGCTTATGTATGACAGAAGCGAACAATCATGTTCGATTATGGCATACATAACAGTGAGATGTCCGTCAACCTGTGTGTGAGGGAAGCGTACTATCCGTCTTTCATCTATCAAGCCCTGTAAGCAACAGCCTTAGTATACTTATTCACCAGTTTCTGCTTCGATTCTTTCCATTAGATCTTCAGGATCTAAGCCATGTACCATTGCTGCTTCCTCTAATGTCTCTGCCTGTGCAGAAGGGCAGCCAAGGCAATGCATGCCTATATCTAATAACACAGGAATGATGCTCTGATCAATCGCAATTGCCTGTGCAATTGTCATGTCCTTCGTAATTTTAGCCATCGTATATTCCTCCTTAATAATGAAATATTTTAACCTAGATAGAAGGCTTACCTTCCATAAAGCATAAATCAACTAGGATATCACCTATCATGATGCAGTAGATTTCGCATTCGCAATAGCTTAGGCACTATTATATTCTATTGTGCCCATATCGTCAAGACACCAAATTAATACCAACCATAACAGGATCTTCCTCCATCTTCTTCTAAAAGAGGTATTTGAATTTTGAAATCCTTTTGTTGTTCTAACTAATATATGGAATCCACTAAAATAATCTTGCATTCTGACACATCATATATTAAAATGTAATGGACAATTGGTAAAGGAGGTAATTTGACAATGGCATATACTATTAGTGATGATTGCATTAGCTGCGGCGCATGTGCAGATACATGTCCTACAGGATCAATTTCCGAAGGAGCTAATCATTATGAAATTGATGTAGATGCTTGCATCGATTGTGGTGCATGTGCAGATACATGCCCTACATCAGCAATTTCAGCATAACAAATCTTACATAAAAGAGAGTGAAACTTGAACGTATGATACGTCAGCTTCACTCTCTTTTTATATTCGCGTAAGCAAATGTGAGCAATGCGAACAAGCACAGTCTGTTCACATTCTGCAAGCTTTCATATATGTGAACTCACACATACAATGCCTGTAAACAGATATCGGAGAAGCTCGCCTAGCGTGCTTCTCCGGTTAAATATCCTTGGCAGTGTATGTAGCTTGTCCACATAATGAACGGTTACCGTTCTAAATGAAAGCATGATTTTTCTTAAAAAACTTTGATTTTTTCTTCTTGTTTTCAGAGGTAGCGGCTACCATCATCCTGCTTCTTTGATAATCTCTTAAGGTTGCATCGAATTTACGGTAACGCTCTTCCTCCTTCTCCTCTTGAAGACGCATTAAGTAGTTCATTTCCTTAATAACACCCTCACTGACACTGGAACTGATATCCTGCGATAACGCCACATTATTTTCCTTTAACGCTTCCAAAACGATATGGCTTAGAACTGCTTTGAATTGACTCATCTTCGAACTCGGTTCATCTGCAATCTCTTTCTGCTCGTTTTCAGCGATTAAGCTTGTCCCACTTTCATTCACCTGTAGTGTCTCCTCTTGCTGCATGTGCTGCTCCTTCCCATCAAGTCTTTCTCCAAGTAATATTTCAGCATCTGTGTCAAGTATTTCAGGCTTATCTAAATTAGATATAAGCATCTTAATGGCCTTCAGCTGAAACCCCCGATCCTTTAATAACTTTACCTTCTTAAAAAGCTCAACATCTGCTTCTCTATAGTATCGTTGTTCCATTTCATTTCGGGAAATCGGTAGACCCAGCTGTTTTTGCCAGTACCTTAGAACATGGGCTTCTACATCGACACGCTTTGAGGCCTCAGAAATCATATACCTAACTTCCTCCACTCCAATACCCTCCCTTATTATGTAATTATTTTCCACTTTTTACATTATAACATAGCAAACCTCAATTGCAATACAATTTCCACTTATCCCCATATAACTTATCGACACAAAAAGAGGAAACCCCATAGAAGTTTCCTCTTTTCTACATAACCTTCCTATAACAACATAGAATGCTGGAATAATAAGAAGAAAATATTCCATAAGCTTCTTCTCTTTTTTATGCTATTGCATTATCCTCTTCCAGTCTTTTTTGCTTGCTTTTTTCATAAGTTCCAAGCAAGTACATGGACAAAGCTGCAACCAGGGATATGGCAAAGATAATTGGCCATACATTTGTCACATTATTTCTTGCTATAAAACCTCCCATAATATAGGGTGAAATCGCATGACCGGTTCCCGTAATAATATTAATGATGGAGTTGAAACGCCCACGATGAGTAATCGGCGTATGGTTCGCTATATAAACTCCAATGTTGGTTGCATTGATAATCTCTCCTACCGTCCAGATAACTGTGGAAAGGATAAACAACCAAAAGCTCTCTACAAAGTAAAGCATTCCAAAGCCTATAGCATAAAAGATACCGGCTATTGCTACATTGTATACTGCACGAATCTTTCTTGTGAGCAAGGTAACTAATGTTGTAAGAAATATTACTTCAAGACAGTTGATCGTCGCAAAGGTTCCAAAGAAACGTGCTCCGAGCTCATCTCCAAATACCGCTTTGGTCTGTAAGGGCAGACTGAAATTAGTCTGTGCATAGACGAAGGCATAGAGCATATCAAGGCTGGCAAAAATCAGAAGAGCCGGGCGTTTTAACAATGCAGAAAGTAAGCCACCCGTTTCTGCCTTCTCCTCATTTCTCTCCAGATTAACCTGCTCTAATTCCTCTTTGTCCGGCTTTGTCTCCTTCACCAAGAGTGCCAAAAGGATAACTGAAATGAAAGTAGTAACCGCATCTCCGATGAATAGAAACTTCATAAAATTATTAAACAGAATACCGGCAATGATAGAGCCTAACGCCGTTCCGGCATTCATGCCCATGTAAAGCAGCGAGAATGCCGCCTGACGGTTCTCCGGTAAAGTCAAATCATTCATCATAGCACCACTGGCTGGTCCGGCTACACTTCCAAAATAGGAGGATAGGATTAAAAGCCAGGGTATGTAATGAAAGAGTACTTGATTGTCCAGTAAGAAGGCGCATGGGATTAAGCAAAGTGCTGCAAGTCCCATGAAGATAATCATAATCTTCTTTCTTCCCATCTTATCGGCGAGCTTGCCTCCCAACAAGGAGCCCGGTACCTGAACCACGGAAGATAACAATAGAAATAATCCGACCTTTTCCTCCCCCATTCCTCCTTTAGAAGTTAATAGCAGGGTCATAAAAGGATGTACGAAATTACCCATTGAGTTAACGACTCTAGCAAAAAATATAATGTACACACTTCTGGGCAATCCGAGATAAGTAAGTTTCGCATGCTTTGTTTCCAAGAATATCCCCCTCCATTCCACTTAGAAACATGATACTAATTAATCTGATGAGAACCAATTGTACTGGTTTGCCAGATTTCTGTCAATCATTTTAAGTAAATAAAAGTTAAAATTGTCCAATAAGACGAAGCCTACCATTCCAAGAGGCTGTAGGCACCAAGGTTTGTAAGCAATTCTCACTCAATAGGACGCTGCGTTCTATGAAAGAAAGGTTCTATAATAAATGTTGGGGTATGTGAATAACATACTTCCAACATTTTATTTTTTATAATAAAATACATCTATATAAAGCCTCTTAAAAATGAACGCCGTCGAAAACACACATTTTAAAGGAGGTTAAATATAGATGCACTCTCATTGTACCAATAATCTTTTAAATTTAGAAGATGTTTTTATTAAAAAAGTTGTTCATGGAGATAGTTATGTAAGAATTTTCATTGAAACAGAAGCATCTACACAGGTCTGTCCTAGCTGCGGTTGCCACACCAAACGCATTCATGACTACCGATTTCAAGAGATAAAGGACTTGCCTTTTCAACTGAAACATACTTACCTAGTTCTTAAAAAAAGACGATATATCTGTACGTGTGGTAAAAAGTTTACTGAGAAATACCATTTTCTTGCACACTATCAGCGACGAACTTTAAGATTATCTTACAAAATCATAGATATGCTAAGAAATCTTGTGAGTATAAAAGATGTTGCGAAGGAAGCAAATGTCTCTGTTAATACTGTAACTCGGCTTCTGGATACTGTCAGTTACTCCTCACCATCTATTCCTGAATGTATATCGATTGATGAATTCAAAGGTAATACGGATGAAGGGAAATATCAGTGCATACTTGTTGATGCCAAAAAACATCGTATCCTTGATATTCTGCCTAATAGAACCCAAAGCCATCTATGTGCTTATTTCCGGGAAGTAAACCGTTCAGAACGCCATCGTGTTAAGTTCTTTATCTGTGATATGTGGGAGCCATACATAGAGGTAGCAAAAGCCTATTTTCCAAATGCAACAATAATTATTGATAAGTATCATTTTATAAGGTATGTAACATGGGCTATTGAAAAAGTCAGAAAAAGGCTTCAGAAAACAATGCCTGCAAGTCTTAGGAAGTACTACAAAAGAAGCCGAAGATTAATCCTAACGCGCTATAATAAGTTAAAAGATGAGAATAAAAAATCCTGTGATCTTATGCTACTTTATAATGATGACCTAAGGAAGGCTCATTACCTGAAAGAATGGTTTTACGAAATCTGTCAAAGCGAAAAATACTCTTACCAACGTAGTGCTTTCTGGGATTGGGTAAAAGCTGCAGAAAAATCAGGTTTATCTGAATTTGAAGACTGTGCTAAGACATACAGGAACTGGTCTGAAGGAATATTAAATGCATTTAAATATAAGTATACGAATGGACCAACTGAAGGCTATAACAATAAAATAAAGGTACTCAAGAGAATTTCTTTTGGAATCCATAATTTTAAGAGATTCCGCACAAGAATAATACATTGCTCTATATGATAAATAACGGACGACGAAAATAACAACATTAAGAGGCTTATTTTGCATGCCCAAAAACAGGATTTATTGATGGAAACACTAAAATGGCTCTAAACATAGTAATGGAGCGGGATTCAGAGAATCCCACCCCAACTATTGACACTGAGCCGAAAGAAAAACAGCTAGATGGGCACTCATCCAGAGCTTCCTCATGGATCTGTGCCAACCTAGCTGTGTCATAAATTCATTGTAATATTGTATTGTTGCCTAGCCATTCCTATTCTTATCGCTCTAGGTTTGCGAACTTGGTGAAGTTCGCTTGCCATGCCAGCTTTACCGTACCGACCGGACCATTTCTCTGCTTACCGATGATAATCTCTGACACACCGGGCTCCTCGGTATCTCTGTTGTAATAATCATCACGGTAGATGAACATTACAACGTCGGCATCCTGCTCAATAGCACCGGATTCACGAAGGTCGGATAGCATTGGACGTTTGTCCGGACGCTGCTCGACCGCTCGGCTTAACTGTGATAGTGCAACTACCGGCACATTTATTTCTCTTGCTAAGGATTTTAAGGATCTCGATATCTCAGAAATCTCCTGTTGTCTGGATTCTGCTTTCTTACTACCAGTCATCAGCTGAAGGTAGTCAATGATGATCAGTCCCAGGTTTTTCTCTAGCTTAAGCTTTCTGCATTTTGAACGAAGCTCACTGACCGAGATAGCTGAGGTATCATCGATCACCAGGTTGGAATTCCCGATCACACGTGCACTCTCCATCAGAAGTGCCCAGTCCTCTCCGGATAAGGAACCGGTACGTATTGCCTGTGAATCAACTCTGGAATTCATGGCCAGCATACGCTTAACCAACTGGTCCTGAGACATTTCCAAGCTAAAAACCACGGTAGTTACATTGGATTTCAAAGCAACGTACTCCGCAATATTAAGTACAAAGGCAGTCTTACCCATGGAAGGTCTGGCTGCAATCAATATTAAATCAGAAGGCTGCAAGCCCGCTGTTTTATAATCCAAATCATAAAAACCTGTTGCTACACCAGTTACACTGCCTTGATTCTTTGCAGCAGCCTCGATACTGTCTATAGAGCGAAGAACCACTTCCTTAATATCTGTAAACTCCTTGGTTCCCCTGTTCTGGACAATATCAAACACCTGTTTTTCGGTCTTCTCCATGATTACATCCAGCTTCTCTTTATCCAGATAGCACTCATTTGCAGTCTCTTCCGATACCTTGATCAATCTTCGGAGCACTGCTTTATCTCTTACTATTTGAGCATAATACCTGACATTGGCCGAGGTCGGCACTGCTGTAACCAAATCTCTTATGAATTCCAGACTGCAGACCTGAGGCGGTACATCCTTCTCTTTTAATCGATCCTGAAGGGTGACCAGATCGACCGGTTTTCCTTCATTATGCAACTCCAGCATGGTCTCAAATAGTATCGCATATTGCTGCTCATAGAAATCTGTATGAGTAATTACTTCCGAGGCGGCTACAATCGCATCCTTATCCATAATCATTGATCCAATTACCGACTGTTCTGCTTCAGCGCTGTGGGGAAGTATTCTTTTTATAAATGATTCATCCATTGGTATTCCTCCCGTAGCATTCATTACATACCTTAAACAGCTTCAACCACAACTTTCATCTCTGCTGTCACTTGTGGATGCAATTTCACAGGAACGGTATAAGAGCCTGCGTGCTTAATCGGATCATTTAACTGAAGCTTTTTCTTATCAATATCCAGATTGAACTGCTTCTTAGCCGCCTCAGCAATTTCCTTTGAGGATACGGAACCAAAGGTCTTGCCGCCTTCGCCGGCTTTGATGGACAGCTTAATCGTAAGCTCCTCCAGCTTCTTCCCAAAGTTCTTTGCTTCCTCAAGGATCTCCTTCTGTTTCTTCTCTTCTGCTGCCTTTTGCATATTCAGATCATAGAGATTCTGCTTAGTAGCTTCCATCCCTAACTTTTTCGGTAAAATGAAGTTTCTAGCATAACCATCATTCACTTTAACAATTTCGCCTTTCTTACCAAGGGCTTTAACATCCTGTGTTAAAATAATTTCCATATTTGTCTCTCCTTTATCGATCGAATTTGTACTATTAAGAACCAATCAGAAATAATTAAAATAAGACGTGACAGCTTGCTGTCTAAGGCTTTTTTAAATATTTTTATTCATGACAAGTGAAACGATTTATCGTTTCATCTTGTATGGCGTGAGCCAAACAGCGAGAAAATCGTAGATTTTCGAGCTTGGTTCTGAATAGTTACTTGAATCTCACTACAATTCTCCCTCTTCATGCATCTTAGTTAACGTTGCTTTCACTTTTATGATTGCATCTTGAATTGTTGTATTCTCTAATTGGCTTCCTGCTACACTCAAATGACCGCCGCCACCCAGCTTCTCCATGATAATCTGAACATTCACTTCATCAATGGATCTGGCACTAATATATATCTTACCATTATATTCTGTCAAAACAAAGGTTGCTTTGATATCATTGATATTCAAAAGCTCATTCGCGACCTGAGCACCCAGAATCATCGGGCTATCCACCTCAGAGCTTGCACAGACTGCTATTGCATAATGATTAAGGAAAAGCTCTGTGCTGCTGATTGCATCTGCTTTAATCTTAAAGTCAGTCATCTCGCTACGGAAGGATTTACGAATTCTGGTTACATCTGCACCGCTCCTTCGCAGATAGGCTGCTGCTTCGAAGGTACGTACTCCCGTCTTAGTCAAGAAGTTATTGGTATCGATCATGATACCTGCATATAAAGCATCTGCCTCTACCGGCTTCAGCTTTAGATTTCCTCCGATATATTGCATAATTTCTGCAATCATCTCACTGGTCGAGGAAGCATAAGGCTCTATATAGGATAGCACAGCGGAATCTATCGCTTCATTTGTCTGACGATGATGATCAAATATTACGATGGTTTTCGTATGCTCCAGCAGCTCCGTGCATTCCAGATAAGACGGCCGGTTAACATCTACAATAACCAGCAGCGTATTACCGTCCACCACTTCCTTAGCCTGATCATTCTTTAAGAACATATCCTCTTCATAATCCGGATTATTTACAAACTTGTTCATAATCGGACGGAGGGAGGAGGTAACCTCATTAATTACAATATGGACCTTCTTATTAAAGGATTTGGCAATGCGGTATACACCGATGGCAGAACCAAAGGAATCCACATCTCCGATTTTATGTCCCATAATAACAACCTTATCCTTGCCCTCCACGAATTCACGGAAAGCATGCGCTTTTACTCTCGCTTTAACACGGGTACTCTTCTCAACCGAAATGCTCTTACCTCCATAGTAAGAGATCTTCTCCCGATCCTTGATTACCGCTTGATCGCCGCCACGTCCCAGAGCTAAATCGATTGCCGCTCTAGCATATTCATAACCACTGATATAGGTATCCGCATTTACTCCCATGCCGATACTGATCGTTACGGACATCTCATTACCGATATTAACGCCTCTTACCTCTTCCAGCAATGAGAACTTGCTTGTCTGAAGAAAAGGCAGGTATTTCTGCTGGAACACAAAGATATATTTATCTTTCTCCAGCTTCTTTGTAATAGCATCGATTCCCTGCATGTATTTATTGATTTTTCTGTCAACCAAGGCAGTTAACAGAGATCGGCGAACCTCATCAATGCTTTCGAGAGCTTCCTCATAATTATCAATATATAATAATCCTGTTACCAGCTTCTGTTCCTTATTCTCCTTCAATAGAGAGATAATCTCTGTCTCGTCGTAGAGATACATTGCGATCAGTGCATTTCGTCCATCCCATACACCTTCGTTATCATTAAGATTAAAGCCGATATCATCCTCAAAATCAGGGGTGATTACCTTGCGAAGCAGAATCTTATAATTTCGGCCATGGAGAACCACATGTAGAATTTCATCCATCTCCTTCTTCGGAAGGACTCCCTCTGTTATCTCAGGAAATATATTTGAGATAGAACGTCTGGCTGCGCTTTTCTCCTGTATAATATCCATGAATTCGTCATTAGCCCATTGCATTCTGCCCTCCAGGTCTAGGATGGCATAGGGAAGATGCAATTCCTTTAATAAGCGTTTCTGCACCTGGCCGTAATCCATGGCATATCGAACCAGCTCAGCTGCAATTTTATGACGCTTCACTAAATACACAGTCAAGGCCATCGCAAAATATATAACAGTAAAAGCCGTCATGACATAGCCTGCCAATCGGTCTATCAGATAAATACTCAGATTCATGCACAGTAATACCGATGTCAATATAATCGGCCAGAGCAGGTATACTCTCAGCGCACCACTAAGTTTCATTCTACGATTCATGATAAAGGCTCCTTTATCTCATTAAATTACATACAACTATACGGGATCAATAACCATTGCTCGCGAACTTTAGATTTTCGCTCGTGTTGCGACTTATGCACTATACGGGATAATCTCCGTAGCTCGTGATGGAAGCATTCACTCCCTCGCGTTGCGGCTTATGCACTATACGGGATAAGCCCCGTAGCTCGTGATTGAAGCGTTCACTCGCTCGCGTTGCGCGTTTCGTGATATAATCGACATCCTGTAAGTACGAGTACTTACGTCTGTCGCTTATTTCACGAATCTTTGCTTATCCCGTATAGTATAACATTAAAAGTCTGCATTTTAAAGAGTAATATTTCAAAGTATCAACGATAAAAATCCCAAGATCCTTTGATAGTCTTGAGATTTTCTTTCGTTCTATTCGTTTTTTCATCGTTATTTCATCTTATAACTGGTCTTGGATATGGGATAGGTTTTCACGAACTCTTCTGTCCTATACTCTGCACTCCTCTTATGATTTACAAAGTCTTTCGTGTTTTTTAGAAAGAAATCATATACCAGCATCGGTTTTCCGTCAGAAGCAATCGGATCATCCCAAGTCAAATCGATATTGTACCATTTGTCATTAGCCTTTACTATATTCCAGGCATGAGATACACCATTTCCGGTTCCGGCGATGATCCTGCATTTCAGACCAGCTTCTGTGAACATGCGGTATGCCAGCATACTATAGCCTTCGCATACTGCTGACTTATCAATCAGCGCATCATATGCAGAGGATTTCTTAAGCGTATTGTCATAGCTTACACGATTGATAATATAGTCATGGATCACCTTTACCTTTTCAAAGTCAGAAGTATCCTCCAATTCTAATTCCTGCAGGATACTTTTAACCTTTTTATCCACTGCCTTCTCTTCCTCTAATGTTGTTTTATATGTGAACTCGAATTTCAGTGTTGTTCTTTTGCCGATTTTCGTTCCTGAATAACCCCATCTTACCAGGGAGTACTTCAAATAGTCACTGTCCTTGGCCGTATTTTCATCATCAATTGCATATATCTTGTCGAGAAGATCATTAAGATTAATTTTATAATCCGAAAGTGAATGCTTAATAACAATCTTCTCTTCCCGATTTAATAGTGTCTGATATAATATCTTAACCAAATCCTTCTCACTTTTAATCGTAACCTCGGTTGCTGCATCTGCCCTGTTGCTCACATGTAACGACTCCTCATATGCAATCCCAGGTAAGATATCTGCCACTGTCACGTTTCCAAACAATAATATAATGAATAATATTGCAGATAATTTCTTTTTCATATAAATCCTCCAATAGTTAGTAACCTACCGTCACAAACTTAACTACTGTTACAATTGCAGAATTTCCGTAAGCTCTGATAAACTCTCAATCGTATAATCCGGACTTATCTCATGTGACCATACGGATTTATCCCGATTAATCCAACAGCTGATCACTCCGGCACGTTTCGCGCCAATAATATCGCTTCCACTGTCGCCAATATGTAATATCTCATCCGGTTTTACCCCGATTCTATGAACCACCTGCAAGAAGAAGTTTCCATCCGGGCTACCTTTATAACTGCAAAGATCTTCGGAAATGAATAATTCCTCGTAAGTGAAATGCCTCAGCAAATCATTCACCATAGTATGATTAGAATCACTGGACAGGATAATGCGATATCTATTCTGCAGCTTTGACATACATTCCTTAACATCATTGTATAATGGCGCTTTGGCATGTTGTATTATTAGATTGTCAACGATTACCTCCGGGCTTAGTGAAAGCTTGTTCTTATCAATCGCCATTGACGCACAGTCCATATAAACCTCTCGCATGGTATAAAAACGGTCTGCATGCAGTGCTTTTCGGAGGGAATGCGGATAATTATCCAATATAGCATTTGCGCCACGCAGCCCCTCCTCCACAGTATAGGCTTCTCCTAGAATGCCTTTCCATATCTGAGGAATACGTTGATTCACATCAACCAGTGTTTGAAATATATCAAAGCTGATTACTTTTATCTTCATAGTAGACCCTTTCCATAGGTATTTCAAAAGACCTATACTTATGTCTTATATCATACGATAAAAACTCTTAGGTGGCAATAAAGTGAAAGTACTAAAGGTAACCCTAATATCCAGTGATGTAATCATAAATGACAACATGACAAACAATCTTTTATCGTGTATTCAGAAATATCCGTTTTGCTATCATTTTGTAGAGAAGGTATTAAAGAAAGCCAGCTTTGAAAGCTTTCATTCGTGGAAAATTCAGATATATCAGCTTGCAAATATTTTTGAATCAAGTACGAATCAAAGCTAGCCTGTAAGCTTTCATTCGTCATGTCTTAACAAAAAATGATTATCCTATAACCAGAGTAGTCAGGATAATCATTTATTAATAGCTTTAATATTTGTTTAGAGTGTCAAATCCCCCAACAAGACTAATATACGTGAATTTGCACAAATAGAACGATATCAAAGTTATAGATAACATAGTTTGATGCGCAACTGTATGAGGCCGTCGGTACTTGGAACACGTATTTTGTGTTCCTATGTACCGTTACGTGACTCATCCAAGCGAGAGCGTGTTGCGAATAAACTATATTATCTATAACTTAATCACAACATAAATTGTGCAAATTAACGATCAAAATATAGAAACAAGGAATTGACTCATCTTTAATTTCTAATCAGATAATCAAAAGCGCTCAATGCTGCTGTGGCACCTGAACCCATCGAGATTACAATCTGCTTATAGGGACTATTGGTACAATCACCGGCTGCAAATACTCCGGGTATATTGGTAGAATTCCGGGCATCTACAACAATCTCACCCATGCGATTACGTTCAACGCTGTCTCCAAGCCAGTCCGTATTAGGCATCAAACCAATCTGAACAAATACCCCCTGCAGAGATATGTGATGCTCTTCCCCGTTCGCACGGTCTATATAAGTAATCCCATTCACCTTATCCGTTCCGGTTATTTCTTTCGTCTGCACATTCTTAACTACAGTTACATTGGGCAGACTATAGAGACGATTTTGCAGCACAGCATCAGCCTTCAGCTCAGGCATGAATTCAAGCACAGTCACATGCTTTACAATACCGGCTAGGTCAATCGCAGCCTCGATACCCGAGTTTCCTCCGCCGATTACCGCGATATCCTTATCCTTGAACAGAGGCCCGTCACAGTGAGGACAATAAGCGACTCCTTTATTCTTAAATTCTTGTTCACCTGGTACACCGACATTTCTCCACCTTGCACCAGTTGAGAGAATAACCGTCTTACTCTTTATTATCGTCCCATTCTCCAGGGTGACCTCAATCAATTCCTTTTTCTCCAGACTCTTCACTCGTTTGGCACTCATGATGTCCACATCATAATTTCTAACATGCTCCTCCAGCGTTGCCGCTAGTTGAGGTCCCTCAATATAAGCCACGCTGATCAGGTTCTCGATCCCTAAGGTATCCAGCACCTGTCCACCAAACCGTTCGGCTACAAGACCGGTTCGGATGCCTTTTCTTGCTGCATAGATTGCAGCACTGGAACCCGCTGGCCCTCCGCCGATAACCAAGACATCATAGGGTTCCTTATTATTAAGGTCAGATTCCTCCGGTACACTTCCAATCTTAAGCAGTATCTCCTCTAAGGTCATGCGGCCTCTCTCGAAGAACTCATCGTTTAAGTAAACCGAGGGTACTGCCATAATGTCCTTGCTTTCCACTTCACTTTTAAAAGCAGCACCATCAATCATTGTATGAGTGATACCCTGATTCAGGATACTCATCAAATTCAAAGCTTGAACCACCTCCGGGCAGTTGTGGCAGCTTAAGCTGATATAGGTCTCAAAGTTGTACTCCCCCTTAAGACTCTTCACCTGGTCTATCACCTTCAAGTCTACCTTGGGTGCTCTTCCACTGACCTGTAGCAATGCCAATACCAATGAGGTAAATTCATGCCCCAGAGGAACCCCGGCAAATACCACTCCCGTATCTTCTCCGGGACGGTTGATGCTAAAGCTGGGCATCCTTTTCAGTACTGTGTGTTCAACCTTGATCAAGGAGGACATCGATACCAGCTCCTCCACCAATGCGGTCATGTCCTTCGATACCTCATCTTCTCCAGCGCATAGCTTAATAAGTACTTCGCCTTCCATAAGAGCCAGGTACTGGGCAAGCTGTTCTTTAATCTCAGCATCTAGTATCATAATAATAACCAAGCCTTTCCTTATAGCCTGCAAGCTTTATGTGAGAAAATCTCTGATTTTCTCACTCTGCAGAGTACAAATTCATACTTTCTTAGATCTTTCCAACCAGGTCAAGACTCGGCGTCAAGGTTGCAGCCCCCTCTTTCCACTTGGCAGGACATACTTCACCCGGATGATTTCTTACATATTGGGCAGCCTTAATCTTATTAAGTAGAATACTCGCATCACGGCCGATGCTACCTGCATTAATCTCCACCGATTGAATCACTCCGTCGGGATCAACAATAAATGTTCCACGATCAGCCAGACCGTCCGCTTCAATTAATACATCAAAGTTACGGGAGAGCGCATGAGAAGGATCTCCAATCATGATATAGGTTAACTTCTTAATCGCTTCCGAGCTGTCATGCCAAGCCTTATGAGTAAAATGAGTATCGGTAGATACTGAGTACACCTCTGCACCAAGCTTCTTCAAATCCTCATAAATATTCTGTAAATCCTCTAACTCTGTGGGACATACAAAGGTAAAATCTGCAGGGTAGAAGCAAACCACGCTCCACTTATCTTTCATATCCTGTTCTGTAACCTCAATAAACTTTCCATTCTGGAATGCTTGAGCCTTAAAAGGCTTTACTTCTGTTCCAATTAATGACATAATAGCTACCTCCTATAATTTAGTTTTATTTAATTTCAATTTTAATAATAGTAATCATTACTATTATTATATTACCAAAAGAAATTTTTTTGTCAAGTGTCAAAATAAATATTCTCACATTTTCCATCTTATTTCTTCGACAAAATTTATTAATAAACAATACTAAAATCTCATAGAAAAAGAGGATGAACCGAATTCCCATCCTATTGTGTGGAAGACTGTCCATCCTTTTTTCTTCGATGATATAATTATAGCAATTAACTCATCAATTTATTCTTTTTTCGATTTAATCGTATGATAGAGCTTTTTCGCCTGCTCTGCCTCTTCAACTTTAATCTCCTCTTGCTTCTGATATCGTGCTTTTCGATAAAGCCTTTTCAGCTTTATGGATGCCTCTCTCTGTTCACAAGAAGGATCAACAAGAGTATCCAAATATTTATGATCCACCTCTCTGGTTGTATCCCCGGATAAGATAGATATTTTTATGGCTCGCAGATGGAGGAGATATTTCAAGTAATAATATCGAATTCTCTCAGCCGGCTCCTTGGAATACCTCCACCGGCGATTGTTCTTCCTCTCATTAGTTCCCTCCAGCGTTTCTCTGATCTCCGAGACTCCTACCGGAAGCTTATGTTTACCCTTATCACCAATGAGCCAGCGAAAGAAGAAGAAAAGTACAATCAGTCCGAGCATGACTCCAAGGGAATATAGCAGGGGTATTATCCAAGCATTACTTGATACAGTTACTTCCTCTATATCCGGAATATCAATCAATCGATCAATCCAATCATCCCCTCGCAGTGATGTTTCTCTGCTGCAGCCTTCCATGCTCAACATAGATATTATCAAAGATATAATTCCGCCAATGATGAAACCAATCAATGTTAGAACGGGTAGGATCAAAATCTGATATACTAATTGAATGCCCACCAACAAATTCTGCGGAGCCCGAGCAATCGTTAACATCACACAAACTGCTAAAAATATTATCATTTCCCATATCTGCTGCGAATAATAGCCCTTCTGTCCTCCCCTTCGCTGCAGAGTTCGCAGATGGCGAAGCATAAATACAGTACTTACTATGGTAACCACCAGATAAGGAAGTGTTGCACGAAGCGCTTGCCCAAAAGTGGAAAGCTCCACCAGCATAAATAGCGGGATACATAAGCAAAAAATCAGAATACGTCTGACCTGATCCAGGAATTCGCCCCTGGTTACAACAAGGCGATCCTCAATCAATAAATACACCAAATAACCCCAGACCGGTAAATAGACAAGAAGCTCTATCCAAGTAAGGCGAAGTATTAGCCCCCCAAGCACAGGGAGGATAATCACAAACAGAATCGATCGTTTACTCTTCTCCTTCATGATCAGAGTCAGAGCTGCTGCCGCAAGAAGGATTAGAAATCCGCCTGCATCTAAAGTCACCCCTCCAAAGAAATATAATAGAAAGGCTCCCAAAGAACAGCAGACACCCATATCGAAAATCAACTTATATAATCTAGATAACATCCTGCTTCACCTCCCTTAAGGAAGCCGCATCCATCGGGTAAACCTGACTTCCCAAGCGCTTCTGCAAAGAAGCAACTAGCTGCTGTCGCTTATCTGTCATGAAGGGCGCTACATAGAAGATGGCATTTTCACCGGAGAAATTGGTGACTGCCAGCTGATATAGATCATCAATATCGCGGAAGGAGTTGGCATCTGCCTGCCCCAAGGTATAGAGCAAGGCTGTATAATGGTGCGCTCCTTGTCCGGCCTTTTGTAAACCTTCGTAGGCCGAACTTTCACTTCGGATATAAGCATTGGTAAGCAGGCGGTAAGAAACCCTCCTCTTCTCCATATACTCCGCAATGGTTCTTACCAGCGAAAAGCAGTACTCCAGCTCCTCCGGATGCGCTCCCTCAGACCAGTGAAGATATACGTCCAGTAAAATGGTAACCGACATATCCATCGTATGGTCAAACTCCTTTACCATCAATTGATTTCTTCTTGCGCTTTGTGTCCAGCTGATGGAGCGTAGTGGCTCCCTCCCAGTATAATCAGAATAGGAGTTAACCAGGACCGGATCTTCTATATAGAAGCGTCTTGATGAAAAATCACCGTAATAGCCTGACAGAGCGTTAAGAATATTCTCATCACTAAGAATTCTCGGAAAGATGATAATCTCCTCATGCTGTACCTCCTCCTTGCTCTTCTCCTTTATTCCGAGAAAATCGCCGCGAATCAGCCGACAGCCTTCCAAGACATACACCCCTCGATTCGGCAAGGACACCTGAAGGGTTCGGGTAATCTTTTGTCTCCCACGGATATATAGCATACTCACGTGCAGACGGCATCTATGGTCTGCCATAGCCATTTCCTCTACTCCAAGGATTTTCATCTGCTTTGGAAACAGCTCCTCCATCTGAAGAAAGGAAATAGTTCTGGGTCCGTAATTGGACAATACCGTATTAAGACAAAACACTTCCTCCGGTTCACAGCCAAGCTTAGAGGGTGTACAATGATAGTGTAGATCCGCAATGCTGTCCCATAAGGACAATATCTCTAACACCGCACCAAACAGTATCAAAACCACCAGAAATGTAGCCATTAAATTACTCCTTTGGTAGACCTTGTTTCAATCGGAACCGGAACTTCCTCTATGATCTCACGGCAGATTCGTGCCGCCTCATTATCTCTGATTACTCCGGCAAAGCTCATACGGTGCTCCAGTATGGAGCCCGATACGTCTTTGATATCCTCTGGTATAACATAGGTTCGTCCAGCTGTTGCCGCCATCAGTTGTGAAGCCTGATATAGGGACAGCGCCGCTCTTGTTGAGGCACCTAACTGTATACGGCGATCATTACGAGTCTTATCCACAATATCCATAATATAATTCTTCACAGGCTCACTGACCTCTATCTGATGGTAACTCTCCTGTAATTTTATTGTTTCCTCCGTTGATACAACTTGTCCGATTCGCTCAAGGAGATTCAAGGAAGATTCCCTGGTCAGTACGGACAGCTCCTCTTCTCTTAGCATATATCCAAGAGATAGCTTCATCATAAATCGGTCTTTCTGAGCTTCTGGCAAGGGGAAGGTACCTCCTGATTCCAGCGGATTCTGGGTTGCCATTACCATGAACGGCTTTGCCATAGGATAGGTAACACCATCCACTGTAATCTGACCTTCTGCCATTGCCTCAAGAAGGCTGGACTGAGTTCTTGGTGTTGCACGGTTAATCTCATCCGCCAGCACCATTTGGGCGAACAGAGGACCGGGTCGAAATTCGAATTCACCCTTCTTCTGATTATAGAAATTAATTCCGGTTAAATCAGATGGCATAATATCAGGGGTGAATTGAATCCTCTTATCTCTACCTCCCACAGATTTGGAAAATGCGCGAAACAGAATAGTCTTACCGGTACCCGGAACATCCTCCAAAAGAACATGACCTCCTGCCAGATATGCAATGACAATTTTACGGATGCATTCATCCTTTCCTACAATAACCTTGGAACAATTAATACGAATCTTTTCATAGTAATCTTCATATTGTTTAACATTCATTGTCTTTTCTCTCGTTTCTTTATTTTTAGTTTCTTTATTTTTATTATATAATCAGGATATTATTTCTACCATCTCTTCCGACAGATCTGATATCTCTGAATAAAGTATATCACGATAGTCGATCCATATCTTTTCATCATCAGAGGGAAAGACAAATTCATCCACTCTTAACATACCCTCCGAGATAAACCTCTCCTTTATCTCTTGATTTAGCTCATTGCAGATCATAGAATGAATCATATTACCCTTAGAGACAAGGAACAGCTTATAGCCTATCTCTATTGGTATTGTTAATAGTATGTTATTTGATGCTAATTCCTTGTAACCGTCCAATCCGTTCTTAATCATCCGAAAGCATTTGATTATGTCTCTGTATATTAATGCAATTTCATACCGATATTCAGACGATGCCTCTTCCAACTTAGACTGAAGCACCTCCATCAAAATACTAATATTATCCTCCATCTCAAAAAGCTCAAGAAGAATGTCCCTATTCTGATTAAATATATACTCCTCCATTGCTACAGGAAACATATGAAAATCAAACTCATAGACCTGATTGCTTTTAATAATCGGATATAGATTTTTCAACCGGTTTAAGAACTCACTGATGGTATATTTACTTCGGAACGGTCCAAAGCAATTCTCGGTTCTCTCCTCAGAGATCGTTAATGGATTATATCGATTATAATTTTCCACCTTGATAAAAAAGTAACGTTGATCATTTTTCATTTGTGCATTAAAACGCGGCTTATGCTCCTTAATCAGCTTACATTCCAGCAGCCTGGCTTCAAGATGAGTATCGGTAACAACATATTCAATATCCTTAATCATAGTTACCATTCGATTAGCCTTCTCCCACTTAGGAGAGGGGGCAAAATAGGATCTAACTCTATTTTGCAAGCATTTGCTCTTCCCGATATAAATAATATTCCCTCTGGAGTCAAGCATTTTATATATTCCGGGGAGCTTTGGGATTTTCTTTCGTTTTTCTTTTACATTGTCAGTGTTTATCATTCATCTACCTGTTTTCTAATTATGCACTGATGTAATTACATAGTAAGATTATCATATTTTTCCAAATTTAGTCTACTATTATATCATATTTTTAATATAATTATAATGTTTATCTATGCTTAAGTCTACAGCAGCTCCTAATAATTAACCGTGTAGAAATATTTAGGCACTTTTTATACTGATTTTTAATATTCTCATTGACATTTGCCCAACTTATCGGTACACTAATGCTTTGTATTGGTCCTACCATTCGATATTTTCTTCCAGGTTGTCGTCTCATTAACTCGATCATAGGATCCCTACGGGCAGGCTCCCCCGAAAGCACTCCCGTCTAAAAACACCATATTGATAAAATCAAATACCTTTGGAGGAACTATTCTATGAATTCACTAAGGAAACAATTAGTTACCATCATGCTACTCTTAATCATTCTTCCCTTTATCACGTCCAATGTTGTCGGATATATCCTGATAACAAAGGGCTTTACAAAGGATCTTGAGGAAAATAACACAATTCTTGCTGCAGCTATTTCCGATAATGTTACTGCTTTTATTGAAAAAGCCTATAGTATCACGGAAGAAATATCACATTTACGGGCAGTAGAAGAATTTGATGCACAGGAACAAACAAGTATACTGGCCGATACGATCGGTAGAAATACATACTTTGATCTCTTCTATATCCAGGGAACGGATGGTATGCAAACTGCCAGGTCCTCAGGAGAGAACGGCGACCGCTCTAGCCGTTGGTGGTTCCAGCAGATCATGGGTGATCAGCAGCCCTTTGTCAGTAAGTCCTATTATTCTGTAAATGGCAATGTACCAGTTACCTCTGTGATCCTGCCGATTTATAACGACGCCTCCGATTTGGTCGGTGTAATCGGTTCTGACCTTAAGCTGGATTCCCTCCAGACTATGGTGGAAAAGTTCAGCAAGAGCGAGAGTAGTTATGCTTATATTATTGACGGTGAAGGTGTAGTAATCGCTCATCCGGATAAGCAGCAGATCTCAGAGTTATATAATTATATCACCACTCAAAAGACCGTTTTAGAGAAGGACAGTGCAGGGAATGTTCTCCTAGATGAAGCTGGTAATCAAAAGACCCGTTTGGAAGATATCCAAGTGCCAGAGAAATTAAAAGAGATTACCCAAAAGGTCTTGGCTGGTGAAGCTGGTATCGCTACTTATAAGGATATGAATGGAGATGAGGTAATCAGTGCCTACAGTACCATTCAATTACCTGGTGAATCAAGTAATTGGGCTGTCATCACGGTTGAAAAAAAATCCGATGCGATGATCTTTGTAACCGATTTCATGGAAAATAATATCTTCGTATCCATTCTGTTATTCTGCATCGTTGGAATTGCTGCTTATTATATCTCGAAACGAATTACAGTACCCATCATCTCGGTTATGAAGCTAATGGAAAAGGCTTCCCAGGGTGATCTTACCGTCTTCAGCAATTATCGATCCAAGTCAGAATTAGGACGCCTAAGCACAAGCTTTAATGATATGATAACGAATCTGAGAGAACTGGTTAGTAAGATCAACCAATTAGGAGGCATGGTTAATACCTCCTCCCGTACCTTGTCGGAAACTACAACCCAGACTGTTCAATCCATCGAAGAAGTCTCTAAGGCAATCGGCGAGGTGGCTCTTGGTGCAGGCGAGCTTGCAAATGATGCAGAAAGTGGTGTTACTGCTGTCGTAAAATTATCCTCGGATATCGAGATAATTGCAGAACGGATCACGCAAAGTAAAGAATACTCCGATCGGATTTATGATTCCAACGTAAAAGGTCTTGAGATTATGGGACAGCTTGAGACAAGAACAAAGGAGAGCAATAAGGCCGGCAATGATGTCGCAGAGATTGTTGATGAACTGAACCATAAAGCAGATGAGATTAGCATGATAGTTGATACCATCATGGGTATCTCAGAACAAACTAATTTACTGGCACTCAATGCTGCAATAGAAGCTGCAAGAGCCGGAGAAGCCGGAAAAGGCTTCACTGTAGTAGCAGGCGAGGTAAAGAAGCTTGCTGAAAATACCAGCAAGTCCAGTAACAATGTCAAAGATATCATAAAAGCCATTCAGGATGATGTAAAGAAGACGCTTGAGACAATTATTATTTCAAAGGCGGTCAGCGATGAGCAAGGTAAGGCTGTGGTCGCATCCCGAGCTGTATTTGTTGAAATATCACAGGGCATGAAGGAAATTGTAAATCGTATTAACGATATTGCAGAAGGGCTTTCACAAATTAGGATCAGTAACGAAAGGGTTGTCTCAGTCATCGAGAATGTGTCTGCCGTATCAGAGGAAACCGCCGCCAGCACCGAAGAAGTATCCGCTTCCGTCGAGGAGCAGAATGCCGCCTCCGAGCAGGTTGGATCCCTTGCACAGGAATTATTCGATATTTCCATTCAGCTGGAAGAGACGATACACATGTTTATACTACCGTAAGGTGTTTCTGCTTATCCATAATAAGCGCAGCTTTTTAAGGCCTATACGTGAATAATACGTGTGGGCCTTACTTTATTTCAGTTGTCCTCCGGGCAAATACCAAAACAAAAAGCCATCACATAACCCAAGTCATGCAATGGCTATATTATTTATACGTTTTTGCAAATCTACCTTTAACTTCATCTTACAATTAGAAAGAAGTGTAGAAGTCGAGCAAACCCTATACTTATCCTTCTGAAATGTGTAGGATTTGATAAAGATTATCACCCTGATTTGCAGGACGACCTTCATAAAAAATAAACTGACTATATTTCCATTTATCCGGATTATATATACACGTAATTCCCACCACATTTTGCTCATTATAAATAGATCCTTTAATACTACATGCAAAATGCTCCAATGATATTCTTGGTGTAATTTCTCCTATGAATTCTACCACATATTTTGCTTTATTGAAATTCTCTTTTCTATCTAAAAATAAAGGTATTCCAATATTTATATTCTGCCATCCAAAGGACTTGATAATATTATCAAAATATCCATCAAAGATGAATTTATTCATCCCTGCGCTTTCTTTCCAAATATATAATGGGGAATATACGTTTTCGAAGTCGTCAATACCTCTTTCCTGAATCAGATAACATTTAAATAGTAAATCACTAAATCCATTCATTTTACAGCCATTTTCTTTAATCCTGTTCTTGATAATATCCATGTCATAGTCGCTTGGTAACGAAATTTTATATTGCATTCCTATCATAATGTTCCCTCCGATCTTTTACCTATATCATACTCTTGAATAAAGAGTTTGTATAATTATCAGTAATTAAGTATAATATTATTAATAATGATATTACAGATTGAGGTAATCTTATGGAACTAAATGATATAAAAATATTTATTGAACTATATAAAAATCGTTCAATTTCAAAAACGGCTGAAAAACTCAATTATACACAGTCCAATGTTTCAACAAGATTAATGAAGTTGGAAAAAGAATTTAATACCACTTTGTTTCTCAGAACAAGGTACGGATTAGAAACACTTCCTTCCACAGAGCAGTTCTATGCCTATGCCAAAGCAATCGAGGAATCTGTGAACAGTCTATATCATGGATTCTTTATTAGCAAGCAGCATATAAATATAGGTTCTACACAGTTACTATCAAAGCTTTACTTTCCTACCCTTTATGGACAAAAAGAGCTATTTAATTTGCACACTACTACCGTCAATAAACTCAGCCGTAATTTTGCCAATCAAATTTTTGATGTCATTATAACTCATACAAAACCAGATCCTGTCAATAACTATATCAAATACCATACGACTGAAAATCTGATGTGGACTTCCTCTGAAAGCTTCAAAAATGATATTAATAAAGCAATAAATATCATTATAAACAGAGATAAACATTGTCCTTTGAGGGCTTTAACGATTGAAACAATACATTCATTACAATTAAGTGTCTCTTTTGTAGAAGTTGATACGCTTGATTTGATGCTCTCTCTTATTTACACTTCAAATTGTATTGCTCTGTTGCCGCAAAAATTAGTGGAGGAAGATTTGCGACTAAAAGCTCTGGAACACCTTCCGCCTTTGTCACTTGATATTTTTATGTATTGCCAGCAGGAAATGGATAACGATGAAGTCATGGATTGCTTTACAAATTCACTTGCTTTCACTAAGATATTGTAGATACTTATATTGATCACCTAAAGTGTTTCCACACGATAAAAGCATGCTTCGCAATCTATCATACTCTGTTTTAAGAACTCCTAGCAATTCAACCTTTGATAATATCTGTTTTGCCAATTTCGGACATTCCGGATATTTACCAAAAATGCTTCCAGCTCCCTATTGTTCTATATACCTAGCATATGCCCACGGCGTTATAACTTTACTTTTAATATCATTTTATAGGTATATAAATATCCAGTGTACTATCCTGGTTATTGTTAAGGGAGTATAATTCAATCGTATCCATTTCTGCCAATTCATTTCCTGATAAAGGAAGCCACCTACCATAGATATTGTTATATGTCGTTTTTAATTCATTCATCTTTCCCTTGTGAGTAAATACAGCATATTTAGAGTGAGGAATCGTTTTTGATAGCATACCGTCAGGAATATTATTATAATCAGCAACCTCAATTCCTGCAATATATTCAAACTCACTCTCATCTGTTATGTTAGGCATATATTCACAGATCCCCAATATATCATCTTTCTTAATAACATTACCTATTTCTGATTTTCTCAAAATGAATTCATCCCATAAGTTTCGTATTAAAGCA
Organism: Bacillota bacterium; assembly: GCA_023411215.1. GTDB lineage: Bacteria > Bacillota > Clostridia > Lachnospirales > Lachnospiraceae > Mobilitalea. The sequence continues at coordinate 69,317 of JAEYOY010000079.1, read as the reverse complement.
TTTCCAGGCTTAACTGTCTTCTTAATTCCTACTATCTTAAATTCTTTTTCAAGTACTATTTTAGGGATTAATAAACCTCCTATATTATCCTTTAATTTCTGATATGCATTTATTTTTTCATATAATACAATACTTCTTTTCATTTTTCTATATTTACCCGGTGTAATATGAAATGATTTGGTGAAGGCTCTGGTAAACACTTCTTGTGAATTAAATCCATAGTCGATAGCAATTTCAATTAAACGTTTTTTCGTAACTGCTATTTCAATCGCGGCATTACTCACTTTTCTCTTTACTATATATTCTTTAATTGTTTCTCCCGTAAAGGCTTGAAATATACGATAAAAATGAGTGGTTGAATACCCTGATTGCTTAACAACTGTATTTATATTGATATCTTCTTTTATATTCTCTTCAATATAATCAATTGATTTCTGAATGTTTTCACAATAATTCATTACATAAACCTCCATTATAAAATCTCAAATAACTTGGTATTCATATTTTTCCAACTATTTTAAACCCGGTTTTTATCGCTTCTTACCTCCACCATACGCATGATCCTCCTAATACTACTAATAAAGAAATTATATCCCTATTAATAGTATAAAGTTTTGATATTTTCTACCCTTTTCAAATTATCTTTCATATCAACTTGGTAAAGAACATCAAAAGTAATATTTTTATTTTATTTATACTTCTTTCATAAATCAATTGGAGGCAAGTATATGGAGAATAAAGTAATTGAGTTTAAGCATTGTGTTGTTGAAGGTACCCCCTACGAGGCAGGAAGGCAGCTCGGAGAAATATTTAAGCAAGATAAAGAATTTATTAAGTTTATGACATCACCTTTTAATGAAAATAAACTGTCAAAGCTTCAGGTCTCAAGAGTTATTGAGTTATTTGATATTTTTAGTCCAGGGCTAAACGAAGAAATAGAAGGCTTTGCTGATGCTGTAAACGCAAATGCAGAGGATGTGGTTTACTATTTTGTATTTTTACAAATTCTATCCTGTAATTGCAGCCACATTTCACTAACCCCGCAGGTTACAGATAATGGTCATTCTTATCTGGGTAGAAATTATGATTTTGGTTGGTATGATAAACCAATGCTAATAGAAACACATATTAAAGGACAATACAGCCAAATAGGCTTCGGTTGTCAAATTTTTGGCCGTTTTGATGGAATAAATGAACATGGACTTTGCGTAACTACATCTGCCGGTGTTATTAATCCCGATTATAATGAAGACGGCTTTGTATTCCCCTTTATTGTTCGTTCTATCCTAAACAAATGCCAAACTGTGGATCAAGCAATTAAGTATATCCATACTCTGAAAATAGCAGACTATAGAAATTTTATTATATCCGATCGTTTTGGTAATTCCGTACTAATTGAAATAGCTGCATCAAAAAAAGAAACTAAATTAGCAGGAGAATCGGTAGTTGATAAATACTTATTTTCAACAAATCACTATAATATTCCCTATATGAAGAACCTTGGATTTCCTGTAGCAAAGCATTCTATCGTAAGGTATGAAGCATTAAAATCTGCGATTGTAGCTTCATTACCAAAAATATCGAAAGAAGAACTTAAAAAAATATTGTCAACAAGAATGCCAGATGGTGTCTGCTGCCATCACTATGCAGATGGTATGGGTACCTTATGGTCAATGATATTTGATCCAATGGATAAATCAGTCGATATATGCTTTGGGTCACCCAACGTAAATCTATGGAGAACCTTTCATCTGAATGGCCATGCAGGAGTTGAGGTTTATTCCTCTTTGTTACCCAATGAACCTGTGGATACCGATTTTTGGGACACGACCATTCAGAACGCTCTATAACATAGGATGAAACATTAAGTGACCTCAACTGCATATCCCCTCCTTCTTAGTAGCGACCCACTACAATGGTGTAGTGGGTTGTTTTCCCTGATCAGCTTCTCATCCAATCCACTACAATCAAGCTTTTCCATCATGATTTTTTCATCTGGCAGCCTATTAAATAATCACTGCCTTATAAATAACCATGTGTTGGTTTACTATGTGCCAGTAATTATGCGTAATGATATATCGTTATGCATAATATATCATTATCTTATGCTCTTTTCAAATTAAAATCTTCATCACCTGACGGCAATAGGGAAATTAACAAGTGAACCATTATTTTCACCTTTCTAAGCCCCGCAATTATGGCATTTGTATCCCTTAGCTATTATTATTCTCCTCCTTAGAGTATTTTCATCGTGTATTAAAAATTAGTCTCCCTATACATTTCATTATAACGCCGCTGCAAGAATATACGATATTTTCAAGCATAATTAAAAGCCACTCCACAGTCTCCCATGGAATGGCTTTAACATTTATATATTCTTTTTCTTACTCAAAGTGTGTACTAGTCGTGTACTACGACCCTTCACGCTGGCTGAAACCCTTAATATTACAGGGCTTAATCCACTGTATAAGGCATTAAAGCGATGTGTCTTGCTCTCTTAACAGCTACGGTTAAAGCTCTCTGATGCTTAGCGCAGTTGCCAGTGATTCTTCTGGGAAGGATCTTACCTCTCTCAGATACATATCTCTTTAATTTATTGGTATCCTTATAATCAATTCCTGTGTGGTTCTTATCAGCACAGAACACGCATACTTTCTTTCTTCTGCGTCCAAAGGATTTTCTTCTCATCGGAGAATCGCCTTTGTCTTCGTTTCTTCTGAATGCCATGTCATGACCTCCTTATCCGATTTTTCATGCTAGGTGGACTCGCGAACGACTCCGTCTATCTATGATCATTCTTTTCATTTAATTAAATGGTAATTCTTCGTCAATACCGTCCGGGATGTTCATAAATCCATCCCCCATTGCTGAGCTGGGCTCCGGTTTGAAATCTCTGTGGGAACCTCCCTGCTGGAAGTCAGAGCCACCACCGTTTCCTTTACTCTCTGCAAATTCAATATCTTCTGCTACTATGTCGGTCGTGTAAACCTTCTGACCGTCCTTGTTGGTATAACTACCCGTCTGGATTCTTCCTGCAAGTACCATCTTCATACCCTGTTTGAAATACTTCTCAACGAATTCAGCTTGCTTGCCAAAAGCAACACAGCCTATAAAGTCCGCTTCGGAGTTCTCTCCGGGTCTTTTGAAACGGCGATCTACTGCTAAAGTAAATCTTGCTACTGCGGTTGAATTCTCCCCCTGAGAATATCTCACCTCAGGATCTCTTGTTAAACGGCCTATTAAAATTGCTTTATTCATAAGTTAAATACCTCCCTTTCGTTTATACGCCTTAGGGTAGTATATCTGTTAGTCGAATTAAATTAATTCGTCATTAACAAACGCATACGTTTGTCATTAAGCATCTTTTCTGATGCACAAATATCTGATTACATTTTCCATAATACGAACTCTTTGCTCGATTTCGCCCGGAACTGTAGAATCAGATTCGAATTGGATGAAATAGTAATGGCCTTCTTTCATTTTCTGAATTTCGTAAGCCAATCTCTTTCTTCCCCAGTCATCAACATTAGTAACGTTACCACCGAATCTGGTGATAAGCTCTTTTGTAGCTTCTAATGTAGCGATTCTGGCTTCATCCTCGATTTTTGCGTTTACAACTAAGGCTAATTCATATTGATTCATAGTTGTTAAGCACCTCCTTCTGGTCTCTGGCCCTTTTCTAATGTAACTTGACTGACGAAGAATCAATTTAACATTTAAAGAGCAAGGAATTTATAGTATAACATATCACAATTAACTATGATATCATAAGTTTGTCTAAATTTCAACTTATTTTTTTAACAATGATCGATCTCTTTGTTATACATTATCACAAAAGCAACGGTTGTTCTACTCAAATAAGCTGCTATAATCAAGAAGTCTTTTATTCAACAGTGACAGAATATCTTCCGCCTCCATATCCTTTGCAAGATCCACCATGATAAGAATCGGAGGAAGATTAAGGTTTAGATTTCTCTTGATCAATCCTCTCTTTACCAAAGAGAATTTAGTGATCAGACTTTCTACATTCTTCGGTATTACTGCGATTGCCTTCTTATTATATACATTAACAATCATGAATTCCTTAATATCGTCAAAGGAGATAAAGCCAAGTCCTCCCAGCGAGGAGCTGTCTACAATTCCTTCATGAGTGATCGTAAGTAGCTTCTTCACCTTCATCGCCTTCACTGCGGTAACGGCGAAAATGATTAAAAACACAAAGGAAGCCATGATTCCCGGAACCCAATATGCAGTCCGATTCTTCTGAATACCAAATACCGTCATTGCAACAGAAGCAATTAATAACAGTATGCTACCTGTTACCATAACGAACGCCTTATAATTAATTTCTTCAATAACAATATCTACCATAGAGTGAACCCCCTGACGCTCCTACTGAAATCAATCCAATTGTAGCCGTTCCTACCATTTTTTGCAATACTTAATATTGCTATCTATATGAAAACCTTGTAAATTTGCTCGAGATGCATTACTATATTAACTATATATGTATAGTCATTAAATTATATTCGAAAGCAGATTACAAATTAATGGAATGATACTGTTATATCTTCATACTTTTATTTAGCTACGAAAGGAGTTTTCAGATGACAAACAAATTACAGTATACCATTACCAAGGACGCAGGCGTACCGTTCAACAATAATGCAACCTTCTGCATAGGAACTGGACGTATGGGGTTAGCCTTGCAGAAGGCATATCACGACCAATTAAAATTGGTTCAGGAAGATATCCATTTCTCCCACATCCGCGGGCACGGACTGTTCTGCGATGATATGGCGATCTATCAGGTCTATGAGGAGGATGGTGTACAGAAGGTGGAATATAATTTCACCTATTTGGACATGGTTATTGATGACTACATTTCCCTCGGACTTAAGCCCTTTATCGAACTCGGCTTCATGCCCTATAAGCTGGCAAGCGGGGATCAAACCATATTCTACTGGAAAGGTAATACAACGCCTCCCTCAGATTATGACAAGTGGGCTCATCTGATTAAAGCAACGATTGCTCATTGGTTCGAGCGTTATGGTACCGAGGAGGTACTTACCTGGCCCTTCGAGGTATGGAATGAGCCTAATCTTCCCGGCTTCTGGAAGAATGCCGATATGGCGGAGTATTTTAAGCTTTATGAGGTATCTGCTAAGGCAGTAAAAGAGGCTGACCCAGGACTTCGTGTGGGTGGACCAGCCATCTGCGGAGTAGATGATGTACGATGGTTAAAAGAGTTCTTAACCCATTGCCATAAGAACAAAGTACCCCTAGATTTTGTCACAAGACACGCCTATGCAACGGAGTCTCCTGATCATCACGGACACTATGCTTATCAGCGTCTTCGTACTCCGAAGGTATTTCTGGACGAGCTTAAGGTAAGTCGTGAAATCATAGACAGTTTTCCTGAATACAAAGGAATGGAAATGCATATTACTGAGTTCAACACCTCCTATACCCCTTTGAACCCAATTCATGACACGAATCTGAATGCAGCATATATCGCCAGATTACTTAGCGAGATGGGTGATACCAGCGCTTCCTATTCCTACTGGACCTTCGGCGATATCTTTGAGGAGGCAGGAGTTGCCTTTACTCCCTTCTCCGGCTGCTTTGGTCTTGTAGCGAATGGGCTGATACGCAAACCCACCTACTGGGCTTTCTCCTTCTTTAATAAGCTGGGCAGTCAGGCAATTGCCAGAGAAGAGAACTTCCTCTTGACCAGGGAAAAGGACGGTTCAATCCAGGGTGTTATGTGGAATCCGGTTGAGGATGCAACCGATGATGATACTCTTGCGTTAACACTTGATATTCCTGTGGACAACGGCGAATATGCAGTGATCACAAAGCTGGTGGATGAAACTACCTGTAATCCTCTTAAGGTATGGATGAATATCGGCTCTCCCGCTAATCCCTCCAAGGATCAGCTGGAGCTCCTGCGCTCCTGTGACCAGCCTCAGATCCGAACCGAAAAGTATCGTATCGATGATCAGGTTATGAAGCTAACACTTACACTGGACCGGAACGCTCTTCTGTACATAAAGATCCAGCCGGTTAAAACAATCCTTGACCGTGGTTATCAGCCGGAGCGTGTACCAGGAGCACTGTAATACAGTTGGTTCTCTTCTATTATAAATATCTTCATACATGTTTCGCAAAAATAATACTGGTTATAAATATACAAATATCTCCTTGACTTTATCAATTGCAAGGTTATAATAGTAGCTAATAACATAAGAAAAGCAATGACGGAAAAGAGTAGACCAATAGGCAACAGACAGAGAGAGGAACATTAGGTGGAAGTTCCTTCTGTGAAATATGGTTGAAAACCATTCCTGAGCTGTAACACAGAATAGATTGAAGTGCTTTGGCAGCATGATGAATTAGTATGTGTTATCGTATACCTGCGTTAAAGGTTAGGGTTTGTTAGAATCCGAAGTGAAAAGTTAAGGTGGAACCGTGCAAGTATTTTTGCACCCTTAGGCAAATGAAAATTTGTCTTTGGGTGCTTTTTTTGCACCCTGTAATCAGCAATTCTTTTCTTATGTTATCAATTTTATTACCGAAAGGAGATATAGGAATGAAAGTGATAATGAAGAATGGAACAATCATGGAAAGCTCGTTTGGAGAGGAGGTGGGAAGAAATGCCTTCCGCCATACCGCAGCACACATTCTAGCACAAGCAGTAAAACGACTGTATCCTGAGACAAAGTGCGCGATCGGACCGGCCATAGAAAATGGCTTCTATTATGATTTTGAATTTGGGTTCGATTTTACGCCCGATAAGCTTCCTGCGCTTGAAGCCGAAATGAGACGGATTGTGAAAGAGGCTCTACCGCTTGAACGATATGTTATTAGCCGTTCAGATGCAGTAAGAGCAATGGAAGAACGACAGGAAAGCTATAAGGTAGAAATGCTCTTAGAATTACCGGAGGATGCGCAAATCAGCTTCTTTCGGCAGGGTGAATATGAGGAAATGTGTGCAGGTCAGCATGTAATCAATACAAGCCTTGTTAAAGCATTCAAGCTTACTTCCCTTGCTGGTGCTTACTGGAGGGGCGATGAGCAAAACTGTATGCTGACAAGAATTTATGGCACGGCATATCCGAAACAGAATGATCTTGATGATTATATGAAATTACTGGAAGAGGCCAAGGCCAGGGATCATCGAAGATTAGGTAAGGAGCTCGGCTTGTTTGTCCTCATGGAGGAAGGGCCAGGCTTTCCGTTTTTTCTTCCCAAAGGAATGATTCTAAAGAATTTGCTACTTGATTATTGGAGGGAAGTGCATGAACGAGAGGGATATGTCGAAATATCCACTCCGATTATGCTTCGGCGCGAACTGTGGGAGGTCTCCGGACATTGGGCAAATTACCGCGAAAGTATGTATACGACAGAAATCGATGAAATTGATTTTGCGATAAAACCGATGAATTGTCCGGGTGGAATGCTAGTATATAAAACGCAGCCACATTCTTATAAAGAGTTACCAATTCGTATGGGTGAGCTTGGTTTGGTACACCGTCATGAAAAATCCGGGACATTACATGGATTAATGAGAGTACGCTGTTTTACACAGGACGATGCCCATATTTTCATGATGCGAGAACAGGTAACAGAGGAAATCAAAGGTGTGGTAAGCTTGATCGATGAGGTCTATCGGAAGTTTGGCTTCCAATATCATGTAGAATTATCTACACAACCGGAGAAGAGTATTGGCAGTGACGAGGATTGGAACGAAGCAATTGATGCACTGAAGCAGGCACTGGAGGAAATGAAGCTGCCCTATGTGATTAATGAAGGGGATGGAGCATTTTACGGACCCAAGATAGATTTCCATCTGGAGGATTCCCTCGGAAGAACCTGGCAATGCGGGACAATTCAGTTGGATTTCCAACTGCCGGGGCGTTTTCAAGCGGAATACATTGGAGCAGACGGCGAGAAACATCAGCCGATTATGATTCACCGCGTTGTCTTTGGATCAATTGAGCGGTTTATCGGAATTCTGATTGAGCATTATGCAGGAAGATTTCCGGCATGGCTGGCACCGGTTCAGGTGAAGATACTTCCTATTTCCAATACTTTTATGCAATATGCCTCCTTCGTATCGGAGCAGCTAAAGGCTGCAGGTGTCAGATGTGAGCTTGACACTCGGGATGAGAAGCTTGGATATAAAATAAGGGAAGCCCAGCTGGATAAGGTTCCTTATATGGTGGTAATCGGAAAGAATGAGCAGGATAATAATAGGATTGCCGTTCGAGGAAGGGAGGATGGCGAACTCGGAAGTATGTCCATTGATGAACTCATAAGTAAATTACGAAAAGAAAGCAGCCCCCATAAATAGTACTAATGGTAGTACTTACAATATTTTTTAAAATTTTATAAAAACTACTTTACCTGTCGTAGTAATTGTGCTATACTCTGATTACTACGACAGATGGAGTAGAGTATAAACGGAACGCGTGCCGTTTAATAAATATGATTCAAGGAGGTACGGATTTGATCAGCAGCGATGTAATCCGAGGATACAACGATACCATTATCCTATATTTACTCCTCGAGGGAGCGTCGTACGGGTATGAGATATCAAAAAATATCAAGGAGCTTACCGAAGAGAAATACATTATGAAAGAGACAACTCTCTATTCTGCCTTTAACCGCCTGGAAGCGAACGGCTACATCGAAGCCTTCTCCGGTGGTGAAACCTTCGGAAAGCAGCGTACTTATTATAGGATAACCCCGAGTGGTTTGGCTTATTACAAGGAAAAATGTGTGGAATGGGAACTTACTAAGGATGTTATTAATCGATTTGTTAAGGAGTGGAATGTGTAATGGATACGATCAAGAACTATTTGGATAATATATTCGCCAGCCTGCAAGGGACAGCAAAGGTGAACGAATTAAAGAACAACATCCTCTCGAATATGGAGGATAAGTATAATGAATTAAAGCGTCAGGGGAAGTCAGAGAACGAAGCGATCGGCATCGTAATCTCAGAGTTTGGTAATATTGATGAATTAATCAGTGAACTTGGCTTCTCAAAGAATGAGGAAATACCATCACAACCTTTAGTGACACAACATGAAGTTGAAGAATATCTAAAGGTAAAGAAGGTCATGGGTTTACAGATCGGTATCGGAACATTTTTATGTATATTAGCTCCCGCTCTATTTATCCTTCTTTCTGTCCTAGTAGAGAATGGTGTGATATTTACTTCGCTTATGGGAGATACAGCCTATATTCCCGGTCTGGTCATACTGTTCCTGCTAATTGCTACCGCAGTCAGTATCTTCATCTTCTCTGGCATGAATTTTGAACGTTACAAATTCATGGAGGATGGAGTCCGGTTACCTATGGGCGTGGCTGCTGATCTAAAGAAAAGACATGAAGCCTTCACTCCCACCTTCTACCTCTGTATCATAGTCGGAGTGTGCCTATGTATCATATCTCCGGTCAGTTTATTTCTTTCCTCTATGATCAGCGATGAGGCAACCGAATACGGCGTTTCCGTCCTCCTTGTTATCATCGCAATCGCAGTCTTCCTATTCATCTCCTCCGGTACGGTACGTGAGAGCTATGAAAAGTTGTTACAGATAGGCGATAGTGCTCCTAAGAAAAGGAAAGAGGATAAGGTGATTGGTGCGGTTGCCGCCTTTGTATGGCCTCTTGCAGTAGTCGTATTCCTATTCTGCGGCTTAGTATATAATCTGTGGTATATCGCGTGGGTAGTATTCCCAATTACCGGAATTCTATTTGGTATGTTCTCCGCCGTATACAGCATAGTTACCGATAAGGATGCAAATTAAGAACACTCTACTTCCCTGATCGGCTAATAGCAAGTTACTATATAGATTTCTCCAATATATTGTCATGATTTAAGGAACACCCATACAGTTTAGCTTGATCATTACCTAAAGTGGTAATGCAAGAAAGCCTTCTGTATGGGTGTTATCGAATCATATATGTAGGATTATTTGTTCTTCTCTCTCCATTCCTCTTCCAGAATGGCATATTCATAGGTATCCTGCCAGATCGGGTCCCCTTCTTCATTCTTCTTAAAGTATATATTCTTAATCAGATTCCCCTCTCTCCTCATGCCGAGTCGCTCCAACAGCCTCCAGGAAGCTGTATTATCCGGATTGCACATTGCGATGATCCTTCTGGCACCAAGATTATCAAAGGCTTCTCTCAATACCTCTGCGGCACTTTCTGTCGCATACCCTACACCTTGATAGTTGTGATTGAAGACATAGCCAAGCTCCCAAGTGTTAAAATCCTGTTCCGAGAAGTACAGATTGCCGATCACCTTATTGGACTCCTTTAAGCAAACCGCTAAGAAAGCCTCATTTTTCGATCTTTGGATCGCTTCATGCTTGCACTGCTCCTCGCTAAAAATCTCATAGGGTTCATAGCGTATTACCCTCTCATCAGAAAGATACTCATAGAGATCCTTCCAATCATTTTTCGTAAAGCTACGAATGAATAACCTCTGTGTTGTTAACTGTTTCACTCTAATAACCACGCCTTTCATAACGAATGTATCTGTTTACTTGCTGAGCGACAATTAAGCTTGAAAGATTGATAAAGGCGTACTTTATCCAAGCGAAAGCGTATTGCCAACAAACATTTCCAACTCTATTGTAATACATTTACAGATAATTGACAATGTTTTTAGTATGAGGCTATTTTATCCAGATATATTATTTTATAAATAATTCGGCATAGTTCCCGATGCAATGATCAATGATTCTTACGGCTTCCTCCGGCCCGCCAAATTCGTTAACTGCTGTCTCTTTTTGCTCCAGTTCCTTATACACGCTAAAGAAGTGTCTCATTTCATTAAACACATGGGGCGGTAGCTCATCAATGTTCTTATATATGTTAAACATTGGATCGTTATAAGGTATCGCAATAATTTTCTCATCACCCATCCCATTATCGATCATATTCATGACACCAATCGGATAACAGCGAACAAGGGTCAGAGGCTCAAGTGATTCCGAGCAGAGCACAAGAACGTCCAAAGGATCTTTATCATCACCGTAGGTTCTGGGAATAAAGCCGTAATTAGCAGGATAATGCGTGGAGGTATAAAGAATACGGTCCAGTATAATATATCCTGTCTCTTTATCCAATTCATATTTCTTCTTACTACCCTTGGATATCTCGACAACTGCAACAAAATCATGGGCTTGAATTCGATCCGGATTTATATCATGCCAAATATTATTCATTCTTTCATTTCCTTTCAACTCTTAATATTTATGAAAGCCGACTTGCAGCAGGCTTTTATTAATTCCAAAAATATCAGCATCGCAGTCATTCTATGTGTCTGGAATTTAAGCGAATGAGCATTAATAAGCTGTTAGTTTACCCGATTACTCATAGCTAATATTCGTTTTCATCTCAGATTCTAACACAGAAACAGCGAATTTTCTATCGAAAAATAAGCTATTTTACCGTTCGAGGATTAATAATGACCGTTTGTGACGACAAAGTTTGCCATATACTACGAATAATATTATATTATGGGTGAGTATATAAGTGAATTATATATTTACCACACTCTCCATTAAGAATAGTCTACTAATCCTACATGCTGCCAAAGACTGTGAATTTTGGCAGCAGCACAAATTTGCCGATTGAAAAACCTTTGATTTTTCAATCTATTCTCCTCTGTATATATAGTTTACCCTCAAAAAAGCAAAATCTGCCCCCACAGGTTTTGCTTTTTTGAGGGTATCTTCCTTTAATTGGAGTTCGTCCTTAATAGGAAACCTCATCTTCCTTTTTTTGGAATTTTTATTGCTATTTGTACAACATTACTGTATAATATTGTCAACTATTGTAATTACTGATACTTAAGGAGGAAGTCGGCTGTGAGAATTGCCGTATGCGACGATGATAAGATAATCCGAAATATAACGGTCCGTTTATTACAGGAATACAGCAAGCAGAAGTCAATTGATTTTGATATTATAACCTTTGCTTCCGGCGAGGACCTATTAGCCTACTCAGGGGAACTTCATATCATATTAATGGATATAGAAATGGATCAAATTGATGGGATTATTACTACCAGACAGCTTCACCATAGGAACCCGGATATCCTAGTAATACTAGTTACCAGCCATGTACGACGATTTAAAGATGGATATAAAGTGAACGCATACCGCTTCATGACGAAGCCAATCCATAGGGATGAGTTCACCGAATATATGAATGATGCAGTTGCAGAGGTTCTCGGAAGGAGGATCATCACATTAAGAAAGGAGGGAGTCGATGTAACCATCAATATAAAAAGTATTCTGTACGTCTCAGCACAGCAGGGCTATACTGAGGTATGGACCGCTAAGAATACATACCGAAGTGATAACAGTCTTATAACCTGGGAAGAGCAGCTGGACCCAAAACTTTTTTTTCGTTGCCATAAGAAACACTTGGTTAACATCAGTCAGATCGAGGATTTGTCTGATCGAATCAAATTGAAAAACGGAGATGTTATTGAGGTCTCCAGAAGAAAATATGCTCAGCTGCGTGAGGTATTTATGAACTATAATGTCTCGCATTAAAGTAAGGCATTATATAACGGGTCGCATGAGGCATGTCAATATTAGATATAACCATAATACGTACATGGGGGTGAATGTATGATTGGTATTTATCTTTTAACTATAGCTACAGAAATATTAAAGTTTATTCTTATTTTCCATAATTTACTAGGTTTTCGATATCGTAAGGGCATATATAAATACGTTCTTATGTTATTTACTTCTATGGCTTTTTGCCTGCTTTATTTTATTCCAACACTTAGTACCTTGTTTCTATCTGGTTTCATCATTTTAATCAATTTAATTACCATATTATGTCTGTATCAAGAAAAATTCAAGCTTCTATTAAAAACCTTTATATGTATATCCGTAGTAACAGTAACCTGGGATAACCTCTTTATACCAATAATAACTCACTTTTACCAGATAGAAGAAACAGTTGCTATAGGCGCTTTACTTCAACAATGTATATGCAATATCATTCTCATCATAATCCTGGCATCCTTCTGGATTATGATGAAGCATTGCGGAATGCTTCATATATTAAATTACAATCATTTATCAAATACTGTTATGTTTCTATTCTTAAGTAGTGCTGCACTTATCGCATATATTAATACACTGACTTATATGATTTATGAGGGTGGTATTCCAGAAAAACCTGGATTAACTTATGCGGCAATGATTGTATTATCAATTCTATTTCAGATTGTTTGCATTACTTTGATTATTTTATTTTATTCAAGGGAGCAGTACAAGAGCTTAAATAAGCTTAGAGAAGAATATAACGAAAAGCAAATCGATTATTACAAAACCCTTCTTAATCAGGAGGAAGATACCAAGAAATTTCGTCATGACATTAGAAATCATATTATCTGTATTGAAGAGTTACTAGAAACAGGAAAGCCAGAGGATGCAAAAAGCTATATCCAGGATATTCATCACAGTTTAGACAAAATAGCCAGCATTTATGATACCGGTAATGATATTATCAACGCCATCATTAATTACTATGTGAATAAGGGCAAGGAGGAGCATGTAATAATACATGTAAAGGGAAGGATCCTGCAAGAGCTCAACATACCGATGATGCACCTGAGCACCATTGTATCTAACCTGATGTCAAATGCTTACGAAGCAGCCATTAAGGTGATTTCCGCTTCCGATAAGGACATACTTGTTGAGATTCGTTCGGGAAGCAAGTACCTAGAATTCATTGTCAAGAACCCGACAGTGACAGACCGGGGGAAGCTTGACGAAAAGATGTTAACCACAAAAGCGGACAAAAGAAATCATGGCTTTGGAATACAGAATATTAAGGAAGTCATTACGAAATACGAAGGTGAGTTACAGATCAAGGATGATTTGGATAGTGTTACGGTCCGTGTGATGATGAAAATCACATAAAGTATCACTATATGCAGAAGCACAGCAAACTATGATTACCGTTTATGGACAAGATTTGACCGAATATCAGCTTTACTCTTGATTTTTACAATTATTTCCATATAATTGGCTTATATATATTACAAATGATAAGCCAAATTAAGAAAATAATAATCAAGAGGAGGCTGATTCATATGACGATATTCTTTCATAGCATTGTCCGACTTATCCACGGTTTTTAGAAATTCATAAAAAGTATAGAAAACGGAGAAGAACAAGGGGTTGTTGTAAAATTTAACGAAGACAAGAACAACTTCATCCCATAACCGAAGGAAGCTCGCCAAGCGAGCATCCTTCGGTTATGGGATGCATATTGTCCTTGTCTTCTGTTTTATTAAACTTTTACAACATCTCCTTTATAGCCACCGTGCCGGACAAAAGTGCCACATTCTTAGAGGCGAGGGTGATCGGATTATACTTCGTCAGATTCTTGAAGAACTAACTATAAGCATCCAAGATCGTCGGCTCCGGCATGATAATCTGCACACCCTGCATCTCAATACCCGCAAATATATCCGGCATAAGCTTAGCCAGTGGGAATCCATTTCTATTCCTCCTTTGCCATCAATATAAGCTATCTCTCTAATTTTCTCTTAATATACAGGAAACGTTCCTCACCCTCCAGACCTGCAAATGCCGGATTAGACAAGATACTGGTCCTCATATCCTTTCGAATGAGTTCCATCCCCCTTGGCGCATCCGTCTCTGCATCCACATCAGTAAAATACCCCTCCAGCGCATCAAAAATACGATTGCCATGAAGAGTGATTGTCTCCTTATCCAGCTTAAGAATCAGCTCGGTATAAGCCTCCAGAATATCAATCGCCTTCTCCTTATTCCCCTGCTTGGCATAGGCCATCGCTCCGCTCAGATAAATATTGATCAGTGCTGCCGGAGATAGCTCCTCAAGCTGGAACAACTGGCTCATAGTCAAGAAGATATGATAATATTCATCCATCCGTTCCGGTTGATCCGCATATAGTGAAAAATATTCCGGAACTGCGCCCAGCATCGTCACCAGATTCACATAGGTATAACCCTGAAGATATTCGATGGCCTTCGCTCGGTCACCCTTCATCTGATATGCCCTCACCAGAATACTTTCCGGGCTCATCAGAGGTGCAGTCTGTTTCTCCATTAAATCAATTGCTTCCTGCGGCCTTCCCAGACTCATATGGCAGACTGCTTGCATCTGAATGGACAGCTTTGCCAGATGGGCTTCCTCACAGGACTTCTCAATCCTCACAAATAGTGCCAATGCCTCTTCCAGTATCTTAGTCGTTTGTTCCATGGAACCGGCTAGATGACAATGATTGATCAGCATTGTACCGATCTGAAACTGTAGTTGCCAGCAAGAGAAATATTTCCTCAGATAATCCTCGCATTCACTATACACCTTATCAAAGGGCTCCTTTGTAAAGGCCTGTGTCAATCGATAGCATAACTTTCTGATATCCTCCTTATTCATCTGTGGCTCATATCCGATCAGTTGATCCACCGTAATGTCAAAATAGGAGGCAAGTATCGGCAGCAACAGAATATCAGGATAACTCTGTTCGGACTCCCATTTTGATACAGCCGGTTTTGACACTCCCAGATGATTTGCCAACTCCTCTTGCGTAATTCCCCGTTCCTTCCTCTTGGCTGCTATGATAGAACCAATCTTAATCTCCTTCATTCTTAACTCCTTTTCCATATCTCTTTCCTATGGCTTATTTTCAGTTCCAATTCTTAACGCTATTGTAGATCATGATTGATAGCATTACAATGGATTTGCAGTTAACTTAGGTTAATAATTTTAACTAGCAGTTAATAGACATCAGCATTCATAATAAAGAAAAGCCTTTTCTTGAAGTTACAATTACACATCTACACGTAGAAAGAAACCTCCCCCAGCAAATCCTATGTCAGGCACTACCGTAAAACAGCCGGGCTAATAGCCCGGCTGTTTTACGTTGAACACACTAAAAAGAAAGTTTTTATCAATCAATTTCAAGTAAGCGATATATATCGGTTATTGTTTGCTTCAGGCAAGCCTCCTTGGCAAGCTGTCTTGCCTCTTCATAGGAAGAGGCGCGAATAATATCCTTGGTATTCCATAAGGCAGAGGCAGACATACTGAACTCATCCAGCCCTAAGCCTAACAGGAGCTTTACTGCCTTCTCATCCCCGGCAAATTCACCGCACATGCCAACCTTAATGGAGTGGTTATGTCCTGCTTCAATAACACGCTTAATACTGCGGAGTACCGCAGGATGGAAGGTGTTGTACAATTTGGAGATCCTCTGATTCCCTCTGTCAACAGCCAGAAGGTACTGAGTCAAATCATTGGTACCAATACTGAAGAAGTCAACCTCTGCCGCAAAATCCTCTACCATCAGAATAGAGGCGGGAGTCTCAATCATCATACCAACCTCTATCTCTTCAGAAAAGTCGATACTCTGTTGCCGAAGTTCCTTCTTACACTCCCCAAGAATTGCCTTGGCTTGACGAAGCTCCTCTATAGAGATGATCATCGGAAACATAATTCGTACTTCACCAAATACACTAGCTCGAAGAATCGCTTTAAGCTGTGTCTTGAATACCTCTATAAGTTCCAGGGAGATTCGAATTGCTCTCCAGCCCAGGAAAGGGTTCTCCTCCTTATCAAATTCATAATAAGATAAACCTTTATCTCCGCCGATATCTAAGGTTCTTATGGTTAGCTCCTTACCACAGAGGATTGCAGCTTCCTTATACACGGCAAACTGTTCTTCCTCCGTCGGAAAATGGGTATTATCCATATAAAGAAATTCACTACGGAACAGTCCTACACCATCAATGCCATACTCGATTGCTTTTTTTATATCCTTTAATCCTCCGACATTGGCACATAGCTGCACTTTTCTTCCATCCCTGCTAATCGCCGGTAAGGATTTAAGCTTTGACAGCTCTTCGTGTTTTCTTCGTTGTTCTTCTATCGACATCCGATATTGCTCCAGGACAGCTCCGTCAGGTTCGATCAGAATTCGTCCCTCCTGTGCATCCATAATTACAATATCATCCTGCTTAACCTTACTAAGTATGCCCTCAACACCAACCAGTGCAGGTAATCCAAGTCCCTTCGCAAGGATGGATACATGACTTGTGATTCCACCCTCCTCAGTAATAAAGCCCTTAATGTGAGTCAGGTCCAAAGCCACAGTGTCTGAGGGAGCTAAGTCCTTGGCGATCAGTATCACCTCACCTGTAAGTCCTTCGAAGGGATTACTCTTCACTCCCTGGAGATGGCACATCAGACGATGGCTGACATCTTTAATATCGGCAGCCCGTTCTCTCATATACTCATCCTCCATGCTTTCGAAGATGAATACAAATTCAGCCGCCGTTGCTTCCAAAGCCGCTTCCGCACATAGCTTATCACTCTTTATCTTTGTTATAACTCCATCATAGAGTGCAATATCCTTCACCATCTCCAGATGTGCACCGAAAATCGCATTGGTAACAGCAAGGCTACCGAGGTCCTTTGTAGCACAAGCAACCGCTTCTTCGTACCGTTTAATCTGGTTCCCAATCTCTTGCTCAGGGATCGAAGCAAATACTTT
Source organism: Bacillota bacterium (assembly GCA_023411215.1). GTDB lineage: Bacteria > Bacillota > Clostridia > Lachnospirales > Lachnospiraceae > Mobilitalea. Next base: position 51,724 of record JAEYOY010000079.1, on the reverse strand, counting down.
CTTCAGTTGTGGTCTCGTGACGATAAAGGCACTGCCAATCGCAATTCCTCTTGATGCAGTCCTCTCAACATTAATAGCTAACATAGCTTAGCCTCCATTATTCTCCCAAACCACCATCAATTGCTTCAATAATCACTTGCAGATCTTCCTGCTCTGACGCCCCGTTGCACTCAACTAAAATCTCAGTGCCACAGCGGATTGCTGCACTCATCAGAATCAGGATACTCTTAGGATTAATTCTTTTCTCACCTACTACAATAGTAATATCACTGTTACACTTTGTACATAATTTTGCGAGTTCACTTGCCGGTCTTGCATGTAGTCCGGAAGTATTTTTCACCGTTATTCTTTGACTTACCATATCAATCTCCAATCTGCTGTTTTCACACTATACCCCAAAATGCTCAAATAAGATACGCTCCGCTTCACTGTTCCATAAGCCTTTATGGCGCTTGCAGGAATCAGACAGCTTTGCAAACAATGGATCGGTCTTACCCAATTCTTCAAAATCGTCAATTGCAGTTAAAGGCAAGTTAAGATGCATATAATTCAACTTCTTTCCACCCGGGATATGAGGGAGGTTCAGAGTAGCTTCTGCAACACTGTCAATACCACCGACATGAGTAACCATTACTGCCGGCTCAATTAATTTACGGGAGGCCAGATCTATTGCCTCCACCAGATCATCGGTATTCCCACCGGTCGTTCCAATAATATGTGTACTGGTATAATGAACATTATATAGATTGATATCTGCCTTAAACTGATTATCGGTCGGCCCTGCAAAGAAGTTCATGCAGCCGTCAAAGGCTAATAATGCATCACCCAGTTCTGCCACCTGACGGATGGGAACGTAGACAAACACATCATCATAGCCCAATCCCTCCGTCAGCTTCATCAGCTCCTCATAGGGATTTTCCATAGTCTGTGTATTCACATAGATCAGCTCTACACCATGCTCTGCTGCCATCTCCTCAGAAATTACCTCACGTGCTCTAGCAATTCTATCGTCGCTGATATCGGTAACTACCAATCTCTTTGGTTTATTCTCTATGCAAAGTCCATAGCTGACCGCGCCAAGTCCCATCGGTCCACAGCCCCCCATAACCAGGAGATTTCCTCCCTCTTTCACACCCATGGAATGGTTATAGTTTTGCTTGTTGGTATGATAATTGGCATGGTAGCCTCCGATGATACAGCTCATCGGTTCTCCAAGAGATGCTTCAAAATAGCTCTCACCGTCATAGTTAAGTAAACATCCTAGCTCCATAACCTCCTGAGGGATGATACAATAGGTACAAGCACCACCGAAAAATTCATAGGAATAGCCGGGAGAAGCCAGACTTCCTTTATAATTCAATGCCGGTTGAAGTGCGAATTTCTGTCCGGGCTTGAACTGTTCTGCCCATTTTGCCCCTACCTTTACGATATCACCGGAGAATTCATGTCCGATAATGATGGGATTGGTATCGATATTCTGAGGAGCACGTTTATGCTTCTTTCCCTGTTTTACTAATTTATAGGTGGACATACAGATACTGTCGCTGACTACCTTCACTAATATCTCGTCATCCTTAATCTCCGGTAGCTCAAACTCTTCTAATCTCAAATCATCCATTCCATACATTCTGACTGCTTTTGTTTTCATATGATGTTAGTCCTTTCTACAGTGAAGATTAACAAATAATCCTCCACTCAAACATTCTTCGTATACTACCTACATCTGTTATCTAATCTCTTCCGCCTTCGCTTCCTTTAACAATGCATCTACCAGCTCCCGCTTCGGAGGTTTTGTTCCCTTGGTGGTTACTGCACCTGCGGAAGTAGCGATACCAAGCTTTGCACCTTCCTCCAAGGTTAATCCCTGATCATAGCCGTAAGACAGCGCTGCTACCATGGCATCTCCCGCTCCGACAGTGGAGTGTGCTTCCACTTTAAGACCGGGGCACCTGAGTATCTTATCCTTCGTTATAAATAAGCCGCCCATCTGACCTAAGGAGATGGCAATCATACCGATTCCCTTCTCCAACAAAGACTGCCCCATATCAATCAGCTCTGTCTCATCCACACGGTAATCCTTATGATAATATTCCTCCAACTCATGACGGTTGGGCTTAATAATATCAGGACCTGCTTCCAGAGACTGTATGAACAGCTCTCCATCTGCATCAACAAATACCTTTGCTCCCTTTTCCTTAAGCTTATAGGTTAAGGTCTGGTAGATCGTCTTACTAATTCCGTTCGGAATGCTTCCTGCCAGAACAAATAGAGCCTCTTTATTCGCATAGCTTAACAGCTTCTGTGTTAATGCCTCCAGTTCCTCCCCGGTAACCTGCGGGCCGGGCTCATTGAATTCGGTTACATTTCCGTCCGCTTCCACTACCTTTAAATTCGTTCTAACCTCGTTCTTTATTTCTACAAAATCAGATTGAATTCCCTGATCCTGCAATACCTTCTTAATCAGCATACCACCGCTACCGCCGACAAAGCCGGTTGCGATAGTCTCGCCGCCCAGCTCCTTAATTGTCTTGGATACATTAATTCCCTTTCCGCCTGCATCTATGATGACATTTTTAACACGGTTAAGTCCTCCATGTGCCATATGCTCCAGATCCACTGTTTTATCAATTGCCGGATTCATCGTAACTGTAATTATCATTTATTACCTCCATCATACCGCAGGAGTATAAATTCACATCCCTGCTATGCTCTACTTCGAGCTAACTTTAATAATCGGTTTATTTCCCTGTGAATATGCTGTAAATCTCATCCACACTGCTGTGCAGCATCTTAGCAACCGCTTCTTCTGTCGATAATTTATCTGCTATATTCGCCAGAATATCCAGATGCTCTTCCCCTTTTGCAGCAATTCCGATTACAATGCTAACCTTCTCATCATTCCACAGCGTACCCTCCGGGAATACCATGACTGCGATGCCGGAACTCTTTATTTTGCTTTTTGCAGCTTCAACTCCATGAGGAATAGCAATTTGGTTACCAATATTGGTGGAGAAGGAATTTTCTCTCTCTAACATACCTTCAATATAGCCTACTTCCACATATCCGCTATCACATAATACCTGACCTATTTCGCGGATGACCGCTTCTTTCTCCTTTGCTTTACAATTAACTAAAATATTTTTTCTCTGCAACAATTCCATCTGTCTAACCCTTTCTATCTAGTAAATCCTCAAGCTAAGTATCCTATGCTCGGTTGTAATTATCCTGATTTTTTTATCTCATGTTACTGTCAATCTTTTGTTACTGTCTATCTTTTATTACTGTCTGTCTATCTCTTGTTATCTTCTATCTCTTGTTACTTTCTTTCCTTTATCTGATTCCATTATAGACTCAACACTATCTTAATATCAAACATTACAAATATGAGTTTGACACCATCCATTAGCGACATTTCTAAAAGTCAGCTATACCCGGTCCAGATATAGACTGAAGTATCTCTTTAATTCCATCGTAATAAAGGTACGAATATTATCTCTATCTCCGGTAAAAATGGTGTTCAGAAACTCATTGGTCTCTACCAGCTTACTGCTCAGATATCCCATAATGCTCGTGTTCTCCTCCAGATGGTCATCCTCCGGAATCAGCATGATAATCACGGCTCGGATATTCTTAAAATAAGGATCCCGATACGCTCCAAGCTCCTTCGTTAAGCACACCGAAAAGCAGGGTCTCATTATACCCTTAGTCCTGCTATGGAGTAGGGCAAAATCATATTCCGGAATGATCTGGGAGGCAATCTTCTCTCTATTCTTTATATCCTCTTGAATTATCAGGCGTTTCTCATTGTAGGATGTGAGTCTCTCGGAGATAGCTACCAACAACTCATCAAAGGATATATGGCTGCTCACCTTCATGCATTGGAATTCATTGATAATATAGCGTATCTGTGTGACCGTGTAATTCACCTGTTCCAACTGATTTGTGAAATCATTCTCCACCTCGGTGGACTTGGGCGTCTTAGCATATACCCGAACCTTTGCCTCTATTCGCTCCAGATCATTCTCCAGCAGCAAAGGGCTGACCCGTACCACATCGGCATCAATCTCATCCAGATTGATGCTGGAGATCAGAAAATCCATCTTTTTCAACTGCAGTGGTGTTAGATCCTCTTTACCAAAGGTAACAAGCTCTGCACTGTCCTTCAGAAAGCGTTTCAGCTTAGAGTGCATGAGTCTGGAGATACCGATACCGCTGGCACACACAATGCCGATGTCTACTCTTCGCTTGCTTTCACGGTTATTCTCTAATCGAACGCTGGCAGCGCCAAAGTGCATTGCCAGAAAGCCGATTTCCTCGTCGGGAACCGTAAAACCGTAACGATCCGTAATCAATCTTCCAACCCGCTTACTTTTCTCATAAATACCCGGATAGGTTTCTTTAATCTGGTGAAGCAATGGATTGGTAATAATCATATTATTGCGGAGCCTGACAAAGGTCGGCTGTAGATGAGTCAGTAACCCGGCAATAAATTCTTCATCCAGCTTAAGATCATAGGCGATCTCCTCGTCATAGGCGTCGATCATATCATTAATGAAGCTTAAGATTTCCTGTCTTTCTCTCTGATTCTCTGTCTCAAGCTCATCTTCATCTATATATTGTAATTTGGAACCCTTGATATGCAGCAGGATATAAGCAATCTCAATATCGGGAATATCGATCTGGAATTCCTCCTCTAGCGAGCTTGCAATATGGGTGGCCAAATTATAATCTTCGTTCTTTACCAGCTTTTCTAAGAGCTCATCATTCGGCTCGATTATCTCTTGTTGTAAGATCCGATTTACAGCAATCGTTACATGCAAAATCAATCCGATATAGGAGTTCTCCGTTAATCTGGTCAGTCGTTTGTCCCTAATACTCTGAAAACAGATTACAACTCGATTCAGAATATCATTATTTAACAAGGAGTAGATATTTGGTCCTTCTTTATCCTTTAATATATCGATAATATTACGTTCATTCTCCTCGGTAAAGCTCTTAATTATCTTATTATCTGAATTCTCATCCACGAATTTACGAACCGCCAACCGATAGTCCTTTTCGCTGCCCTCAAGAGCAACACCATAGCCCTGTCTGCGGATAATGGAAAGGTTAAATTGACGAAACCAGCTCACCAAAGCCTCCATGTCATTGCTTATTGTGGCTTCACTTACATCAAAAATATTAGCATAATAATAAAGCTTCTTAGGGGTTCGGTCGCGAAGTATCTCCAGAATCAGACGCTTTCTGCGATTATCCTTGTCACCGGAATCGACGGTATCTTCCGCCCGAAGCAGTTCATATAGATTCCGCTTATCTTCTTCCTCACCCTGCAGCCATATTCCAGTACCGGTTCTTGTCTGGAGTGCAATATGATATTGATTCAAAGAAGACCCGACCAATTCCAGTTCTCTTTGTACTGTTCTTTTACTAACCTTAATCTCATCCGCCAATTTCTTCACGGATATGATCTGGTCTTCCTTTAATAATATTAATAATATTTGTCGAAGACGCGGTGTAAAAATCATAACTTCCTCCATCCTGCCGTAGGCAATTTTCTATGAGGATTGGAGTGTCAAAAGCCATACTAGTAACTTATACACGTCAATTAGCACATCTGCACTTCAACTTAAGCATGATGCGGAATATATTCGATGAGCAACTGTATGAGACCGTTGGTACTTAGGTCCTGTTTTTAAGGGCCTTATGTACCACTACGTGACTCATCCAAGCGAAAGCGTGTTGCGAACGAATTATATTCTGCATTATGCAATCAAAATATCAATTGTGCGAATTGACGTGACTATATTTAAATAGGCTTTTGACACTACAATCCTATCAGGCAAAAGCTAAAACCTGCTTTGCTGTATTAATAATAGAAATACTTCAACGCACGAACAGCGGCAGTGACACCGCTTTTCGTGCGTATTGTAATAAACTAATACAGATTTTAATCAGTCATTATATTCCCCAATATAATGGAGGATTAGTTGTTTTTTAATTCATTCACCAGTTGATCATATTCCGGTGCAGCCATGAAATTCGTAATCAATACTAACTTAGCGTTTGGATTGCTTTTTGCAGCTCTTTCCTTCAATGCTGTATGAGTTACGATGATTTGTGAATCTGCAGGGATTGATGATACCGGAGTATGAATTACATTAATATTACCCAGTCCTGCTTCGGTCAGCTTCTTCTTCAGTATGGTAGCACCCATAGCACTGGAACCCATTCCTGCGTCACAAGCAAATACAATGGTATTAACATCCTTTGCATCAACCTTAACATTGGTGGTAATGCCTTTTGATTCGCTCTTCATCTGCTGAACCTTAGCCTTAGCCGCATTGATATCCTCATCCTTACCAAAGATTCTTAATAAAGGAATTGCAACCGCACAGGATACTGCTGCAGAGATTAATACACTGAGAAGTACTGCTATATGTCCACCTCTGGGAATCATTGCTACTACTGCGAGGATACTGCCCGGAGATGCAGGTCCGATCAAGCCGCCACCTAATACAGTGTTAGTTAATACACCACTAGCTCCACCGGCAATAACTGCTAAAATAAGTGCCGGATTTGCTAATATATAAGGGAAATATATCTCATGGATTCCACCAAAGAAATGAATTACGATAGCGCCGGGAGCAGAACTCTTGATCATACCCTTACCCGCGATTAAGCAAGCAAGTAAGATACCAAGTCCGGGACCGGGGTTTGCTTCCAACAGGAAGAATATGGATTTACCAACCTTATCAACCTGCTCCATTCCAAGGGGGGTTAAAATTCCATGATTTAATGCGTTGTTTAAGAATAATACCTTCGCGGGCTCAATGAAAATACTTGCAAGCGGAAGTAATTTGTTGTCTACGAAGAAGCCTACACCCGCTTCCATTACGCTATTCAAAGCAGTAACGATTGGGCTGATTGCCTTTAACGAAATAATTGTTAATATCGCGCCGATGATACCAAGGGAGAAGTTATTAACAAGCATCTCAAAGCCTGCTCTAATCTTACCCTCGAATAATTTATCGAATTTCTTGATGATAAATGCACTGAACGGTCCCATCAGCATTGCGCCTAAGAACATTGGAACGGAAGAGCCTACGATAAGACCCATTGTTGCAATCGCACCAATAACACCACCTCTGTGACCATAGATCACCTGACCGCCTGTATAAGCAATCAAAAGGGGAAGAAGCATCTTAGCCATTGGATCAACTAATGCAGCAAGGCTCTCATTCGGAATCCAACCTACTGATATGAATAATGTAGTGATTATACCCCATGCAATAAATGCACCTATGTTTGGTAATACCATACCGCTAAAAAATCTACCAAATGCCTGAATTTTTTCCTTCATAGTTAATTCTACCCTCTCACTTCAAAAATAGATTGTTAGTTTGTATTTCTGAAGAACTGATTGGCCAATCATCTTCTTAAGATAATTTAATTATAGTTGCTATATTGAAATGTTTCAATTTGAACAAATATTAATTTGTCGCTATCGGATAATGACATGATTAAATACCTTTGAAGGATTGAACAAATTCGAAATTAACTATATAATAAAGGAAGATGTGTGTTATCCTGTCTTACTCAAAGACAGCCTATCATTTTATGGATCAAAAGGTACTTTAAAAGGACACAGATTAGTTATCTCTAGAAAGGAAGGTACGAAGATGAAGAAGGAGCAAAAGTTTTATACCTGTAAGAAATGCGGCAACACGATTGGGCTAATTAATAATGCTGGTGTACCGCTGGTATGCTGTGGTGAGGAGATGTCAGAATTAGTTCCCAACACCGTGGAAGCAGCTGTTGAGAAGCACATTCCGGTAATAAAGGTTGAGGGGAATACCGTTACCATCGAGATTGGCTCTGTCCCACACCCGATGACAGAAGAACATTTCATTGGATGGGTCTACCTGATGACAGAGAAGGGCGGACAACGCAAACCACTTATGCCAAATGACAAGCCTTATCTGGAATTTGCACTTACGAAGGATGATAAGGTAAAAAGGGCTTATGCATATTGCAACCTGCACGGTCTTTGGATGGCCGAGTATAACGACTAATTATAGGAGGCTTCAGAATGGACGATAACAGGACATTAAAGAATCTGATGGAAGCATTTGCAGGAGAATCTCAGGCAAATCGTAAATACTTAGCTTATGCCAAAAAGGCAGAGAAGGATGGATATGCCAATGCTGCCAAATTATTTAAGTGTGCAGCAGATGCAGAGACAATTCATGCCTTAAAGGAATTTGAATTGGCCGGTAAGATAAAAACAACGGAAGAGAATCTGAAGGAAGCCATTGCCGGTGAGACCCATGAGGCAACCAGTATGTATCCGGAGTTCCTGGCAATCGCCGAGCAGGAAGGTCTTAATCAAGTTATGCCAACCTTCAACTTTGCAATGAAGGCAGAAGCAGTCCATGCCAAGCTTTATACCGATGCTCTGAACAGCCTGGGAGAGACTGAGGAAGTATTCTACTATCTCTGTCCGGTATGCGGTAATATTGAGACTTCCGTTCCCGATAAATGTGTGATTTGCGGAGTACCCGGCTCCAAATTTATTAAGTACTAGGATACATATCTCCTCCGAACTGGGAGAGATCAACCTTGACACAGAGAATAGAACGAGGTGAAGCTGAAAAGCTTCACCTCGTTCTATTCTTAGTCAAGGGTTCTTTGGCATCTCTTATACGATAAAATAGTCCTTAAGCTTCTCTTCCTTTCTATCCAGTATAATGTCTTCATTACGGACCCCCATACTATTCAGGAGCACAATATTATCCTTCATAAATTCATCGCTTCCTACAAGATAGAAGATTGCTTCTTCCTTATATGGTAGTCCTGAAAGTAGGTTGATAAAGTCACGACGCGATTTCAACCAATAATTGATGTAGGAATCACCGGTATATGGGTCCAGCTCATTGTGAAAAAGGAATTCCCCGGTGGAATTCACATTCACATTGATTACGACTGGAATGTTCGATGTATCATTAATAAAGGCTTGTAACAAAGGACGAATGGTAGCCATACCTACTCCCATGGAGAGAAGTATGAGTGGACGATTCATACGCCTCAGATACATTCTCGAACCAAACTTGAAGAAGATTACTTCATCTCCTATTCTCAACTCAGACAGCTTCATCTTAAACTGTGAATTACTTCCCGGAACCCTTGTGGTGATCCCGATCTTATTCTCACAGGCTAAGGTAGTAATAGACATATGGCGAACCAATGCTTTATTAGGGAGCTCTCCTTCATCATAACCAATATGGCCGATATGTACATGTGCACCCTCTAACCAATCTAAGTCGGACGGCTTCTCAAAGTAATAGGATTTGATTCCGACGGCTTCCTCTACGATATCTATTATCTTTAATTTGTATTTTTCCATAAACGATCTCCTTATTAAAGAACAATTTCTGATAGGTTACATCCATGCTAATCAATATGCGATTCTATATCTCTATTGTATAAGATAGACGAATATTATTCAATCACAAACCTTTATTGCATAAACCTGGCATACAACCAAAAATCTGTAAAATTCTCACACTTAGGGTTACGCTCTTTCATAAATGCATCAACTACTCTTAGATTTAATCTTTGATATTTTGCTTCACATCCTAGTATTTTTAAACAAAAAAGCTATTTATCTTAAATAAAATATTATGTTGCACTTTTGTTTTACGAAAATTACATTTTAATGTATTTTACTTCTTTTTTAATCCATTTAATAACTATTTATCTGTTATTAATACTTATTATTTTATAATTATTATTTAATTCATGTATTTGACTTGACATTTTCAGTTATTTATTTAAAATATAGATGAGCTATGTTTATAACTTTGCGCGAAACAAAATAAAATTAACGAATAATTGATTGTTTTGGCAGCAAAAGTAAAATACTTTCAAATGAGGAGGGTCAGTAATGGCAGAAATAATTACATTAGCATTTGATAATCGAGGAAAAATTAGTAAGGGTGAAAAAAAGCTCTTACAAAAAAATGGGTATCTTATTGGAAATATTAATAACAGAGGGGACGAATCCATTGCAATAACATTAAAGAAGGACGAATTCAAAAAAACACTTAAAAAGCATGGCCGAAACTGTGTAATGAAATTGGTTAGTCCTGATCAAAATAGTTATGATGTTATGGTGAAGGAAATACAAGTTAATCCAAAGGATTATGACTATCATCATGTTGACTTACAGCAAGTTTCACTAAATGAAGTTGTAAAAGCAGATGTAGCCGTTAAATATATAGGAACAGAATTTCTTGAAGGGAAACGGTTAGTACTTAATCGCTTGATGGATCTGGTACCGGTATTAGGTTTACCAAACGATATACCGGATTCGGTTGAGGTTGATGTCTCAAATTTAAATTCTGGTGATAATATATATGTTGGCGACCTTAAATTTGCTGAAAGTATCAAACTAGAAATTGATAATAAATTATTAGTCGGTTCCATTATAGATGCTATGCTAAAAGACTCTAATGTCTATGGTAAAGATGAGGCTTAATACCCCAACGGTAAACCAGTCGATTTAGACAGCTTGCGTCTGTCGCATATATACGGATACATATAAAAAGTCTTTAAACCATTTTGTGAGGTTTAGAGACTTTTTATTTTTCTTTCTCAAACTTCATTCGTATACCTTAACAGCTTGACCACTCGACACTAATTTTGCTATATTACCGCATAAAGTAAGAAAAAAATCTTCTTATAATAATAAAACTTTGCTATAATATATGTACATACTAAAACCAACGAAACATTCAATTACTAATCGGAGGAAAAAAATGAAAAAATGCATTATAATCCCTGACTCGTTTAAAGGTACTATGAGTTCCATAGAAATTTGTGAAATTATCAGCACAAAAGTGAAAGAGTTTTACCCCGCTTGTGAAACAGTTACAGTTCCTGTAGCAGATGGCGGAGAAGGAACTGTTGATTGCTTTCTTCATGCTCTCAATGCAAAGAAGATCAACGTTTCGGTAACGGGTCCATATCATGAGCCTCTGGAATCCTATTACGCAAGATATAATAATACAGCAATCATTGAAATGGCTCAAGCTGCCGGTCTCCCTCAGGTAGAAGGCAGGAAAAACCCAGCTCTTACAACAACCTTCGGGACAGGTTTGACCATAAAGAAAGCAATAGAGGACGGCTGCACTGATATTATCATCGGGCTCGGCGGAAGCTGTACCAATGATGCTGGCGTTGGTGCTGCAGCTGCAATCGGAGTTAAATTTTACGATGAAGCAGGTAATTCTTTCCTCCCAACCGGTAATAGCCTAACAAAGATTAAAAAAATTGACATCTCAGAGGCAAGGCAGCTTCTTTCAAACTGCACAATAACAGCCATGTGTGATATCGATAATCCCATGTATGGTGAAAACGGAGCCGCTTATATCTTTGGTCCCCAAAAAGGTGCCGATGAGGAGATGGTGAAGGATTTGGATCAAAATCTTCGTGCACTTTCACAAGCAATAATCGAAAACCTCAGTATAGATGTATCTGCCATTCCAGGTGCGGGTGCTGCCGGTGCCATGGGTGCAGGTATTGTGGCATTCTTTGGCGGAACCTTAAAATCAGGTATCCATACCGTACTGGATATTGTCCGCTTTGACGAAATGCTAGAAGGTGCTGATATGATTTTTACCGGTGAAGGAAAAATTGATGGACAAAGCTTAAGAGGCAAGGTTGTAATCGGCATTGCTGAGCGGGCAAAGAAGAAAAATGTCCCGGTCATTGTAATCGTCGGTGCCATTGGCGAGGATGCAGAGAAGTCTTATGATATGGGCGTCAGCTCCATATTCAGTATCAACCGGGCTGCAATTGACTTTGAGATTTCCAGATATCAGAGCAAGGATAATCTGGCTGCGACTATCGATTCACTGATGCGTTTTCGAAAAGCATTCTAAGCAGAAGACATCGTTAATCATTACAAAATAAATCCAAATATAGTATTGGGGTGAGCTTCCGAGAAGCTCACCCCAACTTTACAATGAACAAGATACAAAACAAGATGGACCGGGTTCCCACAGCACTCATAAAAGTGCATGTTGGGTCCAGGTCCATCCTCTTAACAATACCCATATTTATCATACTAATAATACTAAATACTCAGATATTTCAACTATTCGATACTAGAAGCGACTTTATTATGCTACTAATATTTTGTATCATATGGCCAGGGCTGACCTCCTGCAATACATCCGCCGTCTACCCGATATTCGCAGCCTGTAATATAGGCAGAAGCATCCGAGGCAAGAAGGATACATACTCCTACAATATCCTCCGGATAACCGGGACGATTCATTGCAATCCGATCCAGCAGATATTTTGATCTCTCCGGATGCTCCCAGGTTACTGTAGTAAGCGGGGTCTGAATATGTCCCGGACTGATACAATTCGTTCTGATATTGTATTTAGCCAATTCCACTGCCTGTGCCTTCGTAAATGCTACCATACCGCTTTTTGTAGCAGCATATACAGAGCAGCCACCCAGTACCCAACCGGTATTATGTGATCCAATGTTAATGATATTTCCATAATTTTGTTTTCTCATATAGTGCGCAACCGTTTGGGACATCAAAAAGGTTCCCTTAAGATTGATTGCCATAAGTCGGTCATAGGTTTCCTCTTCCACATCCAGAAAACCTTCTCTTTTGTTAACTCCCGCGCAGTTTACAAGAACATCAATATGGCCATATTGATTATTGATTTCCTGAACACAGGACAGAATGTTCTCCTTGTCCATAACATTTAGGATATGGGTAGAGGCTTTCCCTCCTGCCGCCGTGATTTTATCTTTTAAATCATCCAAGCTCTTTTGATTGATATCACAAAGGGCAACCGTAGCCCCTGACTTCGCCAGGCCTTCGCATAATTCGCTTCCGATACCACCTGCTGCTCCGGTGAATATTACAACCTTTCCCTCTAGAGAAAATAGGCTCTCCAAAAATGATTTTTCTTCCAAGATTATGTCTCCTTTTCTATATAGGATACAATAAATCCGTTCGTACAAGCCTTGTATTATTTGCGGATTTGTGTTCCTGATAATTTTTCATAATACATTGCAATACCACTGTGATCGCTCTGTCCATAACCATCTGCATGGAGCATCTGGAGCATTTCCATGACAGAAGCAGTAAGCGGGAGAGGTGCTCCAACCTCATGACCGGTCTCTAAGGCATTATTTAAGTCCTTAATATGAAGATCAATTTTAAATCCTGGCTTGAAGTTACCTTCTGTAATCATCGGGATTTTAGCATTCATAACAGTGGATCCTGCCAACCCGCCTTTGATAGCGTCGAATACCTTAATCGGGTCAACACCCGCTTTGGTACTCAACATAAAGGCTTCCGATACCGCTGCAATATTCAAAGCAACGATTACCTGATTTGCAAGCTTTGTTGTATTACCGGCTCCAATCTTGCCGCAATGCACTGCACTTGCACCCATAATCAGCAGAATTTCGCGTACTTCGTTAAATACTTCTTCGTCACCGCCAACCATGATAGAAAGGCTGCCGTCAATCGCTTTCGGCTCTCCGCCAGATACCGGTGCATCGATCATCCTAACACCCTTTGCTACACATGCCTTCTCGATTTCCTGAGTAGCATTGGGAGCGATGGAACTCATATCTACGAGAATCGTTCCTTCTGATGCGCCTTCCAGGACACCATTCTCTCCCATAACAACTGTCTTTACATGGGGGCTGTTTGGCAGCATGGTGATAATCAGCTTACACTCAGCTGCTACGTTCTTAGGTGAAGTAGCTGCCTTTGCACCTGCTGCTACCACATTCTCCACATTTTCATTTATTACATCATAAACTACCAGATCATGGCCCGCTTTTAGAAGGTTTTTTGCCATGGGTTTGCCCATGATGCCAAGTCCTATAAATCCAATTTTCATTATCATAACCCTACCTTTCTTCATAGCCTGCAAACTTTATTTTCATACTACTTAGCCATTTTTACGATTGCCTCTACAATATGCTCCTTAGTCAGACCATAGTAGTCTAGCACGTCTTTATAGCAATGAGCACTGCTGCCGAAGGTGTCGTTTACGCCTACATACTCGATCGGTTTACATTCTTTACAAAGCACCTCTGATATCGCACTGCCCAGACCACCAACGATACTATGCTCTTCTACAGTAACCACTGCTTTACAGCCGGTAACCATAGAAATCACAGCTTCCTTGTTCATGGGCTTGATGGTACTTACGTTCACTACTTTTACAGAAACCTTTCCTTTCAATTCTTCTGCCGCTTCCAGAGCTTTTCCTACCATAATTCCTGTAGCAAATACTACGATATCGCTGCCTTCCTTAAGGACACTCGGCATACCGATCTCGAAAGGTTTATCCTCGGGTGTAACATTATCATAATCATTACGGTTTAATCTAAGATAGCAGGGTCCATTCATATCTACCATTGCTTTTACCGCTTGTACTGTTTCATTGGCATCTGCAGGACAGATTACTGTCATATTAGGGATTGCTCTCATAATTGCTAAATCTTCTATTGACTGATGGGTTGCACCATCACCAAAGTCAGATAAGCCGGCAGAGGAGCCACAGATTTTAACATTCAATTCTCCAATTGATATTGTCTGTCGTATCTGATCGTAAGCACGCCCTGCTGCAAATACCGCAAAGGAATTCGTGAACGGAATCTTTCCGGTCTGTGCCAGTCCAGCTGCAACCGAAGTCATATTTGCTTCTGCAATACCCATTTCAAAATGTCTATCCGGATATGCTGCCTCAAATAGCTTTCCCATTGTTGAAGCACCAAGGTCAGCATCAAGGACAACAATTCTCTTATTCTCTTTCCCTAATTCCACCAACGTATTACCATACGCCGTTCTTTGATTTGTATATGCCATTATCCTATCCTCCTACTTCCCGATATAATGCTGCAATAGCAGCATTATAGATAATTATGTAAATCGCTTTTTATTCACACTTATGACAATTCTTTGAGTGCCTGAGCATATGTTTCTTCGGTCAGCATTCCGTTATGGTATCCAACTACATTTTCTGCAAAGCTAACACCTTTACCTTTTACCGTATGCGCTACGATTACAGTAGGTTTGCCCTTTACCGTATCTGCTTTGTCCAGTGCAGTCAATATTTCTTCCATGTTATGCCCGTCAATCTCAATTACATTCCAGCCAAAGCTCTCCCATTTGGGGATGATAGGATTGGTATCGAAGCGTTCAACAATAGTACCATTTGCCTGCAGTCTGTTAAGATCCATAATCGCTACCAGGTTATCGGCTTTGAAGGAGCTTGCTGCCATTGCTGCTTCCCAAATCTGTCCTTCCGCAATTTCACCATCTCCAACCAGGACATATACCTTTCGATCAATCTGATCAAGCTTCATGCCAAGAGCCATACCAAGTCCTATGGATAAGCCCTGTCCTAAGGAACCCGTGCCTGCCTCGATGCCGGGTGTTTTCTGCACATCCGGATGTCCTTGAAGATAAAAACCGATCTCTTTGGTCATCTTAAGATCCTCTACCGGAAAATATCCTGCTTCTGCTAAAGCCGCATATTGTAGAATACCAACATGCCCTTTACTTAAGAGGAAACGATCCCTATCCTCCATCTTCGGATTTTTTGGATCATGCTTCATTTTATGGAAATACAATGCTGTTACGATATCTGCCGCTGAGTTGGAACCCCCGATGTGTCCTGCTACACCTACTCCAATACTGATCACGACATCCTTACGTATTTGTTGTGCCTTGCGGCTTAAGCCTTCTAATAATTCCTTGCTATAGCTCATGGTCATCCTCCTTGTATTCAAAATAATCAAAGTCTGCATATGCTCCCTGCCCTGATAAATCCTGACAGCAGATACCGATAAAAGCTCCGGTGAAAAGAATATGTCCAGTAGAGGCATAATAGTCATCCGAAAGAACCGTTGCATCAAGAGCTTTTCCAACCTGGATGTATTCTTTATTATCCAGGGAATAGGAGAAGTATGCTTTTTCTTTTAATGTTGTTAATTTAAGATAAACCTCACCTGTCTCCGGTAACGGTATCCCAGCTCCGATAGGCTGAGTACCCTTACCCAATACATTGGATAAGATGCTTAGTACTCTGCCTACTCTCTCATCCTCTGTAATGTATAAGTAATAATAGCTTAAAGAATCATAGTAATAGACCAACCCAGCCATAGTCTGGAAATTCTTTGGTTTAAAATCCACTTTAGTGGTTACTTCACAATAGAAGCTTTGCTGTCTATGTGCCAGCAGTGACTGGTAGTAGCAGGAGGTAAAGGATTCCTTACCATATAAGCGTAAATATCCGGGTCTCTCCTTTAAGGAAGCCCTCTCTGCTAAGGGAACCCGCAGCGTCTGCAGATGAATACTCCAGGAAGCCTGATCGAAATCTTCCATCAAATATCGCTTTTTTTCTGTAGAATCTGTGTCTACCCCCTCTATATCCACTGTCAAGCTTGGTGCATTGCTGCCATTTGCCAGGCGCAGCCAACCGTCCTTCCATACAACCTCCTGGATTGCGGTTTCACGTCCCAGGATACACATCCGGTCTTCACCTACCGGTCTCCCGCAAAGATGAGCCAAATACCATTTTCCGTTATGTCCTTCGGTAATACTGGCATGACCGGCCTTTTGAAGTGGATTGTCCGGGACATGGGAGGAGGTCAAAATCGGATTCATCGGATCCACCTCATAGGGACCTGTTAGACTCCTGCTCCTTGCTACTGTTACTGCATGACCATATTCTGTCGAGCCTTCTGCAGTAACCAAATAGTAATAACCATCGTGCTTATAAAGATGTGGTCCTTCTGTGAAGCCCAAGGGAGTGCCCTTAAAAATATTCACCGGCTCTCCTACCAAAGCTTTTCTTTCTTCCGAATATTCCTGTAATACGATACCAGCGAATTTCGAGTTATAGCGTCTATAATCCATAACCATGTTCAACAAATATTTTTTACCATCGTCATCATGGAATAGAGAAGGATCAAAGCCGCTTGAATTCAGATAGACCGGCTCTGACCAGGGACCTCTGATGTCGGTTGCTGTTACCAGATAATTATGGGTATCCTTGAACATACCAAGGAACGCTTTTACATCCGTATAAATAAGATAATAAATCCCATTACTATAGGATAGGCAGGGTGCCCAGACACCACAGGAGCTCTGATTTCCCAGCATATTGAGCTGAGACAGTCTCTCTAGCGGATGACCAATCAGCTCCCAATGGATTAAATCGGTAGAATGATGGATCTGTACCCCTGGAAACCATTCAAAGGTTGATGTTGCAATATAATAATCTTTGTCCACTCTGAGAATGGACGGATCCGGATTGAAGCCTGTTAAAATCGGATTAGTTGCATAAGCCATATCAAAATCTCCTTTACCCTTTTAGACCTGTTGTTGCAATCCCATCAATAAAATATCGTTGCGCGAGGAAGAATAAAACAACTACCGGTAATACTGCAATACACGCCATTGCCATTACCTGATTCCACTGCACCACGGTCTCTGCATCAATGGAAAGACGCAGCGCCAAGGATACGGTGTATTTCTTTACGGTATTAATATAAATAAGAGAATTAAAGTAATCATTGTAGGTCCATAAAAACTGGAATAATCCGGCGGAAAACATGGAGGGTTTAAGTAATGGCAACAGGATTTTGTAAAGCACCTTGAACGTTCCACAGCCATCTAAGTAAGCAGATTCATCCAGCTCACTGGGTAATCCTCTCATAAACTGTATCAGCATATAGGTAAAGAATGGATAACAGGCGAATATTGCCTGAAGGTAGAATGGCCAGTAGCTATCTATCATTCCCAGCTTATTAAAAATAGTATAGCGGGGAATGATGATTACCGCATTCGGTAGCATCAAGGTGGAAATCAATATTCCAAACAGCATCTTCTTACCCTTGAATTCAAAACGTGTGAAGCCATAGGCTACGAGAGTACTGGATAACACCGTGAATAATGTGGTAGGAATAACTAATTTAAAGGTATTAATAAAAAATTTGGTATAGCTGATTCCTCCTGCACTTGTCCAGCCGTTAATATAGGGCTGCAGACTAAAGCTTTCCGGAAGGAGCTTTAGAGAACCAAATATTTCATTATTGGATTTAAAGCTTGTAAAGAACATCCAGATAAGAGGATAAATCATCAAGAGTCCTATTATGATTATACAGGTATAGGAGAAATCCCCGCGTATTTTCTTAATTAATTTTTTGTTCATAATTAGCCTTCTTTCTAACAGCATGATCTGTTCCTATGTTATAGCAGTTGTTGTTATTTACTTTCATCTTCATAGAACACCCAGTACTTCTGAGTTCCGAACAGAATCAGGGTAATAACCAGGATCAGCATGAATATTATCCAGGAAGAGGCACTTGCATATCCCATCTTATGGTAAGAGAAGCCGTCATAATAAAGCTTCAGACCCAGCATATATGTGGATTTTACCGGACCGCCCTTTGTAATGACAAATGCAGAGGTAAAGTTTTGCAATGCATTGATTGTCTGCATAATTATTGTAAAGAATATAATTGGAGTAATCTGTGGAAATGTTACTTTAAAGAATACCTGAAATTTGTTTGCACCATCAATTCCCGCCGCTTCATACAACGATTTAGGAACATTCTTTAATGCTGCAAGGAACATTACCATAGAAGAGCCAAACTGCCACATTTCCATGGTACTAATGGTAAATAATGCTACGTTAGGATCGCCTAACCATGAGATAGGCTCGATATGGAACATACCAATAAGTGAATTGATTAAACCATTATCCATAAACATCAATTTCCAAAGGATTGAAACGGCAATGCTTCCGCCAAATAAAGAAGGCAGATAAAAAATAGTTCGCATTACGCCGATACCCTTTCTTGCCCGATTTAACAAGAGAGCAACAATTAACGAAAAAACAATTTTACCTGGTACGGTGAACAATGTATATTTCAAGGTCACACCCAAGGATTTGTAGAATTCAGCATCCTTTGTAAATAATTTGATATAATTATTTAGCCCAATAAAATTCATTTTTCCAAAGGCATTGTAATCGGTAAAGGAATAAAATAGTGAAGCTATAAAAGGATATATTTGCAATACTGCTAAGCCAATTAGCCAAGGTAATATATATATGTATGCCTTATGACCCCTTTTTGTTAGTAATGAACTTTTCATTGTGTATCACCTCGCTCGCTTATTTAAAAGAGCTGCCGTTAAATAATGACCAATGTAAAATTACATAACATTATTTAACGGCAGCCTGATCACTGAATGGATTTGCTATGTAGCTCTATTGTGCGGATAAATAATTATTAATTAATTGTACGACTTCCTTCGCTGCTTCAGCAGGAGTCTTTGCATTGTAGGCAACACTTTCATAAGCATCGATAAGAATTGCGGTTACCTCTGCACTGGTTGTCTTACCACCGTCAGAAAAGCCCTTGTATTGCTGGCTTACGTCAACTGCCATCTTGGTTAAAGGATTAAGCGTTCCAGCTGTAACCGTAATCTCCTGAGCCTTTGCTGTCGGAGGAACAGAACGAACAGTACCTAAGGTCTTAGCTGCTTCTTCATTATTAAAGAAGAAATCTAAGAATAAAGCGGCTTCCTCGGGGTGCTTAGTATTCTTATAAATACCCATGAACTGAGGACAGTCGTTCGCCCATCCATCGCTTACTGCATCTGCGAACACCGGCATATTACCAGCGATATAATTAGAGTCCGGATTAGCTGCCTGCATAACATCTGCACTAGAGGTATAACCTACCATTGATACATATTTACCGGCAATCCAGTTCGGATCATCCTGATTATTGGTACCGTAGGATGCCATATAAGAAACAGGGACAGCTACATTATTATCATATAATTGCTTTACAAAATCTAACATCTTAGTAAATTGTTCTTCCGTTACTGTCAATTGATTGTCTGCACTGATAATTGGCTTTCCATTCATCTGTCTAGGCATACAACGCATGATGAATGGCATCATAAAGCTTACGTTGCCTTGGATGAGGTATAATGAGGGATCATAAGCCTGCACCTGCTTACCCCACTCAATCAACTGATCCCAGTCGTATTGCTGTGTAAAGTCAATACCGATTGCATCTGCTAAATCCTTATTCACGATAATTGCTGATCCCGCTTTTCCGGTAGGTATCGCAAATTGACTGCCGGAACCGAATTGTCCGTTATTTACAAGGAATGTCGGATCAAAGCTAGTGAAATCGATACTGGTCTCTGACAGATTATAAAGCAGATCCTGACTATAGTATTCAGGTGCTGCACCAGTCTCCATCTGTATTACATCAGGAGCGGTACCGGAAGCGAACTGTGTCATAAGCTTATCATTGTAGCCATCCTGTGCACTATATTCTGCGTCAATTGTAATCCATGGATACTCTTTCTGGAAAAGATCAATAACTGCTAAAGTTGCTTCATGTCTCGCATCTCCGCCCCACCAGGAGAAACGAAGATTTACCGGCTCATGCTCCGTTGAAGCTTCAGCACCAGTGTCTGTAGAAGCGGCTTTTGTGGGCTCAGCACTTGTATCTTTTTTGGGACTGTCGGTAGAACTGCTTTTGCCACAAGCGGTTAAGGAAACAGTCATTGCTACAACAAGAAACATTGCCATCATTTTTTTCAATAACATAATAAATACCTCCCATTTTTTTTATTGAGTGAACTCATTTTATTTAACAGTGAGCTCTTTCAATAATATTATTTTATCATTGATGTGCCGCGACGAACAGGTTTCCAAAATATCATAAAAGCTCAAATATTACGGTGTTTTCATCTCAGGGTATCATTTTTTTCTATTTTTATTCTATTCTTCTTATTCTATGGAATAATTGATACTAATCTTCACTCTTCCAATTGCCGCTAATTTGGAGGCGGCACAACGATGCAGCACAAAACCCGGAAGAACAAGGAGTTTGCTCCAATGAGCAAACTTCGCAGCTTCTTCCTGTGTGAAGATGTTCTTTCTTCACACTATTCCTTATGATACAATCGATGCTTCGAGTAATTCATCGCTCTCCGTTATTCGGATCGGTATCCGAAATCCAATGACTGTTCCGACCCCTGATTTACTTTGAATATTCAGTTTACTACCCTCTCCGTAATGCAGGATTAATCTACGGTTTAAGTTCGTTAAGCCGATGTTCTTTGCTTTGGGATCATTGATTTTTTCTCTTAATTCCTCCAGATACTGCTTCGACATTCCACAACCGTTGTCAATAACACTAATATGCATTTCATCCTTTCTTCTGGAAGCCTTAATCTTAATGTAGCATCGCTGATTGACGGACTTAATTCCATGAATCACACAATTCTCAACCATCGGCTGGAGCATAAGTCGGAAGACATAATTATCATAAAGAGATTCATCGATTTCATAATAAGTAATAATATTATTATTAAATCGAACCTCTTGGATCTCTAAATAAGCTTTTAAATAATTCAGCTCCTCCCTCATCGTCACTGCCTCGGTAGGATCTACCAATGCATATTTCATGATTCTAGACAGTTCTTGAACAAGGGTATGGAGGGTAGATTGTGCACCTAACTCCTTCATTACTTCCAAATCCATGGTCTGAAGTGTATTAAATATAAAGTGAGGATTAATCTGTAATTGAAGAGCCATCAGCTCGGAAACCTGATTCTGATGCTGTTTCTCTAATAAAGCAACCTGCATCTGGCTGTTTTTAATATAGAGAAATAATATGTTATTCAGTATCAGGTTGTATTCATCCTTTACGACAGGCTGTGGTTCTTCAATAACTTCCCCTCTTTCTGCCGCACTAAACACATCCACAAGATATGTTATATGCTTAAATGCACTATTGGTCGTAATCCAGGATAGCAGCATAACAATCAGTATATTAATACTTAGGATAGCAGCAGAAAGCCCCAGGAATTCTTGCATTCTCTCAGCAAAGACATCATAGGAGATCATAGAAACCATATAGGTTTGATACTGTTCATTTGGTTCTATATAAAACAAGTATGATTTTCCGTTTAGTTTAACCCACTTCTGATTGTACGAGGACTGATCCTCAGCCGCATATTCCTTCACGATGTCTGTAAAGAAGTCATCCTTTGTACCAACATCCGATGCAGCTTCTTTACTGCTGCTAAATAATACTTCCCCCTCCTTGTCTAGAAAAAAAATACTTTGACCAGAGCTCAACATCGTTAAAACTTTCTCTCTAAAATCACTCTTGTTGACATTCAGAATA
Source organism: Bacillota bacterium (assembly GCA_023411215.1). GTDB lineage: Bacteria > Bacillota > Clostridia > Lachnospirales > Lachnospiraceae > Mobilitalea. The sequence goes on along the minus strand of JAEYOY010000079.1, from coordinate 29,445 downwards.
ATTACACCCTTAGCACTGGACATGCGCTGATAAAGAGTAATAACATCGGTCTCTTTATCATAGCTGTAGCGTTGTAATTTTCTAGTTTCAATATATTGCTTATTATCACTTGGTATTTTCCGATACTGGTCATACCAACCGATATCATAATAGGTCTTAAAATTAGCCAATTCGGCATAAGAAGACGTCAACAAATTATCCAGACCATCCATATACAAATAAATAGAATGAATATACGAATAGGAGCTCTCATAACTCCTTAGGAAATTAGTCGTGGCATACATGAAAATAATATCCCTGTACTCCAGTAAATCGTGACTTAATAATTTTTTCATAGAAAGCTTGTGCTGTTCATATCTTAGAATGTCATCCTGTTGTTCTATGGTACTATAAATGTTATTGAGAATGTTTTCGTTTACACTATCTACGGTATGAACTCCCATCTTCTCAAAGTCCTTCTTCTGTGTATCAATCAGAAGGTATCCCATAATAACAAAAAGCAGTAGCATTGGTATAATCATAATCAGAGCATAGCTTCTAAAACGTTTTATAAAAAACTTCTTTAGCATGTAGTAATTAGTTCCCCTTCCTTTTACCGTTTCGATACTCCATTGGACTCACATTAAAATAAGCTTTAAATGCTCTGGAGAAGTTTTTCGGATTATCATACCCCACATAAAATGCTACTTCGTAATGTTTATAGCTGGGATCCATTAATAGTTCACTGGCTTTTTCCATTTTGATCTTATTCAGATGTTCCATGAAGCCGGAACCCGATTTTTCCTTATAAATTTTTGATAAATAATTAGGACTTAGTCCAACTACTTCTGCTGCACCTTCCAAAGTTGCCTTCCGGTAATGATTAACGAGATATTCATCCACCCGAAGGATAATCTCACTATAATATGTCTTCGGCTTTATCACCTCTGTATGATTCTCCTCGTCCAGCTTCATTCTAATTCTATCAAAGCAGGCTACCAGCTCTTCATAACGGATCGGCTTCAGCAGATAGTCACAAGTCTCATATAAAATGGCAGCACGCATATATTCATAGTCCTTATAGCTACTGAACAGGACAACTTTAATATTTGGAAATCTCTTCAGCTCCTTTGTCAGCTCAATTCCATTCATATCAGGCATTGAGATATCGGACATAACCACATCCACCGGATTATTCTCAATATAGGATAATGCACTCCTGGCATCCGTGAACTTGGCAACAACCTGAAAGCCAATATTATTCCATGGGAATAATTCTGATATCCCTTCCAATATCTTCTCTTCATCGTCTGTAATAACCATTCGATACATTTTACCCCTCCTCTATTAAAACTCAAGCATCAAAACCCGGAAGAACAAGGAGTTCACACCACTGTGCGGACTTCACATCTTCTTCCCGTATCAATGGGTTTTTATCTATTATCTTGTTTGTTATCTACCTAAAGTATCGTTTTGTTACATATTAAATACTCTTCTTAAAAAGTTCTCTTCTATCTCATATATTTCCTCTGTCTCAAAATCAGCCAGGTTATGCTTTGCCCCTTCAATGATGTGATATTCCACTCTATCAAGACCTGCTGCCTGTTTCATCGCGGCTGCCAGGGTCATGCTTTGAAGGATTGGGATACATTGATCCTTATCACCATGAAGGAATAAAAACGGTGGGCAATTTTTACTTACATAGGTATGAGGATCCGCTAACCTGACAAGCTCCTGTACCTCTGACGGCTTTCTCCTGCCAAACAACGTCCCTTCCATAGAATCTGCTTCTCCTACCTCCTGAAAAGTTGGTTCCAGCCCCAACACATCCAGTTCTTCTTTGAGTATATCGAGTCTCGTAGGGCAGTATACTGCAATCACCGCTTGTACTTCACTGGTGACCTGTGCATTTCCCCAGGCTTCCTTATCCTCCAGCATATTACAGGAAGAGGATAGTGCGCAGAGTGCTGCATAATGTGCTCCGGCCGATTCCCCCATCAAGGCAACACGGTTGGGATCCAGATCATACTTGGCCGCATTGGCCTTTATATAGCGAATCGCAGCCTTAATCTCATCTATCTGCACCGGAAATTGCTGCTGGTAACTGAGGGAATAGTTTATACTGACCACTGCAAAGCCTTTTCTGTTCAGTTGTAATGCCGGTTCAAGCTTATGTGAGCTCTTATTGCCAAAGAACCATCCACCTCCGAAAATATCTATGACAACAGGGTAGGGACCTTTCCCTTCATTCGGTAGATATAGATCCAACTGTCTTCTTTCGTTTCCATCGGCATATTGGATGTCCAGAAACTTTCTGTTAATATATTCTGTTTTCGCCGGTATATGCACCCGTTTACCCTCTATGTATTTCACTTCTTTTCACTCATTATCCTCTCTAGTTTATTCGTAGTAATTCACTGCAATTTATATACAATAGCTCTCTAGCTAAGGAACCTTATATAAATATACATCTCTTCTCCGGTAGATTTATTAGATATTTTGGTACTTGATATCTTAATTATAACATATGAATTTTCATCAGGACATAAAAGAGATGATAGTAGAGTAAAAATGAATACTTTTCATAACCATGATACCAGAATACGACCGACAGTATATCCTTATATAAGCAGAATATCAAATCAGAATGGGGCTATTTAATATATATTTAATTAACGGCATTACTTAATTGATTAAAAGCTACAAATATAATATGATAGATTTAAGAGTTAAGAATCAAGGATTTAGGTCGAGAAAAATATCAGGAAACAAGAATTAAAAATCAAAGCTTTGGGATTAAGAACTATGAAACAAACAATATATATCGCTCTGGGTTGAATGTGGAGCAAACAATGAAAGGGGAATTGAATTGAGGTACAGACAATTAGGGAAAACAGGGCTGAAGGTTAGCGAAATAGGATTAGGAGCAGAATGGTTAGAACGGCAGAATGCCCAGGATGTGAAGAAGGTAGTAGAACAAAGCAGAGAATATGGGATCAATATTATCGATTGTTGGATGTCTGAGCCAAACGTACGCTCTAATATAGGTATGGCAATTGCCGGACATAGAGAGGAATGGGTGATACAGGGACATATCGGATCAACCTGGCAGAATGGCCAGTATGAGCGGACCCGGGAACTCGATAAAGTAACAGAGGCCTTTGAAGATTTATTAAGGCGCTTGCAGACAGATTACATAGACCTGGGTATGATCCATTTTGTAGACGAGGAAGCAGAGTTTCATAAAATAATCAATGGTGAGTTCCTAGAATATGTCCGCGGGTTAAAAGAAAAAGGAACTATTCGTCATATTGGACTAAGTACGCATAATCCTTGTGTTGCCAAGCTCGCAGCAATATCAGGAGAGATTGAGATGATTTTGTTCAGCCTTAATCCTGCCTTCGACCTACTTCCTGCCAGTGAAGATATAAACGATCTTTTTAAGGAACATTATAATGATGAACTCAAAGGAATGGCACCGGAACGGGAAGAATTGTATAAGATTTGTGAGAGAGAGAATGTCGGTATCACGGTAATGAAGGGCTATGCCGGAGGTAGACTGTTCAATGCAGAGCAATCACCCTTCGGTGTCGCTTTGACACCCATACAGTGTCTTCATTATGCATTAACACGTCCTGCAGTGGCTTCTGTTATGGTTGGCTGCAGAACCCCGGAGGAGGTAGATGCTGCGGTAGCCTATGAGGAAGCGAATGAGGAACAGAAGGACTATGCGACCGTATTGGCCAATGCACCCTATCATTCTTATTTCGGACAATGCACTTATTGTGGCCATTGTGCTCCCTGCCCGGTCCTCATCGATATTGCAATGGTGAATAAGCTATATGATCTGGCAGTGCTTCAGGAGAAGGTTCCGTCTACCATTAAGGCTCATTATTCCAGTCTTTCGGCAAACGCTTCTGACTGCATCAGCTGCGCAGCCTGCGAAGAACGCTGCCCCTTTGGAGTACCGATTGTGGAACAGATGCAGAAAGCAGTTACTATTTTTAAATAAGAAAAACAGAAACAGGATGATTTAATAAATCAATTCACTTGTCATGAACAAAATATAGGGGCTGTCGCAAAATAAATTTTGAGACAGCCCCTTACTCAATATAGCTTTCCATATATAATCAACGTTCCAATTGCCAAATATGCTTGCTCCTACGAAAAACGATACAAGTCACAATTCCAATAATCCCAAGAAAGAAGAATAAAAAAGCTGCACCTGACCCTTTACCCTCTCCAAAAATCATTGTAAGATAACTACTTCCTTTCTGGGACGCCATGAAGGGTTCAAATACTCTATCCACTAATATTCCTCCCATGAAATATCCAATTGGGATCGTAAAAAACTGAAATGTATTTCTAGCCGAATATACCCTACCCTGCATGTCAATCGGAATATGATTTCGAAAAACCACATCCATATTCGCATTCATAATCGGAATAACAAGCCACCCTAAAACTGCTCCGATGCACCATATGGGGATCGATTTGCCAAATGCCAAAAAGAAGTTTTCTGTACTCATAGAGATTAATAGAGTATTACATATTACACGAACACGGCTTTTTGGGGTAGGCAATATAGATGCTACTATACTCCCCACAAGCATTGCTATTCCGGTAACGGAATTAACAATACCCAGTGCAACCTCTCCGCCTCCCTCTATCGATAAAAGCATAGCAGGAAATGCAGCATTGTATACCGAGGCCGTAAAATTGATTGCTGCCAAAAATAGAATCAGATCCAAAATGCCGCGGTTCTCCTTCAAATATAGTAATCCGCTTTTTGCTGTCTGCAACATTGATTCTTTCTTGACTAATTCATCTGTTGCTTTAGGAATGTTAATAAATCCTAATAGCGATACAAATGCAACTACAAATGTGAGTAAATCAATCGCGATAACCACATCAATATTAGTCAGAGTCAATATGGTAGTTGCAATAATAGGCGTCATTATATTAATTATAGAATTTGAAAAAGAACGCATTCCACTGACCTTTTGATAATGTTTTTTCGGTGTGAGAATGCTGATTGTAACATCTGCAGCCGGTTGCTGAATCGTATTCATCAGTCCGCTTAAAGCATTAAGCACATATAGATGCCATATTTCCATATTATCCGTTTTTAATAGGATAAACACTGCAACAGTACATAGAGCCCCAAAACTATCGCTTATAAGCATTATCGTCTTCTTGTTCCACTTGTCACTCAGTGCACCCGCAAATATACTCATAATTACATAGGGTGCATATGAACAAACGGATAGCAATGCTGTTATCAATGCAGAACCATGTTGCTGATATGACCAGATGATTAAAGCGAAACTAGTCATGGAACTACCCAACGCGGATAGTGATTGTGATAGCCATAAAATCAGAAAGCTACGAAGCTCCTTAATTGTAGTAATCAATAAATTCATATCGACTTTGCTCCTTATATTTTAATAGAAATATAATAATGCAAAGTCCTATTGGACTAAATCATATTTAACTCCATGCGGATTTGTCCTAATAGACTCTGCATGGAGCTGATACAATACAAAGAATCATTTTTCTCCTCCTAAAGTGTATAAGTAAGTCTTTCTTTCATATTATCACATATTCATTTTTAAATAAATACATATATTGTATATTTTAATTATTGTTTCGACCATTTATATCATTGTTACATTAGCAACAGTTATCTATCGATGTCTTGTCGTGATACGCTGTAAGGAACTCTGTTCCGTAATAAACATAATTATGTTTATTACGGAAGTCAACCGGGGTCACGTGGAAGGACTTTTTGAAAAGGTAACTGAAATAGGATACATTATTAAACCCGCATTGATCCGCAATGTTATAAATCGGGAGGTTCGTCCTTAATAACAAGTCCTTCGCCTTATTCATCCGGGTCGTAGTGATATAGTCATTTGGTGTGATTTTCATGATATCAGTAAATATTTTATGAAAGTAGTTCGGGCTAAGCTCTGCCACCTCGGAAAGTTGCTTAAGAGAAAGTTTTTGATTATAGTGTTCCTGAATATAATCCAGGGCATGATTAATCGCTTTTCCGTAAGGTGATCGATGCATCGTATTAGCCGGATTGCACGAATCCTGATAAAGCTGAAATAAAACATTGAGAATGGAAGCCTTCATCAGCATTTGACTACCCGGAATCGGATTCAGATAGGAATTATATATCGTATCAAATAAAGTGAAGTACTTGTCCTCGCCCTCTATATGGAATACTGTTGGAATATGATCCAGTATAGAGTTCGTATAATATGTCTGGAATTGCACCTCTTCCCGCTCCCATAGATTTGAATGATACCATTCGGGATCGGATGACATCGAATTAGCCATATCAAAGGAAATAAAATAACAGGAATAGGGCATAATCCCCTGTGTATACTGTCCCGGTCTTCGAAATACAATATCTCCTTTATGAATAGCGATGTGCTGATCATCAATATACATGCTACCTTCACTATCTACAAAATACTCCAGCTCATAGTCTCTTACGCATCGGGAAGGAAGAGCTTCTCCCATAGCATGCTTCTCGTTACCCTGAAAAATCTGGCAGTACAGTACATCGGGATTAATCCTCGATATCGGAATATTTTCATGTATCAGATTTGTTTTCATCTATATCTCCAATCCTTTGATTGCCTAAAATCCAATAATACCTATGTTTTATATCTATTCTATCATAAATTCCTTACTAATTATATCGTAAGATTTTGATATATTTAGTAAGATTATTTATTGTTAATCCTTCGAACATATATTAATATTCTTATGAATTTATTCAATATGCTCTTGGGGGGATGAATTATATATGATTATAAATAAAAATTCAAATCAATTTATGACTACTATGAAAATTGCTTTGCCAATCATCATTCAAGGACTGGTTTTTCAGTTGCAGGCAATTGTCGATAAAGCGTTCTTAGGGAGAATCGATACCAAGTATCTCTCTGCAGTCGGTATTGCACAATTTCCATTCTTCGCATCTATTGATGCCCTTGTGGCAATTTGTACCGGTCTAACGATCATCGTCGCCAAAAAATACGGAGCAGGCAAGCAAAAGGATATTCATGATAGCGTCAATGCATCGATCGGATTTAACATGCTGCTCTCTTTCGTCCTGCTTTTTATCTGGATGCAATTTTCCGACGAGATCTTTCTTTTAATGAATGTAAATAGTAAGCTATTTCCTTACTGTAATGATTATGTTCGAATATTATCCTTTCTTTTATTTTTTTACGGAATTGATATGTCACTTCAATCCGCTCTTCAAGGTATGGGTAAGACGAAGCCAATCATGTATATTGGTTTTTTCAAGGTGTTTTTGAATATCCTTCTCGCCTGGATTTTTATTCTCGGTAAGCTTGGCTTTCCGGCAATGTATGTGAGAGGCGCCGCTCTGGCTACCATGATTTCCAATGTTGCAGGAACACTCACACTAACAGCATACTTTATCATATCAAAGGAGCTTTCTGCAAATATAAAGCTTCGCGAAATTATACGTTTCCGTTGGATTTTATACAAAGAGGTAATTCGGTTAGGCCTTCCGACTGGTACCGAATATTTATTATGGAATGTTAGTAATTTAATTTTAATCACTCTGCTTAACAAGCAGGGGGTCCAAGTGGTAGCTATATATACGGTAACCTGCACTGTTGAACTCTTTGTATATATGATTTTTAACGGAATCGCCAGAGCAACGCTTACCTTGGTAGGTAACAGCATTGGAGCGGGAAACGACAACGCCGCCAAAAATATCATGACCAGCTCCATCCGTTATTCTATGGTTTTTGTACTGCTGTTTTGCATCATATTTACTCTTATTCCCAAACCCATCTTATCCATATTTACAAACGATAAGGATTTGATTAATATATCGGTATTTTATCTTATCTTTAAGGGATTCACGTTGTTTCCGAAAGCCTTAAATGTTGTTGTAGGTCATGGTATCCGGGCAAGAGGGGATGTAAAATGGATGCTGTATACACAGATATTCGGATCTGTTTTTGTAGTAGCTTTCTCGTATATTCTTATCAAAGTATTTAATGTCGGTGTAATTGCGATCTATCTGACGCTCTTCTTTGATGAGTTTCTTAGGGCTATACTCAATACCTTCCGGTTCTATTACAGGAACACGTATCGGGCTTTACCCTTCTTTTCCGGAAGACAAACCATAGAAGCTCAAGCTGAGGATTAAACCGGAAGAAATACGCTTCGCGAACTTTTTATGGTCATAAATGAAATACAAGGGCTGATTCATATTGATATGATACCTCCAAAGTAGAGGTAAATAACCAAAGCTACTTTGGAGGTATCATATCAATCTTATGAAACAGCCCTTGTATTTATATCTTTGTTTCGTTATAACTGTGCAATTTCCTTAGGTAAAAATTCTTATCCCTTGTCCAGGGAACATCTGAAGCAAATGGCTCAATTTATACCTTTTTTGAGAATGACGGAAGGCAACCCATATATTTTTTATATGTTTTAGAAAAATAAGACAAATTATCAAAACCGCATAAATATGCCACTTCTTCTACCCGATAGTGTCCAGTTTGCAGCATTTTTTTAGCATTCTCACAACGTAATAAATTAATGTATTTCACTGTAGAAATACCTGTAAATTCTTTGAATATATGGCAGAAATAGTACTTACTAAGCCCGACATACTCGGCTGTATCTAAAACAGTAATATTTCTTTGATAGTTATCTTGAATATATCGAATGGCTTTTTTGATTATGACTATTTTCTCTGTTTTACTCTTATTCGTCAGAGGGGTTTCTGATAATGCATATTCACGATAAATATAAACAAGCATTTCCATAATGAGTGCCTTTATCCCTGCTTTGTAAAGCACTTTTTTAGCCCCAAATTCCTCTTTAATCGCTAGATATTTATCCTTCACAAAATTGTCTAGGATCAATCTTTGAAAGATAATTTCATCGGTATCCAAACCCGCTTCAAAGCAGAATTTACTATCTATAATAAGACAAAAATATTGGGCTTCTGATTCGTTGGTATGTATATGATGAACATTGTTAGAATTAACTATCACAATTTCATCTTTATGAGCAGTAACAATATTGGCATCCGACATTACTATAATCTCACCTTCAATGACAAATAAGATTTCAATATTCTCATGCCAGTGCGATAAGAAATCAGAATAAAAAGGATTCATGGTAGTCTTATGAAAAATAAACGGAAAAGAAGGATCCTCGTGTGTATGCAGTTCGTAAGAATTGTTATAAATCATAATCTTCTCCAGTCCATAAATCATTTATTCAAGAATACTATTGGTACTCCTGGTATGATTTTATGTCAAATGCTAGTCATCTTGCGTCTGATACCCCAAAAGCAATATTGTGTTAATTTAAAGCAATTTCAATTCTTTACCAAGGGATACTTTAATTATACAATAAGACTAATCAATTAACAACTCATAGGTACAATGAATCATTCCTCTACACATTTCATTGTATACATTAGAAAGGATGGTTATTATGTATAATTTCCCCATTGGGCTAATGTTGGATTCCTTTAAAACGGATACAATTACTGCCATCGAAAAATCCGCAAAGCTGGGAGCGAAAGGACTTCAGATGTATGCAACCTCTGGCCAATACTCACCGGAACAATTAACCACTAGCAAAAGAAAAGAGCTGCTCGATGTAGTAAAGTCAAATGGTTTGATTTTCTCAGCTTTATGTGGCGATTTGGGCCATGGCTTTGGTAACAAAGATAAAAATCCAATGCTCATTGAAAAATCAAAGCGTATTATGGAGCTTGCGAAAGATTTAGAAACAAATATTATCACTACTCATATTGGAGTTATACCGCAGGACAAGAATCATGAACGGTATAAAATTATGCAAGAGGCCTGCTATACCCTAAGTCGATTTGCAGATCAATTGGATGCTCATTTTGCCATTGAGACAGGTCCTGAAATTGCAGTTGTACTAAAGGATTTCCTTGATGGATTAAATTCGAAAGGGGTAGCTGTTAACCTTGATCCTGCTAATTTTGTTATGGTAACAGGAGATGATCCTGTAAAAGCAGTTTATACCTTAAAAGATTACATCGTACATACTCACGCAAAAGATGGACGAAGACTCATGGTGAAGGATCCGGAAATCGTTTATGGTATCATTGAAGAAGAAATACAATCCGGACAAGCCTTTATAGAACTTCCGCTGGGCGAGGGGGATGTTGATTTTACAGAATACCTAAAGGCATTGGATGATATTGGATATAAAGGATTTTTAACCATAGAACGTGAAGTTGGTGATGATCCAGAAAAGGATATGAGAAACGCAATTGCATTTCTTAATAATAAAATAATGATTTGAGTGTCAAAAGCCTATTTATAAATAATGTTTCGTCAATTTGCACGATTTCCTATTTTGATAGCATGATGCAGAATATAATTCATTCACAACACGCTCTCGCTTGGATGAGCCACGTAATGGTACATAAGGTCCTAAAATACAGGACCTAAGTACCAACGGCCTCATACAGTTGCTCATCGAATTATATTCTACATCACGCTAAAAGCCTGGATAGAGATGTGCAAATTGACAAAACCAAGTTACAAGTAAGGCTTTTGACACTCTTATCAATAATAGGTCGTTAGGAGAATATTACAGGATGAACAAACTTAAAGTTGGTATTATTGGAACCGGTTCTATCTCTGAAGCACACATAGCAGCATATATAAAGAACAGTAATGTAGAGCTTTATGCTTTCTGTGATTTGGATGAAGAACGCTTAAATTATATGGCAGAGAAGTATGGTATTAAGCATACTTTTACGGATATGAATGAAATGCTTTTACTAAAGGAACTGGATGCAGTCAGTGTATGCACCTGGAATAGTGCACATGCTGCTTGTACGATTGCAGCTTTGAATGCCGGCAAGCATGTTTTGTGCGAAAAGCCTATGTCTGTCTCCGAAGAGGATGCAAAGACAATGAAGGAAGCTGCTGACAGAAACAACAAGCTATTAATGATCGGTTTTGTAAGAAGATATGGTAATGATTGCAAAATCTTAAAAGAATTTATCGATACTGATTATTTGGGTGAGATTTATTATGCGAAAGCTACCTATTTAAGAAGAAAAGGTAATCCGGGAGGATGGTTCGGCGATAAATCCCGCTCCGGTGGTGGCCCTCTCATTGATCTGGGAGTACATGTCATCGACTTGGTGAGGTATTTACTGGGTAATCCAAAACCTATCTCTGTATATGGAGCAACCTTTCATAAACTAGCAGACCGTAAGAATATCAGAGGAAAGAAATTTTATCGATCCGCCAGTGCAAGAGAGAATGATATTTGTGATGTAGAAGATCTTGCAAGTGCTATGATTCGATTTGATAATGGCGCAGTGCTTTCTATTGAAGCAAGCTTCAGCCTAAATATAAAGAATGACGAGGGTAAAATTGAGCTATTTGGTACAAAAGGCGGTGCCAAATTAAACCCTGAATTAGAAATATACAATGAAATTCACGATTATTTATCGAACATTACACTGGATGCGGAAACTGCCTTAAATTTCGACGGATTATTTGAAAATGAAATCAATCATTTTGTGTCCTGCTTAACCGATGGAACTCCTTGTATATCACCAGCCCAGGATGGCATTGATATTATGAAAATATTGGATGCCATATATGAATCTGCCAAAACCGGGCATGAGGTGATAATAAAATGAGATTAGCCGTTAGTTCCTATAGCTTTAACCGATTATTATCCTCCGGTGAGATGACCCAGCTTGATTGCATTGCTAAAGCCAAAGAAATCGGCTTTGAAGCCATTGAATTTGTAGATATCCTTCCGCCAGAGGGTACTACCAGCGAAGATTACGCCAGAGTTCTTGCTGCAGAATGTGAGAAACAAGGCATGAAGATATCCTGCTTTACCTTTGGTGCAGATTTTATATTGGGAAGTAATGGCGATACACAAGCAGAGATTGAACGAGTTAAGAAAATGATTGATATTGCCGAGCTTTTAGGCGTCAATATCGTTCGCCATGATGCAACCATAGGAGATGGCAGACCCTTTGATACCATATTGCCACTGATTAGCGATGCATGCAGAGAGATCACTGTTTATGCAGCAACAAAGGGGATTCGAACTACGGTAGAAAATCACGGATATTTTTGTCAAGATAGTGAACGTGTAGAAAAATTATACCGCGCTGTATCACATGAAAATTTTGGTTTACTAGGTGATATGGGTAATTTCCTATGTGCCGATGAAGCCCCTGAGAAAGCCTTCGGAAGAATTGCGCCTTATGTCTTTTATGTACATGCAAAGGACTTTTATGTGAAATCCGGGCTTCACCCAAATCCAGGTACCGGTTACTTTTGTTCTCGAGGCCGTAACTATCTGAAGGGTACCATCGTCGGACATGGTGATGTTCCGGTCAAACAATGTCTCTGTATATTAAAGAGCATAGGCTATGACAGCTATATAGCAATTGAGTTTGAAGGTATGGAAGATACCATAACCGGCATAACAATCGGCTACGAAAACCTAAAGCGATATATCAATGAAATATAACCTCGAATAATTAATTTAAACAATACAAAGCAAGTTTTGCGAACTTTCTATTGTTATGTATAAAAGTAACAGCATCCCATACCAGATAATCTCTTTCAGTGAGGTGAGATTATCTGGTGAAGGATGCTGTTACTTTTATTCTTAAGCAATATCTACTCTGAAGCAGCCACTTTATGTTTTTGGTTATATCATTACCTAGTTGATTGATCCATGCCAGTGTACAATTCTAATTCCTCTTACAGTTTTAGATATGCACCTTCTTTAATTAAAATATCATGCATTTCTTTTATATTAATATCACTTGTTTTTTGGTTGTTTATTGTTGCAAGATATGCAGCTGCTCCTCCTGCTTCTGCAATCGCCCCGACAATCGGTGTGGTTCTAATAGCACCTTGCGCTTCAAAGGTTGAAGAGATACATCTGCCAACGGTTATTAAATTCGTTATCTGATGATTAACCAGGCACCGATAGGGAACGCTGTACATAGTACCCATAGTAATATTATCCTCTTCCTTTACTACCTCGTCATCGCCATCGGGATGATGAACATCAACCGGATATCCACCATGAGCGATTACATCATCAAAGGTTCTTGCAGATACAATGTCCTCCAGGGTTAATATATATAGGCCCTTAATCTGACGCGAGCCTCTAACACCTATATTAGGCCCTGTGCTTAGAAGCACGGCATTTTCAAAGCCTCTGACCCTTTCATGTAAAAAGGTCTCGAGATTACGTACCTGTCTTCTGCCCTCGATTTCCGCCTTGGTCAGATCCCAGGGATCGGTAGCATCCAGTCCTCTGATTCTTGTTGTATTCACAATGACTTCTCCGGGGTTATTCGTCTCAAAGAAAAGGATTGCTTCTGTATTAAAAGTAAGAGCCCCATCCTCTCTACCTTTTTTCACGATATTCTCATATCCGCTGGCAGCGAGTCTGGGTGCTGTATCCACAATGCCTGTATTCCCCTTGAGGAAGGGGAATTCGTCCGGATTCTCCTTGACAAAGGCCTTCACTGCTTCAATGTCTACATTGGACATCTTCATATTCATGGTCATCGGTTGACAAGCCCCATCCTCTTCTCTTCCCTTAGTGAACTCCACTCCAGCCCATGCGGAAAGATCACCGTCACCGGTAGCATCAATATATACCTTAGCGCTTATTTCACTTAGACCTGCTTTATTGCTGATTGTTAAGCTCTCAATCCTACCCTCTGATACCTTCACACCAGACAAAATTGTGTGATAAAGGATATCGGCACCACTCTCAAGGAGCATCAGCTCAAGCTCATGCTTCATACCCTCGGCATCAAAGGGCGTAACCGTATAGGTATATCCGATGGTATCTAGTATATGGCCCGGCGATTTTTTCTTCTCGACTAATCGATCAATCAGCCTTCCGGTACTTCCCTTTATAACCTGTCGATCCTCTACGTGATATGTCATCATTGGTCCTACACCGGCAGCCGTTAACATTCCGCCCATAAATCCATACTTCTCTATTACCAGCGTTTTTGCACCTTCCTTGGCTGCTGTAATAGCCGACATGACCCCCGAAATACCTCCGCCTACTACGATTACATCATAATTCATCATAGCCCCAGTTCTCCTTCTGATATCATTTTTATACAATTGTAATGTATAAAGTATTTTACAAAACCAAATATCATCCTACCCTATAACCTGTATTTTTATCTCAATGTATTAAGTTCATGATTTTGACCCACTACTATAGTCGCGGTTACTCTTTATTAATAAGAAACTCTTCCCATATCTTTAAATATGTCTCTTTCGAATACACAGGTATGAATTCATCTTTGATATTAATTCCCTCTCTTGCTTCATTAGAGAGCAGATCGATTATCGTCATAGCCATGGCTTTGGCAGGCAGAATATAGGCTGCTTCTTTATCAACGATTTCAAATTCTTTACTGTGGGCCTGGCCTTGAAAGCCTCCCATGGTGGGCTGTATTACCGGCATGATTGCACTCAGATCCCCCATGTCAGTGGAACCGCACATATCGACATTTCGGATGACATTCTCATTCCCAATGAAACAGCCTATGTTAGCTGCAAAAAGCTCACCAAGCCTTTCATTTTGCTTTAAAGGTAGATATCCCGGAAGCTCATTGATCTGCGCCTCTGCTCCTACGCAATAAGCACCGGCTTCGATTGCCCTATTCACTAATTGGTTTGCCTCAAGTATGGCACCTACTCTTTTCCCTCTGACATAAGTCTCCATTCGAGTATCGGCAGGAACAATGTTCACAAGATCGCCACCCTTGGTTATGATAGGGTGTACCCGAATACCATCCTCATCTTTAAATACTTCTCTCTGAACATGGATACCCATAATTGCCATCATTGCTGCATTAAGAGCATTAATTCCTTCATAAGGTGCCCCTCCTGCATGTGCTTCCCGTCCTATAAACCTTACCGTTTTACCGACGAAGCCTGATCCGCCTCCATGAACAAAGGCCTTCCTTTCCGTCGCACCGGCATGAGAATGGACCATCATAGCCATATCGATATCATCAAAGGCTCCTATTCTGATAAGTTCTTGCTTGCCACCGAATAATTTGATATCACCGTTGTTCTTAAGGTGCTCTCTGTACTCAAGCTCTACAAACTCTTCCGCGGGAACTGCCATAAAAGCCACATCCCCATCTAATTCATTCATAATTCCACTTTGTACCAATCCATAGGCAACACCGAGCATAGTTGCAATCTGAGCATTGTGCCCGCAGGAATGGGAGGCTCCAGTCGCTCTGTCCGCCTTAGGATGCAGTGGACAAATCACTGCATCCATTTCACCGATTACTGCTACCTTAAGCTTACTGCTTCTTCCCTTTAGCTTCGCTTTAAGACCTGTAATGGCTAAAGAATCTTCATACTCCAAATGAAGTACTTCAAAAATATCCTTTACCAGACTGGCCGTTTTTACTTCTTTATAGCCTATCTCTGGTTGATTTAAGATCGTTTCTCCAATCTGAATGATGGCTTCACGATTTTTATCAATTGCAGCAAGAACCCTTTCTTTCCTATCACCGATATTCATAGAATCATTCTCCTTTGGTTCAAACCATTCGCTTCTTCCAGCGTTACCGATTGGCCTATCTACTTAAATCCAATTCTTAATATTGTTTTTCACAAATTCATCGTCATTCAGATGAGGATACATTCTATAAACTCGTTCTATTTCTTCCATTTGTCCAGGAGATATGGTCTCATTCTCATTCAGACACCAGATGCCCTCCAATAAGCCTTGCTTTTGTAATACCAGGTGGAGACCGGCGATGCAGCCCTTAAATCCATTGGCGGTATCAAAAAAGGCTGCATTACAATCGGTTACTTCCATGGCAAGTGTTAAGAGATCGGCCTTAATATCCTTATCCTTTGATCTACCCTTTAGCATCTCAAATATCTTAACTGCTGTATGTGCCCATACTGACCAATGACCCAATAAGCCTCCCACAAAGCCTTTTTCATAGGTTTTGCCATCCTGGGTGAACTTATAATTTGTTAACAGGTCAAGAACAATATTATCATCGTTACCTGTGTACAAGGCAATTTGATCCGCTCTGGTTGAAAATGTGGCCGCCCTTACCACATCGAGCGTTTGATACCGGTTAAAGGGCGCACTCTTAATTCCAATTACATTGTCAATTTCACAGAATTTCTGCCAATAATCATAGGTAAAGGTTCTTCCTCCCACGCTGTTCTGAAGATAAAATCCTACTACCGGAATAATTCCTGCAACTGCTTCACTGCGTTTCAGCATTTCATCTTCTGACAGATGATTTAAGCCCCCAGGACTTAATAATACCGCATCATAACCTAGTCTTAGGGCGATTTTCGCTTCCTCTACTGCTTGATCGACAGGACCGCATACGCCGGCAATTCTGACAATTGTCTTTCCTGTCCTATTTTCAAAAGCTTCCATTTCTTCAACCGCTATTCTTAATACCGGCTCAAATAAACCAACCTCAGGATCTCTAATCTCAAATTGGGTGGTATGTACTGCTACCGCTAAGCCGCCCACACCTGCATTAAGATAATAGCGGGTTAACAATCTCTGCCTTTTCTCATCCAGCTTTCTGGAAGCGGTTAAGGCTAAGGGATGTGCCGGTATGAATGTGCCTTCTGCAAATTTCAATAATGCTTTTTCATGTCGATTCATTAGAAGTTCCCCTTTCTTTCTTCAAAATGTGTTGGTTTTCCTAAAGAGCGGCCTCCGTCTAGTATCCATTCTGCCTGCCAGCGTATTAAAGTATTTAGAGATACGGTAGGATAACCAAAGGTTTCCATGGCTTGACCTGCATTGTTAAGGAAGGCATTTTCTGCTTCCTGTCCTTCGAAGATTGGTTCTTTACCCAATAGCTTACCAAGCTCGATTGCTGCATGTCTAACGGATACTGTCTCTGGGCCGGTGATATTCATTTTCACAGCAGGATTTCCTGTATGCAGTAATGCTCGTATTGCCATTTCATTTGCATCACCCTGCCAAATGCAGTTAAAACATGTCGTTGTAAGGCTAATCGGCTTGCCCTCCATGATATTAGAAGCAAGATCATGAAGTACGCCGTATCGCAGGTCTACTGCATAATTAAGTCTATAAATAAAAATTTCTGTTCCGTATTCAATAGAACCATATTCAAACATGCGCTCACGTGCCAGACATGACATAGCATAATCACCCATTGGTGCTGGTTTAATATTCTCCGTAGCTCCGGAATATACCTGCATCATGGGATAGATATTACCGGATGAAAATACTACTATCTTTGAGTTCTTATATTTCTCTGCAACCAGAGTAGGAAGCCAAGCATTCATTGCCCAGGTCAAAGCCTCCTGTCCATCTGTACCAAACTTGCGTCCTGCCATGTATATGACATTTGCCACCTCCGGCAATAAGTCAAATGCACCGGGCTTCAGTAGATCCACACTGATTGTCTCAATCTCATTATCCTTCATTAGTTTTGTAACTACCGGATCCGTAAAACGAGATACCGCAATTACTTTTTTATTGATTTTTGCCGCTTTGATTGCATTCTTTGCAAGGAGAGCTAAGGACGGTCCCATCTTACCGCCAGCTCCTAGTATTAATATGTCCCCATCAATTTTTGTCATATCTTCGATTAGCTTATTGGAGGGCTCTGATAATTTTAGATCTAATAATTCTTCATTCCACATAAATATTCCTCACTTCATGTTTTATTTTGAATAATTGATTGATTAAGGTGTCAAAAGGCCTAATCATAATTACTGTTTTATTTTTTCATTACGATATTAGCTTTTGTAACAAATCGATCTATTTTTAAGTTAAAATTTTTATTTGGCATATTGTATCTAGTATATAAGTAACTAGTTAGTTACATTTTGATAAAAAATTATTACCTTCCACCCATTTAATTAACTATAACCCTCTATTTACATAAATAAGATAAAAACATGGTGGTTACATGATCAATACGTTTATTAATATTTTCATCGTCATCTAGCTTTTTAGACAAAAGCGTAGATAAGGTATATCGATTGGAGAAATAGGAAAAACAATAGGTTAATAAGGATACAATGACCTGTTCTGTATCCACCTCTACTCGAAAGGTACCTTCTGCTATACCCTTATTAATAATCTGCCTTAAAAGCTCTAGTGTCGGGTCCTTCATACCGGTAAAATCCGTATCCTTTATATATTTTCCTTTGTTCAGATTCTCCCATTGCAAAAGACTTACATAGGAAGGATTATCTTTTAAGAATATGAAATACATCTGAATAAGCTTTCTAATTGCATCGACAGGACTTATCATATCCGATAAAATACCCAGCTCCAGATTACCAAGTCTACCATATACATTGATTAAAACAGCTTTATATAATTCTTCCTTGCTGCCAAAGTACTCGTAAATCATCCGTTTGTTAATATTGGCTTCTTTCGCAATTTCATCAACTCTTGTACCATAGATTCCTTTTTCAGCAAACAGGAATTCTGCTGCAGTAAGTATATCTTCTTTTGATTTCTGTGAATTACGTTCTCTCATAAGCTGCGCGCACTCCCTCGTTCTGATTAGCCTTTACTAATTCCTACCACTTTTTCTATACTCGGAAGGTGTTATACCGCTATATTTTTTAAAGGTACTAGTAAAGGTACTGGGATTTAGATATCCTACTCTTTCCCCTATTTCATTTACGGTAATTTCTGAATTCTTCAGCAATTCCTTCGCATGAGATATTCTTATCTTGTTTAAATATTCAATAAAATTAATACCAAAAGCCTTTTTGAAATAGTTAGAGAAATATTTGGGTGTTGTATTAAATTCCTCTGCTATTTTATCTAAGTAAAGATTTTCAGCATAATGTATATTAATGTATTGCAATAATAAATCCTTATCAAGCTTACTTTGATTTTCAGTATGTACCTTTTTGGTTGTAGCCTCAATTAAATCTTCAAAATATTCAGTGATTTTTTCAGGGCTGTTAATATATTTCATAACTTTACTTCTAAATTCTCTTTCCGTAGACAATAGCTCTTCCCTATCCACGTTAAGATAAACTAATATATTGACCAGGTTATTAAATATATTATCAATGATATATTTGAACTTAATATTACTTACATTATGTGAAATATTTGTATCAATTACCTGTTTAATAAACTTGATACCCTCACTTGCATTGGCACTCAAAATATAATTCGTCAATTTTTCATCAAAATTTAAAGGCATATAAATGTCATAGCTATATTCATTTTTTTCTAAATCAATCAAGGTTTTCGTATTATTGATTGTTCTATATGCAAAACACAGCTTGATTTCTTCAAATGCTTCTTTGCAGCTCTGAGGCTCTGTATAAAACTTACTTACCGCTACTAAGACAGTATAGTTCGCTAGAACAGTCCTTTGGAGTTGATCTTTTACCCCTTCAATATCATTTAATAATTTCGATCTTTTTATTTGTTCATTTACACCAACCAATGCAACCAACTTCATATTCTCCATATAAAATGCAACAACAGAACAATTGCCACTTCCTATCTTCACAAGTGCAAGTTCAATTTCCTCTTTTATTTTATCTGGCATTATATCGAAATTATCATCAACCATATTATCCAGCTGGTTTGTATTTAGAAGATCAAACCCAACCATAAGAAACTGTCTGTTAAGAAATATAGCCTTAAAATAGGTATCAATTTGATCCTTCATATCCTTGTAAAATGTTATATCGTCAATCATTTTAAAGAATATACTTCTCATTACCTCTTCCTTCACATTGTCCATCTTACTATTAATTAACTTGTTCTCAAGCTGCATTTTCTCAATACTATTATAAATATACTTATAATTATTTTGATTCTTGTTCCCATCCTGTTCACCAACCAACCATAATATCTTTTTTACCGGACTGTAAATATAGATACTAAGAATAATTGATATAATAACTCCTATAATTGTCGTAACAAATAGAATTATTTTGTTATATTTAATCGTAGATAGGTAGCTTTCATAGCCATAAGGTACTTTATTAATATACGTAAATGAGTTATAGTCAGATCTTACAATATGGTAATTGTAATCTCCCTTTTGAATGGTGGATTTATTACTGGAATTAAAAAAGATACTTTCCATATTTTCAAGATCATTCGAGCTTCCCGTATTTATGATTACATTTTTGTCCTTATCAAGTACGATTAGCGATGTTCCGGGCATCATGGTATTTTCATTTACTTTAGCATAAAGCTTTGACAAATCTACAAAAACAACAATATTACCTATAGAATAATTAATTTGATTCGATGCCACAATAGCCAGAAGGTTGTTATTGGTTCCATTAGAAGACCATTCATCCTCATAATAATCCGATGGTATTATCTTCATTGGATGGCTTGTAACAGCATAATTTTTCCAGTATTCAGGAGCATAATGGTTATTCTTGTATTTTTTCGTAAAAATACTATGAAAGCTTTCTGTTCCACTTAATGTTAATACAAGATCCGAATTCTTAAAATAAATGATAAAGTCATGTATGTAATCCTGCGTAATAATAGGCTTCACATTTTTCATTAAGAGATAGGCATTCTTCATGTTTATGTTGTTATGTCCGTTTAAATCGTATAGGTTATAAGGTAAGGATTCAACTGTAAATATAATATCATTGATTTCCTTAAAGCTTTCCTCAAAAGATTGGATTATGCCATTCACAACAAGATTATTATTAATTTCTGCCTGTTCAAACATTGCATTCATAGAACTTTTATAAATATAATAATTTGACACAAACATAATAGAAATAGCAAGCAACAAGATCATAAATATCTTAAGTAAAGTTTTATTAACTACATAATTTTTCATATTACAACCTACCTGGTTTTAGTATTAATCCACAATCAATATTGTAACCGATATGTTCATAATAGTCAAATTTATTTATATTTTTTATCTATTATCTAGTCATTCTGCATATATATTCCATATTTAGTTCATATACAAGCTTATCACCTTTGTAAAATCTCTCTATATCATCTAAAATACCATTGGCGCAGCTTTTTCGTCGATCAATGGTTGGTCCCCCCATATGTGGAATTAGAATTACATTTTGTAATCCTCTTAATCTACTCTCTTTTGGTAATGGTTCGATTTCGTATACATCAAGAGCAGCTTTAAATCTACCGCTTGAAAGTTCATCCGCTAGTGCCTCTTCATCAATAAGACTTCCACGAGAAGTATTAATAAGAATACTTCCATCCGGAATTTTCTGAAGAAGCTCTCGATTAATTATGTGGTAGGTATCTTCTCGTTGTGCCATATGTATTGATATAATTTTACACGTGGTTATAATTTCTTCCAACGAAGCCCTTGCTACTCCAAATTCCTTATAAATTTCATCCGTCTTATGCTCGGAATAAACTTTAATCTTAACATTAAATGGTTTAAGCATAGAAACCAAGATCTGAGCAGTCATGCCAAAACCAATTAAACCAATTGTTTGGTCTAATATGCCTTCATTATAAAACTCGTTATTACGCCATCTACCTTCATGCACCTCATTATTATAATAGGGAATATCTCGCAATGAGCTTAACATATAAGCTAAGGTTCCTTCTGCAAGTGACTGGGCAAAGAACCAATTTCCACTAACCACCTTTATTCCTTTGTCAAATATCTCTTTTGTAATAAAATTGGAAGCGGAACCACCGGTATGCGCAATAATTTTTAAACGGTCGGCATATCTTAACGCTACATCGTTGAACACGGAGCTTCCCCAACCACAGATACAAACATCAATATCTCTTAATTTATCTTGTAGTTCCTCCGAAGACCAATTTGCTTCTGTATCATTCCACACTACCTTCCCCATAGAGTTGATGCGATTTACAACATTCTCTGTAATAAAGGTATCTCTCATGACTCCTTTCGGAATCGAAACTAGAATATTCATGTGTCCTTCCTCCTATGGAAATGCGAACATTAACCTTTCACCGAACCTAACATAATTCCCTTTGCAAAGTACTTTTGAACAAAAGGATATATCAACAATACCGGAACCATAGAAATAAATATAGTAGCATTCTTCAATGCCTCTGGTGTCAATTTTGCCGCTGTCATCAGATTAGGATTGCTTGCCGTATTATCAATAAGCATATCTCTTAATATAACCTGAAGTGGCAGCTTATCTAGGTCATTTAAGTATATTAAAGGTAAAAAGTAGCTATTCCAATGACCCATAAAGTAGAACAAGGCGAGAGATGCAAGTGCCGGTTTTGATAACGGAATAATGATCTGAAATAATATTCTGTATTCCGATGCTCCATCTACAATCGCTGCTTCATACAAGCTTGGGGAGATTGATTCATAAAAGCTTTTTAATATTAACAGCTGCGTTGTCCATATAGCATTTGGGATAATTAAAGCCCACATACTATTGATTAAACCAAGCTTCTGTACAATAATGAAGGATGGAATCATACCACCACTAAAAAACATAGTAATAGAAATTGCTGTAATAAAAAACTTTCTTCCGAAAAAATTCTTTTTTGCCAGCGGATAAGCACCCATTGCTGTCATCAGTAAGTTGATAAAGGTTCCCACCGCTGTGTATAATACTGTATTAAGATATGATCTTGGTATCCTACTATCCTCTAAAATCATTTTATATGCATCTAAATTAAAACCCTTTGGGTAAAAAGTGATTTTATTTTGTACAATATAGATGGTATCACTAAAAGATACCGAAACCACATAAATGATTGGATAAAGTATTATGACCCCTACAATTAGCATTACAAAACCATTAATAATATCAAACAAAGATATTTTCTTTTTCATGTATAAACCCTCCTACTACCATAAGCTTTGATCCGTAAGTTTTTTGCTCATTTTGTTTGAAATTAAAAGTAAGGTTAATGCAACGAATGATTCAAATAGTCCTACTGCTGCAGCATAACTATAATTCGATTCTAACAATCCTTTTCTATATACATAGGTTGAAAAAACATCCGCCACTTTATATGTAGTCGGAGTATAAAGTAATAAAACCTTCTCATATCCAATACTGAACATACTTCCTGATTTTATGATAAACATGGTCGCTATTGTCGGTAGTATACTTGGAAGAGTGATATACCAGATGGCTCTAAGTCTACCACATCCATCCACCTTAGCTGCTTCATATAATGCCGGATCTACTCCAGCGATCGCTGCCAGATAAATGATTGCACTATAGCCCATAGTACTCCAAATCTCGGAAGCAATAAATATGGTTCTAAACCATTTTGGATCAACGATAAAATACTTTGCTTCAAATCCAAGTGCCTGTATAAATGTATTTATGATCCCTCGACTTGGAGATAAAAAGTCAATTACCATACTACTTACGATAACAACGGATAGAAAAGATGGCAAAAAGCTTAATGTTTGTATCGATTTTTTGAATTTAGCATTTCGAATCTCATTTAAGAAAATAGAAAACAGGATTGGAAATGGAAATGTCCAAAGTAAAGTATATAATCCTAATAAAAATGTGTTTTTAAACAACAATAAAAAGTCAGGGCCATTAAAGAATTTTATAAAGTGCTTTAAACCGACAAAGGGACTTTTAAAATAACCAAGAAAAATCCCGTAATCTTGAAAAGACATCACTAATCCAAACATTGGACCATAACGAAATATTGCATAAAATAATGCACAGGGTAAAAATATAATTAAAAGTTGTCTATCTCTTTTAATATGTTGAAAGGTTTTATTTATTTTTGAACTATTTTTTTTCTGTTTCGATATAGCTTCCGAAGAAACATTGCCCATATTTTACCTCCATGACGGTACTCTGCACCATCTAAAAAAATACCTGAAAGAAGTCATTCTCCATTATCTGTCCTTTATAGAACTAAGAGAAAAGTATAATACTTTCAAGTACAAGAACTTTTAAGTATAAGTACTTTTCTCTCAATTCCATGACTAATTGCTCTTAATACATGATTAATAAAAGCTTGCAGGGCTAGCTTTCCTTAATACTTTATTCATAAAATATCTGCGAAGCTGATATTTTTGAATACTTGGTCAATGAAACCCTGCAAGGCTGGCCTTCATTAATTTGCATTAAATCTTGCTTGTGCAGCATTATAGATTTCTTCAAGCTTTGATGCGTTTAATTTCTGTGCTGTATTCAACCATTCATTCCATTGGGCATCCCCAAAATTCTTATCAAGAACATATTGCACAGCGAATTCAACACCAGTTTTTTGTAACATTGTTGTAAGTTCAACCATTTCAGATGTTTCATCATCAGTAAACTTTAACTGAGGATCAATTGCTTCATACATCATATCTTTATTAATCTTATCCTGTGCTTCTTGCTCTTTTTCAGTGTAGTTAAAATATGTACTTCTAGGATCAACCTTTACATACATACCTTCAACCCAAGCACCATATCTTTCTTCCAATGTAGTGATTTCAACTTTTTCAACATCTGTAATATTAGGATATGTCACTTTACCGTTTGCATCTAATGTATAATGCTGTCCTTCAATGCCTAATGTGATCAGCTCACTACCAGAAGGACTTGTTAAGTAATCGAGTAACTTAAGAGCAACCTCTTCGTTCTTTCCTTTTGCAACAGCCGTACCAAAGTTTAACACCTTAGATAAGCTACGAATATGTCCAGTTGGTCCAACTGGATTTGCATATCTTAAGTTATAGTCAGGAATAGCTTCTTTCACTTGTTCATAGAACATATCAAGTCTTCCAATCCAGTCAAATGTTACAAATGCACCATTTTCAGAAGTCATCTTAGCAGTCCAGGAAGCCGCTGTATCTGTAACAAATTCAGGATCTAATAATCCCTCATCGTAAAGTTTTTTCATAAAATCGATCATTTCTTTAAATTGAGGTTGAATTGTAGCTAGTTTCCAGGTTGCAGATGCTTCATCATAGATCATCGGAAAACTCTCTCCACTGATACCCCAGCCATATCCCCAATCTTTAAAAATACCATCTTGAGTTTTTGAAACAATTGGTGTTGAGTCAGGATATATCTCCTTCAATTGTTTCATTGCCTGATAAAATTCATCAGTATTGGTCCATTCCTTAATTCCATTCTTATCAAAAATATCCTTACGATACATGAAGCCATGGTTTACATCTCTACTTAAACCATATACAGGCCAGGTATAGATATTGTTTTTGTCATCAGAATAGGATTTCATAACCCAATTATTCTCTGCATTATCTACGTATAAGCTTTTAAAATTAGGTAGTTCATCAATATAATCGTTAATTGCTACAAATGCGCCTTGCCCACCCAACTTATTCACTTCAGAAAATGTACTTCCAGTAATAATGTCAGGAAGACTTCCAGAAGCTAAGGTGATATTTAGCTTGTCCGCATAACTGGCAGCAGGATAACTTTGAATGTCAAGTGTTACACCCGTTCTTCTTTCTATTTCTTTAATAACGTCCTTGTCATTAAGTCCTTGTACAGTACTTTGAAGCATCCATGTTACTTTTGTTGGCTTATCCACTAATGGTAGTTTTAATCCGCCAGCATCCCCATATTGGTTGTCTTCTACTTCTGTTGTGTCATTTACCACATCTGTTTTAGGAGCTTCTGTGGGATTGGTCTTACTTGTTTCTGATGATTTGCTATTGCCACAGCCTGCTAATAATCCAGCTACCATAGCAATCACTAAGACACTAGAAATAAATCTTTTCTTCATAAAAAATACCTCCTTTTTTTGATAAGCAAATACTATCATGGCTAATTACCAAAGTATATAAAGCAATTTCTTGCTCTTCACTATAAAACGTTAATAAATTTAAAATTCTTAAAAACCCTTACATCTATGGGGTTTTAGCCCGTGTAGAAAATGATAAATGTGTAGAAAATGATAAAGTGACTAATAAATTGTTGCTGTTGACATCGGTCTCGTATGGTGCTACCATAACTTAAAAATCTTACCTCAAGGGGAAGGACGGGATATCATGATTAGAATTGGTATACTTGGTTCAGATAGCAGCCACGCATTAGCATTTACAAAATTATGCAATATACCGGATGAAACTACAGGAGAATATGCTTTTCCTAATATTAGAATTACAACGATATATGGACATGATGAAACACAGACTAGAAATGTGGCTAATGAAGGCCATATTAATACAATAGCAGCTAATCCGGAGGAACTATTAGATAACGTGGATGCTGCTATGATTCTGTTCCGTGACGGTAACTTACATGCCTCCTATGCATTACCATTTATAAAAGCAAATATCCCGGTATGGATAGACAAACCCTTTACCGTGAATATACAGGATTCAGAAATGCTTCTTAAGGAAGCTGACAAACATAGCAGCCTAATAACAGGTGGGTCCACCTGTAAATATAGTCATGATGTTCTGAAGCTGGCTGAAATTGCTGGTAATGGAACCTTGGGTAATGTAATCTCCGGATACATGAATTTCCCAGGAGATATCAACAGCCCTTATAATGGAATTCACTTCTATGGTCCTCATATGGCCGAAATGATTTTTACTATATTCGGATACGATATAAGGTCTATCACAACTACTGTGCATAATTCTGAAATAATATGTGTGGCTAACTACCCAAAAATGAGTGTTGTTCTTAACTTTAATACCACCATAGCAGATAGTATCTGTATCATTCACGGGGATAAAAAAAGCCATGCAGGCAAGATCAATATTGATGCTGCTACATACAAGCTTGGCTTTGCGAAATTTGCAGAGATGCTTAAGACAGGCGAAAGACCAATTTCACTTGATAAATTAGTTGCTCCTAGTATTCTTCTTAACGCTATTTTAGAATCCCTTGACACAGGTAGTGAAGTATTTTTCGATAAATATTGATTAGGGTGTCAAAAAGCAAGCTCCATCTATAAGTGTGACTATTACTGTATGTATATTCTGCTTGATCAGAACTTCCGTTCTGTGTGACCGGCTGACGACGGTTGTCTGCCTTTTATGAATGCTTTTCTTTGTATGTAAAGATTGGCCTTAACGTGACTGGAAGGTAGTTTGCTTTATTTTGCAGACTACCTTCCATGTATATTATTCATTGTTATTTAGAATTCATAAAAGAATACTCCATATCCTGTTCCAATCTTATTCCCTTTCATAAGCCAATCCGCATAAGCCCTCTGTATTGAAGTGTTCCTTGGCAAATCGATTGGATCATTCTCCCATTCCTTGTAGAAGACTCTCCATAAATCTGCCTTTTTCTCACTTATCTTAGATGATATAATGTCAAAGAAAGACATAAATTTTAGTATATTGGAATTAGGCGGTAAGAACTCTCTATGTTCTGGATAGAGAAGCCATGAATTACATACAAACGCCACTGGTCGTTCTTTAAAACAATCCTTAAAATGAAGCGCTGCTTTTTTAAAGGATGCTTTACAATCATCATATAATAATGGTCCATGTGAAGGGATATGAATATTTAACACGATATCACCCGGTTGTAGACGATGTACACCGCGGGTATATTCTCCTTGAAATGGGATTAGTTCGTATTGCAGGCGTCCTAATGCAATTAAATTAAGATTAAATAAATCAATCTCCCACCAACCAACACTTGTTCCCCATACTCCATATAGTTCCTTACATTCCATCAGCTTAGCTCTTAAATCTGACATGGAATCTAGAAAAATATCATATGAAATATTCTTCTCTTCATATAGTTCTCTCGTATGAATGGATAAAGCGATTAAATACAGCATATGAACGGAATAGTTATGTACACCTGCGAGCTCGGCAATATCATCTAATTTAGAAAAAATGGCTTTATACTCATCTTTACTATTATACTTATTAAAGTATTCTACTAACTCATCAAATCTTTCTATACATATTTCCTTGGCACTTAATTCCTTATAGCTTTGTAGCAAATCTTGTATTGCTTCTTCCGGAAAACGAATTTCATTGCAAAATGTCGCGATATAATTCAGCATGGGATTGGTTCACTTTCTCTTTGTTTTATTTATCTTTTTAAGGCATATATTATATTAACTTTACCATGTTACAGGCGATTTGTCGAGGTCGATAAATCGTATTTATGACTTCATAATAAGATGAATGCCAGTACATTTACAATAATATTAAGAGCACCACAAGTGGCTTACCACAGCTTAAAACTGAAGCCTGATATGTGACCTATCCCTTTCAATTGACAGCAATTATTTGACATGCTATATTAGCTATGAAATACTAAAATGTTCTAAGAATGGGGAATATCTTATGAAAAAAAGATCACTTAATTCTCTACCTATAGGTGTAGGATATTCAAATGCTGTCTTTTTCTCTACTCTGTAAGGAATTAGTGTAGCTTGTAATTAATGAGTTTACTAAAATTTTAGAGGTGATGGAATTGATGGAGAGACGAATATATCTAGAAAAATTTGTGCCTAAGGATTTTGACAATTATTACGAACTAGTCGGTAATGAAAAAGTAATGGCTATGATCACTGAAAGAGCTATTCCTCTAGATGAGGCAAGGGAAGGGTTTAATTCGCTTTTATGCAACAATGAATTACACAAATGTTTCGGAAATTTCAAAGTAATGGAAGCCTCAACTAAAAAATTTATTGGGTCCGCTAAGTTAAAAGTAAAGGAAAAGAACTCCACTGAAGCAGAACTAGGATATATGCTATTGCCCAGTTACTGGGGTCAGGGACTTGGTAGTGAAGTTGCTGAATTATTAATTTTAAAAGCAAAACAAGAAAAGCAATTAAATAGAATTACTGCAATTATAGATCCTAACAATATTGCTTCAAGAAAAATCTTAATTAATAATGGATTTGTATCAGAAATAGTATGTGAAATGGATGGATTACCAGCTGAAATTTTAAGTCTAAAAATTTAGAAATTGCTGTTTTGCCTGCTATTCGTAATTTCATATGAAGATCTCTAAATCCCTGTATTATCAAGGTTTAGAGACTCTTCATAAAGAGCCGACAACCAGATCTTGACCACAGTTCAAATCTGAAGTCTTCCTAAATTACTTCTTAAACAATGGTTAAGTTCTAGTATTCTATCACCAACATCTTCAGGGCAATGAGCATCCGATACTGTAATGATTTTCACATTATTTTTTCTCATTATTTTTAGCATCTCTTCATCCATACCTAGTGAGGCTGTATTAGGACAACGTCGAAATACTCCACTATTTTGTTCTGCGTACATATTATTTTTAGAAAGCTCCTTTGCTAAACCAGCATAATATTCCGTTAGAGGATATGATGGCTTATGTCCAAAAAGTTTAATCGCATCGGGATGAGCTATACCGTCATATATGCCACTTTGAGCAAGTGAAATAGATGTTTCAAAATATCTATGATATATTTCATCGACATTAATTCCATTCCAATGCTCCGCCTTATGGTCAA
>JAEYOY010000056.1 GCA_023411215.1 Bacillota bacterium | reverse complement strand
TGCAATCCATCATTCCGGCACCGGTCATTTCTCTTAAATCTTTTACCATACTAGCGGTAACTTCCATCGTATATTCCTCCATTTTATTAAAGAATTTAATTCTTATTATATGAGAATTATGCAGATTGAGAGCGGAAGGACCATCTCCTATTGCTCATGTTTATTTATAAAGCTCATGTCTTATATGCAAGCAAGCTTGATACATTCACTTCTATAAAGCTCATGTCATATATACAAAAAAAGCTTGATATACTCACTGAGCTTTATAGATGTACTGCGCTTTATATACAAATCTGCTTATCGTGGATATTATTCGGTAACAGCCTCATCCATATCAACTTCACCATCATTGCTGGATGTATCTGTTAACTGAACACCCTGGTTTGCTTCGATAACAGCATCTGCCATCTTAGAAACGATTAACTTAACCGCTCTGATTGCATCATCATTACCAGGAATTACATAATCCAATTCTTCAGGATCACAGTTAGTATCTGCAATACCAATCAATGGAATACCAAGGGTATGAGCTTCCTGAATACAGATTCTTTCCTTCTTAGGATCTACCACAAAGATAGCATCCGGAATCTTCTTCATGTTCTTAATACCGCCAAGGTTTTTCTCAAGCTTTTCCCATTCTTTCTTGAGCTCGATAACTTCTTTTTTAGGAAGAACACTGAAGGTACCATCCTCAGACATTCTTTCGATTTCTCTTAATCTTTCAATTCTGCTTCTGATGGTCTTGAAGTTAGTTAACATACCGCCTAACCATCTCTCATTTACAAAGTACATGCTGCAACGCTCAGCTTCAGACTTAACTGCATCCTGTGCCTGCTTCTTTGTACCAACAAAAAGAATAGAACCGCCTTCTGCAACAACATTCTTAATTGCTGTGTAAGCCTCATCAACCTTGCCTACAGACTTCTGTAAGTCGATGATATAGATACCATTTCTTTCTGTGTAGATGTACTCCGCCATTTTAGGGTTCCATCTTCTTGTTTGGTGTCCGAAATGTACACCTGCTTCCAATAACTGCTTCATTGAAATAACGCTCATAATATACCTCCATTTGGTTGTTTTCTTCCGCATATATCATATTCTTAACAGACCTTAAGATTTTAAGGCACCTTGTTATGGAATCCATACGCGTGTAATTTGACTACGAAATTATAACATAACATTATCTGGATGACAAGTACTTTTTTATCAATACTTTTCAAAATACTTTTTATTACTGTTCACACCCTGTCAGTAATGTAGCAAAATGAGTTTGATCAATGATTTTCAAATCGGAGTATTTGCATTCGTCGGTACTTAGGTTCTGTCCTTTAGAACCTTATGTACCGCTACGTAATGCAACTAAGCGAAAGCGTCTCCGATTTCGGAAACATTGATCGAACTCATTTTGCAATATTATCAAGGAGTGAACAGTAACACTTTTTTGTTTCGAATACGAGAAATTGAGCCATTATAACCGAAATAGGTTGCTAATGGCTCGTAGTCATTTATTTCGTAGTAATCTTAGTTACTATTTCATCATAGCTTGCTCCCTTAGGTAAGGTATAGGTTCCTATTCGGATAACACTTGCCTTTCCTTCCCCAACGATAAACTGATTAAATTCCTTAGAATCTTTTATTAACCCCTTTTCTAAAAGCATGTCAGCAACTTTGCTGGAAGACATTCCCGGCTCTACTGTAAAGGTTACCAATTCACCGATATTCTCACCGTCTCTATTTTCATTCTCCGGTATCTTGACAATAGGCGTAGGTGTTGGCTCCGGTGTAGGTGTTGGCTCCGGCGTAGGAGTCGGGGTTAACGTAGGCTCAGGCAAGGAGGTAGGCTCCGGTGCTTCGGTAGGCGCAACAGATGGTTTTATTGTAGGTTTGATGTTTTCCAGTAACTCACTTAAGGATTTATCCTCTTTCTCTGTTTCCTCTACCATTCCCAGAGCTTTCGCTCGATCTTTTATTTCTGTGTCGGTCAGCTTTTCCTTTGGATTCACTATGGATAATATCAAAGTTGTGAGAACAATTCCTATTCCCAATCCTCTCATATAATATTTTAGTTTCATAGGTTTCGCACCAAGCCTTTCGCATTACTTCTTTTCCTTATACAAATCAATAACCAGCTTTACTTCTCCTTGCCCAAGACCTAATAGCTTAGATATCTCTACTACTGTTCTTCCTTGGGCATATAGAGCCAATATCTGCGAATTATTATTCGAGTTCGGACCGCTAACCGTGGACAGCTCAGAAGAAGCATCCATCGTACGAGTAGTCGGTTTGTCCGGCTTTTCTATTTGTAATGAGTGGGCTTGGCCATGTGTTTTCACTGCAGTCTGTGTCTTCACATTCTTTACAGGCTGCAGCTTCTCCCCTTCGGCTTTCATGTTCAGTATATCCTGGACGCTTTTTTTCAAAGAGTCAATTTCCCGTACCGTTAATTTCAACTCCTTTTCCTTATCGTTTAACATATTATAAAGGAAAACGACTTCTTCATGGTTACGCTTAATCTTCTCCATGATCTGATCTGAGAATTCATTGACAGCCATTATTTTTTCATTTGATATTGTACTTAAGGTATCATCCGTCTTTAGGATGGCCTCCTCTCGTACTTCTGCCAGAAGTTCCTTCATCTTGTCCATCAATTGCTTTTTGTCATCTTCACTCAGTTTATCATCCACAGAGGACAGGGACTTGCCGGTCATCTGTTTCTGCACCTTCTGAGATTGATCTACAATAACACAACTAACAATGATGACAATGATTCCTATAATAATTAGTATTATTTCTATCGGGTTCATTCGTTTATTACTCCTAATGTGTTTTATATCAGGATATCAATACCACCGGTTTTAGGCGTATTCGTATCATTCTTAGAATCACTTTTATTATTTTCCTTCTTCCGTTGCTTCCCGTCAGAGTCCTTATACCGACTATTATTTCCCTTTTCCTTAGCATCATAGCGATATTCGGTATTATCCGTTTTGGTAGTCTCTATCGGTTTGCTATGTTCCTCCTGCACCATATTCTGAAAGTTACGACTAATCTGTTCCTGAGCATGCTGTGCTCTCTGCGTATCCATATGTCTGATCTGTGTTGCTTCGTGTGCTCTGATTGCTTCAATAGGTCCAACCGGCATGGTAATTCCCTCCCCTGATTTTTAACGCGATAAGCTACAGTACCTATCATCATTTAATGTACCGCTTATCTATTCCATGTTCGGACAATTACATCAGTGGAAGCACTTTTATATCAGCTCTGTCCCTAATAAATTTACTATGATGTGTTTCAGACCGAACATAATGGATTACATTGGATATGACCATCTTAGTCCCTGGATAGACAATTTCCGAGACCTTTATTGATCCCGAAGAATTGTTCTCTACATCAATTTTCAATTCTTCATAGCGTCTTCTGGCCTCTTTAATCTGCGCCTCGAGTAGGATATTATTCTGTGTTACCTGCTTTAGGTATTCCATCTTTTCTTCTGTCATCTGTGTTCCGGCGGCGATTTTTTTCCGGAACACTATGAGAGCTTGGGCTAAGCGCTCCTTATCAGCCAACATTGTAGCAATCTTTTTCTCCAGCTCACGAAACTCTTCCAGTACTCTGGGGTCAATACCGACCTCTAAGAGAGTCGCCGTTCCCATCTGTGATCCTGCTGTCTTCACAGTAATCATAGTACCGGAGCGAATCTCTCCGCCGGTTACGAAACCACGCTTTCCTCCGACGATGATATCACCTTTCGCAGACACCTTACTATGAAGGATTGATTCTGTAGAAACATATCCTCCTGCTATTACTTCGGCATTTTCAATGAATTTCGTAATGATATTTCCCTTCGCTTTTAAAATTCCTTTATTCATGCCTTGCATACCGCGCTTTAAGATAATTTGTCCCCCAGCTTCGATATAAGCTCCCTCAACAACACCATTGACCTCAATATCTCCCTTGGCACGTACGGAAAAGCCTGTGATAACATTACCCCGTACAACAACATTGCCCTCATATTCGATGTCACCGGTGGAAGCATCTACATCTGCTGGAACCTCATAAGTATCGGATACAAATACACGATTATCTACCAGACTAACATGTCCATCTACAGCAGAATACATACGAAGTCCGTCTTCCGATAAATAAATCTTGTTACCATGCCTAAGGACGCGATTATTCACTTTATTGGGACGTATTATGACTCCGCATACATCAATTCCGGGCTTCCCCTGATCCATTGGAGTTAAGGTAGCTAACAGCTGGTCCTTATTACAATGGCTTATCATATCCAATTGATGGAAGTCTACGGAACCATCCTCATTTCTTTTGGGCTTTAATGTCAGGTCAGCATTAAAGTGATAGGTTATCACTGCATCAGAACCTTGAGTCGGCAGCGTTGCCTTTGCAAATATGTAATCAACACAATATTTTCTATCCTTTAAGAATTCCATTATGCAATTCTCGTCTAGTCCATATTTTACACCGGCCTTTACTAATGAAGCGATAATCTCGTCCTTCATTAGAAGATGGCCATTATTAGACGGTGGGTAAAATCGAGCTTTGGCATACATTCGATCCTCAGCAACTTCTACCCTTATTATCTCATCAAGTGTATTTACCGGATAACTGGATATCTTAACTTCAACAGATCCCTGTAAAGTTGTCAAAGCCCTTCCGATTGCCACCTTATCATAATCGTAAATCTTTCGATCATTAAGATAATTACTGATTTCGTCGTAGAATACAGACTCCCCACCTTGTTCTGCATCGAATATTTTTAGATATGTACCGTCTTGTTTTATTACAATTTGAAAGTAACCATTTCTACCACTCATCCTTCTCCTCCTTACATGATACCCTTCCCCTAAGGTTCAATTGATATTAAAGCATGCGCTAATAGTTTGCAAATACTTCAATATTACTTCCAAGTCGTAGTTTCATCTTTTGTAATGCTTTTGTATGTAATTGGGATATTCTAGATTCTGATACTTCTAGAATCCTGCTGATTTCTTTCAAAGTCAATTCTTCATAATAATAGAGTACAATAACCTTCTTTTCTTTTTCCGTTAATGTCTCTAAGGTTTTTACTAGTGTTTCTTTTAATTCCTGCTTTTCAACTATTCTATCGGGTTGATCAAAATTCGCAGTCAGACTCTGCTCTACTTTTGTTTCAGTTCCCTGGTCCATAAACTCGTCTAACGATATAATGTTGGTTATCTTTGTCTGATTTTGCCAATTCTCAAATTCATCTACCGAGATTTCTAATTCGTTAGCGATCTCATCATCACTGGCCAAACGCCCATATTTTTGTTCAAGGCTTTGATAAGCCATATCGATCTTTCTCTGTTTTTGTCTTATGCTCCTGGGAATCCAATCCATTTTACGAATTTGGTCAAGAATAGCCCCTCTTATTCGAAGTGATGCATAGGTCTCGAATTTAACTCCCTTTGTGTAATCAAACTTATCAACCGCATCAATGAGACCAAAGGTACCATAACCGACTAAATCATCATATTCCACATTATATCCAAGATACATGCTGAGTCGGCCTGCTACCAGTTTTACTAAAGCAGCATATTCAATTATGATTTTTTCCTGAAGCTCGGGAGACTTTTTTTTAGCATAATCTTCCCAAAGCTTTTGTTTTCCTTCAGCGTTCATAGTACCTCCGAAAACAATTCTAAAATTTCATGCAGAAGCTATTTCGTCATACCGCTCGGTGTCGTATCACCCTGCTTTGCTTCCTCGCCAGTACTCTCAATTTCTTCTTCAAGGATATCCTCACCCTTTTTCGGGGCGTTGATAACAGTCCTAACTATGATTGCTTTAATGACTAAACCCACAAAATAGAATATTACCAATACAAGGAGCAATCTTTTTAAGCCATCTTCCACTACTATCTCATTCACAATATTAAGAACACTGGTGATAGCACCAGCTAACAGCATAACAAGCGCCGGAATATACCTCTCCCGCATCAGATCACCCACAATTCTATTATAAAATTTTACGTTCTTTTCCTACTGATTTAATTAGAAGGGAACCGTTTTCTGGATAAAACTCAATCGTTCGTCCATAATTGGCTCCTGTGTCCTCTGCCCGGATGCCAATACCCAACTGAGCCAGTTTAAGCTTCGTCGCTTCTACATTACGTTCGCCAATCCTCATCATATCACTGTTATTACTAAAAGCAAACATCTGAGCTCCTCCGGCTATCTTAGCAATCAATCCCCTTCGATCAGCTCCTATTTCCGTCATCCGCTTTATCAATAAATCAATGCCCGTATCAGCGAACTTTGCTTTATTCTCATTGTTTAAGATCTTAGTACTGTCAGGCAGCATAATGTGTACCATACCGGCAATCCTCTTCACCGGATCATAAAGCACGATTCCTACACAGGACCCTAATCCTAATGTAGTTATTGCATTGGGTGAGACACATACGTTTAAATCCGCCATCCCTACTTTTATCATTTCGTTCATGTACTCACCTTATAATCCTAATGAAGTTAGAATTTCTCCATATGAAGCTATGGTCGGTATTAGTATGAAGTATCCATTTACCGCCTTATCATCGTCAATAAATTCCGTCTCAATTAGTAATGCCTTATCTCCGATTTTTCCGAACTCAATGGCGGGCACACTTAAAATAGCGCCTGCCATGTCAATTGCCATATATGGCACACTTGCAGTTATTAGAATATTTGTTAAAGTTGATAATGAAGAAAGATATGCACCTGCTATAATATTGCCTATTTCATTTAAAGCAGATAACTCCATCTCATTAAAATCCGAAGCATTATTGCCAGGATCCCCCATCAGGGAGTTCACCAGATGTCTTGAGGCAGCCATATCCATCATAAACATCATCATGCCTTCAATCTGACCTTCCAACGTAAACAAGATACCTACTACCAGATTTTCTGCACCACCGACTATGTCGGACAGCTCCTTGAACTCCAGTAAATCTACCTTGGGTACCTTCATATCAATTTTAGAATTAATCATCTGGGAAAGTGCAGTTGTAGCGTTTCCTGCACCAATGTTTCCTATTTCTCGCAATACATCATACTGCATATTATCTAGTTGATTTAAATCCAAATGGGACACCGTCACTGCACCTCGCTCATATATATTTCAAAAAATTATTGTTTGCTTGTATCCTGTGCATTTTTGATATTTAGACAGCACAAACCCCTACTTCATCTTTGTTGCAATTCAACACCCAGAAGAACCAGGAGCTCGCACTACTGGGCAACCGGTAGGAATTAATAACGAATTTCCTACCGTAGTTCTTCCTAAGCGAAAGAAATTCGCTTTGGGAATTATGCTTTTTATTTCATTGCCCTGCATCTTCATTTCAAACCCGGAAGAATTTCGCTTTGGGAATTATGCTTTTAATTCACATAAATATTATGCCTATCCTTTGAATTAGTTTGTGCCGAGGATTTCGCAGGCACAAACTTCTATATGTGAATTATGCTTTTTAATTCACATTATTCACACTAGCCTCTTTTTCAATTACGATAGCTGGGACATTAAGCAGGTTAACAAGTTCATTGCCATACTTTCCTATTCCAATGCTGTAATTTGCCTTTTCATCCTTATCATCGTAATTCATCTTTTCAATCGAATTGTGTTCCAATGTAATAACCTCTTTCACTTCATCAACCACTAAACCTACTGGTGCGGCACCGTTCTCCGGACGCACAATAATGATTCTTGATTTCGAAGTATAAGGTGCTTCTTCAATGCCCAGTCTATTACTAAGACTCATAACCGGAACTATCTCACCTCTAAGATTAATTACACCCCTAAAAAATTTCTGTGATTTAGGAATTCTGGTTATACTCTGCATAACAATTATATTATCTATGTAATTAATATCGATACCATATTGACTCTTATTAAGATAAGCAATTATAAATTGTTTTGTATCAGCTGCCATATCTACGCCCCCCTATACTAAAGAATTGACATCAAGAATTAATGCTACTTCACCATTACCAAGGATGGTTGCACCGCTGATAATCTTATGGCTCTTGATATACTTACCGATTGATTTGATTACAATTTCCTGCTGTCCGATTAATTCATCGACTACCATTCCGGCAAGTCTCTCACCCTTCTTAACAATAACCACCAATAGCTCTTCTGGTTCCGTTTCCTGTTTCTTGCAATTCAGGAGATGTCCCAATCGAATAATCGGTACCACATTGCCTCTTAGATTAATCACTTCCTTACCCTGAACTGTCTTGATCTCTGCTACAGGGATATCCTCCACGGTCTGAATACTGCCAAGGGGAAGTGCATATTTCTCTTCACCGATAATAACCATAAGGGATTGGATAATGGCAAGGGTCAACGGCAAACGGATAATGAAATTGGACCCTTCTCCAAGCTTTGTTTTCGCTTCAATCTCACCACCAAGTGCTTCAATCTTCGTCTTAACAACATCAAGTCCTACACCACGGCCGGATACATCAGTAACCTGCTCTGCGGTTGAGAAGCTTGGCTGGAACAGAATGTCAATAATATCCTTTTCCGTCATTCTCTGAGCCTGTTCTTCAGAGATAGTACCTCTTTCAAGTGCCTTTTTCTTAATCTTCTCCGTATTGATACCGCCGCCGTCATCTCTAACCTCAATGACTACGTTGTTACCATCCTGATATGCATCCAGGTAGATTGAACCCGCTGGATTTTTACCGATTTGTTGCCTCTGCGCATTGCTCTCCAGCCCATGGTCAGCGGCATTACGAAGAAGATGCATCAAGGGATCACCGATCTCATCAATAACAGTACGGTCAAGCTCTGTCTCTTCACCGGTCATATATAATTCCATTTCCTTATCAAGCTTCTTGGATAAATCTCTGATCATTCTAGGGAAACGGTTAACAACACTCTCAATCGGAACCATTCTTGTCTTCATAACAGATTCATGAAGATTTGTTGTTACTCTCTCTAAGTATTCAATCTGCTCATGGAAGCCGTTATCCGCCATTATTTCTTTATCGCTGCTGATTGAAATCAAACCATTTTTAGCGATGATAAGCTCACTTACCAGATTCATCAGGACATCAAGCTTATCAATGTCAACACGAACGGAACGGTTTGCTACCGGCTTAGCCGCCTGCTTCGATGCAGGAGCATTACCTGACTTAAGGGAGTTTGAATCAACTTCCTTCTTCTTAGGCTGCATAACAGATGCTTCATCCTGTTTTAGAATTGTCGCAAAACTAGCCACCTCATCTTCAGATAGCTTTATGTGTCCTGCTACAACTTCCTTTACCTCAGATACGTTGGTGGCAACTTTGATGAGCTTTTCAGGGCTTTCCTTAGTTATAATAAACACGGAATAATCCAATTCATATTTCTCATCCTCAAGATCCTGCGCACTCGGATTCAACTTAATAATCTCACCAAACTCCTCTAGGGTACGATTTACCATATATGCTCTGACACCCTTAAGCATACAGTACTCCTGAATATAAACAGTTAATCCGATGACATTAAGACCAAGCATTCCAGCCTTAACTATAGCCTTTTTCTCATGCTCTTCCATCTTTACATTCATGAATTTCATCTTATCATCTGTGGCTTTCGATGCTACCGGTGTCTTTTCTTCTTTTACGGAGGGCTCACTCTTAGCAGCTGGTACATGTCCAAGTCCCTCGTTAAGGAAGTTATTCAAGGCAGTGATAATCTCTTCATTATCCTCTTCCCCTTCATTGGATTCAGATTGAATATTACTTAAGTAAGTTTCCAATGCATCCAGACCCTTGAATAAAATATCTACTAATGAAGAGGTAGCTTTCATCTTGCCGGTTCTGATTTCTGAAAACACATTCTCCATATCATGGGTCAATCTTTGCATTCTCTTATAACCCATGGTGCCTGCCATACCCTTCAGGGAATGGGCAGCACGGAAAATCTCATTAATTGTATCTTCGTTTTCCGGCTCACGCTCCAGAATTAATAAATGTTGATTCAAATTTTGTAAATGCTCTTTCGTTTCTTCAATAAATATCTCTAGGTATTGACTTACGTCCATTTAGTACACCCCCACATTCTTAATGATGGCATCAGATACATCTCCCAATGCAACCACTTCATCTACAAGTCCTGCATCCTTTATAACCTTTGGCATTCCATATACAATACTGGTTTCTTCGTTCTGTGCTATCACATAAATATTTTGTTTTTTACTAAGTTTCGAAATACCGGCAGTACCATCCCCGCCCATACCTGTAAGAACCACACAGGTGATTTGATCAAAATTCGTATCTACAAGAGATTCATACATAATGTCAGCACAAGGTAACAACCCATGCCTTGCCGGTTCCTGTGAAACCACGATACGGTATGTCTGATCATCAAGTTTTTTCAAGCGAAATTGACAACCGCCTTTTGCGATATATACCGTACCTTTTGCCAGGATTTCACCATCCTCTGCTTCTTTTACCTTCAACGCGCTTAGCTCATTCAATCTGTCTGCCAGGGATTTTGTGAAACCAACCGGCATATGTTGTACGATCAACATGCTCGCATCCAGATTGGCCGGCAGATTAGGCAAAACACTATGAAGAGCCTTTGGTCCTCCGGTTGAACAGGCAAGAGCAACAAGCTTCTTCGCACCCTGAGGTAATGAAGCTGATGACTTTTTTTGAATTACTTCCTTAACCGCCGAAAGCTCCTCCATGACCCGAGTCATTGTTTTGTCATCTTTAACAGAAGCGGTTCCAACTACTTTTGCTTCTGCTTTCGTTGCTGTAATAAGACAGTCTAATATTCGATCAGAGAAATGATTACTCTTCACCTCCATAAAGCTTTCCGGCTTGGTTACAAAATCAAAAGCTCCCAGCTCCAAAGCCTTAATTGTTTCTTTGGCTTCTTTTTTGGCAATGGTACTGACTATGATCACGGTTGCCTTAATACCCTTGACCTTCAAAGCCTCCAGTAATTCAATACCATTCATTTTAGGCATATTAATGTCAAGTAGAACAGCATCAAAATCCTTACCTTTGCTTTGCAAAATCTCTAAGCCTTCCAAACCGTTTACTGCTACTTCTGATACCTGAAATCTCTTATCTGAATTAATTATATCAGAGAGTACCCTTCTCATAAGTGCAGAGTCATCTATAATCAAAATATTTTTCGTCATTTTTTGATACATTCCTCCATTGTGGCCAATAACTCTACCCCACCTCGTAGATATGTGTGTTGTCCGTTTCAATTCTGCCCGATATCATTTTTTCTACGTTTTCGTTCTTGTTCAAATATATATTTTATTAAAGATTCCCGATCTTTTTGCATAATATCGGTAAACTCCACTCTGTATTCATAAATACCAGCTCTGACCGGAATAGGAGCCCGGGATATAATCTTCGCAGTAAGTTCAAGTTTTCTCAGTTCATTGTTTACTATCAAATTTAACTTAATTCTTACTTTGTCACCTGATTTATGAAGTGTTTCAGAACTAAATCTCGCTCCTCCCCCGCTTAGATCAGTAATTGTAGCAAAAATCCACTCACTATCAAACTCAGCAAGTTTTTCCTTTGCTTCTGTCATAGCTTCCGGAGTTTCAAAATTCTCTGAACTCATCTTCTTCTCTAACAGCTCTTCTTCTAGCGAAATCGATCGGTAATAAATATCATGGATACATTCTAAACGGTAATACTGCCTTCTTTGGTATTTTTCCAGGTTAGAAGTGATTCTAACAACTGTAATAATCGTTTTATTATCCTTATGGTTGCTTATTACCATGCAATTGCATCGATAAAGTCCTTTCTCCGTATAAAAACACAGATTATAATACTCACCCACCGATAGAGGAATCGTCCTTCCAAAAACAATAGGTGCAGCTATGTTTATTACACTTCCATCCACAAAATCAATTAGTTGGCTTACAAATGCCATAGCTGTATGAACCGGCTTACCGTTGCGGTTAAGTGGCTTAATATCTATTTTATCACCGATCGATAATACCTCATGAAGCATACCTCCACCCCCAAGTTTTATAATACATACAAATCCGTCATACTGCCAAAACACCTCGAATTTTTGATAGAAAAATTTTGCTTTCTATATGGGCGACAGCATAAATTTATGATAATAGAAAGTGCCCAAAGCGTGCTTTCTATCGTTTGTCGATTGAAAAATCATAGATTTTCAACCTAATCCTATTTTTTAATACGTGAGCGAAGTAAATTAGTAAACAATTGAGCAATTCCATTTCTGTTATGTAATTTCGATTCCTCATTTTCACAAAGGATTTTTGCAAAGGAAGAAACCGTACTGGAAAATTGTGAATTTGGATATAACATCAACGCAGGCTTCTGTTTCATTACTGCCCTGGTCACAGTGCTGTCCTGGGGTAGTGCACCCATATATTCCAGTTTAAGATCAAGAAATTTACTGACAACCAAACTCAGTTTATCGTACAATTCTCTCCCTTCCTCATTATTGTCAATGCGGTTTGCAATCATCTTGATTACCGTATCCTGCAAGGATATGTCTGATTTTCGATTTAATGTTTTCAATAATGCATAGGCATCTGTAATGGAGGTTGGCTCTGGTGTAGCCACTAGAAGTACCTCTGAACTGGCTGCTACAAATTCCAATACTGAATCTGCAATTCCTGCTCCTGTATCTATAATTATTATATCGGCACGTTCATCCAATTCCACCAATTTTTGTATTAAGTATACAATTTGATCCTTCGATAGATTGGTCAATTCCTGTATTCCTGATCCTCCCGAGATAAAACCGATATTTTCCGGACCCTCAGTAATAATATCAGTTAAGGATTTACCACGAAATATGAGATC
Source organism: Bacillota bacterium (assembly GCA_023411215.1). Taxonomy (GTDB): domain Bacteria; phylum Bacillota; class Clostridia; order Lachnospirales; family Lachnospiraceae; genus Mobilitalea. The sequence goes on along the minus strand of JAEYOY010000056.1, from coordinate 35,982 downwards.
CGCCAGATTATATTGTGGTCTTATTCCTAACATAACCTCAACATTGGCTAAACCAAAGTCTGCATCCAATACAATTACCCGATTACCCAATCTACTTAGGGCGATGGCCAAGTTAACAGAAATACTTGATTTACCGACACCGCCTTTTCCACTAGTAACCGTAATAACTCTGGCCACATTTCTGGGGGCAGCTTGTTCTTTCACCATTTTTCTTAATTTTTCTGCCTGATCCATTTTATTGCCCCCTTAATAGTTGCTTAGCGATACCTTGAGCATCTACTTTGGCGATGTCGTCGGGTACATTCTGCCCAAAGGTAGCATAAGATAAAGGTGCCTCTGTCAGCATCCGAATATTAAACAGGTTGCCGATTGTACCCGTTTCGTCTAATTTTGTAAAGATAAGATTATAATCCATAATTTCAGAATATGCTTCCGTTATCTTAACTAAATCACGATATTTAGTCGTCGCACTTAGAACCAAATAAACTTCCCTTTCCTCTTCAGGAATGGTGTTAATGAGCTGCTCAATGTCATCTCTCTGATCCTTGCTGCGATGGGATCTTCCTGCTGTATCTACAAAAACAACATCATAATCGGCATATTCTTCTCTTGAATGAAGCATCTCATCCTCCGAATATATAACCTTCAGGGGTATTCCTAAGATATTAGCATATGTTCTCAGTTGTTCCACCGCTGCAATACGATAGGTATCCGCAGTCAAAAATGCCACCTTTGCTTTCTGATTCATCTTAAACATTGATGCAATTTTTGCTATTGTTGTTGTTTTTCCTACACCGGTCGGTCCAATAAAAAAAACAAACTTTGGGGTCTTTCCGACAAGTTCAATGGTCTTGGGCTGCCCCAGCTTGAGTATGATTTTTTGATAGATGCTTGCCAGGATATTATCCATGGATGCATCCTTCTTCAAATTCCCTTCAATCTCTGATATTATCTGGTTTGCATATTTTTCATCCACCTCATTATTAACCAGCTGGTTATAAATCAGTTGAATACAAGCAAGGTTTTTATTCGTCTCCATTGTTTTTACTTCTTGCTTATCGATCCCTAGCTTTTCTTTATCATTAATCTGCTTCTCTAAGAGACTCTGAAGGTTATTAAGCTTTGCCTCTATAGCGGAAGGTGCTGTATCAGCGCTGTTGCCTGACTGCGTCTGCTGGTTGTCAGAGGGCTCATCATCATAAATAACATCAGTAAAAATTGTTTTACGAGCAGGAGTAGCCGGCGCCAGCGGTTTTACTTTATCATTCCTGTATGTAATATTTTCATCTACAGCAGCCGTAATCTCAACGACCGATTTACGAAACAGTTTGTATATACCTTTCGGCGATATGGTCTTAATATTCATAACAATAGCATCCTTACCAAGCTCTTCCTTGGCAAGCATGATCGCTTCCGTTTCCGTATTCGCTTGAAATTTCTTAATAATCACTATACTGTCACCATCCCAACTGACTGTAATTCTACATTCGAATCAATTTCATTATATGATACAACTATTAAATCCTTAAAATAATCCTGTGTCAAGCGCTTAAAATACATTCTGACAATCGGTGAGGTAATTATGACGGGGTTTTTTCCCAAATCCTCTAATTTGTGTACCTCGGTCTGAACTGATTCAATAATTTCATGGGTGACACTAGGATCAAGAGCCAGATAAGCTCCCTGCTCCGATTGCTTAACAGCACCCATAATTTCCTGCTCCACCTTAGGATCCAGCGTAACTACACTAGTCATTTCTCCGGAAGGAAAATATTTTTTTGAGATTGCTCTCTTTAAGCTTTGTCTTACATATTCTGTTAATACATCTGTATCATGGGTTGTAGTAGCATAGTCGGCTAAGGTTTCAAATATCGTTACCAGATCACGGATGGAGATTCCCTCCCGTAAAAGGTTCTGTAATACCTTTTGTATCTCACCGATATTAAGAAGCTTTGGTACCAATTCAGATACAAGTGTTTGATTCGCTTCCTGAATATTGTTAACCAGGCTCTGTACATCCTGTCTGGTAAGCAACTCATGAATATGACTGCGAATCACCTCCGTCAGGTGGGTTGCCATGATGGAGGGCGGATCCACTACAGTATACCCAAGTGTCTCAGCTCTTTCTCTCTGATTTTCTGTAATCCAAAGCGCGGGCAGATGGAAGGAGGGTTCAAAGGTAGGTATACCAGTAATCTCTTCTTCGACATACCCGGGATTCATCGCCATATAATGATCAAATAATATCTCGCCTTCACTTACCTGAATTCCCTTTATTTTAATAATATACTGATTAGGATTAAGCTGAATATTATCTCTTAATCGGATCATAGGTACCACACATCCAAGCTCAAGAGCGACCTGCCTACGGATTAGCACAACACGATCAAGTAAATCTCCTCCTTGATTGGTGTCCGCTAAGGGAATGATACCATAACCGAACTCAAGCTCAATCGGATCAATCTGGAGCAATGAAACTACATTCTCCGGCTTTCTGATTTCGCTGGCCGCCGCTTCCTCCGAGGATACCTCTTGTTCAATCGCTGCGACCTCAACTCTGGAGGCGATCATCCTACCGGATATAATGAAAATAAGACCATAAATGGTGAAAACTAAAGTGTCTAAGGGGGTCAGAATACCAAACCCTATCATACTGCCACCAACCAGATACAAGGCCTTGGGAATGGAGAAAAGCTGTTTCATCAGCAAATCACCAAAATCTGCTTCTTTCGATACCTTAGTTACCAGAATACCAGTTGCAAGTGAGATCATCAGGGATGGAATCTGGCTTACCAAACCGTCGCCGATTGTTAAAATAGCAAAATGTTCGAAGGCATCCATTGCAGACATCCCCATATAGAGCACACCCATAACAGTACCACCGACCATATTAATAACAGTAATTATTAAACCGGCTACCGCATCTCCTTTAACATACTTTGTAGCACCGTCCATGGAACCAAAGAAAGCTGATTCATCCTGGATTTTTTCACGACGTGCTCTTGCTTCTGCGTCTGTGATAGCTCCAGCGTTTAAATCAGCATCGATTGCCATCTGTTTACCCGGCATTGCATCCAGGGTAAACCTTGCGGTTACCTCTGCAACACGTTCCGAGCCCTTATTAATAACCATAAACTGAACTAAAATCAATATGATAAAGACAATAATTCCGATAATCAGATTACCGCCACCGACAAACTGACCGAAGGTTGATACGACATTACCCGGCTCCCCAGTCATTAGAATCAGCTTCGTACTGGATACATTCAGTGAGATACGAAAAATCGTCGTAAATAACAGAATGGTCGGAAATGCTGACATATTAAGAACTTCCTTCGTAAACATCGCGTTAAAAAGGATAACCATAGCGATGGAAATATTCAACGCCAGTAGTAAGTCCAGCATGAAGGAATTCATAGGAATTATCAAAAATACGATTGCAGAGAGTAGGAACAATCCAACAATCAGGTCATTTCTTTTCATTTAAACCTCCAAAAGGTATCTACCCAAACGATTTTTCTGTCAAAAAGTCAACTTCGTATAATTTTTAAATCTTTGTAATCATAAATGTGAGATTTGTAGACACTTAGATATAACTTCTTATGTATCATGTAATCTAAATAATTAGCTTTGCAAATTGTTTATGAATAACATATCTATAACAAGTGAATTGTTTGATCAATTCATCTTGTTTTTAAGCCCATATACATAGGCAAGAACTTCCGCAGTCATCTGATAAAGCTCCGGAGGGATTTCCGCTCCAAGCTCTACATTATAATAAAGCATTCTGGCTAAAGGTTTGTTTTCTACTATTTCAATCTTGTTTTCTTTTGCTACTTCTTTGATTTTTTGAGCTAGATAATCTGCTCCTTTCGCGATCAGTATCGGAGCTTCACCGGTAGCCTTGTCGTATTTTATTGCAGCTGCAAGATGGGTCGGGTTTGTAATTACTACATCCGCTGTCGGCAAAGCCTGCATCATTCTTTTTTGTGATACCTCACGCATCTTGGCACGGATTTTACCTTTAATTAACGGATCACCTTCGGAATTTTTAAACTCATCCTTTACCTCTTGTTTTGACATTCTCATATCTTTTTTAAACTTAATCTTCTGATAAACTAAATCAGCAAAACCAATCACCAAAAAGATGATACTAATTCGTAATCCTAAATCAATTACCAAATCTCCAATCAAGAGTATTGCCTGTTCCAGCTTCATATCATAGAGAATAAACAGAAGCTGCCACTCATCCTTCAGAGTATTATAAGCAAGATAAGAGATGATAGTAATTTTAACCAGTTCAATTATAAGCTCGATGATCTTATCCTTAGACAACAGCTTCTTAAAACCATTGACTGGATTCATATTAGAGAGCTTTGGCTTCAAAGTTTTTCCCGATACTTTCCATTTCACCTGAAACAATACAACAACGAAAGAAATTACTACGGTTGTAACAAATATTGGAAGACATATGACAAGTATAGTCAGTATTGTATCCATAAATATATTACTTGCTATCGCAATACTAAAATCCTCACTTGCTAGCTTATTAATATTTCCAAATATTTTATAAAAATTCTTCAAAAAACTATCGCCTATGTATGGGATAAAAACCTTGATTATAATAAAAAATGTAGCCAGACCGGAAGATGTTATCAATTCCTTACTTTTTGCTACTTGACCTTCATTTCTGGCATCACTCAGTTTCTTACTGGTGGCATCCTCTGTCTTGTCTGCACCTTCCGCAAAAAACTGTAAATGGTAAGGAAGTCGATAGGAAGAAAACCTGATATGCTCTTCTGTAATCATACTTATCCTTCCTTTTCTGTAATTCCTGTCTGAGTAATAGTTATACTTTCATGCATAGTCATCATGCCTACCCTTTTAATTAGTTTGTGCCGAGGAAGACGCAGGCACAAACTCGAAGATGTGAAAATCGATTTTTATTTTCACACTATTAGCGCAGCATCTGAATAGAATTCAGCAGCATCTCTTTCATCTTATTAAAGATAAAATCAGCAACAGAAGGTATTAACTCCATAATCATCGCTAATACAACTAAACCAACGAAAATTTTAAGCTGTATCCCAATCACAAACATATTCATCTGGGGCGCAATCTTCGACAGAATCGCTAATATGGTATTCACCGTTAAAATCGCAGCAAAAATCGGAAGTACGATACGAAAGCCTATGACGAAATAGTCCGTGATGAATTGTATCATCAACTTATATAGATTTGGATTGAAATTAGCTTTACCGATCTCAATAATCTGAAAAGAGTCAATAATGGCTCTTAAAAAATAATGATGTAAGTTAGTTATCATCATCATTAATAGCACTAGATATCCGTAGATATTCGCCGTAATTGTAGTTTGGATACTGGTTACCGGGTCGAGCTCATTCACCATGGAAAAACCGATCTCCATATCGATGATTTGTCCTGCAAATGCAATAATCTGATAGACAATATTTGCAAAAAAGCCCATGATAGCTCCGGCCAAGGTTTCTTTTATAACAAGAACCGCAAAACCAATCACACCGGTATATTCAGGTGTATTATATGGAACTGAATAAAATAAAATCAATGCCAAAAATATAGAGAAACCGATCTTCACGCGAATCGGTACATTTCTTAACGAAAAAAAAGGCGCCGTAAAGATAAATCCGGTAATCCTCACAAGTATTAATAATAAAAATTCAAAGTTTATAATTGAAAAGGTCATAGCGCATTAATATAATAACTAAAATTTGAGAAAAGCTCCACGGTATATTCCCTCAGAGAATTAAGTATCCAGCTTCCCGCCAGTATAAGTACCAAAAAAACTGCAATCAGCTTTGGAACAAAGGATAATGTTTGTTCCTGTATTGAGGTAACTGTTTGCAAAATACTGACAATCAAACCGACCACTAGGGAGGCAATAAGCATTGGAGCTGAAGCTTTTAGAACAAGATACACAGCTTGTCTTGCAATATCAATTATAATAGTTTCATTCATAACATTAACCGTGCCTTTCTAAAAAACTGCAAACATTTGAAATCATATTCCAACCTATTAGTTAGTTTGTGCCAAGGAGAATTATGGTATATCAGTAAAACGTCTGTACCAATTCACCAATGACCAAATTCCAGCCGTCCGCCATAATAAACAGCAAAATCTTAAATGGCATTGAAATCATGGTAGGTGGTAACATCATCATACCCATTGACATTAGAGTAGATGCAACTACCATATCAATAACAAGAAACGGTATGTATATTAAGAAACCAATTATGAAAGCGTTACGTAATTCGCTTATAATGAAAGCAGGTATAATCACAGTAATCGGTATCTCATCCGCAGTCTCAACCGTTCCGATTTTGGCTATATCCATAAACAGACGAATATCCTTTTCATGACCGCTCAGCTGATCCAACATAAAATCTCGTATCGGTGATAACCCCGCTTCAAACGCTTCTTCCTGGGTAATCGTACCGGCTGAAAGAGGTTCGATTGCTTCGGTATTAATCTGTGTAAATACCGGAGACATAATGAAAAAGGTTAAAAACAACGCCAAACCTACCAATACCTGGTTTGGTGGTGTTGTCGTTGTCCCAATTGCGGCTCTTACAAAATGTAATACAATAATAATTCTGGTAAAGGACGTTACCATTATTAAAATTGATGGCGCGATTGAGATAACAGTTAATACTAAAAGTATCTGCAGCGTTGAAGAAAGACTATTAGCATCCTCATCGGTATTAAGAGTAAACTCTAAGGGGCCTAAGGAGCCTGCGAGATTATTTCCGCTTTCCTCAGCAGTCGACTTAACTGTTTTTTCTGCAGTCTGAGCATACGCTGTCTTCTCGCCACACAGAGCCAGTATCCCTATTGTAAACAATGCTACAATGATTACAGATCGAAAGCTTTTGAATATTTTTAATTGTATCATCATAATTATCAGCCTCTACTCATTATTATTCTTCAGCTTATCAAATATTTGCTTAAAGCTCTGCTTCTCACCCTGGTGACTTTCTCTGATTATAACCTCGGCTTCATCTAATTCCGTAATAAAATTAATGTTATCTTTACCGATCGCGACTACCACATATTTATTGCCGATCTTTACAATCTGTAACGCTTTATTTGGTGTGACGCGATAGGAATCGATTACCTGGAAATTGCTTTTTTTCAACTGCCCGAGCTTAATTCCTCCGATAAACTTAGAGGTATAGTAAGCAGCTACAAGAATGACAATTAATAAAACCACTAATCCAACTAATTGCAGGACACTGTCATAGGAAGACGCCCCCTGAGGTAGCGTAACCGAATCATCTCCCACACCTGGCGATGGGGTTGGAGTTCCAATAATTTTGTCTAAATCAAGACCTCCCAGCAACATGATCCTAGTATTTCCAGTCATACAAACTCCTTATAAAGCCTCTTTTCAGGCATCTAAATATTGCTTATCAAAACACCTATGTAAAAAGACACATAGGTACTAACTTCAATATAGAATCTATGTTAATAAATTCCATTCATATCATCCGAAGGTTAGTTTGTGCCGAGTGTATATTTCACACCTTGTTTTCGCAGGCACAAACTTCTAAACACGAAGGATGCTTTTGAATCGATTGAATTCGTGCTATTTAGCCCACTGCTTTCTTTACTGCTTCCAATACACGATCTGCCTGGAAGGGCTTAACGATGAAGTCCTTTGCACCGGATTGAATTGACTCAATTACCATAGCCTGCTGTCCCATAGCAGAGCACATAATAACATTGGCACTAGGATCTGCCGCCTTAATCTTCTTCAAGGCCTGAATTCCATCCATCTCAGGCATGGTAATATCCATCATAACTAAATCAGGTTTGGTTTCCTGGTATTTATCAACAGCCTTTAAACCATTCTCAGCTTCGCCAGCAATATTATATCCATTCTTGGTTAGGATATCCTTAATCATCATTCTCATAAACGCAGCGTCATCACAAATTAAAATACTTTTCGCCATTTTCATTCTCCCATCTTTTTATGTTTTGTTTTTAGTTAAGTAGCTTTTGTTTTATAATTTCTGTTACTCGGATACCGAAGGCTTCTTCCATTACAACTACTTCGCCCTTCGCAACAAATTTACCATTTACCAACACATCAATCGGTTCACCGGCCAAACGATTCAATTCTATTATAGTTCCCGGTGAAAAGTCCAGTATTTCTTTGATTGATTTACTGGTTCTACCTAACTCTACTGTGACCTCAAGGGGTACATCCATTAATAAATCAATATTTTCCGGCTGTACTGCATTACCCATCATAGGAGCAAAAGATGCAAACTGAACCGGTTGGACATTGACATCCTGCATCGGCGCCATCGCATACGGCATTGCCTGAGGCATTCCCTGGGGCGGGTATCCCATATTGGCATAAGGGTTAAAGCCCGGGGGGAACTGCTGCATCTGCTGAGGCATCTGTTGCTGTTGCATCTGTTGCTGTGGTGCAGTCGGCTGTGGTGCTGCCTGTGTCTTCTTCGGTGCGTTGTCAACCGGCGGCCTTGTAGATATATCCGGCTCCATTGATGTTGCTTGTACAAATTGCTTATACAGATCCCTTGCGAATTCAAAAGGATACAGCTGCATCAGAACGCTGTCCACCAAATCACCGATCTCCATATGAAAGGACACTCTTACAAAACTCCCCTTAAGAAAGTCTGCGATATTTTCACCATTCATATTATCATACAAATCTACTACCGCTGAGGTAGGCGGACTTATATTCACCCTTTTTTCAAGCATAGAAGATATGCTTGTTGCGGCTGAACCCATCATTTGGTTCATTGCTTCACTGATTGCACTTAAGTGGAGCTCTGTTAATTCACCGGAAATATTGGTACCGTCGCCCCCCATCATTAAGTCCGTGATAATCTTAACATCTGTCTCCTTTAATATCAATATGTTGTTTCCGTCAAGACCATCCTCATAATAAATTTGAATGAACACACATGGTTTATCATAACTGTTTACGATATCCTTCCATGTTGCATATTCAACAACCGGAGTAGTTATATTAACACGCTGGTTCACTAAGGAAAACAGTGTTGTTGCTGCTGTTCCCATACTGATATTTGATATTTCTCCTATCGCATCCTTTTCAGCGTCGGTTAATGTTTCCTTCACTGTACTTTCCGGGCTTTCTGTACTCATACCATTTAGCAGTGCATTTATCTCTTCTTGAGATAGCATACCATCCATAGTCTGTTACTCCTCTCCTCTGTTAATCGATGAAATTTTTACCGCATAGGATCCTGAGGACGCACCTGGAAGTGCGGTAAATTTATCTAAGTTACCGACATAGACGGTTAATTCATCATCCACCTTTGAATTTAGCTTTATGATATCCCCTCGCTGCATATTCATAAAATCATTCACTGATATCGTACTCTTACCAAGTACGGCACGTAGCGGTACCCTTGCCTTCGATATAGCGATTTCAATAATATCCTGATAGGATTTCTCATCACTCAACTGCATCGTAGAATACCAGTACTTCGTATTTAATTTATCGATAACCTTCTCTAAGCAGACATAAGGAAGACAGATATTCATCATTCCTTCTATATTACCGATCTTAATGTTCAAGGTCACGATCGATACCATTTCACTGGGAGATATAATCTGTGCAAACTGAGAGTTCGTCTCAATTCTGAGTAATCTCGGCTGAAGATGGATTACATTCGCCCACGGTTCCCTGAGCAAATTCGTACATACAATAAAAATACGCTCAATTATCGAAAGTTCAATCTCGGAGAAATCTCTAACCTTCTCCAAAGGATATCCTCCACCGCCCAGCATACGATCAACAATTGCATAACCCAAATTATCTGCCAATTCTATAATGATGTTGCCCTCTAAAGGTGCAAAATCTATAATTCCAAGTAAAACCGGGTTAGAAAGAGCATTAGAAAACTCAGAATATTGAACTGCTTCTGAGTTCATCACCTCAACCTGAACGTTTTTTCTTAGGTATGCAGGAAGGTTTGTGGATAAAAGCCTTGCATAATGCTCAAATATTATGTTCATGGTACGCAAATGTTCTTTTGAGAACTTGGAGGGTCTGGCAAAGTCATAATTCTTGACTTGTTTCTCCGAGGTCTGTCTATAATCATCCGCGTCTAATTCACCACTGGAGAGAGCCGCCAGCAGATTATCTATCTCATTTTGGGATAAGACATCACCCATTGTCATTTCCTCCCTAATAAACATGTCTTCCCTTTTAAGTTATTTTCATGCCTGTCTAGCATGGCAAACTGCCCTAGCTTCATAAGAACAAAGAGTTTCCACTCTTGTACGACTTACTATGAATTACGTATTAATACCTTCATAGATCCGTTCTACCCGTGTGAATCAAATATTTTAGTAATTCACCTTGGTTTCGCTAGCTACATAATAACACAAAATAGTGAGAAAATCATCATTTTTATTTATGAAGCGATACTACATATTATAAATATCACATCTTACGATGTAATTAAATCACCAAAAGAAACATTGATAATAAAGTCGGATTTAAAGTATTCCTGTAGGCGGATAATAATCTGATCCTTAATAATGTCTTTATTGGGTTTTACCTCATCCTTTGTATATTTACCGAATTCATCCGATACAATTTCTTTAATTGCAAGTTCGTTTTCAGCTACTTTTTCAGATAAGGTGGTATATTCTTCATTCTTACTGTTCATCGATATGGACACCTTCAAAACGGCGTAATGACTCTCGCTATCATCACTCTTCAGATTAATGGTTAGCTTATCAGCAATATTATAGGTTTTAATATCAGACACTGAAATATCTTCCATTTTCCCTTCCGGTGACTCTAACTCCAGATCAACAATGGAATTCACTTTATCAATTAATTTCATTGTCTTATTAGCGGTAGGCACTATCGCAAAAATTAATACGGCTAAAAGTACGGTATTAATCACTGTGATTGCCATGATAATAACCGTGAGAATGTTCTTTTTCATCTTTATCCCCCTAGTCTCCACTATATTCATTATAGATTTTGATCTCAATTCTTCTGTTTTTCGCTCTGCCATTCGCTGTGTCGTTGCTTGTGATTGGTTCATATTCACCGCGGCCGGAGTACTTAACATTGGACGGATCCAGATTACTGTTATCAATCATAAATTCAGCTGCATTTAACGCTCTAGCCGATGAAAGCCAATTATTATCTTTAAAATTACCGCTTGTCATTGGTACATTATCGGTATGGCCGATGACCTCAACTGTATACCCCTCAAATTTGAGTAGTATCTCACCGATCTTAGATAAAATAGGCTTTGCCGCTTCTTTAATATCCGCACTTCCTGAATCAAACAGTACAGAGCCTTTCAGCGTCAGTTGTACGAACCGATATTCCGGATCAATACTGAGTTCAACATAATCCCCTAGATTATACTGATCTGTCATGTCAGAGACTTTATCATACATCCCCTGGGATACCGTTGTCATCTCCTCTTCAATTCGTTCTAAGGCTTGATCTAATTCCGCATCACCATTACCACCGGAGGTCTTATCCTCGGAGCTCTGATCCGGATTATTCTTTTCCTGTTGCTCCCTATCCTCTTCGTCCATATCCTTCCCTGATTCAACACTGGCTTTTCCCATGTTGGTATAAAACTCATCGAGTTCATTCATCTGCGTCATGCCAGAGGATATCAGGTTTCCATTACCGATCGAGGACCCACCACCATCTAACACACCAATCGAGTTAGCCATGGAAATTGCGATCTGTTCGAATTTTGCAGCATCTACGTTAGAACTAGCGAACAGTAAAACGAAGAAGCAGAGAAGTAAGTTCATAAGATCCGCAAAGGTATTCAACCAAGGAGCATTACCTCCACCGCCACCCTCATCTCTCTTTTTTCTAGCCAACGCTTTCACCGCCTTCTTCCTTCATTGCGGCTCTACGCTCCGGTGATAGGAAGGATTTTAATTTTTCTTCGATTACTCTGGGGTTTTCACCTGCTTGGATTGACAGAAGCCCCTCGACCATAACTTCTTTTATCATAATTTCCTGTGCATTCTTTGCCTTCAGCTTTGTTGATACAGGAATACAGATCCAGTTTGCAATCATCGAACCATAGAACGTGGTAATAAGGGCTACCGCCATATTCGGTCCAATCGCTTTCGCATCATCCATTTTCTTCAGCATATTAATAAGGCCGATCAGAGTACCAATCATACCCCAGGCAGGACCCATCGCACCCAGACCATCCCAAAAGGAAATTTTGCTGGAATGTCTAGCCTCAATACAATTTAGCTCTGTCTCCAATATGCTTCGTACCAATTCCGGATCAGTACCATCGACAATCAGAAGCACACCTTTTTTTAAAAATTCATCATCAATGCCATTCGCTGCTTCTTCCAAAGCCAATAAGCCTTCTTTTCTGGCAACATTAGACAAATCAATGATTTGTTTTATCGTCTGTTCTTCATTGGCTGGCAAGGTAGTCAAAATATGCTTGAAGCTCGCCAGATTTCCCAAAAAGCCTTTAAAGCTTGGTGACATCGTAAGCATACAACAAAGGCCGCCACCAATCGTAATGAATATAGAGGGGAGATCATAAAAATTCATGATTACGGCTATACTTGGCTGCCCAACCAAAATACCATATACTACAACGACCAAACACAAAACCAACCCCAAAATGGACGCTAAATCCAAAGTTGCCACCTTCCATCTGCTTTATTTTTTTCGATTACTTTTAACTATAATTACAAATCTCGACCAAATACTTCTTTTTTGTACAATATTACAAGATTTTTGACCTCTTGTCTACTTTCTTTTACTATAATCTTGTTTCCGGAAGTCAGGGTGATTACCGTATCCGGTGACTCCTCAACCTTTTCAATCATATCTGCATTAATAATTAATTTCGTATCGTTTAACCTGGTAACCTCAATCATTCCACAACCTCCTCTCATTGATTGTATAGCCGGTAAAAGCTGCTTGAACCTGTTAGTTCGTTGGATTAAAAGATATAGGATAAAAACGGGTGACAGTTCTCACTGCCACCCCATCATTACTGACATATGGCATTCCTATTCATACATCAGCCTTGTTTATCTCTTCAAGTTAATCAATTCTTCTAACAAGGTGTCAGATGTTGTTATTATTCTTGAATTAGCTTGGAAGCCTCTTTGCGTGGTAATCATATCCGTAAACTGCTGGGATAGATCAACGTTTGACATTTCCAGTACACCCGTCGTTAAACTTCCGCCTCCTTGCGTAGGATCCTGTCCGATTCCATCAAAATCACCGGAGTTCTGTGTAGCAGCAAACATACTGTTCCCTACAGCCTCAAGGCCTGCGGGATTAGAGAAGCTTGCTACTGCAATCTGTCCCAGTAACCGACTATCACCATTATCATATTTACCATAAATCTTACCAGAGCCATCGATACTGACACCGGTCATGTTACCCACCTGCTTACCGGCACCGATCCCTTCCAGGCTACCTTTGGTTGCTTCCAGAGAGGAAGAGCCACTGGTGGAATACATGGTAATCGTTGAAAAATCAATCTCAATCGCACTGAAGGGGCTATCATCTCCCGGGATTGAAAGGGTAATGGTTTTACTCCCTTCATCATCCCCGATATTAACAAACTTTCCGGTTGAACCATTAAAGGTTATAATAGAACCCGTATTATCTCCAGCGCTAACTATACCGGTTTCCGTATTAATATCCAAACCATCCTGTTCGCCAAATGTTAGTCCAGTATATCCTGTAGAATCATAGGTTACTTCACCTGTCTCCGGATCTACCACCTTCTTTAAGAAGATCGATTGACCATCCTCATCCTTGACATCATTAAGTGCTACTGTATAAGTATTCGTAGCATCTTCTGATTGTCTTATGATCATATCTGCTGTATAGCTATGCCCCCTATTATCATAAAATGTTAGGTTGACTCTTTTACCGGTATCGGATGTTAGCTGTGTATCCTTACTGTCAATATTACCGGAGATATAGATATTTGTGGTAGCTGCAGGCTCTGCATACAGGTTTTCCGGTGACATGATAGTCAGAGGAGATACTGCATCCGCTACTGTCCTGGTATCATCATTTGGATCTACCTGCCATCCCATAACCGACGCGCCGGAGGGTGTACATAATGTTCCCTGAGCGTCGATGTTAAAGGAACCGGCCTTAGTGAAATAATTTGTTCCACCACTATTTACAATAAAGAAGCTGTCTCCTTCAATCATGACATCAAAGGGGTTATCCGTTCTCTGGGATGCACCTGACGTCGTGATTGCTGTAGTTATTGAGGCAACATTCGATCCAAGACCTATCTGCATTGCATTCCTACCAGTGGTTCCGGTAGTAGGATTTGGTCCGGAAGAACTCTGTGTAGTCTGATAAAAAACATCGGAAAAGGTTACTGAACTAGACTTAAAACCGATTGTATTAACATTTGAAATATTATTACCTATTACGTCCATCTTTGTCTGGTGCACTTTAAGACCCGATACACCAGAAAATAATGATCTCATCATAACTTTATGACCTCCAAATTCTGCTCTCATCACAGGTATCCAATCTGTCATTCATGGATACCAAAGCCTCCATAAGGTCCGGCTCTACATGATTACTGCACCATCAATATTTGTAAACACTCTGTCCTCACCGTCATTGACTGCGGTAATAACCGTATTGTTCCTTACATTAACAATAAAGGCAAGATTGTCTACCATTACCAGGGATTCGTTAATTCCCTTCTCACTAGCTTTCTTAGCACCATTCTCAAGCCTTACCAGCTGCTCATCTGTCAAATCAATATTTCTGCTTGCCAAACGCTCATTCGCATGCTTTGAAAACTTAAGTTCCCCTGTTTCACTTGCAGCCTGCTTACTTTTTAATATTTCGCTAAAAGGTGTACTGCTTTGCTGCTTATTAATACTAATTGTCGTATTCTTAGCGGCATTTAGCTGCTGTGTCATCTGTTCAATGGAAGGAAATTGACTAACCGGAATGTTCATATAACTTCACCTTCCTTAATCAAATTATATTAGCCGCTCAATTGTATGTATCAACTTATAGAGCTGCTGTCTGTGTAGATGTTAAGTGATTGTTTCAGTTGTTGTATCTGTCTTTTGCGCTATATCTGTTGCTTCGGTTGTCACTGTCACTTCGGAATTCTTAATCTGAACTGTAACCTTATCCTTTATCGTAGTGAATAAGGAGTCGTTAAAGGCCACAGTCAGCTTATAGGTTCCATTAATGAGGCTTGCAAAGGCTTTATTATCAATCGTTACCTTATTGCCGGTTAATTTCACTAAACTCGAGTCAATTAATGCTTCTCCGATTGCCACTCTAACATCACTTGCTACTGTATCACCGGAGCCAAGATTTACATTGAAGCTCAAATCCTTTGGATTATCTGCATCATACTGTAAAGCAGCTGCCTCAGTTACTTTGGGACGTCCTTTTTCTATCACGTATTCCTCACTGAGTACTGTATCCAGCTGATCAAAGTCGTACAACTTGCCTTCCACGGAGAGCTGTGTCTTCTTCCCTGACATTGCTACAAAATCAACCTTCCCCGTGATATAAGAGGTATTACCTAGTGATGTCTCTGTCTTCAGCATCACTGTCTTACCCACCAAACTAAATGCTTGGGTGTTATTGGTCGTTGCGCTTAAGTTCTGAAGCTGTTCCAGCTGTGAGAAGGTTGCCAACTGAGCTATGTACTCGGTATCTGTATTTGGGTTCAAGGGATCCTGATACTTCATCTGGGTTACTAATAATTCAAGAAATGCATCCTTGCCCAGTTCATTTTTAGAAGATGAGGATGAGGTGCTGGTCTTTGATGTCTCTTTAACAGCTCCATCTTTCACAGCTTGAATCAAATCGCTCATATTATTCCTCCTGTCCTATTTGCCTATAGCAAATGATTCAAACTAACTTTAATGCCTACCCTTTGTAGTGTAAATATACTTTTCACTCATTCACACTAAGCAGAATAATCAATCTGGCTTCCGCGAATGCCGGTGATATCCTGGGATATAGTATCCTCGGTTTCTTCCGTCATACTAATTGCATCTTCCAGGGAAATCTTATTACTGTTATGACCTTGCTTGGTATCAGCTTGGCCATTCGCATTTTCCTTGCTGTTTTGTTCAAAGGAATAAGCTGCGACTGTTACTTCGATCGCCTCTACCTTGATGCCCTGTTGATTCAAAGTATCCTTCAACGTCTGTAACTGACTCTCAATTGCTTCTTTGCTGATTTCGTTTTGTACTACAAACTGAGCTGTCATTACACCGTTCTTTGATTGAACCGATAAGTTAACCTTGCCCAGATTCTCCGGGTTCAACTGAAGCTCCATAGAACTCTGCTCCGGTCTTATGGTAACTCTGATTCGTTCAATAATCTGGTTTGCTATTTCCCTGATCTCAGTTACTTGTACTAAATTTCCATCGAATTTAACTTGAGTGCTTGTAGAAGCATCGGAAAGATTGTTTAGGAATACTTCAAACTGCTCAGCTGCTTTTAACTCCTGGCTATCATTCTTACTTGAATCGGATTGGGTTCCTGAAGAGCTTTCCTTAGCATCGGTCACCTTAATCACCTCAACTTGGATGGTATTATCCTCATTACCATTGGTTGAATTATTATTCTCCACATCTTTGGTGTTCAGGACATTTAGCGCCGCTTCCTTATTTGGCTCATGATTTGCATTAACCTGCTCTTTTGTAATTCCTTCTTGATTGATAATACGATTGCCTTCTTGTAGTAGTTTTGCTTTCTCTAGCAAACTCTTAATTTGCTCCGGACTCATCCCGAGATTTGCATCTGCCATGAGATCCTCAACTGACTGTAACAGCTGGTTCATTGTGTCAGATAGCTTCTCATCGGTCAAAACAGCCAGAATATCTGTAGCTTTACTATCTGCCAGAACTAACTGTTGTAAATTCTGCGGCTGAAGTAGATCCGCTAATACCAAGCCTTGCTCGGAAAGAAGCTTATCAAGCTCTTCTGAGGTAAGATTAAGAAGTTCCATAACTGTCTTCTGTACTCCTTGTAACAGACCGGCGATCTTCTCCAATGTCGTTTCCTCAACGATTGTCTCCTCACTGTCACCAGCCTTCACAACCTTTGTTTCTCTGGTATCCTCTGTTTTCTGTGTTCGGTTGTCCGCCTGTGTTACAGCTTTTGCATTGTCCGTTTTAGCCAAGTCCGAGGCGGTGTCATCGGCTTGTTTAACGCTACCTTCCACAGCATCACTTTTTTCTTTCTTGCCATTCACTGCATTTTGATTGGATCCCTTCTTAACACCAGAGCTCTCTGAATTGCCGGCTATGCCTGATCCCGACTTCATGGTACTATCAATCACCAGATCAAAACTACTATTGCTTTGCTTTCCTTTTAAAGTGACGCTGCCCGTCGCGTTGCCAAACAGGTTTACTGCCTGGGTCATAACGCCTTGCGTCATCATGTGGTCGTCCTCCTTTCTTAAGTTTTTGTTGTATAAATGAAAGTCTAAAAAAATACTTTCATTTATATTGTATTAACAAAAGTTAATACCATCTTTTGTTAATCTTGTACTAACGAAAGCCTAAACCTTTCTTTCGTTATTTATTTATTAAAAACCACCCGATAGCAGGTGTTTTTAATCTTTCATTACTGAGCCAATTTCTCGGCATCCATATCGAGCATCTTCTTTGTAATCTTAGCTGCTACAACATTATCCATCTCAGCCAGTATTGCAGCACTCTCTGTTGATTTCATACTTAGAAGGATCTGTGCTACTGCCTCCACATCGGCTGTCATGGTCTCCATAATCAAAGCCGCAGCCTCCGGATCCATCTTTCGGTAAATGTCTGCTTTTTCTTTAATTGCATCTGAATACTGAAGCTGTTCGATAACCTGACGGTAAATCGTTTCTGCATTAGTAGGATTTATTGCTTCGTAATATGCTTTATATTCATCGATGTCCGGTGCCGCATCATTAAACACTACTTTTTTATCAAAATTAAGCACCCTCTCCTCAAATGCCAGCTGATTCTCTTCAAATACCTTAAGACGATCTATTTCTGCCTGAAGTTCAGTAGCATTGGCGCTGCTGTCCTCGCTGTTCTTTGACATATCCGCGATGGTCTGCTCCAGTTCCTTTATCTTCGCCATAGCTTCCGGTAATGAGGTATATTCATAATTATTTTCCTCTGCAACAACCGCATCCTCAACCCCCGGTAAAACCATATTAATTACGGGTACATCCTTTAGAATTGGTCTGAGCACTCCGGAACCAAAGCCACCAACATCCATTTTTATCAATAAACCAAAAACAGCAAGCCAGATAATCACAATTAACAGTGCTATTAATATGGTCAAGATTTTACTGCCTTCTTTATTATCATTATCGCCGGTCTTGGCCTTATCCTTTTTCGCCATTATCTGTCCTCCCCATTGAACGCAGGTCTACTATAATTAAAGCTGTTAAGCTCGTCTACTTCCTTCTGCTCTTCGGCATCAAATTCCAGCATATACTCTTCCCATGCCTTCTCCTTGAGCCTCTCCTGCGTCTTCCTTTCTACCATTGCATCGTTAAGCCTTATTCGTGCAATTTCCAGACGATGTGCTGCATTCTTCACTACGGAATTCTGTTGCTTAATATTGATTTTCATGACTTCGATAGCCTGCTCACATTGTTTTAATTTAAGCAGATCCAGCTTATCACTCCAAAGTTCCCGAAGTTCATTCTCATAGGCTTCCTTACGCAACTTCATCTTCTCCAGCTTTTCTTCTTCTTTGGTAAGTCGAAGTCTTGCCAAACCATAAGCTATCTTTGCCTGATCCTCCAGTTTCTTATTAACCTGAAGTAGGTTTTCCATACTATATCGAAATTTTTTCATTATGTGCTAAAGATCTCCATTAACATCGAGATTTCATCCTGAAATTCCATTTTAGAATTAACATCCTGCTGCAAAAAGGTATTTACTTCTTTAATCTTCGCTATCGCATGATCTATATCCGGATTGGAACCGTTCTTATAAGCTCCGATATTAATCAAATCCTCAGCATCCTGATAGGTTGCTAATACCGTCTTCAGCTTACCGGCTGCCGCCTTATGCTCTTTTGTTACAATCGAGCTCATACAACGTGAGATACTTTGCAGAATATCTATTGCCGGGTAATGATTTTTGTGACCTAATTTACGCGACAGCATAATGTGTCCATCCAGAATACTTCTTGCAGTATCGGTGATAGGCTCGTTAAAATCATCACCGTCAACCAGTACGGTATATAATCCGGTAATGGAACCATGGTCCGAATTACCGGCCCGCTCCAAAAGCTTTGGCATCTCCGAATACACACTCGGTGGATAACCTCTAGAAACCGGAGGTTCGCCGGAGGCAAGTCCGATTTCTCTCTGCGCCATAGAAAATCGGGTCAGTGAGTCCATCATAAGAAGAACATCTTTCCCTTGATCCCTAAAATATTCCGCAATCGCCGTTGCTGTCTTAGCTGCTTTCTTACGAATCAGCGCTGGTTTATCAGAAGTAGCAACCACAAGAACGGAGCGCTTGATTCCTTCCTCACCAAGGTCTCGTTCAATGAATTCACGAACCTCCCTACCACGCTCTCCGATTAAAGCAATTACATTAATATCTGCTTTTGTATTTCTTGCAAACATACCGAGTAACGTACTTTTTCCAACACCGCTACCTGCAAAAATTCCAATTCTCTGACCTTTTCCAACGGTTAGCATTCCGTCGACTGCTTTTACGCCGAGAGGCAACACTTCATCGATGATCTTTCTCTTCAACGGGTCCGGAGGCGGTGCTTCAGCAGGGTAATATTGGCTACTCATAAGCTCACTGTCATCCATTGGATTACCCAGGCCGTCCAAGGTCTTCCCTAAAAGATCCCTGCCAACCGGAACCTTGAAAGCAGACCCCGAATTCTCCACCAGACTTCCGATTCCTACACCGGTCATATCATCATAGGGCATGAGGAGTATCCTATTTTCGCGAAAACCCACTACCTCAGCAGGGATTTTATGACGATTACTCTCACTTGTTATGTAACATACATCATTTAAATTCGCATTCGGACCAGAGGCTTCGATTGTTAGACCAACCATTTTAACCACTCGGCCGATCTCCTGTTCATAGGATTTATCCTGCAGCACTTTGTATTTATCAAAATTAATTGATATCATCATTTCCTGCTTTCTTATTATATCGACAATATTTTCAAAAAACTAAATACCGGCAATTAATTTTAAATCCATAATCAAGTTATTCAATTGAACATCAAGACTGCAATTAATAACCTTAAGCTCAGTCTCAATCAAGCATTGATTTTTCTCAAGATTAGCATCCTCAACAATATATAAAGGCACTTCTCTTCCAATCGCTCCCAATAACAAATTCTTACGCATAGAGATGTATTCAAAATCGTCTTTGGAAACCTTTAAAGTGTATTCATTACTTTTATCCATGTTCTTTATCGCCTTATCCACCAGATATAGGATAACCTCATCTTTGTCTTCAATGACAATTCCGGTAAGCTTCTCTAACAAAGCAGCAATAATTTCAACCATCTGAGGTTCAAGTGAAGCCGCCATCTCTTCATACTCACTCTTCAGTTGGCGCGCCTTTTCTTCATACTCCGCCTTATGCTTTTTCAGCTCCGTCTGGCTTTGCAGTAACCCATCACCATATCCTTTTTTCGATCCTTCGGTATAAGCCTCTTTTTTAATTATCTCGGCTTCCTTTCTGGCAGCTTCAAGAATTTGACCAGCTTCTTTTTTTGCACCCTCAAGAATAGCCGAAGCTTTTTCCAAATTTTCTTCCACGGTAGGAGTCTGGTCTATCACAACAGCTCTTAAGCCCTCCACAAATTCACCGTCATTAAGCGGTAAAGTAGCAATCTGTGCCTTATTTCTTCGTTCTTCAAGCTCTTTATCAATTCGCAAATGCGTATCAATGGTCATCTTCGACGCTTCCTCATAACGAATAGTATAAGATTTTATCACATTAGACAATTATCTCGTCACCTCCACCTCTAGAAATAATAATTTCAGAGGAATCTTCCAATTTTCTAATAATATTTACAATCTTCTGTTGTGCTTCTTCCACATCCTTCAAACGTACAGGACCCATGTATTCCATATCCTCTCGTATCATAGAAGCAAGTCGCTTGGACAGATTATTAAAGATAACATTTTGTACTTCTTCATTGGAGCCCTTAAGTGCAACTGCCAGCTCGTTATTATCAACCTCACGCAGAACTCTCTGGATAGACTTATCATCAAGGCTTAAGATATCCTCGAACACGAACATCTTACGTCTGATTTCATCCGCTAACTCAGGCTCTTCTACCTCTAAGGTTTCCATAATATGCTTCTCTGTTCCACGATCCACAGTATTCAAGATCTCTACGATAGAATCCACACCACCGACAATGGTATAATCCTGATTTACTAGGGATGCGAGCTTTCGTTCCAATACTCTCTCTACTTCCTTGATCACATCCGGTGAAGTACGGTCCATCTGAGCAATACGCTTCGCTACATCCGCCTGCTTATCCGGCGCTAAGGAAGAGATAATCGTCGAAGCCTGCTGTGGGGAAAGGTAGGATAAAATCAATGCGATGGTCTGCGGATGCTCGTCCTGAATAAAGTTCAACAGCTGCGTTGCGTCTGTCTTACGAACAAACTCGAAGGGTCGAACCTGTAAGGATGCTGTCAGTTTACCAATTACATCTCTTGCCTTATCAACACCAAGCGCCTTCTCCAGCAATTCTTTTGCATAAGAGATACCTCCTTCCGCAATATATTGCTGAGCCAAACATATCTCATAGAACTCATCCATGACCTGATCCTTGGTTGCAGGAGATATGCTTCTGGTATTCGCAATCTCCAGTGTCATCGTCTCAATCTCTTCTTCCTTGAGATGTTTAAAAATACTCGCTGAGCGTTCCGGTCCAAGGGAAATTAACAGAATGGCCGCTTTTTGAATTCCGGTAATATCGCCGCTTTTACTTGCCATGATAACTCCTCCTTAGCTCCAATCTTCATTTAACCAGTTACGCAGCAACTGTGCTACTGCTTCCGGTTTTTCATCTACAAACTTCTCTATCATTCTTCGAACCTCGGATACCTCATTAAATTCGATATCCTCGATGGATTGATTTTCTTTCGTAGTGGCAAGCAGCTGTTCCACAGATAATTCCGGTTCAAGCTCCGTAACCTCAACAGGGCCTACACCCTTAAATACTACAAATATTAATAAGCCCACTATGAGCACAGCAAGAACAATCTGAAGATAATCGGTCCAGCTTCTGATCGCCTCAACCTTGGGAACAAATATCGGTTGTTCATAAGCAGATATCGAGATTCTATCCTCAGAAATACCGGTAGCCATTGATACCATAGTGATAATTGAAGGATCCACCGCTGCAATCCGGCTCCCGTCATTCTGTAGCGCATATTCCTGAAAAGAAATGTCAGCTAAGAGGCCCTCCAGTTCCAAATCCTCTTCCTTGTAATTAATCACCTTGCGAAGAACAATACTGATGGAAGATTCCTCTGGAACAATAGTGCCTATTTCAAACTCTGTATTGGTAACCCTTTCATTGGGCAGATAATCATACTCTTTAATCTCAACACTGCCATTATTTGAGTTTGCATCCCTAATCATATAATCTGTCTCATCATTGGAATCAGTTCCCGGTATACCACCAGAGGTATTAGCATTCTCCGAGGTATAGGTATAACTATGACTGTACAAACCCTGATCCTGACCTTCAGCCGGAAGATATTCGGTATACAGCTCGGTTACCTTATCCATATTGAATACCAGATTTGGCATTATCTCGGCATCATCATAACCGCTCTTTAGCAGTCCCATATAAAGGTTATTAATAAAAGTATTACGAAGTCGTTCCTTAAAATCCTCGTTCGAAGCAGCACTTCCAGAGTAAAGATCCTTTTCACCGCCGTAAAGCAGATTACCCACTTGATCGGCAACTTTAATCTTTTCAGCCGTTTTATTACCAATAACCGAGGCTACTGTTTCTGCTATTGTTTCTGCTGTCTGCACCTGAAAATCATCATTTACAGTCAGCAAAACACTGGCGCTTGTATCCTGCGCCTCCGTGAGAATTGATGTATTAGACTCTGTTGGGATATAATATACCTGAGCATCCTCTACACCTTCCATTGTTTTTATGTAATTTCTCAATTGATTTTGAAGATAGAGATTTAGCTTGAGAGTACGATCACTGTTCGTTGTACTCAAACTATTATTAAGAAGCTCATCAACAGTTAGGCCGGTAGATGGCATATCATTGCTAGCTAATAGTAAAATAGCATCGGAATAACTCTTGGTATCTACGGATACCGTCATCTGGTCATCTCCAAGCTTATAAGTAATATCCTCTGCTTTGAGAAGCTCTATTACATTACTTGCATCCTTTGTGCTTTCAGCAATTGTTAATACCTCATACTCAACCCGCTGCATCAGGAAAATCAATAATGCAAACGCAAAAACAACAACACAGAAAACGCTGATTATGATTGTCTTCTGCTTGCTGGTATATTTATTCCACAGATCCAGTAATTGTTTTGGTATTTGTTTTAATCTATCTGCCATTACCTTATATGCTCCTTAGCGTTTATTTACTGAAATCTTACTAGAATTGTAGATTCATGATTTCTTTGTAAGCATCTAATACAGCATTGCGGACTGCAACTGTATATTGTAATGACATGTTCGCCTTTTGCTGTGCAATCTGTAAATCGTGGGTACTATCGGTAAGTCCCATAGCATACGCCGTCTCCGCTTCCTCCGCTTCATTCGTATATGCATTCGTCTCCTTAACCATATTAACCGCAGCTTGAAACAAACTCTCAAAGGATGCATTACGGTTCTCTGATGCAGTAGACACAGAACTTGCGCTATATTTACTTAAATCCGCCAAATTACCGATTGAAGTTATATTCATAATTATCTCCATTTCAAATAAATTATGGTGGAGCAGTCTCACTCCAAATTATTCAAGAATTTATTTTCCAACCTCAAGTCCCTTCAAAGCCATATTCTTGGTCGCATTAAAAGCGGTGACATTCGCTTCATAGGAACGAGTTGCATCAATCATATCCGTCATCTCCTGAACCACATTCACATTAGGATAAGAAACATAACCTTCTTCATCGGCGTCTGGATGTGAGGGATCATATACCTTCCGTAGTGCCGACTCCATATCTTCTGAAATTTGCGTTACCTTAACCCCGTTTCCGGCTGTTCCGGCAGTCTTCATCAGAATATCTCCGAAAGGAGTAACATCCTTTTCCGAAAAGACCACTGTCTTACGACGATATACATTGCCATTCTCATCTCTGGTTGTATTAACGTTCGCTATATTCTGCGAAATAATGTCCAGCCTCAATCTTTGTGCTGTCATGCCACTTGCGCTGACATTCATACCATCCATAAAAGACATTTTCTATCTCCTTTCATTCCATTATGAAGCTGAATTCTATCAACATAGATCGCCTTCATAATCTAAATAAACACGAAACACACCCACCCGCCATGGCTACTTCTCCTGTATATGCTTCATCAACACTCCAAAAAAAGGTATTAACTTCAACAGGCAACCAGTGGAACTAACACTAACCACCATACAGCAAAAGCATCGCGAAATTGATCGACAGTGCAAATTCACTGATTGATAAATATATGATTTTTGAATTTATCTGTACTATCCTTCTCTTAATATTACCTTGATGAAAGAACCGTCCTCAGCCTGCTAAATTCCTGTGTCATCGAGTCCATCAGCGTATAATAACGAATCTGATTCTGAGCTAAATTCGCAGATTCTGTATCGATATCCACGTTGTTACCATCCAAACGGTAGCTTAAATTCGCATTGTCAGTATAGACGGTAGCATCAAGGGTACTCCAATTAGCTTGTCCCACCCTCTTGTCCAGAGAATCATCTCCCAGTAGGGCTGACATCAGATAGGATTCGAATTGTACATCCTTTCTCTTATAACCAGGCGTATCAACATTGGCAATATTGTTTGAAATTACTTCATTACGTTTCCAACTTGCATCAGCAGCTTTATCCAGCAAGTTTATGTAATTAAATGCGTTTGAGCCTATCATATTCGCACTCCTTTCCATATAACAATATTATAATTAATATTTAGAAAAACACAAGATATATTTGAAAAATTAGTAGGATTATACTATACCTTGTATAATAATGGATTGATTTGTAGGATTAAAATGAAGAATTTTCTCAATTTATGCAAATTACATCTTGTCTTGTAATTAATTCCATCTCCTTTAGAGCTAATATTTATTCAAGTATCTTGTTTATTGCGAATTTTTATAAATCGGATACGTTTTCCTGCCCCACAACAGAAAGCACGCTCTTTGACCTTTTTATAGTCATAAAAAAAGGATTTATGAGAATATTGCTCACAAATCCTTTTGCTATTCAAAATCCATTTATTGATTATTCAAATTCTTAAGTTCCTCGAACACCACATCATTCAGCACCCTGATATAAGTACCCTTCATTCCGGATGAACGGGATTCGATAACACCAGCGCTCTCAAACTTACGAAGTGCATTCACGATAACAGATCTAGTAATCCCTACACGGTCAGCAATCTTACTCGCCACCAAGATACCTTCATTTCCCTTCAGCTCTTCGAAGATATGGGTTATTGCTTCTAATTCCGAGAAAGACAAGGTGCTGATTGCCGACTTAACTATCTGAACCTTTCTGTTCTCTTCTGCATTCTCTTCATTAACGGAACGCATCATCTCCAGCCCTACCACTGTAGTACCATACTCACTTAAAATGATATCGTCTAATGTATATTGTGGTCCATTCTTATACAAGAACAGTGTTCCAAGTCTCTCACCCGCGATATCGATTGGAGTAATAATCGCCTGATAAGTGTCAACATTGTCAAATTCAAAGCCTAAGGTTCTAAGATTCACATTCTCTTTCGTTGATAATATGTTTAGAAGTCTTTCATTCAACAAGCTGTCTATATGTCTTCCTACTGCATCCTTGATTAATTCCTTGATTTCTATGATATCACTTCGGTTCTTGACACCAAGTACCTTCCCCTTGCGACTGATCACCAAAACATTGGATGCCAGAATTTCACTTAAGACCACACAGATATCATTAAATACTACCTTATGCGAATTATTATTATGCAGCAGGTTATTAATCTTTCTTGTTTTATCCAGTAACTGTACACTCATTACATAGTCCTCCCAGCTTTCATATATCCCTCCAGGTTCCAAAAACACTACGCTATCTCTAAGTATTCATGGAAGAAGACAATACAATTTAGAAATTATATGAGCGAAATCATTTTAGATTTCCATATCCTTCAAAATAGTTACTAATTGTACTATGTTTTCAATTTTATCACATATTATCACGAAAAACAATAGGTTAATGCGTATTTTGACACACATTTTTATATAATTTTCACTTTTTGTATCCAATTTTGCGTATTTTCGAAAAAAACATTATATTTTGTCACAATTTGAATGATTACCATATTTATGTTTCTTTTACCTTAACAAATCCGCACTTATCATTCTCACAAACTAATTTATTACCTTTTTCTAGTAATAATCCACCACATTTTTCACAGCGGATACTAGAGGGCTTCTGCCAAGTCATGAATTCACATTCCGGATTATTGACACAGCCAAAATACTTCCTACCCTTTTTTGTCTTCCTTACCACAATATCACTGCTACAATAAGGACAGGCAACACCAATTTTCTCAAGGTATGGCTTTGTATTTTTACATTCAGGGAAACCGGGACATGCTAAGAACTTACCATGAGGACCATATTTGACAACCATATTCCTACCGCATTCCTCACAGATCTCATCAGACACCTCATCCTGTATCTGAATTTTATCCAACATGGCATGCGCCTGCGTTACTGCTTCCTCTAAATCAGGATAAAAATTGCTTATTATGGTCTTCCAATTCACCGTACCATCCTCAACACAGTCCAATAACGATTCCATATTCGCTGTGAAGTTGACATCCACAATACTGGAAAAGGCAGCTTTCATAATATTATTCACTGCTTCGCCAAGTTCAGTTACATATAGATTTTTATTTTCTTTAATCACATAACGACGAACAATAACAGTCGTAATCGTTGGAGCATAAGTACTGGGACGACCTATACCTAACTCTTCTAGCGTCTTAACAAGGGAGGCCTCAGTATAGTGAGCGGGGGGTTGGGTGAAATGCTGGCTCTTATTCAGACTAGTCAAAGCAAGCTTATCCCCTTCCTTCAAATTATCAAAGGAGGTTCCCATATCCTCTTCCTCTTCTTCCGGTGTATAAACACTCATAAAGCCGTCAAAGACAAGTCTTGAAGCAGAGGAAGTAAACTTAAGCTCATTGGCATCTATCTTAATCGTAGTAGTTTCATATTTTGCAGGCTGCATTCTACTTGCAATAAAACGCTTCCAGATCAATTGATACAGACGAAATTGATCTCGGTTCAAATTCTGCTTTATCTCTTCCGGAGTGAATTCGACATAGGTAGGTCGGATTGCTTCATGCGCATCCTGGATCTTCTTCCCTGTCCGTCCCTGATTTTCTTCTAAGGCAACAAAATTCTCTCCATATTTCTCTTTAATAAATTGCTTTGCCCCCTGATCCGCTTCGTCACTGATACGAACGGAGTCAGTACGCAGATAGGTAATCAAACCAACGGTTCCATGTCCCTTTATATCTACACCTTCGTATAACTGCTGTGCCAACTGCATCGTCTTCTGAGTTGAGTAATTCAATGCCTTAGCTGCTTCCTGTTGAAGGGTACTGGTAGTAAATGGCAGTGGTGCTTTACGGATTCTTTCTGTTTTCTTGATCTCACTAATAACAAAGACGGCATTCTCCAACAGCTTAACGATGTCATTCATCTCGGCTTCATTACGGATTTCCTTCTTGGCACCGCTTAGCTTAGCAATCAAGGGCTTCTTCTTACCTTTTATATCAAATTCAGCTTCGAGAGTCCAGTATTCCTCAGCGACAAATGCATTGATTTCATCCTCACGATCACAAATCAGCCTTAGCGCAACAGATTGTACTCTTCCGGCACTTAAGCCTCTTTTTACTTTTGACCACAGAAGAGGGCTAATCCGATAACCAACCATTCGATCAAGCATTCTTCTCGCCTGCTGTGCATTTACCAGATCCAAGTCGATGTCCCTGGCTTGTTTGATGGAAGACTTTACAGCATTCTTCGTAATCTCATTGAAGGTAATTCTGCTGGAATCCTTTTCTTCTAATTTTAATGTCTGAAATAAGTGCCAAGAGATTGCTTCTCCTTCGCGGTCAGGGTCAGTTGCAAGGTATACTTTATCCGCCTTCTTAACTTCTTTACGAAGTTTAGCGAGCAAGTCCCCTTTCCCACGAATTGTAATATACTTCGGTTCAAAATCATTCTCTATATCGAATCCCAATTGACTCTTGGGTAAATCCCTGACATGACCGTTCGATGCAAGAACCTCATAATTTGAGCCGAGAAATTTCTTGATTGTTTTTGCCTTAGCCGGAGATTCCACTATCACAAGATATTTTGGCATTAAATGTTTCCCTCATTTCTATATTTAAATAATTCACTACTCGGATATTTTTCATCATTTATCCTGCGTAAATATTTTATGATACATAATATGTCCGGTGACCTTCCAGTATCCAACATTAGTAATAAGTATTTTTTATCAGGTCAATATTATTAAGAAGCTCGCTCTGATAGCTTGTTATGAATATAGTATTAAAAAGCCCTTTGATAAGCTATCACCTGATGGGATTGGTTCCAAACATAGAGAAGCATATACTATTTTACAATCTTTTTCAAGAAGTTTATTATTTTTTTTCAAAACGTCCATAAATTGTTCATAATTTCATAAAAATTAATATAAGATGTTTTTTTAAGATGTAACTCATTTTACCCTTATTTTGCTTAATATATTATATCTCATACAGTAGCATCAACCTCCCTCGAGACAAAATATATTCAGCTTGTAAAGTGTTTCGTATTGCATACTCTCCTGCGGGATACCCTTCTCCTCCATTCTAACGTGACCATTTACATTATGAACTACTTTTTAATTCACACTAATGTCTTGCAATAGAAATTTTTAATTGTCTGGTGGATCAGACCTTGAAGCTCCAATAACAATAATTGCTCCATAATTAGCTCTAAAGGTAGTCCTGCCAGCTGCGCAATCTCTTCAATATGCTTTGGATCTGAATTAATACAGGAATATACTGCACTCCGATATTCATCCGTTAGAACAATACTCCTCTCCTGATTTTTCGTCCCATAACACCCTGGAAGCAGATCCTCCAGGATATCCTTTGGTGATGTAATCATCTTCGCCCCTAACTTGATCAGATTATTGCAGCCTTCGCTTAATCGATCCGTAGCTCTTCCCGGCAGCGCATATATATCTTTCCCCTGGTCGAGTCCATAATCGACTGTAATCAATGAACCGCTTTTCTCTTTTGCCTCAATAATAACAATTCCGTCACTAAGTCCACTGATAATGCGGTTTCGCATAGGAAAGTTTCCGGCAAGAGGTTTTATATTTGGTGCATATTCACTGATTATGCCGCCTTTCCTCTGTATATCCATATATAAATTGATATTTTCTCTTGGATAACAGATATCAATACCGCACCCCATCACTGCATAGGTTGCTCCTTCTGAAAAAAGTGCACCTTGGTGTGCATATGCATCCACACCTCTGGCAAGACCGCTGATAATATGAATTCCTTCCATGGTGATAGCTCCGGCAAGATACTTTGTCATTTCTATACCGTAAGGAGAACATTCCCTAGCACCCACCATTGCGATTACTTTATCTTCCTTGCTGGGAAGTCTGCCTTTCAGGTAAAGAGCATAGGGGGCTGTGTAGATGTTTCGCAGTTTATCCGGATAAACAGAATCCTCTCTAGAGACAAAGGTAACTCCACTGCTTATCAAGTCATTATAATTCCTCGTTATCTTACTCTTGTCCCGATTTGCAAGAATAGTCTCCAGATCATTGTCACTCATCAATCCAGCAAAGGAACCGTCTCTTTTGTGCGCATAAAGTTCTTCCCTTGACGCCTTAAACACCTCTTCTGAAGAACCATAGAGGTCAAGCAGCCGTTCTATTTTTTTAATTCCTATATTCGTTAAATTAGCGAGCCAATACCGATAATGTTCCTGTTCCATACTATCCCTTCCTCCTTATAATTTACTATGTTATCTCTTCCTATCAACTATCATGTTTCTGTGATTTTCGATCTAACATATCATGCCTACCCCCCGTGTTAGTTTGTGCCGAGGATTTCGCAGGCACAAACTTGGGAGTGTGAATTATGTTTTTCAATAATTCACATTAGTCTCCCCAATATTTCTGGTCGATGGAACGGTAGCAAATCGCTTCACTAATATGCTTCGTCGAAATCTTTTCACTCTGATCAAGATCTGCGATAGTTCTAGCCACCTTAAGAATGCGGTGGTAAGCCCTT
The DNA here is from genome assembly GCA_023411215.1 of Bacillota bacterium. Taxonomy (GTDB): domain Bacteria; phylum Bacillota; class Clostridia; order Lachnospirales; family Lachnospiraceae; genus Mobilitalea. Next base: position 5,395 of record JAEYOY010000056.1, on the reverse strand, counting down.
GCACTGAGGTTCATTTTGATGAAGGCTTCCTCGAGCAGAGATTGCTCTTTGGGATCCAATTTACAGTATTTTTTAATCGTTCTCGGTGTCAGATTTGAATTAAAATAAATATTTTGTCCCTCATACCGTTCCAGCTGAAGTCTTCTGGCAATTGCCACTCGTTTACGGATATCCTCAGAGCTTTCCTGCTTCTTCTCTACATGCAAATCTTGATAATTCATCTGTAATGCCTCTATGCAGATATCAAAACGGTCCAGCAATGGTTGGGAGATACGTCCTAGGTAGCGTTTAACCAGATTGACGGAACAATTACAGCGATTCCGGTCAGGGTAATAGCCGCAAGAGCAAGGATTCATTGCAGCTATCAGCATAAATCCCGCAGGATATTGATATGAGGCATTGAGTCTTGCAATAGTAACCGACTTATCTTCTAAAGGCTGTCTGAGCACCTCAATTGTATTTTTTTGAAATTCTGGTAATTCGTCCAGAAAAAGGACTCCAAGATGGGCCAGACTGATTTCTCCCGGCTTGGGCATACCACCTCCGCCAACCAATGCTGCGGTAGTAATCGTATGATGGGGACTACGAAAAGGTCTCTTTGCAATCAATGCTTGCTGATCCATAAGACCGGCGATGCTGTAGATCTTTGAAATTTCCATGCTTTCTTCAAATGTAAGCTCAGGCATGATAGAAGGAATCCGTTTTGCCAGCATGGTTTTACCTGAACCCGGTGGACCGATCATGAGCAGATTATGCATTCCAGAGACTGCTATCTCGATTGCCCTTTTCACCGCTTTTTGTCCAGCCACCTCTGCAAAATCAATGGCATCACCAGCTCTTTGTTCTGAAAACAGCTGCTTTATATCCACGTACTCAGGAACCGCTTCCGACTTACCGTTAATCAGCTGTACCAGCTCCAGCAGAGAGGATACACCAAAGACCTGAATACCACTTACCACAGCGCCCTCTTTGGCATTCTCCTTCGGGACGACACACTTTTTAAAGCCCTGCTCTCTTGCGGTATACACAATTGGCAGAACACCATTCACCTTATTTACTTTTCCATTCAAGCTGAGTTCCCCAATGATTAAAGTATCCTTAAGATACTCCTCGGGAAGATGGCCAAAGGCCACTAGAATTGCAATAGCGACGGGTAAATCAAAGGCTGTTCCTTCCTTCCGGACATCAGCAGGCGATAGATTCACCGTGATTCGTTTGGCCGGAAGCATATATCCTGAATTCTTCAGAGCAATCCGCACTCTCTCTCGTGCTTCCTTTACCTCAGAACCCAGGTAGCCTACCATATCAAAGATTGGAAGACCATCGCTGACATCCGCCTCCACCGATACAATCAGAGCATCGATCCCATGGATGGCAGCGCTATAGGCTTTACTAAACATATTTACTCCTTTCATTGTCTCTCCACAATGAAGGAATCATTTGCTTATGCTAGTATAACAAAAGGATTCCCATCTGACAAGCAGATTTTGGGAATCCTTTATTGCATTCGTATTAAAGTTACTGTTCACACCTTGTTAATATTCAAAAAAGTTAGCTCCGCAAACTTTTTGTGAATCAAGTATTGATATATGAGTTCGATCAATGTTTCCGAAATCGGAGACGCTTTCGCTTAGTTGCATTACGTAGCGGTACATTGGTATCGACGAATGCAAATACTCCGATTCGAAAATCATTGATCAAACTCATATTGCTACATTACTGATCGGGTGCGAACAGTAACATTAATTAGCTCTATTGACCGGATAAGCTCTTATCTTCACCCTTTTCGACCTGATAATTATTCTCCTCTATCTTGGTAGTGTTTTTCTTATTCTGAGCCATGTTATCGGTAATCATCTCTACGAGGAACATGATAAGCGGTAAAATAATGATAATCAGATATAGATTACTAAAATCCAAGGTATAAAAATAATTGATCAATAAAATTATGGTCATCATTATAACTAGGATAAATAGAATTAACAATCTTGAATTGCTGCTCTTCAGCCTGTTAATCTCCGATTTAATTAATTCGGTCTGTTCCTCAGTATGGCTTTCCGGAATCTCATTCTTAAGCTCATCGAACTTACCGTATACATTATGTATTAATTCCTTTTTGCGCTCCTCTGTTAGATATTTGGTCTCGGATATATCCAGTATAATCTGTTCCTCCAGTTGTGCAATTGTATAAAGCATGTTATCATCTGCGCAGTATTCTCGCTTGATCGCATTCCTTATGTTGTTAATAAGCTTCATATTAATCTCAATTTCCTGGATAAAAAACGGACGAATCGCATCAATAAACCGGTTATTCGCTATGTTGATTATACCAATGACCGCCTTACTTTTATTGCGTTCCATGAAAAGCTTAATCGCAATTACAACAATGATCGTACCAATGATGGGTGCTATCCAATTAATCAAAATATCATTTTTCAAGAAATTATTGATTATCTCAAACATTTCTCTAACCTCCTTTTTTGAATATAATTAAATACTTAAAATAATTAATCTACTTAATCTTGAAGATTATACCATATATTAGCTAGATTGTCATCAATTGGTATTGTTAAACAATGAATGTCCCAAAAGTCATGAGATGACTTAAGGGACACCCTATAATTATCATATATCATAAGATATCTGTCACAATATATAGACTCAGCTATCTTGCCTCTTCCTATTCCAGATTATCAGTTTTATTATTAATTAATTGAAATGAGGTTCATGACAATTGAAACCTATTTTTCATCATGATACCTAGCTTCTCGATGCCTTATAAAGTAATTGTCTGACCGTCCTTTGAGATAAAAGCCTTACTACCCCATAAATGCCGGACCTTCTGCTCAGCTTCCTCAAGATGGTTGAGAATATAAAGGCCATGATGTACAAAACATATTTTTTCTACAGTTTTATTACTGCTTTGTAGTTCCTCGTAAATAGTTTCCAGTTTATGATGTCCTGTCTCAACGAGTAATAAGGAGCATTGCTCCGGTAAAATGCTTTCCAGATCTCCATCCTCATAATCACCAGTATATAATATTACTTTCTCTCCAAGCTTTACCTGAAACGAGAACGATTTCCACCCCTGTGAGTTATCGCAGGGTAAATGATTATTATGTATTGCGGTGACATTGAGCGAAGTATCTTCATATATAACACCTTCATTCATAGCTTGTACCGAATGACTGTGTTTACACTTAAAATTCCCCTCAGTATAACTAAGAAGCTTCATGATTCCGTCATAGGCTTCCACATAAGGTAGTATTGTTTGGATTTCCGGGTATCTGGTTTCCCTATCCTGGAAAACACATAGTTTTCGGATGGTCCACAACAAATTACCCAGTCCCCCTATATGGTCCATATGGTTGTGAGAAATAAAAATCGCCTTTGTCTTAAGTAAATCAATTCCTTTTAAATGTGCTGTATAGGAGCAGCCTTCCCCTGCATCAAGCCAATACAGGCTTGTATTCGTTTCAATTGCCACTGATGTATGATGCCTTTGAGGATATGGCTCTGTTCCCGAGCAGCTTCCTAATATATGAATTTTGATGTTATTATCTTTCATAAGTTCCTCTATTCTTTCACTGCACCTACTACCATACCCTTAACAAAATACTTTTGCAGAAATGGATATATGATTAAAATTGGTATCATTGATACAATAACCTTAGCTGAATTAAAGGTAAGACTCGATACTTCCAACATCTCCTGAATTTCTTCCGCCGATAAAGTCGCCATCTGATTCGCATTCAACGTACTGGATAGCGATTGAATATATGTTTGAAGCGGCAGTAAGTTCATAGAGTTAATATATATTTTACCGTCAAAATAAGAATTCCAGTGATGCACTACAGCAAATAAGGTGATGGTTGCTATGGGTGCTTTTGAAAGAGGTAAGAAGATCTTCCCTAACACAACCCAGGGGCCCGCACCATCAACATAGGCAGATTCCTCTAAGGATTCAGGAATTGCCTTATAAAAATTCATCAGTATGATAATATCAAAAACCGGTACTGCTGTGGGTAACACCAGAGCCCAAAAGGTATCCATCATACCTAAATTATTTATTACCAAAAAGGTAGGAACCAACCCTCCATGAAACATCATTGTAAAAATAACAACCCACATGTATATTTTCTTATGCTTAAATTTCTTTGGCGATTTCGAAAGAGGATATGCCATTAAAATTGATAAGAATACATTTAAACTCGCACCAATCAGTACTCGTATGGACGATACCTTAAAGGATGTCCAAAATTGCTTTTCTTCCAGCATGGATTGATAAGATGCTAATGTAAAGTTTACCGGCCATAATTTTACTAGCCCTAAGGCCGCACTAGTTTTGTCACTGAATGAAATTGCCACAGTATTCAAAATTGGAACGAGACATATCAAGCCGCAAAATATAAGGATTAAATATATCACTATATCCGATATACGTATTTTCTTCATTTTTTTATCATACCTTTCAAGTTTTATGCCTACACGATTATGGAATATGAGGTTCTTTAGAATACACGATATCCAACAAATTTGTCTGCTAATTTATAGGCAATCACAAGCAGGATAAAGCTGATCAATGATTTAAAGAGACCCACTGCTGTACCGAAACTATACTGTAGATCAATTAAACCCATCCGATAAACATATGTATCAATAATATCACCTGTTTCATAAACCAGCGGTGAATAAAGATTATATACCTGATCAAAACCGGCACTGAATATTTTTCCTATGTTTAATGTAGTCATAAGAACAATTGTAGGTACGATGGATGGCAATGTAATATGAAGAATCTTTTTCATTCTTCCTGCTCCATCAAGACCTGCTGCTTCATACAAGGTCGGATCGATATTCGTCATTGCTGCAACATATACAATGGCACCATATCCGAATTCCTTCCATATCTCACCGCCAATCAGGATTTTTCTGAACCATTGATTGCTAATCAGATACATCACAGGCTCTGCACCAAACAAAGCGGTAAGTTGATTTACGATACCGGTATAAGAGAAAATATTACTAAACATAACTGCCAGTATAACCCAAGATAAAAAGTGAGGGAGATATACCGCTGTCTGGATAAACCGTTTGAAAAGCACATTCTTACACTCATTCAAAACGATAGCAAAGATTACCGAAGCTACCATTACCAGGATTAGTTTGCTAACAGAAATAACTAATGTATTATTAATAACTCTCCAGAAAGCCGGCATCATAAAGAGTCTTTTAAAATTCAATAATCCAACAAATTTTGAATTAAAGATTCCGGCTATTGGCTGAAAGTTCTGAAAAGCCATTACAAGTCCGCCCATAGGGATAATACTAAATACAATCAGAAAGCACATTCCGGGTAAAAGCATTAAATGATAAGGCACTTGATTAAACATAT
>JAEYOY010000051.1 GCA_023411215.1 Bacillota bacterium | reverse complement strand
AATGGCTTTTATGACTTGGCCATTGCATATCAGTCTGTGCATGTCAACTATTGAAAGCGCCGTGTACCGAACGGTACGCACGGTGCTGTGAGAGGACGGCGGTTAATCACCGCCTCCTACTCGATTGCTCCCAGCTTGAGTACAATCTTAAGAAAATCTTTCGTTTTTTTTGAAGTAGTCCTTTCGATTTTACAGTTATTATAAGTGTTAAGATAACTTGAAATAACAATTGAGGAATTTCAGCGTCCAGTTATTTACCACAGGATTAACCGGAAATGGGCTGTGATGGAAAGAGGAAGGGTTACTATGGATATTCAAATGCTGACCGATTATTTTTATCGGTACGGAGGGATTGTGATATTTGCTATCGTTTTTTTAGAGTATTTAAATCTGCCAGGCTTTCCAGCGGGTATAGTCATGCCTCTGGCAGGGATATGGGCATCAAAGGGCGGAATTGGATTTGGCTGGGCTCTTTTGCTATCGGTTCTTGCGGGTTTGTGCGGAAGCTGGGTGTTGTACTTTTTAGGTAGATATAGTGGTGATTTTGTGCTGAATCGATATCTAAAAAAACATCCGAAGCACAGAGAGACAATCGAGAGAACCATGGAACGGATCAGAAACAAAGGTTATTTAGGCTTATTCTTTGGGAAGCTGATCCCGATGTTTCGGACGATCATCTCCATTCCGGCGGGTATATTAAAACTTAATTTTATTGGATATACCGTTGCATCAACACTCGGAATATTCGTATGGAATCTGGTTTTTGTCGGTGCGGGTTATTTTTTTGGTGATTCGGTACTGAAGGTACTGGTATAGGTGAACCGGGTATGACGATAGTAACAGAAATGTTGAGGAGAAGAATCATTAATGCCTGCAGCCCAAATTTGCAGGCTAAAAGAAAGGCGAGGTTGTTATTATGCGGATTGCTATGATGACGAATAATTATAAGCCGTTTATCGGTGGTGTACCAATATCAATTGAGCGACTGGCGACGGAGCTGCGGGAACTTGGACATGAGGTTACGATCTTTGCTCCCAGCTATGAAGGGGAGACAGCAGAGGAGAATGTAATCCGTTATCATTCCTTAAAAAGAAAGGTCAGAGGAGAATATATCATACCAAATGTATTGGATCCGATCATCGAAGAGAGCTTTGCCAGGATGTCCTTTGATCTGATACATGTCCATCATCCGATGCTGATTGGCTATGTGGCTAAATATCTGGGAAGGAAATATAATATTCCGGTGGTCTTAACCTATCACACCAGATATGAGCAATACCTTCATTATCTGAAGTTCTTTGGTAAGAGACCTGTTGCTGAACTCGAATTGCAGAAGAAAGAGAGTGGGACAAGGAACAGGCGAAGGCTTTCTGCAATCGGAGGGGAGAAGCTGGTAGCAGCACATAACAGGATCTTCCTTAATAAATGTAATCTTGTATTTGCTCCCTCTGAAAGTATGAGAGAATATCTGCTGGAGAATGGAATCTTAACAGATGTTGAGGTTGTTCCCACCGGAATACTGAAAGAGGAATTTGATTTTGAGCCTCCTGAGGTCGAGAGGATACATCGTAGCTATGGCGGAGCTTCTAAGTATCTGTTCTGCAGTGTTTCCAGATTGGAGAGAGAGAAGAATATTGAATTTCTGCTGGAGGGATTAAGGGAGTTTAAGGCGAGAAAAGGAGATTGCTTCAAGGTTCTACTGATCGGTGACGGTGGTCGTAGGCAGATGCTTAAGGAAGAAGCAATTCGACTTGGACTAGAGCAAAACGTTATATTCTGCGGAAACATCCCTCATGATCAGCTTCGCAACTATTACCGTGCCTGTAATGCCTTTCTCTTTGCTTCAACCTCGGAGACACAGGGGATTGTACTATTGGAGGCAATGGCAGCAGGGCTGCCGGTTATCGCAGTCGAAGCAAGTGGTGTCCGTGATGTAGTAGTGAACGGAAGAAACGGATATATGTCAGAGAACAAGGTAAGCGACTGGGCGGATAAGCTTGTCTTGCTTACGGAGGAGAAAAGCTTGGCAGAAAGGATGAAACTTAACGCGATAGAAGATGCTGGCCATTATCTTTCCTCTAGCATTGCACGAAAGGTTCAGAAATATTATCAGGATGTGCTATATCAGAGAAGAATGGAGCCTGAGTATGAATACCAAAATATCTACCCGGTTACAAGCTGGATTATTCCTCACTTACTTAAAAATAATATACCTGACTGGAACAATAGAATTAAGGAATGAAGAGCGTATAAAGGATAATTCCATGGTGGGCTATTGGCACACAGACAGCTGCTGCGTCCAGCTTGTTTTGAAGCAGCTATCACGAAGGGAACATAAGATCAAAGTCATTGTGACTGCTGATAAGCGGGGGGATACAATCGAGAGAATGATTAATCGTTATGGAGCGGAGGCCTTACGGCTGCCGGATGGCCTAAAGATGCGTCCATTCTTCAAGGAGCTGAAGGAGGAAAGCAAAGCACGAAGTGAAATTCTTGCGGCCTCACTGGATGGTCCCCTGGGCCCCTTACATGAACCGAAGAAACTATTGTTTCTCCTAGCCTCCCAAGCGGATAAGGAGGTGGTATACATTCATTTTCAGTACCGGAATGTCCTCAGACTAAGGAACAGATGGGACCGATATGTTATTCCGCTTCCTTTTTGTAAAATTACTGCTGAGGTGGAAGACCTTGGCAGGATTGGCGAGAAGGAATTAAAGAATTTTAAGGAATACCGAAAAGGACTGGTTTGGTAACTATAACCTGTACCTTGGAATATGATTCCTGTTGGGAATGGAGTATAATGTTATTAATAAATAAAAGGGATGTAGTGGAGGTCGAGATGGATTCATATCATGTACTTGTTGTTGAAGACGATAAAGAAATCTTAGAGGGAATCGGAATATTCCTGAAGAACCAGGGCTATACCGTGTATAAAGCTTCTAATGGGGTAGAAGGTCTGGAGATTATTGAGAAGGAAGAAATCCATCTGGCCATTGTTGATATTATGATGCCAAGGATGAATGGCATTACCATGACCATGAAGCTGAGGGAAAAGCATGAGTTTCCTGTCATTATGCTGACAGCAAAGTCGGAGGAGATTGATAAGGTAACCGGTCTTAACATCGGGGCAGATGATTATGTTACGAAACCCTTCGCGCCGATGGAGCTTTTGGCAAGGGTTAATTCCCAGCTTCGCCGGTATACGAGATACCATGGTACAGTTAATAAACAGGAAGAGAATGTCTATCTCTGTGGTGGACTGGAGCTGAATGAGAACACGGTTCAGGTTACGGTGGATGGTAATCCGGTAAAGGTTACTCCGATGGAATTTAAGATCCTAGCATTATTAATGAAGCATCCGGGGCGGGTATTTTCCTCTGATGAGATATATGAGAGAGTATGGAATGAACGAGCGGTAGGTACGGATACCATTATGGTTCATGTTAGAAATATACGGGAAAAGATTGAGATAGATCCTAAAAATCCAAAATATTTGAAGGTGGTGTGGGGTGTTGGATACAAAATTGAAAAACAATAGTCAAAGCAGATTAGCCGGTGTCACCATAAGCTGTCTCGTAATCTTTGTGATTGCAGCAGCAGTACTGTTGTCCTATAAGCCGGTATACAATTATTCTCAAAAAATGTCCGAAATGCTTCGGGTACAGAGAGAAGAACAATCAAGAGAGCAGCAGGGATTTTACAAAGCACGATTTCTTGATCTTTTGGAACAGGGAAACTATGTATTGTCCTGGGAGATTAAGAGTAAAGACAATGCAGGGATGCAGCCTTCCAATCTCTTTTTTGATAGTGCATTGGCTAATCAGAATGACGAAGAGGAGCTGTTCGAAGGGATAGACTCGTATATTAACGAATTTAATGAAATTCTTTATTCATGGAGTAATGATTTTTATTCGAATACACTGGTGTATTATCCGTTGCTGGAATATTACATTGCGGATAATCAATCCGGCAGTTACCTGACGAATTCCTACAATTCCATTGATCGATTATTGAAAGACTCTGAGGAAGCACAGGAGTTAAAGGAGAAATATCCCTTCTATATCGTCTTCCGGTATGATGAGAAAGGACAGCTTCGGGTTGCAGATTATAAAGGTTATGAACAGGAGAAAATAGATCAACTATTGATTGATTATCAGAATAAAGAAATTATCCGAAATCAAATCAATGATATTTTTTGGTTCCAATTTGTAAAACAAATTGTGGAACCGAAGGATATGACGGTTATTTATGCCTCCCAGTCGAGTGACTTCTATTATCATATAGGAGTTACAGTTGACAGTGATTCTCATCCGATATGGGATTTCAATGATGGTGGATTTATTTATGTAATTGTCTTAGCGGCTATTTTCGTTGCTTTAGCAGCCTTGTTGCTTCCATTTATTAGTCCTTTGAGGTTAGAGGGGGGATTATTGACCAGGATACCCTTAGAGCTTTGCTTGGCAGGGTTAGTAGGGGTTATGTCTTTTTATGAGAATTTGGTTATGATGGCTTGGGAGACGACATCCGGCTTCTTTATTACGCAGCCGAGTCAAACCATTCTGTCTGAGACAACGCTACACATCTTAGATTATGGAATAAACTTTATCACACTTGTCATTCTGGGGGCAACCTTGTATGTGATAGTATTATCCATCCGAAGATTATTTGAGATTGGCATAAGACGATATATCAAAGAGCAGACCATTACCGGCAGAGTATGTAGCTTCTTCATCCGGGCTATTAAGAAGGGCTATCAAGGCTTGATTGATATTGATCTGACAGATCGGTCCAATAAGGTAATATTACGCTTAGTGACCGTGAATTTTATCATACTTGCATTGCTTTGCAGCATCTGGGTGTTTGGTATCGCTGTATTGATAATTTATAGTATACTGCTGTTCATCCTGATGCGTAAATATGTGAATGATTTGAAATTAAAATATGCGATTCTGCTTGACGCAGCGAGTAAGATGGCGGAAGGAAATCTGGATGTAGAAATTAAAGAGGATATCGGACTATTCGAGCCTCTAAAGGAGGAATTTGCTAAGGTCCAGTACGGCTTCAAGAAGGCAGTAGAAGAAGAGATGAAAAGCCAGAGAATGAAGACGGATTTAATCACTAATGTATCCCACGATTTGAAGACACCGTTAACGGCGATTATTACCTATGTAAGTCTATTAAAGGATGAGGATATAACTCCGGAGGAACGTGCCTCTTATATCGCTACTCTGGATATGAAGTCCCAGAGGCTGAAGCACCTGATCGAGGATTTGTTTGAAGTAAGTAAGGCCTCTAGCAATAATATCACAATGAATATGATTGAGGTTGATATCGGTGGATTAATAAGACAGGTGCTGCTGGAATTAGAGGATAAGCTAACACAAGCGGAGATAGAGCTGCGAGTTAATCTACCAGAGGATAAGATTATTCTTAATCTAGACTCTGAAAAAACCTATCGCATCTTTGAAAATCTGATTGTAAATATTTCAAAATACGCAATGCCTCATTCCCGTGCCTATATTATGATGGATGTGACAGAACGCAGGGTTACTGTGACCTTAAAGAATATCTCCGCCATGGAGCTGAACTTTCATACGGAGGAGATTACCGAACGTTTCGTACGTGGGGATCAGTCCAGGAATACGGAAGGCTCCGGCCTTGGGCTTGCCATCGTAAAAAGCTTTGTAGAGCTTCAAGGTGGTACCTTCGAGATAATAGTTGACGGTGATTTGTTCAAAGCAGTGATTACGTGGATGAGGTAGAGCATTTGTAAAAAGAAATATTCCCAATAGAAGGGAAGATTTTACTCATAAATGCTTCTGTCTTTGCCGTCACTGCAGGTCTTCATAAGTGTGGAGGTTATCGATTGGCGGCTGATAAAATTGAAGATCTCATTAAGAAGTAATCCTGTTAAAACAGATTAGTAACTAATTATACCTAGTTCAAAATGCTATTACAGGAAAAAAATAAGGAAGCTGGATCAGACGGTTAACCATAAAGGGATAACCTCTGTCCAGCTTCCTTATGCTTATAAGGAGTAAAGCTTCGGACTTACTTTTTATTCATCTACCACTACCGTTCCTGTCAAACCATTGATACCATCTCTTGCTTTCTCGAGTAGAGTAATCAGAGAGGATCGACCTGGTTTGGAGGAGGCAAATTCGAGGGCTGCCTGTACCTTCGGAAGCATGGAACCGGGAGCAAAATGACCCTGCTCTATGTATTCGGAGGCTTCTCTGGTATTGATCTGGTCAAGCCATTTTACATCGGGTTTGCCGAAGTTAATAGCTACCTTTTCTACCGCAGTGAGAATGATGAATACATCGGCATCAATCTCCTTTGCAATGAGACAGCTGGCAAAATCTTTGTCAATTACGGCACCGACACCCTTAAGGTGGTTTCCGATGCGAGTTACAGGGATACCGCCACCGCCACCGGCGATAACGATTTCTCCTGCATTTAAAAGACTCTTTACAGTATTAATCTCAATAATTTCCTGTGGACGGGGAGAGGCTACAACTCTTCGATAGCCTCTACCACTATCTTCAACCATGTTAAATCCTTTTTCTCTTGCCAGTTCAGCCTCTTCCGCACTCATAAAGTGGCCAATGGGCTTGGTGGGATTCTCAAAAGCGGGATCCGCTTCGTCCACACGAACCTGGGTGATTACGGTTGCTACGGATTTCTGAATGCCTCGGTTAAGTAATTCTTCTTTCAGAGCGTTCTGCAAATCGTAACCGACATACGCCTGACTCATAGCAACACATACGGACAGGGGGGTAAAGGTAGGGTGATCCGGATTCTGACGTCCGTATTCCGCCATAGCCTGGTTAATCATACCGACCTGGGGGCCGTTTCCGTGGGATATAACAACCTCATGACCTTCTTCAATCAGGTCTGCAATTGCTTTGGAGGTCTTCTGCACAGCGATCATCTGCTCGGGCAGGTTGTTACCGAGAGCGTTGCCGCCTAGCGCTATTACAATTCTTTTTTTCATGAATCGATTCGCTCCTTCGAATTAATCAAATTTTCTGGATACGGAACGTTCCTCCAGCGCTTTTAACACTGCCTGAGGATTCTCAAATTTGCTTAAGAACATCATTGCAGCGATAATATACGGCTTGTAGCTTGCTTCTTTATATAAAGGATTGCGGTAACGATCGAATACGGAAGCATCTACTTCGCCTTCTTTACAGCTAACACCGGTGATATCTGCAGGTAAGCAATGCATATAGAGTGCTTTGCCATCTTTGGTCAGTTTCATTAATTCTTCGGTACATGCCCAGTCCTTGTGCTGTGCATTCTGAGCCAATAATTCCTTCTCAAGTGCCTTGATGCCATCAAAGTCATTATTGCCGTACAATTCGGTACGCTTCTCCATTGCCTTGAAGGGAGCCCAGCTCTTGGGATATACGATATCAGCATCCTTGAACGCTTCTGCCATGTTGTTGGTCTTAGTGAAGGAACCACCGGATTTTGCTGCATTTTCCTTAGCAATTTCTTCTACTTCGCTCATAACCTCATAGCCTTCGGGATGAGCAAGTACAACATCCATACCCATACGTGTCATCAGACCGATGATACCCTGAGGTACGGACAAGGGTTTTCCGTAAGAAGGAGAGTAAGCCCAGGACATTGCAATTTTCTTGCCCTTAAGGTTCTCTATACCGCCGAACTCATGGATGATATGAAGCATATCAGCCATAGACTGTGTGGGATGATCAATATCGCACTGAAGATTAACTAAGGTAGGTCTCTGCTCCAGAATTCCGTCCTCATTACCTAATTTAACTGCCTCGGATACCTCGCGCATATAGGTGTTACCCTTGCCAATATACATATCGTCACGGATACCAATTACATCTGCCATGAAGGATACCATGTTAGCAGTCTCACGAACGGTCTCACCATGTGCAATCTGGGATTTACCTTCATCCAAATCCTGTACCTCAAGGCCTAAGAGGTTACAAGCGGATGCGAAGGAAAAACGGGTACGGGTGGAGTTGTCACGGAAGATGGAGATACCAAGACCACTCTCGAATACTTTAGTTGAGATATTGTTCTCTCTCATATAACGGAGGGCATCTGCGATTGTGAAGACAGCCTCAAGTTCATCTGCTGATTTCTCCCAGGTTAATAAGAAATCATTGTTATACATCTCCTTGAAATTCAACTTATTCAACTTATCAATATAATCCTGTAACTTCATACATATCTCCTTTTCTATTTACGTGTCATACGGTATGGTACGCACGTTGTTGTGTTTTTTTTGCTACCTTAACTTCTTAGTTAATAATGTAATCCCAATATTCCCACTTATTTACAATACAGGGTAGGAAGTGCTGCATAAACTGCCGCACATTTTACGAGATCTTCCTTATAGGTCTTCTCGTTCGGAGCATGTGCCTGAGCTTCCGCACCGGGTCCGAAGCCGATACAAGGAATACCGTTACGTCCCATAATGGAAACACCATTTGTAGAGAAGGTCCATTTGTCGGTAAGAGGACGAGCTTTTCTCATTGCATCTGCTTCTTTGCTACCACTACGGGTAGTTCCGTAGAGATTGGTATAAGCTTCTTCCATTGCCTTAGTAACAGCATGGTCTTCCGGAATAACCCAAGTCGGGAAGTAGCATTCGATGGGATATACAAGGTTCGTATAGCTTGGTCTGTCATACTGATACATACTTACGGTTGCATTGTATTTCTTTACGAAGGGAAGAGCACGGATTTCATCTAAGCAGCTTTCCCAGGTCTCACCGGCTGTCATACGACGATCCAGGGAAACAGAACAGGAATCAGCAACCGCGCAGCGGCTGGGTGAGGTGAAGAAGATCTCTGAGGTGGTTACGGTGCCGCGTCCTAAGAAACGAGCTTCCTTCCATTTCTCATTGAATTTCTCGTCCAGCATCTTAACAAGTCCTTTGATTTCCTTGTCGTCGGAGGCATCATTTTCATTAAGGTCACGAACGTTTTGAAGAATGTCAGCCATTTTGTAGATAGCGTTGTCACCGCGCTCAGGAGCAGAACCGTGGCAGGAAACACCCTGAACATCAATACGGATCTCCATACGTCCGCGCTGTCCGCGGTAGATACCGCCGTCGGTAGGCTCGGTGGATACTACGAAGTCCGGTCTAACCTTATCTTCGTTAATAATATACTGCCAGCAAAGACCATCACAGTCCTCTTCCTGAACAGTACCAGTAACCAAAACGGTATATTTATCGTTTAATAATCCGAGATCCTTCATGATTCTAGCGCCATATACTGCGGATACAATTCCGCCTAACTGGTCAGAAGTACCACGGCCGCCTATCTCATCCTCTGATTCAAAGCCTTCATACGGATCAAAGTTCCAGTTGGCTCTGTTGCCGATACCAACCGTATCAATATGAGCATCAAACCCGATTAAGGTCTTGCCTGTTCCCATATAACCTAACACATTACCCATAGGATCAATTACAACCTTGTCGAAGTCTAAGGCTTTCATCTCGGCTTCGATGCGCTTAATATGACCTTCTTCGCCACAGCTTTCGCCGGGAATAGCAACTAATTCACGAAGAAACTTGGTCATTGCGGGTAAATAATTCTCCGATGCCTGTTTGATCTTAGTAAAATCCATTCTTTATTTCCTCCTTATATATACTATTGTTTATAGGTATTATGAACATAAAGCATATTCA
This sequence comes from Bacillota bacterium, assembly GCA_023411215.1. GTDB lineage: Bacteria > Bacillota > Clostridia > Lachnospirales > Lachnospiraceae > Mobilitalea. The sequence continues at coordinate 2,714 of JAEYOY010000051.1, read as the reverse complement.
TAATCTATCACTCCGATCGCTTACTTACAAGCAAGCTTGTAGCAAGCTCACTACGTTTACTTGTATTGTTTGCCGTCCCAGACGATTTCTTTGTATCGATCAGGATCTGTATCACCTTCTGTTGAAAAGAGAAGTACCTTAGAGGTCTCATCAAGCTTCAATGCTTTCTTTAACTCTGAGAGTTCCGGGTTCGTCATGATTTCGACTAATACACCAAAGGGAGCCGCACCGGACTCACCGGATACAACTTGAGGATCACCCTTAATCGGAGCACTCAGCATTCTCATGGCCTTTGCAGCTACCCAATCCGGTGCCGCTACAAATACGGATACATGATTCTTTAAGATATCCCAGGAAATGGTATTCGGTTCACCACAGGCAAGACCTGCCATGATAGTCTGCATATCGCCGTCTACATAGTATTCCTTACCGTCACCGGCAAGAGCGCCCTTGTAGAGACAAGCAGCAACATCAGCTTCCACAACCACTACCGTTGGAGGATTTTCAGGATACATATTAGCAAAATATCCTTGGACGGCCCCTGCTAAGGAACCTACTCCGGCTTGAACAAATACATGGGTTGGACAATCGGTACCAAGCTCTTTCAGCTGATTGCTGGCTTCCAACGCCATCGTGCCGTAACCCTGCATAATCCAGGAAGGGATCTCTTCATAACCTTCCCAGGCAGTATCTTGTACAACTACTCCGTTCGGAGTCTTGGCAGCTGCAGCAGCAGCCATACGAACACATTCGTCATAGTTGACTTCTTCAATGGTAGCTGTAGCACCTTCCGCCTTGATGTTATCCAGTCTTGTCTGGGTAGAGCCCTTTGGCATGTATACAACAGCTTTTTGCTTTAATCGGTTTGCTGCCCAGGCAACGCCGCGACCATGATTTCCGTCTGTAGCAGTAAAGAATGTAGCCTGGCCAAATTCCTGTCTAAGCTTATCGCTGGTTAATGTCTCAAAATCAAGCTCCGAAACATCCCGGTTTGTCTTCTGTGCAATGTAACGCGCCATAGCAAAGGAACCTCCCAGTACCTTAAAAGCGTTTAAGCCAAAGCGATAAGATTCATCCTTGACATAAAGCTCCTTAAGTCCTAGATAAGAAGCCATATGGTTTAGATTTGCTAGGGGAGTGCGTTCGTAGCCGGGAATGGTTTGATGAAAATCGCGAGCTTTCTTAACTTCTGACTCATCCATCACCTTAAGACTAAGATCGGCAGTTTTTGGCATGGTGTTCTTAATCCATTTAATCTTATCCATGATTACCTCCTAGATATGTAATAACATTTTACTTGAGAACTATGTGTCATAATGCTGACACATTCGCGCCTTAAGCGGATTGCGGAGCATTAGAATTCTTGCCGCGAGGTGCTGATCCTGCCGATGCAGAAACTTATGTACAATTATTCTAAAGCTGTATATCATATGATTCATCATAGCATAATAAAATAAAAAATCAATATATTTTTCAGCGAAATATAAAATTTTTGTTTTTTTTATAATTTCATTTGATTTTACATTATGTTGGTGATAAACTATAATAGTATAAAATAATATATGATAAATTGTATATTATATATAAAAATAAGGGTATTATTTGTTGAAAACGACTAATTTCATAAAAATAATTAAAAAATAGCTTGTTGAAATTTATTTTTTTTAAAATTCGATTAGATTGATTAGTCAAACAATGTAACAATTTATACAACTTATAAAACAATGAAAGAAAATTTATCCCTGAAATGACGAATATGGCAGAAAGAAAGGAGTCAAGTATGATACTGATAGGTAATGGTAGAGTAATATCCAGAGATAAGGACAAACCTCTTATTGAGAACGGTGCTGTTCTTGTAGAGGGAACCCGTATTGCGAAAGTAGGGAGCACGGAGGTGCTGAGAGGAGAATATCCTGAGGCGGATTGGGTAGACGCAAAGGGCGGCCTGATTATGCCGGGCCTCATCAACACACATAATCACATCTATAGCGCTATGGCAAGAGGGTTATCCATTAACAATTATAATCCCAAGGGTTTCCTAGATATTTTAGATGGACTATGGTGGAATATTGACCGCCATCTTACTCTGGAGCAGACAAGGCAGAGTGCCATTGCAACCTATATAGATTGTATTAAGAATGGTGTGACCACTGTATTTGATCATCATGCAAGCTTCGGAAGTATCGGGAGCAGTTTATTTACTATCGCAGATGCAGCAAAGGAATTGGGCGTTCGTACCTGCCTGTGCTATGAAGTGTCTGACCGTGACGGTGAAGACAAGATGAGAGCCGGGGTAAAGGAGAATTCGGATTTTATCCATTTTACGGCAAAGCAGACAGATGATATGTTAAAAGGTATGATGGGTATGCATGCAGCCTTTACGATTTCTGATAAGACCTTTGCGTTTTGCAGGGAGAATACACCGGAGTCGGTAGGTTATCATATTCATGTGGCTGAGGGGATTGAGGATTTACATGCATCCTTAAAGAATCACGGCAAACGAATTGTAAATCGCCTAATGGACGAAGGGATTCTCGGTCCAAAGACCATCGCAGCTCATTGTATCTATGTCAATGGTCAGGAGATGGAGCTTCTTAAGGAGACGGACACGATGGTGGTTCATAATCCGGAATCCAACATGGGTAATGCTTGTGGCTGTCCTCCTACGATGGAGATCTTCCATCGTGGTATTCTGACCGGTTTGGGAACAGACG
>JAEYOY010000012.1 GCA_023411215.1 Bacillota bacterium | reverse complement strand
ACTTCTTTTTGTAACGAAAGCGCCGACTTCAACAAAACTATTGTCGTCAAGCAAAGAAGTAATTCTTTCTCTTGCTGACAGTTGTGCTGTACTGCTCATTTTCAGCCCTCCATTTTTTCTATTGTTAATTATTAATCAATTCTCTGCCGATTTTAATTGTATTATATTTACCTGGAAAAGGCAAGACAAATTCGAAAAAACCGGTGCATTTACCATATAAATCATGAAGTTACTCCTTTATGTTAGTAAGTGCCCTGTGTGAATTTTACACTTTGGTGACGTAGGCACAAACGATTAAGTATAAATTATTTTTTATGAATCATACTTTTCAATGCTTTGTTTTATTTTACTAAGATCAAAGCCCTTGCGATAAAGTGAAGCGATCAGCTTTTGTTTTTCTTCTAAGGATAATCCTTGCAGATCTCTAGTCTTTTTGTTAATTGCTTTATGAATCGCTATCATTTCGGCATCCTCAGTATCCTCAGCTTCATATTCTGCTTCGAGTACAGTCTGAATAATATCCTTAGAGATCCCCTTCTGCTGTAGTTCGTTCTTAATCATCATCTTACTTTTTCTGTTTTTACGAGATTTAACAAAGGCTGTAGCGAAACGTTCATCATTCAGATAACCATAGTGTTTAACATATTCGATTACCCGATCGATGATGTCTTCGCGGTATTCCTCTCTGGATAGCTTGGAGCGTAGTTCCTGTTCGCAGCGATCCATGAATTTTAGGATAAAAAGTGCCTTCTCTATCGCTTTGGGATAGATTAGTAGTTCAATCAGCTTTTCGTACTGCTCAGGCAGGATGGATTGACCTTCTTCCAAAGAAAGCTTCTCCAGCTCTTTCTCGGTTAATATAAATGCAAGTTCCTCATCGATATAGATTCGGACCTTGGATTTTGCTGCTTTTTCAAGCTTTGTAATTATCATACTTACCTCCATGATGGTGTTTTGCGCCATCTCAAAAGCGAATTGCATTTCATACGCTAAATATTTATCCATAAGATAAGGCTGTTCCCGAGTAGTGAGAAAGACAGGCTCGAAAGCTTCGTAACCAATCTTCAACTCTATCGAGAACAGCCTCAAAATTTATCTGTTATAGCTGTAAAAAAATCTTATTCAAGGACTTCGTTGTAATTCTTAGCAGGATGCAGCATGTATTTCTCTCGAACCTTCACCTCTACCTCTTCACAGATTGTAGGGTTATCTAGCAAGTACTGCTTCGCATTCTCGCGGCCTTGGCCGATCTTGGCATCATTATAAGCAAACCATGCGCCACTCTTTATGATGATACCAGCCTCTGCTGCCAGATCAAGTATGTCGCCTTCCCTTGAGATACCTTTGCCAAACATGATATCAAATTCCGCTTCCTTGAAGGGAGGAGCTATCTTATTCTTAACGACCTTGATACGGGTTCTGTTACCTACAACCTCGCCACCCTGCTTCAAGGATTCAATTCTTCTTACATCCAAACGGATGGAAGCATAGAACTTAAGGGCACGTCCACCGGTCGTAGTCTCCGGACTACCGAACATTACACCAACCTTCTCTCGGAGCTGATTAATGAATACTACAATACAATTGGACTTACTGATTACTGCGGTAAGCTTTCTGAGTGCCTGTGACATAAGTCTTGCCTGAAGACCCACATGAGAATCACCCATCTCACCGTCAATCTCAGCTTTAGGAACCAATGCTGCTACGGAGTCAACGATAATAATATCGACTGCACCAGAACGTACCATGGTTTCTGTAATTTCAAGAGCTTGTTCACCATTATCCGGCTGTGAAATATATAAATTATCAATATCTACACCAATATTCTTTGCATATACAGGATCAAGAGCATGTTCGGCATCAATGAAGCCCGCAATGCCACCTCTCTTCTGTACTTCGGCAACCATATGAAGTGCTACTGTTGTCTTACCACTGGACTCGGGGCCATAGATCTCCAGAATTCTTCCCTTTGGAACACCGCCTAAGCCTAATGCGATATCTAAACTGATGGAACCGGTAGGAACCGTCTCGATACTCATATTCGCATTCGTATCACCAAGCTTCATGATAGAGCCTTTGCCGTACTGCTTTTCGATCTGCGCCAGAGCAGATTCCAATGCTCTTATTTTATCATCCTTTGCCATATCTAATCTCCCTTTTTATGAAGGCCACACCTTCAAAATACGAACTAATGTTCTTGTATTCATATTATCTTATTTCCCATGCAATGTCAATACTAAATCGACGAAACATATTTTGAATTCAATATTAGGAACATTGCTAAGGATATTGACAGCTTAACACACCTTTAGGACAAAGTAGGCCCTTTACATTAATAAATTGCAAAGCAATCAGAAAATTTACAATATTAATTGGCCTTTAGGGTGTTTTCATGACTACAAGAGGGTTACAAATCACCATTGATAAACAGAATAGAAAGATATTAGTATTATATCATGAGCTAAACATGTTCATGATCTTTCACTCCGATCGCATATCCACAAGCGAGCTTGCGATATGCTCACTACGTTTCCATTATATCAATGTAGACAGTATTTGTAAACCTTTGCTATACCGGTAAAATAGACGAACTTTTTTATGTTTTCTATGTAAAACAACGATACCCTAGTATAATTTGTTCGGCTGGCAGATCTTCGGATTATAACCGTGATCGATGAGAGCTTGTACAATCTCCTGCTTATGCTCCTGACCGAAGGTCTCCATTGTAATGGTTAGTTCCACAGCGGCATTACGGTTGATGCTTACGAACTGGTTATGGTCAAGACGGATAACATTACCCTGAGCCTTCGCAATGATGCTTGCAACATTCACAAGCTCGCCGGGACGGTCGGGAAGCTGTACGGATACGGTAAACACTCTTCCTCTTTGTATGAGACCGTGCTGTACAATAGAAGCCACCGTAATAATATCCATATTTCCGCCACTAAGGATGGAAACCACCTTCTTATCCTTGCAATTTAAATGCTTTAATGCTGCTACGGTAAGAAGACCGGAATTTTCAACTACCATTTTATGATTTTCGATAATGTCTAAGAAGTTAACAATCAGCTCCTGATCCTCAACGGTAATAATGTCATCTACATATTTCTGAATGTAAGGAAATACCACTTCTCCTGGAGTCTTCACTGCAGTACCATCAGCGATGGTATCTATGTGAGGAAGAGTTACAACATGTCCGGCTTTTAAGGATTCCTTCATGCAGGCTGCACCTGCAGGCTCTACACCGATTACCTTGACATTAGGATTAAGCATTTTAGCCAGAGTAGCGACACCGGCCAACAGACCGCCGCCACCAATTGGTGCCAGAATAATATCTACGGTCGGAAGATCTTTAAATATCTCCATAGCAATGGTTCCCTGACCGGTTGCTACGCCCTCATCATTAAAGGGATGTATAAAGGTGTAACCCTTTTCCTGTGATAATTGAAGAGCATACTGGCATGCTTCATCATAGACATTTCCATATAAAATAACCTCTGCACCATAGCTCTTAGTACGATTCACCTTGATTAATGGTGTAGTGGATGGCATGACAATGATTGCTTTCGCTTGATAAAGTTTTGCTGCATAAGCTACTCCCTGAGCATGATTTCCGGCAGAAGCAGTAATTAGACCACGTTCTCTCTCTTCCTTGGTAAGAGTACTAATCTTATAATAAGCACCACGAACCTTATAAGCACCGGTAAATTGCATGTTTTCAGGCTTAAGATATACCTTATTACCGGTGGTATCGGAGAAATAGTCGCTGTACACTAACTCCGTTCGCAGTATTACTTTCTTAACGGCTTCTGTTGCTTCTTCAAACTTATCTAATGTCATCATTGTTTAACCCTCCATCTACGTGCGGTCACACGTTATAAATTTATAGGATGGGAGTTTGTAAATATGCAGTTACAAAACTCTCTTCTTATCACTGTCTGCAAATATACAATAGAAAGAACGCCTCGCGAATTTCTATTGTCTTGAATAATAGAAAGCACCTTCACTAACTTTCGATTGTGATGAACGGTAGAAAGTACGCTTCGCAAACTTTCTACTGTCAAGAATTAAAGGTATCGCGTATCGAAGTTACGAATCAGTCCTCTCGAACAATGCATTGATAAAATCCTCTGCGTTGAACTTCTGAAGATCATCAATTTTTTCACCTATACCGATGTACTTTACAGGAATACCAAGCTCGGATTGAATCGCGATGGCAATACCGCCCTTTGCTGTACCATCCAACTTGGTTAAGACTATACCTGTGATTTCAGCAACCTCATTGAACTCCTTTGCTTGAGCAAGTGCATTCTGACCGGTGGTACCATCCAGGACAACTAATGTTTCACGATAGGCCTCGGGATATTCACGTTCGATTACACGGTTGATTTTCTTTAATTCTTCCATAAGGTTTTTCTTATTATGAAGACGCCCTGCGGTGTCACACAATAATACATCCGTATTTCTTGATTTTGCTGCGGTTACGGCATCATAGATTACTGCTGCGGGATCGGAGCCTTCCTTCTGTGCGATAATTTCAACATTGGCTCTGTGAGCCCATTCCGTCAGCTGCTCTATGGCTGCGGCACGGAAGGTGTCTGCAGCAGCAACCATAACTTTTTTGCCCATATCCTTCATCTGACCGGCCAGCTTACCAACGGAGGTAGTCTTACCAACGCCATTTACACCGATTAATAATACAACTGATTTTTTGTTTTCAAATTCATACGCATTATCAGCAAGCTGCATCTGTTCTTTCATACTGTTAATTAAGAGTTGACGACATTCGGAAGGATCCTTGATCTTATTTTCCTTCACCTTTTGACGAAGGTTCTCTATAATAGCTGTGGTGGTATTGATACCAAGGTCTGCCATGATAAGGATTTCTTCCAGCTCTTCATAAAAATCATCATCAATGCTGGAAAAGCCGCTAAAAATTGCGTCTATTCCATGGGCTATATTATTTCGTGTCTTTGACAGTCCTTGTACTAATTTACGAAAAAAACCTGATTTATTCTCTCCCATTTCCTATAACCATACCTTTCACATTAAATATCCTTGATGCTTTAGTGACATTATCACAAGTAAATGACGTTTCGCATAATCATAATATGCCCTTTGAATTGGACCAAGTATGTCTTCTGAACTTTGGTTACATAGGCATAATTAGTTATTTACATTCTGCATAATTATAACATTCCGATTTTATTAAAATTCATAATATCATTTCATCGACTTACAAGCAAGACCATTTTTTACATTTGTTAAAAACGGCAGGTTGAATTCGGTACTATATGCTGTCTGCTTCTAAATAGATAGAAAGTATACTTTGAGAAAACTTAATAACATGAATGATAAGAATCCACCGCCTTATCAGGCGGGGATTCTATGTAGAGTAATTATTATAAATTTATTCAATCATCACAAATTAATGAGGTTTATTTATCCAACTGGCCTTCAATCAGGTTAACAGATACTAAGGTTGATACACCCTTCTCCTGCATTGTGATACCATATAAAATATCAGCAGCAGCCATGGTACCTCGACGATGGGTAATGATAATGAACTGAGTGTCTTTTGTCAGCTTATGCAGGTATTTCGCAAAACGTCCAACATTGGAATCGTCCAGAGCGGCCTCAATCTCATCCAAAAGACAGAAGGGCGAAGGCTTTAGATTCTGAATGGCAAATAATAAGGAAATTGCTGTTAGAGCCTTCTCACCACCGGATAGCTGCATCATGTTCTGAAGCTTCTTTCCGGGTGGCTGTGCATTGATACGGATACCTGCTTCTAGAATATCTTCACTCTCCGTAAGCTCCAGATCTGCTTGTCCACCACCGAATAATTCCTTAAATACGACATTGAACTCCTCATTAATGGCTTTAAACTTCTCTTCAAATTGAATTCGCATCTCGGTATCCAGCTCATTAATTATCTGTAATAATGCTTCTTCCGCTTTAATCAGATCTTCACGTTGGGTATGCAGGAATTCATATCGCTCGGAAAGATTACGGAAATCTTCAATCGCGTTAACGTTCACATCTCCTAGTTCTTTGATTTTTGACTTAATCTCTCCAATCATTTTCTTTGCCTGGGTCAGACTGATTTCTTCATCAATCGGATATTCGGCGGCCGTTGAGTAGGTTAGCTCATATTCCTCCCACATGTAACTCATTTGCAGGTCGGTCTGTTCAACGATTTTATCACGCTGACCGCTCAGTCGGAAGCATTCCTTATCCAGTTCTGTCATTCGATTGGATAATTCTTCTCTCTTAGTGAAGAAATTCTTATGAATACTGGTAATGTGTTCTCGTCTAGCGGATTGATTTTTGATTTTATCATCTAATTCAGTAATTTGAATATCAAAGGAGACAATCTGTTCCTCCGCCTGACTGATCATTAGATTCTTTTCCTCAATAATCAGGGAAGCACGTTTTATATCAGAGGTCAAGGTGGACTCTTCCTCGAACAGCTTTTCAATCTCTCTCTTTACACGTCGAATATTCTCCAGGATAAACTGATTACTATGCTCTAAGGTTGACATCTCAAGCTTCAGCGCGGAGGCCTTTTCATTTGCTTCCTGCTCTAAGCCTCGCTCCTGCTCCAGCTTTTTGTTCAGCTGATCTATAAGAGCTTCTTTTTCCTTGTTCTGTTGAGTGTTCTGAGACAAAGAATTATTTAAATTAGCTAGATTATCCTTCAAATCTCTTGCCTGAAGTTCAATCTCCTGTAGCTCTCTGACATATTCCTGATAGATTGCTTCGGATTCAGCCTTTTTCGAAAGCTCACGATCAAGATTCATCTTGGCAGTATTCTGCTCCAGGAATTTCACCTGTAGGGATTGCTTTAATGTATCCAGTTCTACGCGAAGTCTGGTTCGGTTATCCCTGGCTTCTTCTCTTCTTAATGCCAGCTCCTTGGTCTGTTTTTCCAAGGCGTTTACAGCATCCTCCATCTCCTCGATTTCACGGCGTCTACCAAGAAGATTACTGGAGTTTTTATAGGCACCGCCGGAGATAGAACCGCCGGGTGTTAACAGCTCTCCTTCCAGTGTAACGATACGAAGGCTGTAATTGTATTTTTTCGCAATTGTAGTCGCATGATCGATATCATCTACTACAATAATTCTTCCAAGAAGATAATCAATTAATGCATTAAATTTTGAATCAGCCTCAACTAAACTGCTTGCAATGCCTAGAACGCCGGGTTCCTTTAACACCCTATCCTGATTCACTCCATTTCCCGCGGACATATTGGTTAAAGGCAGAAAGGTAGCCCTTCCGAATTTATTTTGTTTCAAATATTGAATTAAACCCTTGGCTGTTGCTTCATTGTCGGTAACAATGTTCTGAATAGTACCGCCCAGAGCAGTCTCTATAGCAGTTTCATAGGTCTTGTCTACCTTGATGATATCCGCTACAACACCGATGATCCCAGGCATTTGGGGTTTCCGCTCCATGACCTTCTTAATACTGATGCCGTAGCCCTCATAACGCTCTGTGAGATTCATAAGAGAATCAAGACGTGACTTCTCTCCTAAATATCTGGACTGAAGTTCATTATATTCATTATTAATCGCATCGATGTTAATCTGTATATCATTGATGGATTGTTCCACCTGAGCACTTCTTGAGGTCTGTTCTATGATTACTTCCGATATCTGTCTTAGCGTTTCTTTAGAAGCTTCAATCGTCTCGTCATATAGACATTCTTCGCTCTTGTTCTTTAAGATTCTCTGATTAAGATCTGCTTTACGAAGAGTATTTTGTTCTAACATGGTCTCATAACGCTGCATATTACTCTTAATGCCGGAATTGATATTCAGATGCTCAAAGATACCGTTATTGCATTCTTCAATTTCCTTGGTATACTTCAGAATATTTTCCTTGATGCTATTTAATTCCTTTAAAGCAGAAGTAAGAAGATCATCCATACCGGCTATTTTATCATCTATTAAGGCTTTTTCTGAAAGATAATCGCTCTCCTCCGACTTCTTGGTATCGACCTCTATCTTCGTATTTTCTATTCTACTCTGAATATAAACATCATTTTGTTGCAGACTGCTGATCTGTTCCTTCAGAACCTTAATCTCGCCTTCTGCCTTTTCTTTTCGAAGCTTCAGCTCATTGAAGGTATTCTTATCTTCTTCAATGACCTGGTCGCACTCTTCTAATTGTTGCTCCAGACGGACATATTCTTCCTTTGTATTCTCATACTCCAGCTTAGTGCCCTCGAAATCTGATGTAGCAATAATCAGTTTTTCTTCAAGCTGATCCTTAGAGCTACGAAGCTTATCATACTCCCTCAGAAATTGATTAACTTCTAGGCTCTTCAATTCTTCTTTTAATTTAAGATATATTCTGGCAACTGCAGACTGTTTCTCCAAAGGAACCAACTGCTTTTCGATTTCTTTGATGATATCAGTAATACGGGAGAGATTAAGCTTCTCTTCCTCCAGATTTTTCTCGGCTGCATGTTTTCTTCGTTTGAATTTAACGATACCAGCCGCTTCATCGAAGAGCTCACGACGATCCTCCGGCTTTCCGCTTAGAATCTTATCGATCTGACCTTGTCCAATGATGGAATAGCCTTCCTTACCGATACCGGTGTCCATAAATAATTCATTGACATCCTTCAGACGACAGGAAGTTCCGTTGATCAGGTATTCACTCTCACCAGAACGGTAAACGCGTCTTGCAACTGTTAATTCTTCATATTCAATCGGAAGCTTGTGGTCAGAGTTGTCGAGAGTGATTGCAACATAAGCGTAGCCCAAGGGTTTACGTGTCTGAGTACCGGAGAAAATAACATCCTCCATCTTAGCACCACGAAGTTGTTTTGCACTCTGTTCCCCTAGTACCCAGCGAACAGCATCGGCCACATTACTCTTACCGCTACCGTTTGGTCCAACGATACCGGTAATGCCATCATGAAATTCAAGTACAATTTTATTAGCAAATGATTTAAAACCGTGAACTTCAATACTTTTTAAATACATTCATAGTCTCCCATCTATATCCTAGAGTGCTTTCGTTTTTATTTCATGAATCAATCTGCTTTTTTGCGGAGTTTTTGTATTGCTTGATAAGCAGATTCCTGTTCAGCAGCCTTCTTCGTCCTACCGGTACCGACACCGATTTCCTCATTACCGACATAGACAGCAACGGTAAAGGTCTTGTTATGATCCGGACCTTCCTCTGATATTAGTTTGTATCTAAGTTTTTGCCCATTATTATTGTTCTGGACGATTTCCTGTAAGATAGTCTTGCTATCGAAAAAGAGATCTTTATTTTTCAAATCAGCCAAAAGGAAGCTTCTGATAAACTCTTTTGCATTAGTAAAACCACCGTCGAGATAAATGGCTCCAATCACTGCCTCCAGTGCATCGGATAATATGGAATCCCGTTCCCTTCCACCAGAAATATCTTCTCCCTTACCTAAAAATAAGTAATTCCCAAGCTCGAGATCTCTGGCACATGCAGATAGGGTCTGTTCGCATACAATACTCGCTCGCAGCTTTGTTAGATCCCCCTCGGAAAGATTAGAATATTCCTTATAGGCATATTCACTTGTGACCAATTCAAGCACCGCATCTCCCAAAAATTCAAGACGTTCGTTGCTCTTCTCCTTATTCATTCTCATCTCATTTGCATAGGAGCTATGTGTTAGCGCATGGGTAAGTATCGCCGGCTCTGCAAAATGATATTTTATTTTACTTTCCAATGCCATCTGGGATGAGTCTGATTTTTTGCGTAACTTCATAGGACTTTTCAAAACCTCCTCTTCAACTCTTATATAGATGGAAAAGCCCTAAGATAAGGCGGAACCTTATACACAGGGCTTTTCCATACCACTGATAATTCGAAGGAAAGAGTCTTCCTTACATAACTAAGCTAATTCTTTATTAACGAAAGTCTACAAAGCATATTTCGTTAATTCATGGAAATAGAAAATTCGCGAAGCGCACTTTCTATTTTATTATTCTCTATTAATAAAAGTCTGCAAAGCTGACTCTCATTAATTCAAAGCATTTTTAATTTGTTCAATCGCATCGGCTACAGTCACGATGTTCTCTGCTTCCTCATTAGCGATTTCAATATCGAACTCTTCTTCAATTCCCATGATGATCTGGAATACATCAAGAGAATCGGCACCAAGATCGTCCACGAAAGTGGTCTCCATAGTAATCTCATCTGCATCTACATTTAATACTTCACTGATTATTTTTTGCAATTTTTCAAATTCCATAACATTCACCCTTCTTTTATGATTTATTCGTTTTTGTTAAGATTATCTCTGATTTTGTCATTAATATTTTGTTCGGTAAAGGTTACGCATTGGAGGATTGAATTATATACCTCATTGCTCTTCGCATTACCGTGTGTTTTCACAACCAGGCCGTTTAGACCAAGCAATGGTGCACCGCCATATCTTGTAGCATCAAAGTCTTTTAAGGTTTCCTTCAAAGCAGGCTTACATAAGAGAGCACCTATTTTACTTTTGGTCGTACTCATAAGGCCTGTTTTAATCTTCTTAACCAGAGCTGTACCTAGACCTTCATAAAGCTTTAAAATAACATTTCCTACGAAAGCCTCACATACTATAACATCTGCGCCTCCATTCGGGATCTCTCTAGCTTCGATACTGCCAATAAAGTTAATATCATTACAGTTCTTCAATAAGGGGAAGGTTTCTTTTACTAAAAGATTTCCTTTTTCCTCTTCTGCACCGATGTTTACTATTGCAACTCTGGGATTTTTAATTCCTAAGATATTCTCCATGTAAATAGAGCCCATTTTTGCAAATTGTACCAGATGGGTTGATCTTGCATCAACATTTGCGCCGCAGTCAATCAATAACGATACTCCGTTCATCGTAGGAATGAGCGGTGCCAACGGAGGACGTTCCACTCCACCTATACGACCAACAATCAGCTGACCTCCAGCAAGAACAGCACCTGTACTACCGGCAGAAACAAAGGCATCGGCTTCTTTGTTCTTAACCATTTGTAGTGCGACTACAATCGAGGAGTTCTTTTTACGACGAATCGCTAAAACCGGTGCTTCACAATTTGTGATGATTTCCGGCGCATGTACCACTTGAAGGCGTTCTTTATCAAAGTCATAGGAACCCAATTCCTTACGAATGATATCTTCATCACCGGTTAATACAACTTTGATATCTTTCCTCCCCTGAACTGCAAGTACTGCTCCTTTTATGATCTCCCCGGGTGCATTATCGCCACCCATTGCATCGACTGCAACTGTAATCATATTCTGCATTATTCCTCCCATTCATCATTATAAAGAATGTATCACCAACCGAATGGGCTGATGGGTGAGAATTATAAACATTCATAATTCAATAAACTCACATTCCTATCCTTTGATTACATTTGTGTCAAGTGTGCAACGTCTCGCATGCGAGACGATTTACACTTGGATGACGCAGGCACAAATTTTAAAGGTGAATTATGTTTTATAATTCACATTATTAAGCTACCTAGCAAAATATTCTTTATAATGTGCTGTTAGTCTTATCATCTTACTATACTTAGTGTTTCCTATGTAGTAGTAAGCTAATCTATAAAACAATATACTCGATATTATACTAAAAATCAACCATATTTTATAGAAATATCAGCATAAACCGCTGCATACTTTATCTGAGATAAAATACTGTTGTTATTAGGACAAAATCCTACTTATATGGATAATAAAGCAATGCTTTGAAGATATACCTTAAGAGCCAAAAGAACTCCTGCTCTATGAAATGCAACCTCTGTATAGGGCATTGAAAGATCTGTTTCCTATATCGGGGTAGGAATTCATAAAACAGGAGTTCTTAACCATTACATAACAATAGAAAGTTCGCGAAGCGAGCTTTCTATTGTTTTGTAAATAATATTATGTATTATGCTTTTTTGTAGAAGAAGGATTTGTAATTATGGAAGCCGATTTGATGAGCTTGAATAATTTGCTCTGTACTGCCAACAAATAAAAGCCCGTCCTTCTTTAATGCTTTATTAAAATCGGAGTAGATTTTATTCTTAGCATCATCCGTAAAATAGATTAATACATTACGGCAAACAATCAGGTCGCAATTCGCTGGATATGGATCTCTAAGTAAATCATGCTGTTTAAATTCAACACAGGCCTTGATCTGATCTGATATCTGATAAGTTCGATCATTGATCATTACGAAGTATTTACTTAAGAATTCCTCCGGTAATGCCTTTAGGCTTTTAACATGATACAATCCCATCTGAGCTTTAGCCATAACCGTCTTATCAATATCCGTTGCAATAACCTTAATCTTGTTCAAGGGAAGGAATTTGGATAATAGCATGACCAAAGAGTAGGGCTCATCGCCTGTAGAACAGGCAGCACTCCAAATCTTCAAATCCTTTCCGAAATGCTCAATCAGATATGGTAACACTTCCTTCTCAAGTAATGCCCATTGCTCCGGATTGCGATAGAATTCGGATACATTAATTGTGATATAATTAATGAACTCGTCAAATGCTACTTTATCTGATTTTAGTCTGGCGACATAATCCACGAAGGAGGTTATCCCATGCTTCGTAATCAAAGCTTCAATACGCCGTCTCATCTGGCGTTCTTTATAGGAATTCAGATCAATCTTTGTCATCTCATAAATGGATTGCTTAAAAGTTTCATAACTACCCAGCAAGACGTATTCTCCTTTATCATTCGTTTGTAAGATTTAAAAATACTGAGAGATATATAAAATACCTCTCAGTTAGCAAAAATCTTCCAAAGCAATATTGGTACTAAGTAACAGCTAAGCTTATTTAGGCAAAAACCTCAAATTATTCTACAGGAGCTTCTTCAGATGCCTCTGCTTCCTTCTCAGGAGTTTCTAAAGCCTTAACACTTAAGCTGATTTTCTTCTCATCTTTGTTGAACTCAACAACCTTGGCTGTGATTTCCTGTCCAATCTTTAAAGCATCGGAGGGTTTCTCAACATGTTCCTTGGAGATCTGGGATACATGCAATAACGCATCAATACCAGGCTCTAATTCAACGAAAGCACCGAAATCGGTCATACGAGCTACGGTTCCGTTAACTACATTACCAACTGCATACTTAGTCTCAGCATCGATCCAAGGATTAGCACCCTCGAACTTTAAGGAGAGAGCAATCTTCTCGCCCTGGATATCCTTGATAAATGCTTTAACGGTGTCGCCAACCTTATATACTTTCTTAGGGTTCTCAACTCTTCCCCAGCTCATCTCAGAGATATGAAGGAGACCATCTGCTCCACCAAGATCGATGAAAGCACCGAAATCGGTAATATTCTTTACAGAACCCTCTACTGTATCGCCTACTTTGATCTTTTCAAATAAATCCTTCTTTAAGGTTTCTTTCTTCGCTACGATTAACTGCTTGCGATCACCGATGATTCTTCTCTTCTTTGGATTGAACTCAGTAATTACAAATTCAATGGTTTCACCTGCATATTTTGCAAGGTCCTTCTCATAAGAGTCAGAAATCAAACTTGCAGGAATAAATACTCTTGCTTCATCAACAATTACACTTAATCCCCCATTCAGAACCGCTGCAACCTTTGCGGATAAAACCTCATGATTCTCAAAGGCTTCTTCTAATCTCTTGTTACCCTTCTCGGCAGCTAATCTCTTGTAGGTTAAGGCAACTTGTCCTTCACCATCATTCACTTTAAGAATCTTAGCCTGCATAACATCGCCAACATTCACAACAGTTCTTAAATCCAGGTTAGGTGTATTGGTGTATTCGTTTCTTGTAATGATACCTTCGGACTTGTAGCCTATATTTAAGATGATTTCATCTTCTTTCACACCCAAGACAATTCCTTCTACAACATCACCGTTGCTTATTTTTACTACCTTTTCTTCTTCTAATAATTGTTCAAAACTCTTCTCAGACATAGCGGTATGAACCTCCTTGATAATATTGTTTGGGGTCGATGCCCCTGCTGTAATACCTACGTTTCGATAAGATTTAAACAAATTTAAATCCAGGTCATCAAGTTTCTGTATATAGTAAGTATTTTCACATTCTTTTTTGCAAATTTCATAAAGCTTTCTCGTATTAGAGCTATGCTTTCCACCGATCACTATCATAGCATCGGACTGCTTAGCCAACTGATATGCCTCGTACTGCCGTTCTTCTGTGGCATTGCAAATTGTATTTAAAACAAATATATCATAACCCTTTTTTAATATAATTTCAACTAAATCTTGAAATTTCTTGTAATTAAATGTCGTCTGTGCTACGATGCAAATTTTCCGTTCTTTGGTAACATTAAAATTTTCTGCTTCCTCTTCGCTTTCAATCACGGTATAATCAGAAGAATCAATCAGTGGAAAAGTTGTTTTACACCAACCGATAATTCCTTCCACCTCTGGGTGGGTACGATTGCCGACGATTATAATATGTTGACCTTCTACGCTTTTATCCCTAACCACCTTATGTATTTTCTTGACATAAGGACAGGTGGCATCAATCAATTTGTGACCATGTGAAGAAAGCTCTTTTTGTAAAGCTTCCGAAATGCCATGGGATCGTATAATTATTGTTCCCACAGGTAGCGTTTTTAATTCCTCTGGAGACGCAATCACTATAACACCTTTTTGATTTAAATCAGCAACGACTTCATCATTATGAATAATCGGACCATAGGTGTATACCTTTTCTCCGTTTTCAATCGCTTTATATACCAAATCAACAGCCCTTTTTACTCCAAAGCAAAAACCGGCACTAGCTGCAGTAGTAATCTTCAATCTGTTCTACCTTCCTTTCTGCAAAATGAGCATCAGGTTAAGATCAAACATAAAATCCCACAAAACAGTGATCAGTGAAGTGATACAAAGGATTATTATTTTACCTTCTCTTGATACAGCTGCATTATCTTGTCCACTACCTCATCAATGGTAAAGCTCGAGGAATCTAAAAATACTGCATCCTCTGCCTGTCGCAGAGGGGAATGTTCTCTGGTCATATCTCTCTGATCGCGGTCAATTATATCCTGCTCGATCGCTTCAATGTCTGCAGTCACACCTTTATCCTTAAGTTCTGCCCATCTTCTTCTGGCACGCTCTTTGGAAGTAGCGGTCAGATATATCTTTAAATCAGCATCCGGAAGAACACAGGTTCCGATATCTCTTCCATCCATAACGACGCTTTCCTTCTTAGCCAGATTCTGCTGTAGTTCAACCAGCTTCAAACGAACGGTCTTATTCACAGATGAGGCACTTGCCATGTTTCCGACTTCTTCCGTACGGATTAAACCATTGACATTCTCTCCATTCAGGATAACAAACTGTTCGCCATTCTTATACTCAATCGTAATGTCTACCTCATTACAGGCAGCTTCAATTCGTACAGTATCTGATGCCTCGATGTTGTTTCTTAAAAAATATAATGCCATAGCACGATACATTGCTCCGGTATCCACATAAATGAATCCAAGCCGCTTTGCTAATCGTTTTGCTATGGTGCTTTTACCGGCTCCAGCCGGTCCGTCAATTGCAAGATTGAAATTCTTCATAACAATCCACCTCCGAGTTTCTTTATGTGAAATGTATATTATACGGATAAGCCTGCCAGATATCCGGTAGACCATGCTATTTGTAGATTGTAACCGCCGGTCAGAGCATCCAGGTCAAGAACCTCTCCTGCAAAAAATACATTTTTCACCAATTTTGATTCCATCGTTGAAGGATTAATCTCCTTCACGTTGATTCCACCCTTTGTAATGACCGCTTGATTATATTCGCTGAGCTTAGTGATATGAAGCGTAAAGTGCTTCAAAAGACCAACGAGAGCAAGCCGTTCTTCTTTCGTGATGGAATTTACTTTCTTTTCCGAATCGATAGGGCTTAGACGAATAATAACATCTATTAGTTTATTTGGCAATAGGTGGTCTAACGAATTCTTAAATTGTTTATTTTTATATTCTTCAAAATCTCGTAATATTCGTGCGTCCAACTGCTCCTCAGTAAGAGCAGGCTTTAGATCAATGCTTAGCACGATCGGCTCCCTATTCTTAAGATATGGAATGATATAGCTGCTTGCACTTAAGATGACCGGACCGCTTACACCAAAATGAGTAAAAAGCAATTCTCCAAAATCCTGATAGATTTGTTTTTGACCACTTGTAATACTGACTTTAATATTTCTGAGGGATAACCCCATAAGCTCCTTCACAAAGGTTTCTTTGGTATGAAGGGGAACCAGCGAAGGATATAGTTCTGTGACGGTATGCCCTAATGCTTTGGCAAAGGTATAACCGTCACCGGTGGAACCGGTTATCGGGTAAGATAAACCACCTGTAGTGATAATGACAGAATCTCCAAGAAAAATCTCCTCGGAGTTCTTAATTTTCAAACCATGAAAGCTGCCATCCTTTAGAATAATCTTGGTAACCTCACTCTTATATCGAAGCATTACGGACAATCGCTCCAGTTCCTTTCGAAGCACTGCGATGACATCGGAGGACTTATCCGATTCTGGAAATACCCGGTTTCCTCGTTCTACCTTAATGGGTAGACCGAGCTGTTCAAAGAAATCCATAGCATCATAATTACTTAAGGTATGATACGCTTTGAACATGAACTTGGGATTGGTTACCACCTGCTCAAAAAAAGCATCTCTATCGCAGGCATTGGTAAGATTACATCTACCTTTTCCCGTTATAAACAGCTTTTTCCCTAGCTTTTCATTCTTCTCCAGAAGCACGACCTGATGGCCGCCTCGTGCCGCGGCAATTGCAGCAAGCATACCTGCCGCGCCGCCTCCAATCACATAAACCTTACTCATAACGTTCAATACCTTTCTCTATATCAAGTCCATAGGAACAAGAAGATTATAATCAACAAAACTTCATTGTGCAAGCACATGAAGTTCTATTGATAATCTAGGTGTTCTCAAATAGCAGATTAGCAACACAATGAAAGAGCCATTGTGTTGTCGTTGCACTTATCCATGATATCAACAAAACTTCATTGTGCAAGCACATGAAGTTCTATTGATATCATGGACTAATCTGCTATATCGCATATCTAAGATAACATGATATTAGGTAATTGTCGAATACAAAATACTGTATCGCAATTACCTAATGAAAATTATTCTTATTCAGGTAGATATATAGTTCGCTTAATATGTTTCTGCTTTTATTTATCTTCTAAATAAATATCATTTAATCCAAATTCAAAATGTCCGCTGGTATAAGCTTCTCCTTCAGCACGGTATATTACCTTGTTGTAATCCTTCTGATTATCTATCAGGCTTTGAGCAATTGCATCGAGAATGGCCGCTTCATAAGCGGAACCCATCTCACTAAGAGGTGCCTTATCCTTATAAAAGCTGACAATAACGGTATCATCCTTATAGCTAACATCCTCAATACCTACTTCAATTGATCGGTCAGCCATTGACTCTACCACTTTTTCAATAATTAGATCAGGTGTAATCTTGGTATCTGCCGGTACCAATGCGATTTCCGCTTCTATCTCGCCAGTATCTACATTCACAGTATACAGGGGCAGTTCAATATTCTGGGTAGGTTGGATGTCGGGGGGTGTTGGTGTAGCTTCAGTCGATTTTTCGGACTCAGCAGAGCTGTTCCCTTCGGGGTTGTCTGCAATGCTCGATGAAGGATTATCCTTCTCGTCCTCATTCGGAGCCAAGGTGATTACCGAACTGCTATCCTCCTCCGATTCATCGAAAAAATCCAAATGGAATATATTGCATCCCGCTAAGAGGAGCAAACCTGTAACCATCAAAATCAATACGAAATATCTCTTTATACGTTCCATAATTACCTCCTATATGATACAAGGCAGCATGAATTACTACGAATGAATTGCGCAACTAGAATTTTTGATATAAAAATCGTTCGCATTATACATATAATTCCAACTACTTTTATAATAAACATTATTAGGACCTTCATTGTCTTAACAATAGCCTATAACTGTGTCATTTCTATGGTATTATGGAACATTTTTATTAAATTACAACAAATTTTACTTCGTTAATGTCAATTAAACCCATATAAATTGGTATAAATTACTATATCACTCTAAAGTCAAGTGGCGAGGGGATATAATCTATCTTTTTTACTAGACTGCTTCGTTTTATGACTGCCCCAGGTTTAATTGACGTCGTAGTAGATCCAATGCTGCAATTACACTTTGATCCCGAATCTTTAAACGGTTCCCTTTCAAACGAAGTTCCTTCACGGTTACCTGGTCCTTTACCAGGCAGGCGATATAAACTAAGCCTACCGGTTTATCCTCGGTTCCACCATCAGGACCTGCAATCCCAGTGATCGCCAGAGCAGTATCCGCTTTGGCAGTCTTTGCAGCACCCCAGACCATCTCCTCTGCGGTGCGGTGACTGACAGCGCCGTAAACTTCCAAGGTCTCTTCTTTAACACCGAGATATTTCATCTTTGCCTCGTTAGAATAGGTTATAAAGCCTTCCTTTAGGATATTCGATATTCCTGGCACGTTAACCAGTCGTCCTGTCAACATTCCACCGGTACAGGATTCTGCAGTCGCAATCGTATAATTCTTCTCCTGTAGTCTTTTCACTAAAACATCCTCCAGAGACTCCTCCTCATCAGTACTATAGATATTGTCACCAAAGCGTCGGTACAACTCTTCTACAACAGGCCGGATTAGCTTAACAGCCTCTTCCTTTTGGTCCGCCGAGGCAGTTACCCTGAAATGTACCTCGCCGTTCTTGGCATAAGGTGCAATGGTCGGGTTAGTCTGGGCATTGATCAAATCCATAATATCTGTCTCTGCTTTACTCTCGCCAATACCGCAGATCTTCACCATGCTGGATACAAAGATTTTATTCTGTTTCTTAGTAAGGTACGGATAAATGGCCTCCTCAAACATGGGAATCATCTCGTTCGGCGGGCCAGGCATAAGGATAATTGTCTTGCCCTCCTGCTCTACGATATAACCCGGAGCAGTTCCGTTATTGTTTTCTACAACGATAGAACCCTCAATTTTCAAGGCTTGCTTCCAATTATTTTCGGTTATGACAGCGTTGACCTCTTTTTGATAGCGAAAACGGAAATAGGAGGCAATATGTTGTCTTGAGGCCTCGTCCATGATCAGCTCCCGCTCCATAACCTTTGCTACTGCTTCTTTTGTCATATCATCCTGAGTGGGACCGAGACCTCCGGTTAAGATCAGGATATCGGAACGGCTTAAGGCCGTTCGAATGCTTTCACAAAGTCGGCCCTCATTATCGCCGACGGTTATCTGATAATATAGGGAAAAGCCTAACTGGGCACATTTTTGTGATAAATAATTTGCATTGGTGTTCACAATATTACCTAGCAATAATTCGGTTCCTACACTGATTAATTCAACGGTCATTGTTTTCTCCTTTATAATCATTATTTAATAAGCACCTGTTTAGTATAAAAGACACTATCTCCAACGCCTTGAGGCACATAAGAAATAGTGTCATAAATATCTACTGATACTGCAATTATATTAGTGTGAAAATAGTAAGCGATTTTTACACCCAAAATTTGCACCCGAAGTCTTCAAAGTGTTAAGGACATGCTTGGCACAAACAAAATAAAAGGACAGGCATGTTAATTTAGTGTGTTTCTTTCAATACATTCTTATTCTTGATCATATAATCAATCAACGAGATTATTGTAAGTACCGCAGCAAGATATACCGCAATCTGCTCTAAAACATTAATGAAGTCAAAATCCAGATTAATAATCAGCATAATACTCATTACCATCTGTACCACTGTTTTAATCTTCCCCCACCAGCTGGCTGCAATCACAACACCATTATCGGAGGCAATCAGCCGGAAGCCGCTGATGATAAATTCCCTCGCAATGATGACAATTACGATCCAGGCAGGTAACAGCTTAAGTTCCACCAGGCAGATCAGTGCACTGGATACAAGGAGCTTATCCGCCAAAGGATCCATGAACTTACCGAAATTTGTAACCAGATTATGCTTCCTGGCAATGTATCCGTCCAGTAGGTCGGATAGGGCCGCAATGATAAAAACGGCTGCGGCTATATATTTGCCTCCAGGAATATTAGATACCAGCATAAATATAAGGAATATCGGTATCATACATACTCTGAAAATTGTAATTTTATTCGGTAGATTCATAGTTATAAACTCCCTTCTGATAACTCGCCTATGAGATCATAGCCCTTGGCCCCGGTAATAATTGTTTTCACAAGATCGCCGGATATCAGTTCCCGATCGGAAGATAAGAATACAAACCCATCCACCTGTGGTGCATCCATATAAGTTCTTCCGATATATACCTGATCCTCGTCCGCAATTCTTCCTTCAATTAATACATCGAAGGTCTCACCAACCAAGCTTTGAGTTCGTTGAAATACTATTTCCTGCTGAAGCTTCATGATTTCCTTTTGTCTTTGCTTCTTAACTTTAGCCAGAATCTGAGGCTTTAATTTAGCTGCAGCTGTATTATCTTCTTTGGAGTAAGTGAATACGCCAAGACGCTCAAATCGCATCTCTTTCACAAATTCCATCAGTTCCTGATGCTCCTCTGGTGTCTCGGTAGGAAAACCGGTAATCAGAGTCGTTCTTAGGACTATATCGGGAAGATTCTTGCGAAGCTTTGTTATAATATGAACCAGATCTGATTTGTTGGTTCTTCTTCCCATCAGCTTCAGAATTCGATCAGAGGCATGCTGGATTGGCAGATCAAGATAACGACAAAGCTTTGGCTCCTGTTTCATAGTCTCAATCAACTCATCCGTAATCTCCTCGGGATAACAATAAAGAATACGGATCCATTCGATTCCGTTTATCTTACATAACTCATGGAGAAGTTTTGATAATCGAACCTCGCCGTAGATATCCTTACCGTATAGCGTGGTCTCTTGCGCAACAAGAATCAATTCCTTTACTCCCTGCTCGGCAAGATAATTGGCTTCCTCAATTAAGTCCTCCATGGGAACACTTCGATAATTTCCTCTTACCTGAGGTATGATACAGTAAGTACAGTGCTTATCACAGCCTTCCGCTATTTTTAAATATGCAAAATAGCTACCAGATGTAAGCATACGCTTATTGTTCGTCTTTGGAAGCAATTCCAGAGATTCAAAATGCGAATGTTGCTTTCCATCTGTAATTTCCTTGATTACTTCAATAATCTTTGCAAAGCTGGAGGTTCCGAGGAGTGCATCCACCTCTGGAATTTCCTTCAAAATCTCTTCCTTATAACGTTCAGCCAGACAACCTGTTACAATCAATGCCTTCAAATTACCATTCTTCTTATATTCTGCCATTTCCAGTATCGTTGTGATGCTTTCTTCCTTTGCATCATGTATGAAGCAGCAGGTATTAATAATAATGATGTCCGCTTCCTGTTCCTCATTGGTAATCCGATATCCGTTCTCGTTCAGGATACCAAGCATATTTTCACTGTCTACCAGGTTCTTATCGCAACCCAGTGAGATAAAATATATATTCATTATTCCTCCGTATTTCACACTTTGTAACATTCCAAATCGAATAAGAGATTTATTGGAAACGCTAAAAGAGCTGCCTGTTGTAATTATGCTTTGTTTTTTACTGCAACAAACATTGTAACAGCTTTTATCAAAAAAAGAAATAGTTTATTTTACACTAAACCTACATGCTGCCTAAGCACAGCGAATTTGGGCGGTAGCACAAATTTGCCGATTGAAAAATCTGTGATTTTTCAATCTAACATCCCATGCTACCAAAGTACTTTTAATTTGGGTGATAGCACAAATTGTCTTAAAAACTCCTTAACTCAAGCTTGCCACAGAGTAGTCTTCTTTCATATCCTTTACATACTTCATAAGGTTATATTGTAAAAGGAAGGGCTTATAATCGCCTACCAAGACAGAATTCATAAAGCGGTTAATACAACGTTTGTCTCGTTTGTTATCAAGGCTTCGAAGCCCTAACTCAAGATTTTTACGTATGCGAAGCATTGCTCTGCTCTGATCCACGGTAGTGATTAGTGTGCCATTTTCAAAAACCAGCTCAATCAGCTTCTGATAAGAGAAATATGCAGGTGTATTCCCCTTAAGATAATACTCCTTCACGATATTCGTTCCTATTAGGATAGCACCGTTATAGCTTACCGGAAACTCTTCAAAAGAATGTTTTCTCGTGTAGCCTTCCATATGGATGCCTCCCATATTCCTAGCTTCATTTGTAACGATATCTAAGTGACTTAACAGCAGTTTATAATCCTTAATTAAGAAATGACTAGAAAAAGAGCATTGTAAAGAAGCAGAAGAATATGGTAAATACCCCAACGCAATTGGATGGATAATACATTCTTGCTCCACTGCTAATATGGTATATTCCGAATTCTTATAATTCATGGTTTGTACTATATTCATTACTAGGTTCTCCACTTTCATTCTTAAATCCTGATATGCTAATGTAAAAAAACGGTTAAGATACGATAATTATTGATTCATCGTAGCCGATTCAACGCAGTTATGCATTAACATTGCTATTGTCATAGGTCCTACACCTCCGGGAACAGGTGTTATGGCTGATACATGCTCGATTACATCTGAATAATCAACATCGCCACATAATTTGTTATCTGCATCCCTGTGAATACCAACATCAATCACTACTGCACCTTCTTTGATAAATTCTTGTTTCACAAAGAGGGGTTTTCCGATCGCAACAATTAATATATCTGCGCGCTTTGCCACTTCCTTCAGATTCTTGGTTCTGGAATGACAAATGGTTACGGTAGCATTCTCACGTAGCATCAAAAGAGCCATTGGTTTGCCTACTATATTACTTCTTCCTATGATGACGCATTCTTTTCCTTCTATCTCAATTCCGGAACGCTTCAACAGTTGAATGATACCGGCAGGGGTACAGGATACAAAACCCTTTTGACCTATACTCAGGGCTCCTACGCTCTCAGGGTGGAAGCCATCTACATCCTTTGCAGGAGCAATAGTCTTGATCACCAAATCTTCATCAATATGAGAAGGTAACGGTAATTGAACTAATATGCCGTTAACACTAGTATCCGCATTCAATTTAGCAACTAAGGTTAAGAGCTCTTCCTGTGTCGTATTCTCTGGAAGCTCATAGGAGAGAGAACGGATACCGATATACTCACATGCTTTTTTCTTGTTACCGACATACACCGATGAAGCCGGATCATTGCCTACCTGGATAACAGCCAGAGTAATCTGAATGCCATCCTCTGTCAGCTTTGCTACCTTCTCTTTTAATTCTTCCTTAATCTCACTGGATATCTTCTTGCCATCAATTATTAAAGCCATAATAACCTCCATCATGCCGAAAGGCCGTCAAAAATCGGAAGAACAAGGAGTTTGCGCGAGTAGGCAACCAGTAGGAATATCAGTTGCCATATTCCTACCTGTTCTTCCGTAGTGAATGTATTTCGCTTTGGGAATTGCTTTTTAATTCACATTAATCATAGTACCTGCCCTCTGAGTTGGTTTGTGTTAAGTGCGTCTTTAACGCTTTGGTCTCACAGGCAAACTATTAAGTGTGAATTATTGTTTATTATTAATTTACACTAATGATAATATATTCTTAGCGATATCACAAGAGATATTTATTAACTATACCTGTCTGCCCTTCGAATTAGTAGTATCAATATTTCTTGAGGTAATGGTATTCCGGTATTCGTTTGCTGAAACACCGACATTCTTTTTAAAAACTCTAGAAAAATGGGCCATATCAATAAAACCTACACGTTCGGCAATATCTCCTATCCGTAGAGAGGGATCGTATAGGAGCTTTTGCGCTTCCTTTATTCGAACATTGTTTAAAATCTCGGAAAAATTCTGGCCGAGGTTACGATTCAAAAGCTTACTCAAATGCCATTGACTAACATAAGTCTTCTCAGCTACTTCACAGAGGGTAATCTTATGGAGATAGTTCTGTTCTATGTATTTCATTGCATTATTTACTATAAAATTATTTGCTTCATTATCAATGTGCCAGGAATCTTCTGCCTTCTCGGTATCCGGTCGAAGTCCTTTGGCTGCCAAATTCTCTGCCATTGCTGTAATTGCTTCTTCCAGCTCTTCCATACTCGAGGGCTTAAGCAGAAATCGACTAACACCAAGGCGAATGGCGCTCTGTGCATATTCAAATTTACGATAACCGGTCAGGATGCTGATCTCCATATCTGAAAATTCGCTCTTTAATCCTGCTATCATAGACAGACCATCCAGATCGGGCATAGAAATGTCTGTAATAACCATATCCGGTCGATACTTTCGTATAACAAGAGTACCCTCTGTTCCATCATTCGCAGTAGCAACAATCTTACAATTAAACTGATCCCATTTAATCATCCGAGAAATACCCTCTACTATGATTGGTTCATCATCAATAATTACTACTTTGTACATAAAGCTGCTCCATTCTACCGCCCGAGCGATAAAGAATTTATTTTGCATTAATCTCTAAAACTTCATTCAACAGTTCTTGTGCTGTTCTGGAGCCGGTTGAAACATCGACAATACCGGCGACTAGAGTATTGTAAGCCTCTTGTGAGATGCGTGAGTCTGTAGGCGTAGAGATGCTGGTTGCTGTGTTGAAATATTCCAGGCCGGAAATCTCAAGTGGAGTCATATCAGCCAATGGTTCTACGCTGGCTGCTGCCTGACCGTTACCACCCCAATAGATGGCTACCGACTCTGAGTTGGTATGTGCCTTAACAAACTTTATAGCTGCATCCCGTTTATCTGCATCCTCCCATGCCTTCTTGGTAATGTAAAATCCGGAGGAGATACCTCCTACCATGCTCCCTCTTTGCGCCTTACCCTCTGGAATTACTGGGAAGGAAACAACAACGGTGTTCTTCTGATCCAAAATACCGCCTGCATACCAGGAACCGTCTAGCTGCATCGCAGCTTCCTTAGTCTTAAACATTTCACCGGCGTAATCATTATCGATGGTATCCGTATCTTCTGGAAATGCTCCCATATCCCGTAATGTTTTAAACATTTCAAGACCCTTACACCAATCCTGCGGTGCTGTCACAGGAACTGTCTTGTAGCCTGATGGACCAGCTGCTGAGAGCATCAGGAACTCAATCCAATAATGTGGAACATTATTCAAGGACACCGCAATCGGAACGATACCATTGGACCGAAAGATCTCAATTGCTTTCATCATCTTATCCCAATCGGTGGGTAAATCTAGGCCATATCGGTCAAATAAATCCTTATTACAGAATAAACCTTCCCAATAACCGGTGGTAGGGACAGCTCTTTGAATTCCATCCGGGTTGGCTGCCGCAGCTAAACCCGTCTCTAATGTATCTCCTGCATATTCGGGATATACCGCTTTAATCTCTTCGATTGTTACAAATTTATCCGCTGCAAGTACATCACTGGCATTCGCATCAGTAAAATACTGTATTACATCCGGTTCATTCCCGACTGCAAAGTCAGCAGCAATTTTAGACTTCCAATCCTGATCTGCTGATTGTGAATCATCTTCAATGGTTATGTAAGGATAATCAATCATAAATCTGGCATTAATGGTCTGATAATTACCTGCATTGGCGTCCGTACCACCGAACATGGATACTGTAGTCAAAGTCACTGTATTCTCAATAACTGAGGACAGCTCTGTATCTTCCAAAGCATTATTAGCTGAGGTTTCAACTGTATTTCCTATGCTGCAGCCAGCCATTATTATCAGAACAAAAACCAACATAATAAGGAGGGAGACATATCTTCCCGTGCTTTTCATAATTAAAACCTCCTAAAGTAGATTTAGCAACTATCAATGTTCTGATTGAGCCTATTATTCAGCTTGGGGTATATACGTTACATTACACTACCAGTAGAAATGATTATGCCTTTAACTTAAGATGGACATACCTCTCTGTATTATATATTATAGAGATAATTTGTAAAAATGGCTTTGCTTATATTTGACATTTCTTGTTTAAACTTGTTATTCATTGGTAGGTGCTCCTATCATTATAGTTAGCTAAGCTTCGTAGTTATTCCAAGGTAAATTAGGTAAATTTGTTTTAACCAGAGCAGGATCATAGTCCAGTGGAAGGGTTATTGTGGAAGCAGTCTCTTCTTCTGATATCGGTTCAATTGTTAAGCCATATTCCTCACCGTAGATCAGCTTGATGCGTTCATTTACATTATGTATACCCAATGCTTCGTGCCTTCCAGACTTTTCTTCTTCCTGTACATACCTTCCTTCCAATATGCTTCGGACACGTATTCGATCTTCCTCTGTCATCGCTTTACCTGTGTTGATGATTTGAAGAATGGTTCTCTTTTCCAGCTTGTATACCTTGATCCAGATTGTTCCACTCTTAACTTTTTCTACTCCGTGTACCACGGCATTTTCAATCAAAGGTTGAAGAATGAGCTGAGGTACCTCCAACTGAAGAAGTTCATTGTCTATCTCCTTCTCAATTTTCAGTCTTTTACCAAAACGCATGGAGATAATATAGCAGTATGCATCCACGCATCGCAGCTCCTCAGCCAGATTGATCATATTCTTGTTCGAACGATCCATACTATAATTGAGTAAGGTACCCAAGGCTTCTATCATCTTTGAGACTGTGACATCCCCTGCCATGCGAGCCTGCCAGTTCATCATCTCCAAGGTGTTATTCAGGAAATGAGGGTTGATCTGAGATTGTAATGCTATGATCTTAGCATCCTTTCTTGCCAGCTTCTCACTATAAGCATATTCAAAGAGATATTTAATTTCTGAGGACATCTGGTTAAAGGAGGATTTGAGTACCTCGAATTCGGTGTTCGGCATTGGCCTGCCCTCCACCTGCATACCGATATCTCCCTTTTCCAGACTTTTTGCTGCCTCAATCATTACTCCCATCGGTTTGGTAATATGATGAGAGATAAAGTATATCATATAGATAAATACCGGAATGATGATGATTGTAATTAAGAACATTACTAGGTACAAATCCTGCAGCTCGGAAAAGATTACTCTTTCATTGACAACCAGGATGGCGCCAAAATGAAAATCATCATATTTTTGTTGATAAATCATTCCGGTATAAGGTTTATCCTGAAACTTTTGCAGCTTCCGGTTCACATCATTGGAATACATAGACTTTAGCATATGAATAATTCCTGCATGGCTCGTTGTGCTTATCTGGTTATCATAGGTTATCATCGAATTCGTATCATTGATATAAAAGGCAAACTCATAATCTTCATTAAGAAAGATTCCGTCAATCAGCTTATCCTTATTCAGTTCTAAGATCAAGGTTCCGAATTTGGTATAATTGGTAGTGGTGTAGAGATTTCGAATGATATAGATTTTGCCGTTGATTACCCGAATATGAGCATCGGAGGTATCCTGTCTGGTAATCGAATGAGCATCCGGAGCAACTTCATTCTTATAGATATCAATATATTTACTTTCCTTCTGCCTCGTATAATAGATTCGCTCCGGTTCATCACTTAGGTAAAATACTGCTATTTCAAAACGGTTATCATTATAAAACTTACTGGTCAGATTACCGGTAATTTGACGGTAGAATTCGGATTTTGTTATTTTATTACTATCATATTTACGCCAAGCCTTTTCAATTACTTGTTCATAGGAGGTTTTCTTCGAGATATCGATTGCTTCATCAATTCGTTGAGCATTGAAATAGGTGAAATTCTTCAGCCCCTCTTCCATTAGATCTGTAGTCTTTCCGATAATATTATTTCGATAGGAAATGGTCATAAAGCTATACAATAGGCCGACGGGTATCATCCAGACAATAACAACCAATACCAATAAGGTTCGCCGTAAAGAAAATATCCTTTTCATTTGTTAACCTCCAATTAATCAAAATCAAAAAGTGAATTATCTTTTGAAAGCTTTTGCTCCAATGGACATATATTTCGCATATCTCCCCAAGATTTTTTTATAATATATAATCCTTTTATAGATACAAGGAAAAGGGTTACCCAACGGATAACCCAGTGTCAGTTGATTTAATTATATCATTAATAAATAAGATTAGGAACTAATAGTAGAAATTTTTTCCTCTTGATAAGCTGTTACTATTCACAATCTGATCATCAATATGATTGATTGAGTTAGTTCTATGCGAAAGCGTCACCGATTTAGTAATCATAGAACTAACTCAATCTACTACGATAAGACACTGTAGATAATAATAAGCTTACTCCTCAAGACCTAAGAAGGTCTCGAAGACTCTGCAGATATGCTTCTCCTGTCCTTCCAACGGCATCTCGCAAAATATACGAAGCAGCGGCTCTGTTCCTGAGAAGCGAATGCCAACCCAACCGCCATTCTTAAAGTAGAGCTTACAACCGTCCAGATAAGAAATCTTCTCTACCTCCAGGGGCATCTCCGGAAGTAGTTTATCCACCAATAATTGCTGATAGATCTCCTCCTTCTTCTGCTGGTCAAAACGGTAATCGCGTTCTTCCATATAAGTACTACCGTACTCCTCATAGATATCTTGAACAATCTCGGATAGTTTCTTACCGACTATTGCTATCATTTCAACCAATAAGGCGGCTGCATATACGCCGTCCTTTCCCAGAATGTGACCACGGACCGTCAGACCACCGGAGGATTCTCCTCCGATAATCGCGTCGGTCTCATTCATTTTTGAGGAGATGTGTTTAAAGCCAACCGGTACTTCATAGCATTTTTCGCCGTAACTCTCGGCGACCTTATCAAGCAAATGAGTGGTTGCAATGTTTCTAACTGCTGCGCCCTTCCAGCCTTTGTACTTCATTAGATAATAATATAAAAGTACAAGAATATCATTGGGATGTAAAAAACGTCCGTTATCATCGATTACACCGATTCGGTCCGCATCGCCATCCGTGGCGATACCGATATCACAATGATGATCTATAACATAATTTTGAAGACTTCGAAGGGTACCTGCTGATGGGGAGGGAAGCTTCCCACCAAACAAGGTATCGTGACGGTCGTGGATGATAGACACATCGCATCTGGCTGTAAGTAAAATAGTTCGAAGAGAAGTCTCACTCACCCCGTACATCGGATCCAGAGCAATGCGAAGACCGCTGTCGCGAATGGCCTGCATGTCGACATTACTGATGATATTATCAATGTATTCATTCAACGGATTCAGCTCAAAAATCAAACCGATCTCCAAAGCCTTATCGTAATCCATTTCCTTGATATCATCCTCATGTACATCATTAATATAGTTTTCAATCTCCTGCGTCTGAAATTCATCCGCATCCCTTCCACCGTAGGTAAATACCTTAATTCCATTATAGATTGCAGGATTATGACTGGCAGTGATCATCATTCCATAAGGAAATTTGTGCTTCATTACATAATACATAATGAGTGGCGTAGGTGAAGAGCGGTTGATCAGATATGCTTTAATACCTTCAGCGGCAAAGGTCTGAGCTGACCATCGCATGGATTCCTTTGAAAGAAAACGTCGATCATAGCCAAGAACAATTCCTTTTTCCATAACCCCTTCATCCTTCATTTTTTTAGCCAGGGCTTTGGACAATATTTGAATATTTGCTTTGGTAAATTCCTCACCAATGATCGCTCTCCAACCACCGGTACCAAACTTAATCATAGCTACCTCCATTATGGCATAACGCCATTAGAATAATTTGGTATGGGATATATTATCCCATTATTACAGAAACCTCATGGCTGGTTCCCGCTTTCTGTACTGTAATACGATCAACAACAGTACCGTCCATATGAAGTGCCTTCACGCCCTTCATAACACCCTTCGGATTGGTGACCTGGATATGATAAGTTGCACCACGCCAGTTACGTGTTATACTGAACGCGGTCCAATTGGAAGGAATGCAGGGATCTATGATTAATTCCTCAAGACCGGGACGAACTCCAAGCATATAATGGGTTGCTGAGAAATATGCCCATCCACCGGTACCGGTCATAAAGGGATGTCTGGCACGTCCAAAGCCGGTATGTTCCCTGCCCATGATAAACTGGCAATAGGAATACGGTTCTGCTTCACGGGTCTCAATCATGTCATTCTGATGATAGGGACATAAGGCATCATAGAATTTCATAGCACGGTCTCCACGGCCAAGGATACATTCCGCCGCCCAGGCCCAAGGGTTCGGGTGGCTGAAGATGGCACCATTTTCCTTTAGACCCGGATATACACGGGTAACAAAGCCAATCTCCTCATCTACAACGGTATAGGAGGGACCATTCAGCATAATTCCATAAGGAGTGTACAGATATCGATCGATGGAATCCATCGCTTTCTTACCTTTATCCGCATCTGCTAATCCTGATAATACAGCCCAAGCATTGGATTCTAGATGAATCTTACCTTCGACATCACGTATCGTCCCGATTTTTCTACCGGTCTTTGTAATTCCACGAATATACCATTCCTGATCCCAAAGCTCATTATCACAGATTTCCTTTACATGTTTTTGCATGGCTTCATAGCGTTCTACATCAGTAGTCCTATGCAAGTATCTTGCCAATTCCAAGAAATTCCCAAGGGCCCAATAATGCAGGAAGGAAACAAAAGCACTTTCTCCGCCGCCCAGATTGAGACAGTCGTTCCAGTCAGCTCGAAGCCCCTTACATACACCGTGACTTCCAACCTGTTCATTGGAAAAGTCAAGAATTTTTATCATATGCTCATATACGGTACCGCTTCCGCCATCGGCATAAGTGATGATCTCATCTAAGAAATCAGTTTCGCCGGTTTCGCGAACATACTCAGCAATAGAGCTAATGAGCCATAAGGCATCGTCAGAGCAGGCCTGATCAATACCATGAATCACATCCTCTTTATTAGGGGTAGGGATTACAGTTGGTGACTTAAAAGGTTTCTCATCGTTACCTGGTTCAAACCATTCCGGCTGAAACAGATGTAAGCCGTAGCCTTTCGATACCAAGGCGCGCAGTAGTTCCACGATTCTCTGCCGGCATTTATCGGGGTTTGTATGTACTACAGTCATAGAATCCTGTGAAGTATCACGATATCCAAGCCCTGTTCTTCCGCCCACTTCGATGAAGGAAGCAAAACGCGAGAACATTACATTGATTTCTGCCTGATATAGTGTCCAGGTATTAATTAAGGTATTCATGCCTTCATTCGGTGTCTGAATCTGAAGCTTCCCACGCTTCTCATTCCAGAAATCTGACATCTGTGCATAGGCACTATCAATCTCATTAAAATCAGAATACTTCATACGAAGCTTTCTTCCGGCTTCCCTGTTTCCTTCCCCAAGGATAAAGACCAGTCTGATCTCCTCACCCGGTTGCAGGATTAGCTTCTTGTGCAAGGATCCACAGTGATTATTCCCTTTCTCAAAGGATCCGCTACAATTGCCACGTTCTACCGCTATTGGATTATCCTCTGTATGATATAATCCAATGAATTTATCTCTGAGACAATCAAAGCTGTCCGGAGTAAAGCTGGCAGTAAAAAACTGATATCCAAACTCCTCATAGAACAAGTCATGCTCAATGATTCCATCCGCATAGGAGGATCCTGCCGCATAATTACTCATCTGGAAATTGCGGTTGTCCATATCGATATGATGATAGGAAAACTCCAGATAAGAGAATACACTTAAGCTTCTTGGCTTTGTGTCTGTATTCTTAATGGTAACATCCCAAAGCTCTACCGGATCGTCGATCGGTATGAATAGCTTCTGGCTTGCTTCAATATTATTGTAGGAACAGGAATACTTACTATAGGATAAACCATGGCGGCATTCATATTGTGCCTGATCCAGGGGCTTGCCTACAGGCTGCCAGGAGATACTCCAATAATCCTTGCTTTCCTCATCGCGAAGGTAAACATAATGACCCGGGCGATCCATTGGAACACTATTGGCTCTAAAACGAGTGATTCGATGGTATTCCGGAGATTTATAAAAGATATATCCCCCAGCCGTATGATTGATGACGGCACACATATCCTTGACACCTAAGTAATTGGTCCAAGAGGTGGGAAGATCCACTCTTTCGATGACATATTCCTGATGCTCATTATCAAAATTACCGTATTTCATAAAAATAACACACCTCCTCCTTTTATAATTTAATTATAATGAAGTGGGTGTGTTATGGTATTGTCAGGAATGTTAATATTTGATTGAATTTGCCATCCTTATTAATGATCAAACACGCTTTCGCTTGGATGAAGTACGTAATGGCACATAAGGTACTAAAATACTTGTATCAATTATTTGCTTTTATAGTAGTTAATAAGACAACCCTTAAGAATGATTTCTCTCTCATCATCGGTTAATTCACCCAGTGTCAACGTGAATTCCTTCATATCCTTATTCACAACATAAGCTTTGATCTCGTTCACCTTTTGGGCAACAGCTGTTCGAAGATCCTTGATGAAAAGATAATCTCCGTTTTCAAACGGTATCTCCTCTTTGAAAAGGAAGGGAAGCATACCCCAGTTAATCAGATTGGAGCGGTAACGCTTTGTTGCATACTCTTTGGCGATGTTCGCAAAGCCGCCTAACACCTTCTGACAGCTTGCTGCCTGTTCTCTGGCAGAGCCGTCACCGGGCTTCACTGCATAAATTGTACTTCCGATCTGTGTTACCTTAGGATTAAAAGAGAATGTGGAGGAGATTTTATCATAAATTTCCTTCAGTTCCTGATTATCAACTACCGGATCCTCTCCGGTAATTCTTGCTTTTTCTGCTTTCTGCACCTCTTTCGCACGACCAACATAGCTCGGATCCTTACGAGATAAGGTGTATTCTGCCAAGCCCAATGGGTTGGAACGGAAGGAGGAGGTCTCACCGGAAGGTATTAGTTCATCGGTGGTCGTGACCGGATCATGAATGACAGAGACAACCTTTAATATCATATCCTCACTTAATGCGGACATAGCCGGCCAGTCTACAATACCGGGGCCAAACTTAATATCAACACTGCTGTCCGCCTTTCCTATGCCGTTATAAACGCGGTTATCATAAATCTTACTGTCGAAATAATACTTCGGGTTAGTGAAGTTAACATCAATGTCCTCTGCTGAGGTAAGATATCCCTGATTAGCTGCAGTGGCTGCAATACTTCTTGCATCCATAAGAGCAACGGAAGCTACCTGACCATTCGTAATCTTGGACCCTTCTCTGTTCGGGAAGTTTCTTGTGGTATGACGAATACTGAAGCCGTTATTGGCGGGGACATCACCTGCACCAAAGCAAGGGCCACAGAAGGCAGTACGTATTGTTGCACCACTGGCCATGAGCTTCGCCACATTACCATTCTTCACCAATTCCATGAATATAGGTTGGCTGGCAGGATAGACACTTAGGGAGAATTCGTCCGCACCAATGTATTTGCCGTTCAAAATATCCGTAGCATCACAAATATTCTCGAAGCCACCTCCTGCACATCCGGCAATGGTTCCCTGATCTACGTACAATCTTCCATTGCGAACTTTATCCTTTAAGGAGTATTTGATTTTATTATTGTCTAAACTGACAAGCGCTTTCTTCTCTACTTCGTCAAGAATATCGTAAAGATTCGCATTCAACTCATCAATTGTATATACATTGCTGGGATGGAAAGGCATTGCAATCATTGGCTTAATTTCAGAGAGGTCTACATGGATTACTCCGTCATAATATGTAACCTTCTCCGGTGCCATTTCCTTATAAGCCTGTGGTCTACCGTGAAGCTCATAGAATTCCTTCACTGCGCTGTCTGTTCTCCATATGGAAGATAGACAAGTGGTCTCTGTCGTCATAACATCGATTCCGATACGGTAATCTACACTAAGGTTTTGAATACCGTCGCCGACAAACTCCATTACTTTGTTATTGACATAGCCATTCGCAAATACCGCACCGATAATCGCAAGGGCTACATCCTGAGGACCAACACCCTTTCTCGGCTTTCCGGTCAGATACACTGCAACCACTTCAGGCATATTAATATCATAGGTACGGCTTAACAGCTGCTTAACCAGCTCCGGTCCACCTTCTCCGATCGCCATGGTGCCCAAAGCACCATAGCGGGTGTGGCTGTCAGAACCAAGAAGCATGCTGCCTCCCTCTGCCAGCATCTCACGGGCATATTGATGGATAACCGCTTGATGAGGGGGGACATAGACGCCACCGTATTTCTTGGCACAGGATAGACCAAACATGTGGTCATCCTCATTAATCGTACCACCGACGGCACAAAGGCTGTTATGGCAATTCGTAAGAACATAAGGCACGGGGAATTTTTCCAGTCCGCTGGCTCTTGCTGTTTGGATAATGCCTACAAAGGTAATATCATGAGAAGTTAATTTATCAAATTTGATTTTAAGTTTTTTATCATCACCTGAGGTGTTGTGTTTCGTTAAAATCCCATATGCCATGGTACCCTTTTTAGCGGTTTCTTTATCAACATCAGTACCTGTTCTTATTTTCATTAAAGCAGTGTCCTGCTCCTCGATAATTTCATTCCCATTCAATAGGAAAGCACCTTTGTCATACAGCTTAATCATTCGAACAACCTCCCTAACTCCTTTTTGGAGCTTTCCTTAGTCTTCAATGTATCCTTCTGCAAGATTGATGGTATAATACTCATCACAAACGATTTGATTGGATGTAAACACACCATTACTTGCCTTTACAGTCAATTTAATCTTACCTTCATCTGCGGGTGTAAAATTGATATTCGTCTTGCCGCTGAAGATATCATTGAAATATCCGGCATCTACAAATAATTCATCATAACCCTCAAACTTAAAACGTACCTCCAGATTGGCCTGTGCACCGTACAGATTCATGGTTTCCTGAGGAAAACTAACTGTCTTTCCAGGTGTAAGCTCCGTAGCATGGATACCTTCATTATACGCATCTTCCGGTCCTACATAGAATGCCTTAACATACTCTAGCTTTAAATCGCTTTTATTCTTGATAACTATTTGGTTATCAGTGCTTTCCATGTATATTAATACGCCTATAATTAGTAATACTGCAAGAACCGCAAATCCAGCAATCGTTATCTTCCTTTTCGATTCAAAGAAAGTCTCCGGCTTAACGGGCTTCGGCTGTTTCGCCCTAATTCTTCTCATTTTGTCATTCCTCCATAAATTAATCTTTTTTTCAGACAATCTTAATGATAATAGGTTAACACAAAATAATCAAGTCTTTTTTCCTCTTATAGTAAACAAATGTCGAGTTATTGTTACTA
Organism: Bacillota bacterium; assembly: GCA_023411215.1. GTDB lineage: Bacteria > Bacillota > Clostridia > Lachnospirales > Lachnospiraceae > Mobilitalea. Next base: position 13,002 of record JAEYOY010000012.1, on the reverse strand, counting down.
GTTCAACCTAGTCTATGTATAAACAAAAGAAAAGGGAGCAATGATTCCCATGGTGAGTATTTGTGCCCGTCGGTATTTAGGTTCTGTCTTTTTAGAACCTTAGATACCGCTACGTGGCACAACTAAGCGGGAGCGACTCATCCATGGGAACATTTCCTCCCTTTTATTATTAATAACCTGGGAGGCTAAACGGTAACAATAAAAGGATAACAGCAAAGCCTGAATATAACGGCGATACTGTTATCCCACATGTATATATAACGATGATTTTTCTTTGGATTAGCAGAATAGCTGATTAACCAATGCTGGTCTTGAAGCTATCTCTGAACTCTTCCAGAAGCATCTCCGCCAACCAATGCATCAACCTCTGACCGGGTAACCAGATTATAATCACCAGGAATGGTATGCTTTAAGGCAGATGCCGCCACCGCGAATTCAAGTGCCTGCTCCATTGATTTTCCGTCTAATAGACCACAGATTAAGCCACCTGCAAAAGAATCTCCACCACCGACACGGTCAACAATACGAACATCGTATTTTCTGGAATGATAGAAATTTTTGCCGTCATAAATACAAGCAGACCATCCATTGTCCGATGCGGAATAGCTTTCTCTCAAGGAACTTACCACATATTTGAAATTGAATTTCTTTACCATCTGTTCGAAGATATCCTGATAACCGGATAATTCCAGTTCACCGCTGGTAACATCGGTCTTACCGGGCTTAAAGCCCAGAACCTTCTCGGCATCCTCTTCATTTCCGATACACACATCAACGTACTGCATCAGATTTGTCATGATTCTTTGTGCCTTTTCCGATGACCAAAGCTTCTTACGGAAGTTAAGGTCAACAGATACGGTTATATTCTTACGCTTTGCTGCCTTCAGCGCTTCTTCGGTAAGGAAGGCTGCTTTATCACTGATAGCAGGAGTAATGCCAGTGAAATGGAACCAGTCCGCACCTTCAAATATAGCATCAAAATCAAAATCCGAAGGATCTGCTTCTGCTATGGAAGCATGAGCTCTATCATATACGACATTAGAGGCTCTCATGGAGGCACCGGTCTCTAAGAAATAGATGCCCAGTCTCTCTCCGCCTTTAGCAATAAAATTACAATTTACATTATACTTTCTAAGAGCTGCAACCGCACATTCACCGATTGGATTCTTTGGAACCTTTGTTACAAAATATGTATCATGTCCATAATTCGCCAAAGAAACAGCCACATTCGCTTCTCCACCACCATAGCAAACATCAAAGCTGTCAGACTGAATGAATTTTTGATATCCAGGGGTAGAAAGACGAAGCATGATCTCTCCCATCGTTATTACTTTTGCCATATATTTTCTCCTTTAGTAAAAATTGTGAATATAATTCATAATTAGTATAGTTCGCTAAGAAGGGTTCGTCAATGGCAAAAAGACTTCAAATACTCGCATATATTGCTATTATTGAACTTTTTCCTTAGATCTTGTCTGATCACGTAACATGGTAAAAAGCCCAAGCAGCATACTTACAATTGCAATAAAGAACGGTAGAACCACTTCAGATTCTGTTGAGGAATGCTGTGATAAATCAGACAAACATAAAACCAAAGCAATAATGGAGATTACTCCAAATATCGTTCCGTTCATACACCTTTTAAATTTACTTATTTTATATCGATAGACCATTCTTTTCATAATATCCTCCATTCCCGCCTCCCATGGCATTAAAACATTTTAAGCAATTCCCTATCTATTAAACGATTAAAGTGTCCAAAGAGTTGCACTATTTTTAATAAAATATCAAAAAAATAGAAGATAATTTAAAAACAGGATAAAATGTTACCAGAATATCCACGTTTAATCTATGATAAGCAATAACTTCCGAATGCATTCATGTGTATGTCCGCCAAAATGCGTCATCCGAAAGTGAACTATGATCATTTAGTTGAGTATTCTTATCGTATAAGGTAATTTCCCACATAAAAAAAGACCACAAATAACCCTAAAGTTAATCATGGTCTTCACTAATCTTGATCTATTTACTAATGTATCATAGTACAGAATATATCACTCCGGATGAAGAACTAATTTTTTAATTGTTGAATTATCTCAGCTCCGAAGATGCTGCATTCCTCCAAAGACTCCTCATCCGGAACCCAGAGCTTTCGTAGCCCATCATTCATAATAGTAAATCCTGCATCCTTCAGATGATCCGATAACAGCTTTACTGCTTCACCGCTCCAGCCATAACTGCCAAAGGTTACTGCTTTTTTGTTCTTAAATTTCAAGCCCTTCATCATCTCCAATAAACCACCGAGAGAAAAGAGATAACCGTTATTTACGGTAGGTGCTCCCATCAAAATCAGTTTTGATTTAAAAACTTCGGTGATAACATCATTTTTATCCTCCTTTGAAGCATTCATCAGCTTGATTTTTACCACGGGGTCAGCCGCTTCAATTCCTCCGGCAATTGCTTCCGCCATTTTTCTCGTTGAATTCCACATGGTATCATAGATTATTGTAATCTGATTCTCCTGATAATCCTTTGCCCATTCCAAATACTTTTCAACAATTTGAGTGGGATGCTTCTTCCAAATCACTCCGTGGCTGGGACATATCATATCTACCGGCAGATGAAAGCTCAACACTTCTTCTATTTTCTTAATCACCATCTTACTAAAGGGGGTTAAGATATTTGCATAATATTTTGTTGCCTCTGCGTATAGCTCCTCCTGGTCTGCGGTATCATTATACAGACTTTCGGTAGCATAATGCTGGCCAAAGGCATCATTGCTAAAGAGAATGTTCTCTCCTGATAGATAAGTAAACATCGTATCGGGCCAATGAAGCATCGGGGCTTCGATAAAGGTTAACGTATTTTCGCCAATATTAAGAGTATCACCAGTTTTTACAATCACAAAATTCCAATCCATATGATAATGGCCCTGAATAATTTTCGCACCGTTTGAGGTACAATAAATGGGGGTATCCGGTATTTCTCTCATCAGCTCCGGTAACGCACCACTATGATCAATCTCGTTATGATTCATTATGATATAATCGATTGTCTTCAGGTCAACGACCTTCTTCAAACGAGTAACGAATTCTTTATCAAAGGGCTGCCACACGGTATCAATAAGTACTGTTTTCTGATCACGAACAAGATAAGAATTATATGAGGATCCTTTTTTGGTAGAATACTCATTTCCATGAAAATACTTCAACTCCCAATCGATCTTTCCAACCCATGTTACTTTATCACTAATCACCTTACTCATCCTTGATTCCTCCAATGCAGATTATATCAATAAGTAGTTATTACATTGTTAAATATACCCTTATCATATACAACAGGCATTGATTTAAATCACATATATTGCTAATTTTTATCATTTATTTGATAGGCATTCGATTTCTGGTTACTATTAAACTATTGATCGATCCTATTGTTATTGCAATTCCATAGATTAAGAATTCTTCTAAAGCAATATGTAAAGTTAATTCTTGGTATATCTTGCGTTGTATAGATAGGTATTGTTGTATAATATTGACCATTGACATAATATTTTACACCACCTATCATACTGTCAGCTTTTACAGGTGCTTCAAGATAGTCGGGTAAGCTATATTCCGTTGTCACTTTCTCATCTTCCCGCATGAGAAGCTTTAGGTCTCCGGACATGCGAAGCTCTGCCAGCTTCCTCTGACCTTTTTTCACAAAAAGTGGTTCCAGAGCGGTGTTCTCGAATATTTGTCGCTGCTTATAGTTTGTAATACCATAGCTCATTAGCTCCTTTGTATCCGACCATTTCAGACTTTTATTCGGTGGCCATCCACAGCCAAGCACTACGGAGATGAAGTATGACTCTTGCCGTTTTACAGCACCGACAAAGCAATAGCCTGCATCACCCGTAAATCCGGTCTTCACTCCTATGGCTCCTTCCATCATATAAAGAAATCTATTTTTGTTGGTTACAGTAAAGCTTCTCCCCTTCTTAATTTCATGAAATGAATAGGAAGAGGTATTCGTGATATCAATAAATTGTGGATTCTTAACCGCATAGCTCGCTATCACGGCTAGATCCCGTGCAGTGGTATAATGTCCTTCCGCATCAAGGCCATTTGGGGTGACAAAATTAGTATTTTCACATCCTAACTCTCTTGCTTTATCGTTCATCATAGTAGCGAAGCCTTCTACGGAACCACCGACATGTTCTGCAATTGCCACCGCCACATCATTATGGCTTTCCAACATCAGAGAGTGAAGCATATCCTTTAAATAGTATTGTTCTCCGGTATTTATATTCAGTTGAACATCAGGCATTCTTGCAGCATAGGATGAGACCTCGACAACATCATCCAGCTTGGCATTTTCCAGTGTGACAATACAGGTCATTATCTTTGTTGTACTTGCCATTGCCATTCTCTTATAACCGTTCTCTTCATATAGAACCCGGTTATTGGACCCATCCATCAACAATGCGGAACGAGCATGAAGCTTCAGCTTGACAGGTTCTGCCGTTCTTTCGGAAGAAGTCTGCTCCTTGCTCTCGCCGCCTTCTTCTGAGTCCTCTTCCAATACGATTCCTTCGGCATGTAAAAGCTTTTGGTAGTTCTCCTCATCTTGTATTGCCTGTTTGTTTTCTTCAAGGAGCTTCTTGTCAAAGTCTTCAAAAACCAAACCGGTAGAATTAAGTATCGCATCATAATACTCCCTTAGACGTTTAGTTTGTACGAATGAAAATAGGATCAGTAACACCATCCATGGTAATGCTTTAAGATATTTACGTTTCAACTTGACCATTCCTTTCCTTCCTTACTCTAAATTTATTGTAAAAGCCTCAGAATATTCATCTTTTACATCACTTGACCCAAAGAAGTATTTCGATTGGATTTACTCTAGAGTTATTATTGATAATGAACGCATTGGAAAAGGAGATATAAAAACAGCACATACCTTCAAGAAGCATGTGCTGAATATTAATATTTCAATATGTAATAAGAAAATGCTTATTCACTACTCTTACTATCTTACCGAATGATACCCTCTTCCGTCTCTATCTTATTCACAAAGTCCATATTGTAACGCACAGCACCGTGGTCTTTAATAACCGTACCTCGTGTGATGCGGATTGCCAAAATAATACAGTCTTCATTCTGTTCATTGTTCGCTTCATCGTACCATTTGGCAAATGCTTCACGAAGTTTTGCTCTTAATCTGGCATTTTTCGGGTCTAATACCCATCCAAGGTTTTCACCTATTCCATTTCCGGAAAACCACTCGAAGCAAACCGCAAATGCAACCTCATTGTTTCGAGCTATCTGCTGCATTTTAGTTGATTTCGACCAAGTAGTAACATAAAATACGCCGTCTTCATAATAAGCATCCACCTCACGGATATAAGGACGTGGATTACCGTCAGCGTTCGGCTCCAATGCGATGGTTGAAAGAGAGATGACATTATCTTTTCCATTGCCACACCTTTCTTCGATTAATTTAATACCTTCTTCGTACCTACTCATTTTAAACCCCTCCTTTTTTATCATTATGGCATGACAAATTAGACAACTACATGTCATATTTTAAAAATTAATACTGTGCAGGGTACCGAGCTTAATGGATAACCTCCGAACCTATTTTATTATTCCATTATATTACAAATCTTGTCTTTATTATAACATGACTAGTCTAAATATGCTACGGTATGTCAACAACCTACCTATACCGAATGTCGACAACCTGAGATGCCAGACCCAGCAGTCACAGTTTCATCATGATTAAAAAAGGATGAGTACAATTACTAACCGCTTATTTCAGCCATGGTTAGTGTACGCATCCTTTATAATACAATTTAATATATTGAACTATTTCTCCTGTAACTCTAAGCTATTAAGAACATGGCGTTTTATCTCTGATATCACCTTCTACAGTCTGCTCTTAAAATCCTCATAACCGAAATGCTTTATCAACTTAATTCCTTCTGTCTCGGTATTCAGGTAGATTGAGGGTAAATTAATGCCATTAAAAGTATTGTTCTTAACCATGGAATAGATGGCCATATCACAGAATACCAGTCGGTCTCCTATTTTCAGAGGTTCCTTAAAGGAGTAGTCACCAATTACATCTCCGGCAAGACAAGTAGGTCCACCTAGTCGGTAGGTATAGGGAAATTCTCCGGGTTGTCCGGATTCCAGGATATTGGGACGATATGGCATCTCTAAAACATCCGGCATATGACATGATGCCGAAGTATCCATAATAGCGAGTGGTATTCCATTCTCGTTCAATTCAAGCACTGTACTTACCAAGAAGCCAGCATTCAAGGCTACAGCCTCTCCCGGTTCCAGATACACCTGTACCGGATAGGTCTCCTTCACATGATTGATACAGCTGACAAGAGTCTCTATATCATAATCCCTTCTGGTTATATGATGTCCGCCGCCAAAATTGATCCATTTCATCTGTGACATCAGATGGCCGAACTTCTCTTCCACTACCCGAAGTGTTCTCTCAAGAACATCCGAATTCTGCTCACACATCGTATGAAAATGCAAACCCTCAATACCATCCAGATCTACATCTACCAAAGCCGAGATTTTGATACCGAATCGGGAGCCGGTAAAGCAGGGGTTATACATATCCGTCTCAATCTCAGAGTATTCCGGATTAATTCGAAGTCCGCAGGATACCTGCTTAGAGCTATTTAACACCTTCTCTTTATATTTCTCCCATTGGGCAATAGAATTAAATACAATATGGTCGCAAAGACCAAGTATCTCATCAAACTCCTGTTCCTTATAAGCTGGGGAAAATATATGAACCTCTTTTCCCATCTCCTCGGCACCAAGCTTCGCCTCAAACAAGGAGCTTGCAGTTGTTCCACTCAGGTATTTACCGATTAAAGGATAGGTGGAATACATGGAATACGCTTTTTGTGCCAGAAGAATCTCACAGCCGGTGCGCTCCATGACAGAATGCATAATTTCAAGGTTATTACGTAACAACGCTTCATCAATGACATAGGAAGGGGTGACAACCTTTTTAAAATCAATATTCATGATTTGCTCCTTTCCAACACCTTTGTGTTAATTTATGCCTCCAATGGGCAACCAGTAGGAATTTCGTTTGCGAAATTCCTACAGCGGTTCGTCCCAAGAATTTTATGCTATTCAGAAATCCTTTATTCACACTATTCTACCATATCAGGGTTAAAGCTTTCCTTCCAAGGTAAACCGCAGCGGTTCAACTCTGCCATGAACGGATCGGGATCCATCTCCTCTACATTATATACGCCGGGCTTCTTCCAGCGTCCCTCTAATACCATCTTTGCTCCAATCATTGCCGGAACGCCGGTAGTATAGGAAATCGCCTGGGAACCCACCTCACGATAGCATTCCTCATGATCACATACATTATATACATAGTAGCTCACTTCTTTACCATCCTTCACACCAGTATAAATACAACCGATGTTCGTCTTACCTTTGGTTCTGGGTCCTAGGGAAGCAGGATCCGGAAGTACCGCTTTCAGAAACTGCAACGGAATAATCTGTTGACCCTCAAAATTAATTGGTTCTATGGAGGTCATACCAACGTTCTCAAGTACTCTTAGGTGCGTAATATACTTCTCCGAAAATGTCATAAAGAAACGAATCTTCTTCACTCCGGGAATGTTGATTGCTAAGGATTCCATTTCCTCATGATGCAACAGATACATATCCTTAGGTCCAATCTCTGGGAAGTTGTAGACTCTCTTCACTTCCAGGGGCTCTGTCTCATGGAACTTACCGTTCTCAAAGTAACTGCCATTGGCAGTAATCTCACGGATATTGATCTCAGGATTAAAATTCGTTGCAAAGGGATAACCATGATCACCTGCATTGGCGTCCAGGATATCGATAGTATGAATCTCGTCAAAATAATGCTTTAGGGCGTAGGCTGAGAATACCTGAGTTACCCCAGGATCAAAGCCACAGCCGAGTATGGCAGTAATTCCTGCCTTCTCAAAGCGCTCTTTATAGGCCCACTGCCATTTGTATTCGAACTTCGGAATATCCTTCGGCTCGTAGTTGGCGGTATCCAGATAATCCACCTTCGTAGCAAGGCAGGCATCCATTATGGTCAAATCCTGATAAGGTAACGCTACATTGATAACGATATCGGGCTTAAACTGATGAATCAGAGAAATCACCTCATCGGTATTGTCCGCATCCACCTGCGCTGTGGAGACCTTTGTTTTATATCCCTTTGCTTCTACCTGTGCCTTGTAGGCATCGCATTTTGATTTGGTTCTGCTTGCAATGCAGATTTCCTCAAATACATCTGAATTCTGACAACATTTATGAATTACTACTCCGGCAACTCCGCCGGCTCCGATAATCAAGGCTTTGCTCATCGTCATTTTCTCCTTTATTCGTAAATATTTATTGTAACAACATATTATCTTCCACTTTACTCTTATTTATCTACTAACCCAGACACTTACCTATTTCGTGTGAAAATCGCTTTTATTATCACACTAACCAACATTCTGTATCTGCGATGCAGTGCAAAAACCCGGAAGAACAAGGCGTCTGCTCCAAGGTGCACCCGGTAGTAATTTTCACAAGAGAATTTCCTGACACAGCTTCTTCCCATGTGAATAGTAAAATCACATTTTTCATACTATAGCTGTAAAAGCAGTTCACGAAGCAGCTTACAGGCAAGTGCTGTAGAAGCTCCGCTCTGATCATATATAGGAGATAATTCATTCATATCCATTGCAACGATATTCAGCTTGAATACCTTGTTCAACGCATGTATCAGCTCCATAAAGGTTACTCCACCAGCTTCCGGTGTACCGGTTCCGGGAAATACGGAAGGGTCAAGTACGTCAAGATCAATCGTTAAGTAAACCGGTTTCCCCTGCAGGAGTTCTACCACCTGATCGATCTCATCTAGATTAAACTTCTGGGTAAAAACATGATCCTTTGCCCAGAGAAATTCCTCACGGTCACCACTGCGAATACCAAATTGATAGATACGATCATCTCCGATAATTTCGTGGCAGCGTCTCATGACACTGGCATGAGAAAGCTTCTCACCAAGATAATCATCACGAAGATCTGCATGAGCATCAAAATGGATGATGTGAAGCTCAGGATACTTCTTCACAACTGCTCTGACACTTCCCAGTGTAACCAGATGCTCACCGCCGATCATCAAGGGTTTCTTGTTATCCTCAAGGATACTGTCAGTCATCTCTTCTATGGTATTTAGGACTCTCTCTGTATTACCAAAACCAAATTCCAGATCTCCGGCATCGAAGATGCGGCAATCCAACAAATCCTTATCCAGGTATGGGCTGTAGGTCTCAATTCCATAGCTTTCATTTCGGATTGCAGCACTGGCAAAACGGGTTCCCGGTCGATATGAGGTTGTACCATCAAAGGGAGCTCCAAATAATACAATATCACTGTCGATATATTCATGATCACAGGCAATAAAGGTATGGATATTTCTATTCATTTTCATCTAACTGCTCCTTTACATAATTGGGAAGTGCAAAGCACCCAACATGAAGCTTCGTATTATAGTATTTAGTCTTTAATCCAAGCTCATTCCAAGTATCTTCCTTCAGATCTCGGATTGGATCATAATGCTTACTGGCATACCCGAACAACCAATGTCCACTGGGGTAAGTCGGAATATGTGCCTGATAAACTTTAGCAATCGGGAAGATTTCTTTAATTCTCTGATGTGCCCGCTTCATCGCGTCCACATAGGAGGCATAAAAGGTACTCTCATGCTGATTCACCAGGATACCGGTGTCGGTAAGCGCATTGTAGCAGTTACCGTAAAACTCTTTGGTAAACAAGCCTTCTCCCGGACCGAAGGGATCCGTTGAATCCACTAATATCAAATCATATTCATTTGTCCTGCGTCGAACGAATTTTAACCCGTCCTCATAATAAATATGAACTCTGGGATCGGTGAGTTTCTCTGCGGTCTGGGGTAAATGCATTTTGCAGGCCTCCACTACCAGCTCATCGATCTCAACCATATCGATACGTTCCACTTGGGGGTATCTGGTCAGTTCTCGTATCGTACCGCCATCTCCGGCACCGATTACAAGCACCTTCTTAATGTTCGGATTAGTTGCCATCGGCACATGAACGATCATATCATGATAGATAAATTCATCCTTTTCCGTTACCATCAGGCATCCATCCAAGATTAAAGCTCGACCGAATTCCTCCGTATCAAGTATTGCGATATGTTGAAAATCACTCTGCTTATTATACAGCTGTTCCTTTATCTTTAACGATAATCTCACATGCTCCGAATGATGTTCGGAATACCATAGCTCCATAGCAAACACCGCGCCTTTCTTCACTTGTAAGATTAGGGTGTCAAAAGCTTGTTCCAAACAATAGAATGGACGCTTCGCAAACTATCTATTGTCATGCATTATAGTAAGGCTATTGACACTCTAATCCATATAATCGATAAATAACATTATAATTATTAGGGGAAGGAGAAACAGGAAGCCTTCCTTCTCATTCACTAAAAATCAACGATATTTATATATTCCACCTTCATGTCCTGCGGCCCGGTCAGGGAGCTTCCCTTCTCCTTTGCATACATAATATAGTCGATAATATCCTTAGTGATACGCTCTCCAGGAGCAAGAATTGGGATTCCCGGGGGATAACACATTACAAACTCTCCTGAGATATGTCCTATACCTTCCTTCAATAAGACAGCTTTCTTATCACTGTAAAATGCCTTCTGAGGTGTAAGCTCGACAATCGGATCAATGTATTCATGATTTAGCATACCCACCTTGTCCTTGACATAGATACGTTTAATCTCGGATAAAGCGGACACTAATCGTTCTATCTCAAAGGCCCGATCTCCAGCTGTAATAACTGCAAGTATATTCCCGATATCGCCAAACTCAATCTGAATATCATATTCGTCACGAAGTAAATCATAGACCTCTACACCGGCCAGACCGATCTCTCCGGTATGGATAGAAAGCTTCGTCCGGTCAAAATCATATACGGTATCCTCGTCAATTAGTTCTTTGGAGAAGGCATAATAACCGCCGGTCTTATTTATCTCATTTCTGGCATATTCTGCAAGATCAATTGTCTTTGCTACAATTTCCTTGCCATTCAATACCATATTCTTTCTTGCCAGATCCAGAGAGGATAATAATAGATAAGAACCACTGGTGGTTTGGGTCAAGTTGATGATCTGTCTCACATAGCCGGGGTCGATATCATTTTTGCAGACCAGAAATGAGCTCTGTGTTAAGGAGCCTCCTGTTTTATGCATACTGACAGCCGACATATCAGCACCAGCTGCCATGGCACTGATTGGAAGACCTTCTCCAAAATAAAAATGTGCTCCATGGGCTTCGTCCACCAGTACCTTTATATTATATTCATGCGCCAGTGTAACGATTTCTTTTAAATTGGAACAGATTCCGTAATAGGTTGGGTTATTAATAAGGATAGCCTTAGCCTGCGGATGTTCTTTAATTGTTCGCTTTATATCCTCCACTGACATTCCCAGAGGTATACCTAACTGATGATTGACTCCCGGATTAACATAGACCGGGATGGCACCACATACAACCAGCGCATTGATGGAGCTGCGATGTACATTACGTGGCATGATAATCTCTTCTCCTGCCTTGCAGGTAGACATAATCATTGCCTGTACCGCAGCTGTCGTACCATTGACCATAAAAAAAGCCGCATCCGCACCAAACGCCTCAGCGGCCAGTTCCTCAGCAGCTTTAATGACCGAGACCGGATGAATCAGATTATCTAAAGGCTTCATGGAATTTACATCCACCTTCAAGCAATCGATTCCTAGAAATTCGGTAAGCTCAGGGGTTCCTCTTCCGCCCTTATGTCCTGGTACATCAAAAGGTACAACACGGTTTTTTTTGTGTTTTAATAACGCTTCGTGAATGGGTGAATTTGCTTGCGTATATTTCATGCTCTTCTCCACCTCACCAATGTCTGCCAATATCGATAAGTGGTTATGCCTTATCCTTGCTGCAGACATATATAAATAATGTAACTATTCAGAACAGCTCAAAAATCCTACGAATTTTCTCATTATTTTGGGGCTTTCCAGCAGAATTATATAAAATAATACTTAGAATTCAAGTATTCACGTTCTCTTCTACAATATTTCTGTTGTTCTGAATAGTTACAAATTAATAGATATTCATACCACTGAAAATTTCAATCATTTCTTTACGAAGGCTGTTGGTAATATCGAGTCTTTGCTTCGGAGGCAGCTCATAAACATCCTTATTAAAGAGGTAATTCTGCAGTTCAATTTCCTTAATCAGCATCTTGGTATGAAAGATATTAGACTGATATACATTGACATCAATCGCATCATATCTGGTTAAGGTCTGATCATCAATATAATCCTGGATGGAGGTTATATCATGGTCAATAAAATATTTCATACCGTGTAGATCTCTGGTAAAGCCTCTGACACGGTAATCTATAGTGATAATATCGGAATCAAAGCTTCCGATCAAATAATCCAATGCGTTCAGCGGTGATATCTCACCACAGGTTGATACATCGATATCTACACGAAAAGTGGAAATCGAATTATCCGGGTGATGCTCCGGAAAGGTATGAACAGTAACATGACTTTTATCAAGATGGGCATGAACCGTATCTCGTGAGGTCATAAAATTAATACCCTGATTACAGGATTCGTCAACATGATCTGAGGATAAAGAACCCTCAGCAATTAAAATATTAACCGATGCTCCCTGCGGGTCATAATCTTGTTTCGATATGTTCAGAATATGGGCACCAATCATCTCCGTAACGTCAACTAAAATTTTTGTAAGTCGTTCCGAATTGTATTGTTCATCGATATAAGCAATATAATCTTTCTGTTCCCTCTCACTTTTTGCATAGCATACATCATAAATGTTGAAGCTAAGTGTTTTTGTGAGGTTGTTAAAGCCGTATAACGTAAGCTTTT
>JAEYOY010000048.1 GCA_023411215.1 Bacillota bacterium | reverse complement strand
CCGGTATCCAACAGGAGATCCGCAAGAGGGAGCATTATGAGAAGCCCAGCGTAAGACGTAAGAAAAAGTCTGAAGCGGCTAGAAAACGCAAATATTAATTCGTTTAAGGGACTTCCGGTAGTTATCTACCGGAAGTTTTTTATTGAGCGAAAAAGTTGCAAGCAACTTTTTCGCGATGACAAATGAAAATCATGTTTTAGGATTTTCATTTGTAGAGTTCGATGACAAATGAAAATCATGTTTTTAGGATTTTCATTTGTAGAGTTCGATGATAAATGAAAATCATGTTCTTAGATTTTCATTTATAGAGTTCGATGACAAATGAAAATCATGTTTTGGATGAAAAGCCGGAAGGAGAATGTTACTCATCTCTTTTCGGCTTTTATCACAAGATATACAACATATGGTAAAAAAGTTAATTTACATTCTTCCTCTGACAATTCTGGAATATTTATGAAAAAATATTTGACAGTGTAATATTTCCTATTTTATAATGTATGTAAGTGATCACTACGGTAGGAGAATGATATGAAAGATAATATATTACACAGAAGAGATAGACTTATTATTACAACTATTGAAATTATCGATGAGCTTGGTGTTCAGGGGTTGTCTACAAGAGAAATCGCCAAAAGGCAAGATGTTTCAGAAGCTACAATTTTCCGACACTATAAAAGTAAGAATGAATTATTAGTTGCTGTAATCAATTATTTTTCCCAATTTGATGAAGATATCTATAACACCACAAAGCTGAAGGGACTTAGTCCTAAGGAATCGATTTGTTATCTTATTGGTGCAACAGCAGAGTATTATGAAAATTATCCGGCGATTACTTCAATCATGCAATTATTCGATGTACTACGTTATGAGATGGAATTATCGGTTATAATCAAGGAGTTATTGGAGAAACGCATCAATACTATTTTTGATTTAATTAAGGAAGCTCAGGATAGTGGTGAAATGAAATCCGATGTAGATAGTAAAGGTATAGCAATTATGATATCCGGTTATTTTAGAGAGATATGCCTGCTATGGAGATTTGAAGACAGAAAATTTTCATTAAAAGAGAAAACTCTTTCTATGATAAATTCGTTATTTGATGCCTTTAATTACTAATACTAGTAGAACTTATATCAGTTTATAGATCAATTAGTTCATTCAAATTAAATATAAATCGAGCCAATAATGATGCGGAGGTTATGTGATGAAGGTACTTATAATAGATGATGCGGTTTTTATGAGGACGGCTATTAAGTCATTTCTTATTAAAAATGGGTTCGAAGATATTGTAGAGGCTCAAAACGGTCTGGAAGGCTTACATAAATATAAGGAACTACGACCAGATATTGTAACTATGGATATTACAATGCCTGATATGAATGGACTTGAGGCGTTGAAAGCAATTATTGAATTTGATCCGAATGCCAAGGTCATAATGGTTACTGCTATGGGTCAGGAAGTAATGGTGAAAGATGCCATAATGTATGGTGCAAAGTCTTTCATTGTAAAACCGTTCAAGGAGGACCAGGTGATAAACACCATTAAAAAGCTTCTTAATATAGCGTAAAAAGATGCAAGGGGGTGATACATTGTTAGAACAATATACTTCTGAACCAATGCTGGATATGTTTATATTTGAAACAGAACAGCTGAATGAACAGCTGGAGCAGATAATTTTATCTAGCGAAAAAGGAAGTTGTTTTTCACTGGCAGCCATCAATGATATTTTTCGAATTATGCATACTATCAAGGGTTCTTCTGCGATGATGATGTTTAATAATATCTCATCCGTTGCACATTCGATGGAGGATGTATTCTATTATCTTCGAGAGGAGAATCCTCATAATATTGATTGCTCGAGGCTTTCTGACTTGGTGCTGGAAGGCATTGACTTTATAAAGATAGAAATTGAGAAGATTAAGAACAGTGATCAAAACGATGGAGATTCAACAGTATTAATAAATTCCATTAAAGAATTTCTATCAATAATGGAAAAGGATAATAGCTATAGTAACTCAGAGAGAAAGGTTGAAACAGGAGAAAAAAAGCAGCAATACTACATAAGTCAGGATAAAGTTGAAACTATAATATATAAAAATGCATTTAAAGCGGTCGTATATTTTGAAGAAGGCTGTGAAATGGAAAATATACGTGCTTATACGATAGTACGCAACCTCAAAGAAATCACGGATGAGTTTTATTATATTCCGGAAGATATTATTGATAATGATGAAAGCATCGAAATAATCCGTAGGGACGGCTTTCGTATATATTTAAAGACGGATTATGTCTATGAATCATTGCATGAATTCTTAATGCAGACTATTTTCCTCAAAAATTTAGAATTAAATCAGCTGGAAAGTGAAGATGAGTATAGTAAGCCAATAAAGAATACTCAAATAACTTTACAGGAGAACAAAATAAAGATACCGGCTCTAGGTGATTATCCGAAGCAGGAGGAGCAAACTGAAACAGCACATACTGCTGCACCCGCTCAAAGCATCATTAGCGTAAGTGTATCAAAGCTGGACAAACTTATGGATTTAGTAGGTGAGATGGTCATTGCAGAAGCAATGGTTATTCAAAATCCTGATTTGCAGGGACTTGTTCTTGATAATTTTCAAAAAGCCGCACGACAACTCAATAAGATTACGCATGAAATGCAGGATATTGTAATGTCAATTCGTATGGTCCCTCTTTCTGCAACATTTCTTAAAATGCATCGTATTGTACGGGACATGTGTAAAAAGCTTGGTAAGGATGTTGAATTGGAGATTATCGGGGAAGAGGCAGAGGTTGATAAAAATATTATTGAACATATCTCAGACCCTTTGATGCATCTTGTTCGGAATGCACTTGATCATGGAATTGAAACAACTGAGGAGAGGCTCGCAAAGGGTAAGGCGGAAAAAGGTACGATTACACTGGAAGCCCAAAATACCGGTAGTGAAGTTCTGATTATTGTAAAAGATGATGGAAGTGGATTAGATAAAATTAAAATATATAGGAAAGCAAAGGAAAAGGAACTGGTATATAAGAATGAAGAAGAGATGACAGATAAGGAGATTTTTAATCTTATTCTACTGCCTGGCTTCTCTACCAAGGAGAATATTACAGAATTCTCCGGTCGAGGGGTTGGAATGGATGTAGTAGCCAAGAACTTAGAAATGGTTGGAGGTTCCCTTTCTGTAGATAGTGTCCTTGACAAGGGTACAATTGTAACACTTAAAATACCTTTAACTTTAGCAATCATTGATGGAATGAATATCAAGGTTGGTAACTCCTGCTATACGATACCGACAATTGCGATTAAAGAATCGTTCCGACCTAAATCTGAGGATATTATTACTGATCCGGATGGGAATGAAATGATTATGGTACGAGGTAATTGTATCCCAATATTAAGGCTACATAAGCAATATAAGATAGATACTAAGATAACGGATTTTATTGATGGAATTATCATTATGGTGGAACAAGAGGAGAATACCCTTTGCTTATTTGCAGATGAGTTAATAGGGCAACAGCAGGTAGTAGTAAAAGCATTGCCCTTGTATATTCAAAAACTAAAGAAAGTAAGAGGACTTGCTGGCTGCACCTTATTGGGAAACGGTAATATTAGTCTAATTTTAGATGTTGCTGAATTGTTTGACCGGTAAAATCAAAAACAATAAAGAAAGGGGATAATAACTTGTCAGATATTATACTTAACACAGAAATGCTTGAGGAAGACACACAAAAAGGTAGGTTTCTGACATTCTCTTTAGACCGAGAATGCTATGGAATTGGGATCAAATATGTTACAGAGATTATTGGTATACAAGAAATTACAGAGATACCTGAAGTTCCCGATTATGTAAAGGGAATCATTAATCTTAGAGGGAAAATCATACCTATCATGGATATAAGGCTTCGCTTCAAGAAGAATGCAAAAGAATATAATGATAGAACCTGTGTCATAGTTGTAGATATAAAGGATGTATCCGTTGGGATCATCGTTGATAATGTATCTGAAGTGCTAACAATTCCGGAACAGGATATAATCGAACCTCCTCAAATGAATAAGAGCTATAACAACAGATACATAAAAAATATTGGCAAAGTTGGAAATGAAGTAAAGCTATTATTAGATTGTGAGAAGCTATTAACAGACGATGAATTAGAAAATCTAATCGAAGTATTATAAAATACGTACTTACATATGAGGAGGATTACATATGAGATGGTTTAGTGATATGAAAATCAGAGCAAAGCTTATTAGTTGTTTTATTATTTTGGCTTTATTTACAGGAATTGTTGGAGTTTTCGGTGTAACAAATATGAACAATATAAATCATCGAAGTGAGATGATGTATAATGAAAATTTGATACCGGTTCAAGATCTCAAATCAATACAGGTTGCTTTACAGGATGTTCGTGCTAACCAGATTTTAGCTATCTATGAGAGAAATCCCGATACGTTACAATCAAGATTGGATGTGATTAATGCATTAGTAGAAACGACCAATGAATTATTAGCAAATTACGAAACAACGATTCATGACGATGATGAAAATAGAACATTATATGACGCAGCAATAGAAAGTCTTACTGAATATCGTAAGGTGCGTAATGAGAATCTGGATCTTTTGGTAAACCAGCAATATGATCAGGGTTTTGAGACGATGGGACTGGTTACAAAGGCAAGAGTTAAAGCGGATGAAGAATTGCAAAAATTGGTGGATTATAATACAACGCTTGCAGCAGATTCTGTAAAGGAAAATGCAAAGAACTTTGGACAGCAAACAATCTTTATGGTCACTGTTATCATTATCAGTATAATATTTGCTATCGTGCTTGGATTAATTATTTCTAATTTGATTAGTAAGCAGTTGAATAAGTTGGTTGCTGTGGCAGATAAAATAGCAGACGGTGATCTGGATGTTACCATTGATATTGAAACTAAGGATGAAATAGGTGTTTTAGCAAAAGCATTTAAGAAAATGGCTGAGAACATTAATGAAGTAATGGCGAATATTAATTCAGCATCGGAACAAGTATCAGCAGGAGCCAGACAGGTGTCCGATTCGAGCATGGCACTTTCACAGGGAGCCACAGAACAAGCAAGTTCGATTGAGGAGCTGACTGCTTCGCTAGAAGAAATATCTGCACAGACAAAACTGAATGCTGAAAATGCAGATAAAGCAAACGAATTGGCAAGGGATGTCAAAACGAATGCAACACAAGGAAATATTCAAATGCAGGAAATGCTTAAGGCGATGGAGGACATTAATGATTCATCCAATAACATATCAAAGATAATAAAAGTTATCGATGATATCGCCTTCCAAACTAATATTCTGGCACTTAACGCTGCAGTGGAAGCAGCACGTGCAGGACAACACGGAAAAGGCTTTGCTGTAGTTGCCGAAGAAGTGAGAACCCTTGCCGCACGATCCGCAAATGCAGCAAAAGAGACTACAGATATGATCGAAGGATCCATTAAGAAAGCAGAAGGTGGAACTAAGATTGCAAAGAGTACGGCGGGATCTCTTGGTGAAATTGTGAATGGAATCGAAAAGGTCGCTAATCTCGTGAGTGATATTGCCACAGCTTCCAATGAACAGGCATCCGGAATTGGACAGATCAATCAAGGAATTATGCAGGTTTCCGATGTTGTTCAGACGAATTCAGCCACATCTGAGGAAAGCGCAGCAGCAAGTGAGGAGCTGTCCAGTCAATCTGAGTTATTAAAAGAGATGGTTAATAAGTTTAAGTTGAAGAAAGGTGTTATGTCAAATCGCAAATATGATGAGATAAGCCCGGAAGTCTTACATATGCTGGAAAACATGTCAAGAAATAAGAAACAAAATATAAGCTACCATTCAAATGCGAAGGACGATGCGGAAACAAGATATGAAATATCGTTAAGTGATAAGGAGTTTGGAAAGTACTAGTCAATTAATTACGCTACAACTATTCGTATCAATTTGTATTTTTATTGGCTTTCTGATACGAATAGTTGCTAGTCATTAGCAGGTGATAGAATGATACCAATTACGGATAAAGAATACCATCTATTGACCGAGTATATTCACTCTCATTATGGTATTAGCTTAAAGAAAGAAAAACAGGCATTAGTAACCGGAAGATTACAAAATGTTCTGCTTCAAAAAGGATTTTCTGATTTCTCTGAATATTTTAATTATTTAGTGATGGATAAAACCGGTGAGGCGGTAACCACCTTAGTTGAAAGAATTACGACAAATCATACCTTTTTTATGAGAGAAGCGGATCACTTTTATTTCTTTCGGGATAAGGTATTACCCTGTCTGTCTAATGTTGTAAGGGATAAGGATCTAAGGATATGGAGCGCGGGATGTTCTTCAGGAGAAGAACCGTATACCTTAGCGATGTTGATCGACGAGTTTTTTGGTAAAGAAAAAGCCTTATGGAATACGAAGATCTTAGCTACAGACATTTCAAATAAAGTACTAAGTGAAGCGATCAAGGGCGTTTATAGCAATGAGGAGATAACAAATATACCAACTCATTGGAGGCTTAATTATTTTCGGAAATTAAATAGTGAAAATTCCATCCTGATCGATAGCATTAGGAATGAAATTATATATAGAAAGTTCAATTTAATGGATAAAACATTTCCGTTTAAAAGAAAATTTCATGTTATTTTTTACAGGAATGTTATGATATATTTTGACCCTTCAACTAAAAGGGAGCTTATTAACAAGTTTTACGATTCGTTAGAAGTAGGTGGGTACTTATTTATAGGACATTCTGAATCAATTAACAGGGATGAGACAAGGCTTAAATATATTAAGCCATCTGTTTACAGAAAGGAATACTAAAGAGCTCCGTTGTCTTACAGATGTTAAGCCTAAATATCTTGATTATAATCTGTGACATGAGAAGCTTGGTTACAATATGAGGTGATTGAATGGAGACTAGAAAGATTAAAGTTTTGATTGTAGACGATAGTATTGTGTTTCGAGAAATATTATCAAGAGGACTTTCTTCAGATGATAGTATCCAAGTTGTAGCGACTGCAAGCGATCCATTTGATGCAAGAGATAAAATTATCAAATATAGACCTGACGTTATGACCTGTGATGTTGAAATGCCGAAAATGAATGGGATAGAATTTATACGGAGACTAATACCGCAATATCCGATCCCTATTATTGTAGTTAGTACGATAGGTGAAGCAGTGTTCGACGCTATGAGTGTGGGAGCAGTTGATTTTGTCCAAAAGCCGGATGCAAGGTCGGTTAGTAGTGTGGAAGGCTTTATTCATGATATGATTTTAAAGGTGAAAATTGCTTCCTCCTCTAAGGTTCTTACTGTATTAAAGGAGGCTTCGAGCAATAAAATAGATAATTCCCAACATACAGATTCCAATAGGCTAATCGCAATCGGAGCTTCAACCGGCGGTACGGAGGCAATCTTTCGAATTCTCAAAGAATTGCCGTCAGATACCCCGGGAATTGTAATAGTACAACATATCCCTCCTGAATTTTCACGTATGTTTGCAGATAGGTTAAATAGTACTACAAAATTAAGGGTGAAAGAAGCTCAGACAGGTGATATTATTGAAAAGGGTATAGTGCTGGTTGCACCTGGTGAGCGGCACATGAAAATAGTAAGAAAAGGTGGAAAATACTGCGTTGAATGCTATATAGGCGATAAGATAAATGGACATTGCCCTTCCGTTGACGTTCTATTTGAGTCTGTTGCAAAAGAAGCCGGTAACAAAGCGATCGGAATTATTCTGACCGGTATGGGGTATGACGGAGCAAAGGGCTTACTTCAAATGAGACGAAGCGGAGCTAGAACAATCGGGCAGGACGAACAATCCGCCGTTGTTTATGGTATGCCTAAAGTGGCATTTAATATTGGTGCGGTAGAGAAGCAAGCATCGCTAAACAATATTCCACGTTTGATATTTTCAATGATGTCTTAGGGAGATATATGGATAGAATTGCAGGAATCGGAGAGTACATAATATCGAATAACCGAGAGGATATTCTCAAAACCTATGCCCTAGCATCCTGTGTTGGTGTTACGGCTTACAGTTCTAAAAAGAGAGTAGCAGGTATGATACATATCGCTCTTCCTACACCGAAGGTTGACCCTAATCCTGCGATACGACCCGGTTATTATGCCACTACAGGGATCCCCTTATTCTTTAATAAGCTTTGTTTGGAGTATGGCTGCAATTTAAATGAACTAAAAATAAATCTGTACGGTGGTTCAAGCTCAATCAATGAGGATGTATTTCATATAGGTAAGAAAAACGTAGCTATCATTAAGAAGCTTTTATTGGATATGAAAATATATTATGATATTGATGATACAGGTGGTTATATCAGCCGAACATTATTCATGAATGTTGAAACAGGAGAAGTGAAAACAATCACTCATCCAATAATAATATAAAGAAAGCGGTGATAAAGATGCATAATAAAATTGAGGCCAGTCAATATGCAGAGTTTACAGCTGCTACCTTATCCTGTATTGGTGACGGTATTATAACTACAGATTTAGGAGGAAGAATCACATACCTAAATCGATCATCAGAAGAAATAATTGAATTAAGTGCAAAGGATGTAATTGGACAAGACTTTCATCATGTTTTTAATTTTACAAACCTCGATACAAAACAAAGAATTTATGATCCGATTAAAAAAGCGATTGAAAATGATGCGATTACAGGTCTTGAGCATAATACCATAATAACTACAATAAATGGAAGCGTGAAATACGTATCAGCCTCTTGTTCACCCGTAAAAAAAGATAACGGCTCAATGATTGGAGCGGTAATCGTACTCCGTGATATTACCGGGTTAAAAACGTTGGAGAATGAGCAATTAAGCGAAAGAAATAATCTTAAAGCAATATTGAAATATGCTCCGGTTGGAATGATCATGCTGGATGAAAAAGCAAATATTGTAGAAGTAAATGACGCAGCTTTGCTTTACATAAACAAAAATAAAGATCAGGTCTGTGGTAAGCATTTTGGGGATAGCTTTAGCTGCCTTAATAGTTATGAGAGTAAGCGTGGATGTGGTTATGGAACAAAATGCGAGAATTGTGATCTTCGAAAAGCAATCAATTTGTCTATTAAACATGGAGAAGGAACAAGTAATATTGAATTTCAAAAGACACTTGTTGTAGACGAAAGGAATAGAGATTTTTGCTTCAAAGCAAGCATAACACCAATTTCTGATGGTGGAAAGAAAAAAACAATAATAACTCTTCTTGATATTACCGATAGTAAAAATAAAGAGCTAGAGATTATCCGATCCCGAGATTATAGTAACAATATTCTCGAACAGATTCCTTCTTTGGTATGGAAAACAAACGAAAAAATAGAATGTACCTACGTCAATAGAGTATGGAATGACTTTACCGGATGTACACTCGAGGATACTTCGGGTTATGGCTGGGCTAATATTATCCATCCGGAAGATTTGGATGAATTTGTTCGTGTTAGAACAAATTCCGTCAGAAAGATGGAGAGTTATCAAATGGAATGTCGCATACTTCGATATGATGGTGTATATCGTTGGTGTCTGGTTATTGGCGCTCCATATTATGACTTGAATAATAACTTTGAAGGATATATTGGTTCTATCTATGACATTACGGATCGTAAAGAAACAGAAGAAGAATTAAAACGGTATCGTAAGGTGATCGATAATGCCAGAGATATCATATTATTTCTTGATTTGGATGGAAACATCATCGAAGCAAACGAGGCAGCGATTGATGCCTACGGCTACACGAAGGATGAATTATATTCTATGAATATTAGAAGTATAAGAGAGAATTGGGGTTATACGGACCACCAATTGGAACAAGCCAACGAAAGTGGTATCTTCTTTGAGGCTGTACATCGTCGCAAAAATGGAAGTACATTTCATGTGGAAATAAGCTCTCAGGGTACTTTTATTGGTACTAAACGTATTATTTTTAGCGTAGTCAGAGATATTACCGAACGGAAAGAGACTGAGAAAAAGATATTGGTCAACCATATCAAATACCGTTCCTTATTCATGAATATGAAAACAGGCTATGCGTATTACAAATTACTTTATGATAACAATCATAAGGCTAACAATCTTCAATTTGTTGAGGTTAACGATGCATTTCTTAAATTATTTAACTTGTCCAATGTAAATGTTGTTGGAAAGCTTCATTCCGATATCTTCCATAATAATGTGGATCTTCTCGTAGATGACATTAACCGGTTTTCATTGAAGCTGTTTAAAGGAGAGAATGTTCAGATTGATGAAGTATATTCTGAAGAATTTAATAAATGGCTTTCAATAGCCATATATAGTCCAAAAGAAGACGATATCGTAACAATAATCACTGATATAACCCATATTAAAGAATCCGAACGAAAGCTCATAACCGCGAAAGATATAGCTGAATCAGCAAATAAAGCGAAAAGTGAGTTCTTAGCAAATATGAGTCATGAAATTCGCACACCGATCAACGGAATCGTTGGTATGGTTGATCTAACTCTGTTAACAGAACTATCAGAAGAACAGAAGGATAATCTCATAACGGCTAAGGTATGTGCCAACTCTCTGTTAAAAATTATTAATGACATATTAGATTTCTCAAAGATGGAGGCAGGTAAGGTTTCTATCGAAAATATTAACTTTGATATCAAGGAGTTAATAGAAGAAGTTGTTAAGACCCATGCTCAACGCATTAATGAGAAGGGACTTGAGCTAAATTATACCTTTTCTTCCGGGATACCACAATTTTTAATAGGGGATCCAAACCGGATCCGTCAGATATTAAATAATCTTATAAGCAATGCTATCAAGTTTACAGAAAGAGGTAATATTTCTTTATCAGTTAAAAGCATATCCGTTGTAGAAGAAGAGGTAGAATTAAAATTTACAGTGTCAGATACGGGCATAGGCATCGCTTCGGAGGATAAAGAGAAGTTGTTTCAGAGCTTCAGCCAACTTGAAAATTCATTCACGAAGAAATATGGCGGATCAGGTTTAGGGCTGGCGATATCCAAGAATCTAATCGAGCTGATGGGAGGAATAATTGGCTTTGATAGTGAAAAAGGTAAGGGCAGTTCTTTTTACTTTAATCTCAAATTTAAGAAAGGCTATGATATAGAGCATAAAATGAATTGGATAGCCAAAATATCAAAGCCGTTAAGACAACTTGCAATATTGCTGGTAGAAGATGATTTGATAAACCAAAAAGTTGTTCTGAAAATGCTTGTAGAAAAAGGGCACATAATTGATACAGCGAATAATGGTTTAGAAGCAATCGCATTGTTCGAACAGCATAAATACGATATTATTCTGATGGATATACAAATGCCGGAGTTGAATGGAGTAGACACCAACAAGAAATTGCATGGGATAGAGTGTAACAATGCATTAAATCATACTCCAATCATAGCAGTTACTGCTTATGCTCTCCATGGTGATAAAGAAAGATTCTTGGCCTTGGGATTTGATGGCTACATAGCAAAGCCCATTCAAATGAATGAACTATACTACTTAATCGATCAATTGACAGAAACTCATGAACAGTATGACAATGAATTGTTATTAGCGGAAGGTGATAATGTTACTGTATTCGATACAAAGGTAGTAGTTTCCAGAGAAACAATTGCCCTGAATTTGAATGAGATTATGGAGGATATTAAAGTAATTGCTTACTCTATCAAGAATAATGATATCATGCTTATTGAAAACATGGCACATGATATCAAGAGTCGGTCTATTGAAATAGATGCCATGGATATTAAAGACTCAGCTTTTCGAATAGAATTAGCAGCCAGAAAATCGAATTTAGAGGAGATTGCAACCTGCTTTGAACGGTTAAAGTCGGAGATTAAAATCTATAACGAGTATCATTTATAGTTTTATTAAGAACTATCAATATAAAAATATATTTGAAAAGAGGAGAATATATATGAGAATACTTATAGCTGAGGACGACTTAAATAGCAGAAAATTTTTATTTAAGTTCCTATCTCAATACGGGGACTGTGACTTGGTTGTAGACGGATTGGAAGCTTTAGATGCTTTCCTGATCTCAATCAAGGATAATAGGCCCTATGATCTTATTTGCTTAGACATTATGATGCCTAAGGTAGATGGAGTAAAGGTACTTAAAAGTATAAGAGATTATGAAATACAAAAGAATATAACTCCTGAGAAACGTTCAAAGGTAATTATGACTACGGCACTTGCTGAAACACAATTTGTTCAAAATGCCTTTGATATCGGATGCAATGCGTATGCTGCCAAGCCTATTGACATAGTTAAATTAACTCAAGTACTGCAAAATCTAGAATTAATTTAAGTAGAATAGTATAAACTTACAAAAGCATTTGAAATGCTTCAATCGGCTTATTACTGATTTTATACCAGAATAAATTCTTTACAGAATGCCTATATACCTTCGTGGTCTATAGGCTTTCTGTTCTTAAAAATTTTGTAATACTAACTTCCAGCGTTTCTGAATCCGTATAAATGCAGGACTAAACGCCATTTTTTTGCTTAACATTTTATCATTCATCAATCTATAATAAGGCAAAAGCCATTATAAATTTCAAGCTTTTCATATGCATCATACCTTTTTGCCATGAGCAATTCGGGTCACAGTAATAGACTCTTGTTTTGATTTCTCCCCAAATATCACACTCTAATTCACCTTCAGCCATCGGAAACAGTATCTATGGATATGATCTTGTAACCGATCATCCGGGTGAAAAAAATATCAAAGGAGGTTTTTACCCATCCTCAAGTACACAATTTTTTAAGAATCTATAATCCCTCTGATTTAGTCTACTAATTCTGATATTTTCATATATTATCTATGAAAGCCAGCGATACAAAGTATAAGAATTTGAATACATGCTATATTAGGTAAGTTCAATTTGCCCGGTCGGTATCATATGAAATATAGTTTGTTATGGCTTTATTTAAGGGAGGTAATGTATGAAGGATCGCCTGAAATCATCCCACAAGCAATTTAAGAAGGATGCGAAGAATACACTCTATGCAGGACTTGACCAGAAAAAGAAGAACAGAATGGAACAGAGAAATTCCTTCATGGAGGAGATATCGAATCGGATGGGGCTACCGGCTGATATACTAGCAGGAGCTCCTATTATAACAGCTACCGGAAGAAATGAGATATGTGTAGAGAATTATAAGGGCATTATTGAATATAACGGTAATCTGATTAAGGTGCAGACAAAGCAATGCCGGGTATGCATTGAGGGTAAACAACTCAATATTCTTTATTTTACAGAGGATGAGATGAGAGTGACCGGTTATATCCAAGCGATCTACTACCAATGATGGAATAAATATCAACTGGGAGGGAATCCAATGCTAATAAAACTGCTGAACTGGATCAGAGGTATCCTTTGGGTACAGATTAGTGGTACCGCGCCCGAACGCTTTATTAATTTGTGCTGTAATAAACAGATCTTTATCTGGAACCTCATTCAAGTAGACGAAGGCTATCAGTTCTGCATTCTGGCACGCAATTATAAGAAGCTTAAGCCGATTGCCAGAAAGACGAAGATTGTCCCAAAGATTAAGAGGAAAAGAGGTCTTGTATTCATCCTACACCGCTATCGAAAGCGGATCGGCTTCTTTGCAGGTGCCGTCATCTGTGTACTACTAATCTACATAATGTCTCTGAATATCTGGGATATCAGTATTCTGGGTGGATCCAAATATACGCCGGAGACTATGATTAAGTTTCTGAATGAGAATCAGGTGTATACCGGAATTCAGAAGAAGAGAGTGGATTGCCAGGAGATCGAAGAGACAATCCGTCTGACCTATAAGGATATCGGCTGGGTATCTGCTGAAATTCGGGGTACCAGACTTATTATCAAATTAACAGAGACCAATATGCCGGCTCCTGCAAAGCCTGCAATAGAACCAAGTCATATGATTGCAACGAAGGATGCCATCGTTAAGAATATTATTACAAGGTCCGGGACTCCGATGGTGAAGATTGGGGATGTGGTTAAGAAAGGAGATATCCTTGTATCCGGCATTAATACAATTATGGATGACTTTGGTGTAGAGCTCAGTAGGGAGCCGGTGGTCGCGGATGCCGATGTCCGCTGCAGCTCCTATTATGATTATAAGGATGTTTTTTCAATGAATTATACATATAAAAACTACTCCGGAAAGTCCAAAAAAGGCTATTATATTACCCTTTTTGAGAAAAAATTATTTTTATATAATCCTAGTAATTCCTATGGCATATATGATATAATTGTAAACGAAAAAACGCTTCATATTACCGATAGCTTTTATCTTCCTTTCCGTTTTGGAGAGATTCAGACAAGAGAATACTTTGAGGAAAAGAGAAAATATACTAAGGAAGAAGCACAGTCCATTGCAAAGGAACATCTAAAAAGATATTTTGACAAATTAATACGGAATGAAGTGTTAATTACAGAGAATAATGTTAAAATAACGATAGAAAATAATAAATGTATTACCACTGGGAGAATTATTGTAGAGGAACCGGCTTGGGAATACAAAACAATACAAGAAAATGAGTGGAGGATCGAGCCGGCCGATGAGCATAATGGAGACAATAATTGATATACCCGCAGAGCATGAGAAGAACGTATTTGGTGGGTTTGACGCATATGTTAAGATAATTGAAAGAGCTTTTAATGTAACAATTATAGCCAGAAATGGTGAGATCAAGGTCGTTGGTGCTGCAGAGGATGTTACCAAGGCGAAAAGTGTATTTATTCAGCTTTTGGAGCTATCCAAACGTGGGAACCAGATCACGGAGCAAAATGTTAATTATGCAATTTCTTTAGGCTATGAAGATAAGGAAAGGGCAATTGTTGAGATTGATAAGGATCTAATCTGTCATACGATCAGCGGGAAACCAATCAAACCCAAGACTCTTGGTCAGAAGACCTATGTAGATCAGATTCGGAAGAAGATGATTGTCTTTGGTGTGGGTCCTGCGGGAACCGGTAAGACGTATCTGGCTATGGCCATGGGAATTACTGCTTTTAAGAATGATGAAGTAAGTAAGATTATCCTGACACGTCCTGCGATAGAAGCAGGTGAGAAGCTTGGTTTCTTGCCCGGTGATTTACAGAGTAAGGTTGACCCTTACCTACGACCCTTGTATGACGCCTTATATCAGATTATGGGGCCGGAAGCTTATATAAAGAATTCGGAAAAAGGGTTAATTGAGGTTGCACCTCTTGCGTATATGAGAGGCAGAACCCTAGAGAATGCCTTCATTATTCTGGATGAAGCACAGAATACAACCCCGGCTCAGATGAAAATGTTCTTAACGAGAATCGGATTTGGCTCTAAAGTAGTGATTACCGGTGACCAGACCCAAAAGGATCTTCCTCTGGGACAGAAATCCGGCTTGGATGTTGCACTGAAGGTACTTGGAAAGATTGATGATATCGGCTTCTCATATCTGACCAGCCAGGATGTAGTAAGACATCCACTGGTACAAAAGATCGTAAAGGCTTATGATTCCTATGAAGAAAGACTAAAACGGTTTGATAATAAAACCTCGGAGAAGGATAAGCACAAGAGTATAAAACGCGTTAATTATAAATCCGAAAAGATCAGGGGAAACCGAGATGAGAACAGGTAAGTATAACAATACTGAGACGGAAGAAATCAATAATAAAACTATAGCAACGACGGTAGAGGATAGAAGACCTACGAATTCTATCCTTATTACCATATTACCCATTTTATCCATGATTGCTTCTATATTACCCGGTATCATTAAACAGACCTCCGGTGTTGAGATTGCCAAGGTGGCTATCCTGACCATGATTTTAACAACCGTCGCAACCTTTTACATCCGTCTGAATTTAGATACTATCCTAGAGAAAAAGCTGGCGAAAACATTGATTACAATTAGCTATCTATGTTCCATCGTTCTGCTGCTTTCCGTTCCTAAGCCTTATCTTTATTGCTTCTGGATGCTTGGTGGATTATTGGTATCAATGACCATCGATAATAAGCTCGGATTGCTTTTTCACTTCAGTTTGTCCTTTGTAATGGGCATCAGCTTGTCCACGCAGCCTGAGATTATGCAACCCGAGATCATGATTCATATAATGATCATCGGAGTAGTGATGAACCTGCTTTCCGGTGCCTTAAGATCCACAACAACAACGATTTATGCAATGGTAATTATACTTTCTACGAATGTAACACTTTCCTTTGTGATTAATAATTTTATCTTTAACACCAAGGTTAATTACAATTATCTATATTCTTTATTCAGTATCTTAGTCGTACTTGTTACTGCCTTTTTGTTAAGTCTGTTATATGATTTGATAACTGCTAACAGTATGAATAAGGGGGCTCAAGCAGATGAGCCGGTGATAACAGAAAACCTGTTTACGGAGCCTCCGGTTACCGCTAATCTTCTGGAATTAAGTATGCAAAGCATAACCAATGAGCAGGAGGAAACGAATTCTGCTGTTGCGTCGTCTATAGAGGAGGAGGCTGCTACGAATCTGGATCGCATCATCGGTACCAGCTCTAGCTATGATGTTCTTTGTTCACCGACCAATGAGCTGCTGATGAAGCTAAAGCAGCATTCAGAGGCACTTTATACCCACGCATTATACATTGGGGAGCTTTCTGCAAGGGCTGCCAGACTGATAGGAGCTTCCGAGCAGTTAGCCATGGCGGGAGGCTTTTATCATGAGATTGGGAAGCTGAACGGCAAAAATTATATCGAAGAAGGTCTGCGTATTGCGGAGGATTATGCATTTCCACAGGAACTAAGGGCAATTCTTAGAGAGCATAACATCAAGTACGATAAACCGAATTCGGTAGAGGCAGCTATTGTTATGCTTTCTGATAGCGTGGTATCTACCATTGAATACATAGAGAAATCAGAAGAGCATAAATTTACCACCAATAAAATCATAGATAACATTTTTCAGATGCGAATGGATAAAGGAACCTTTGATGGTGCGAATCTGTCCTTAAAGAATTTCAAGCTTTTAAAGGATTTCTATCAGAAGGAATTCACCCCTGAAGTACAATAAAGTATAGAAAGTGAGAACCTATGACTATCAACTTTGATTATGAAGTAACGAATCAGTTTGATTTTGATTTTGAGGCTATGGAGAAGAAGGTTGTGGAAGCATGCCTTGACTATGAAGAGTGCCCATATGAAGCGGAGGTTAGTATCCTCCTTACTGATAATGAACAAATCAGGCAGATAAATCAGGAATACCGTGGAATTGATGCTCCCACGGATGTCTTATCCTTCCCGGCTATTGAGTATCACACACCGGGAGATTTTTCTGAGCTTGAAGAGGCTGCTGCAGAATATTTTCATCCGGAGACAGGTGATCTTCTATTAGGTGATATCGTTATATCGATCGACCGAGCAATATCACAGGCAGAGGAATATGGTCATTCCTTGAAGCGTGAGCTTGCCTTTTTAACTACGCATAGTATGTTTCATCTGTTTGGTTATGATCATATGGAGGACGAAGAACGTAAGCTTATGGAGAAAAGGCAGAATTTTGTCCTGGACAAGCTGCAGATTTTGAGATAATTGTTAAGAAATATGGCGAAGGGGATTAAGTAGATATGAAAAAGTACACTTATTATATACTAATTATACTGACGATATTATTACTGTCCGGGTGTAAGAAGAACGATGGCTATAACGGAAGTGTAATACAGGATTATCAGGAGCAATACGATGATAATAAGAATACTGGTACACCCGCACCTACAGCAAATGTGACACCGACCGAGACACCGGAGGATACCAATCATGAGGGAATGATGAGAAGCTATCTAAGTGGATTGTGGGTGCCGATTGAAATAGGTACGAAACGACCTTATGCATTTCAATTCAGTAATTTTAAGACAGTTCGAAATCAATGGGGTATCAGTCAGGCCGATATCGTCTATGAGTGTATCGTAGAGGGGGGTATTACAAGGCTTCTCGGTATTGGTGAGGATTACAAAGGAGATCGAATCGGTTCAACCAGAAGCTCGAGACATTACTTTGTAAGCATTGCAGATGAATACGATGCAATCTACATCCACTATGGTAAGACTAAGTATGCCACTGCTAAGATTAAGGAACTAGGTATCGATAATCTGGATGGTGAGACAGGGATAGGCACTACTGTATTTTATCGTGATAAATCCATGAAAGCCCCTCATAATGCCTTTGCGTCCTTAAAGGGTATTCTAGCTGGAATTGAGAAAAAGAAGTATGAGACAAAATATAAGGAGGGCTATGAACCTCATTATCAATTCTATGAAGAGGATACGGATTTGACAAGTAATATTGCCGTCAATAAGCTTACGGTTGACTTCTCGGGCTACAACACACCGTTTTTTGAATACAATTCCAAGGACAAGCTATATTACCGAAATCAATTTGGAG
This sequence comes from Bacillota bacterium, assembly GCA_023411215.1. GTDB lineage: Bacteria > Bacillota > Clostridia > Lachnospirales > Lachnospiraceae > Mobilitalea. Next base: position 34,282 of record JAEYOY010000048.1, on the reverse strand, counting down.
AACCTCACAAGGATTCAAATACCGGCGAGCAGTTACGCTTTAAGAATATTATTATTCAGTTTGTGAAGGAATGGGATATTGATCATAATGATTATCAAACCATGGATCTGGAGGATGCCAGTGGATCCGGTTATTATATCACTAACGGAAAAATGGTTAAGATAACTTGGAAGAAGAATGAGGATAAACGCTTTATGAGGTATTATAATGAAGCGGGAGAAGAGCTTACCATCAATCCGGGAAAGACCTACATAGCCTTATTTCCAAGAGATCGTGAAGAGAAAGTTACTATCAAATAGTTCTATAATGAATGTTCCTGTATTTTTATAAACATTCATTGAAAATGCCCTGCATAATAAATGGCTTGAGAACTTAAACATACATCAGATAAAATATCGAGCATACCGTTGTGAAAAAGGAGAAGGAATATGTCATCGCAAAATAAAAGTAACCATTTTCTGATACAGGGAAGTATATTAGCAGTAGCCTCCATACTGGTGCGTGTGATTGGCCTGCTATATCGTATTCCGATGGTGAGAATCATTGGGCGAGAAGGGATGGGAGTTTATTCGAATGCATTCGAGGTGTACAATATCGCTTTGATCCTTTCCTCCTATAGTATTCCTCTAGCCGTGTCTAAGCTGGTTGCAGTAAGAAGTTATAATAAAGAGCATCGTAATTCCTACCGTGTCTTTTTGAGTGCGATGATTTTCGCGGTTACAGTCGGACTCATTGCTACGTTGATTGTATTCTTTGGCGCGAATGTATTGGCTACGCTTTTATTTGACAGTCCGGATACCGCTTTACCGCTGAAAATACTGGCACCTACCATATTCGTATTCTCTGTCATGGGAGTGCTGAGAGGCTTTTATCAAGGAAAAAACACAATGATTCCTACCGCTGTTTCACAGGTGTTGGAGCAGATCGTTAATGCAATCGTCAGTGTGGCAGCCTCTTGGATATTAATGAAGAATTATAGTGCTGCGCCGAATATGTCTGCCTATGGTGCGGCTGGCGGAACCTTCGGTACCTTTGCAGGTGCGTTAGTAGCCTTATTGTTCCTACTTTTTGTATTTATGATTTATAAACCTGTTTTAAATAAGCAGATGAGACGTGATACGACAGGTCACCGTGAGAGCTATTCAGACATATTTAAGCTTCTAATACTTACAATTGCTCCGATTATCTTAAGTCAGACCGTGTATCAGATCAGCGGATTAATTGACAGCTCCCTTTTTGGTCATATCATGAAAGGGAAAGTAATCGCATCCTTTGATTTACCGGTGTTGCTTGCTGAGGGAGCTACGGCAGGGCAGTTGTACCTTGAGGAATTCCGTAATACTTTAATCGGTATCTATAGCAGTGAATATCGCCTACTTACCAATGTACCGGTTGCCATTGCTACCGCGATTGGAGCTGCCATAGTTACTACTGTGTCAGCTGATATGGCCAGAGGCAGAATTGATTCCATTTGTCATAAAGTACATGCGGCGGTGAAATTCAATATGATTATTGCTATTCCGGCAGCCATAGGAATGGCGGTTTTAGCAGCACCGTTTATGGCTCTGATTTTCAGAGATACATTTGTGCTGTCTACGAATCTAATGATGCTGGGCTCTATATCCATCGTTTTTTATGCTTACTCCACAGTATCTTCCTCCATTCTTCAAGGAATTAATCAAATGAAGCTTCCGGTGATTCATTCGGCAATCTCGCTGGGACTTCATGTAATCATTGTGTTTCTATTACTTTATTTTACACCCTTGAGTACCTATGCGTTAGTAATCGGAAATGTTACCTTTCCCATGGTGGTATGCATCTTGAATTGGATTGCCCTCGCCCGACATCTGGGATATCAGCAGGAAATCATCAAGACCTTTGTGATTCCGACGGTGAGCGCCGGTCTCATGGGAGTAGTTACCTATTTCGCTTATAAGGGCTTAATGCTCTGGATAGGGAATATGTTGGTTTCGACTATCCTAGCTTTCCTACTGGCGCTGATAATCTATTTTGCATTATTGATTTTCATGAAGGGTGTCAGTGAGGAAGAACTCGACTTTGTTCCAAAGAGTGGCTCTATTATACGTATTTTAAAGAAGCTGCATCTGCTATAATTTATTTAATAGGTATTATCGATGAAGAGCTGATAAAACTAACATAGCGTTAGTGTATCGGCTCTTCTTTGTTTCTCAATTGTGCTAAGTTTGGTCTATGTAGAACCTTGCTTTTGGCTTGATGTATTTATGAAATAGGTATATACTAACATTGCAATAATATAGTGAAATATAATATATATAGTCGAAATATCTGTTAATCGATCGGTGTTATGTCTAAAAAAATATGCTTGATGATGGTTTGAAGGACATTCTTGCATGGAGGTTTGCTATGAGAAAAAGAATGGAAAGAAAAAGGATTTATGTGTATCTAATTATATTCATGGGAATACTGTCAGCTATGTTAATCTATGTACATATTACTTTGTCCTCACAGTTGGTGTACACCGGTAATGAGAGCTCCGTAGTGACTCCTGCTCTGGACAATAAGCGAATTCTTTTCATCAGCTCATATAGCGAACGCTTTTTAACTATTCCTGACCAGATTATTGGACTGCAGAGCGTCTTTCATAAATACGGTGCATCTCTCGATATAGAATATATGGATACAAAAAGACTTTCCACTGAGGAGAATATCCGGCATTTTTATGATAGCATCAAATATAAGCTCGCTAATCTTCCGACCTATGATGCACTTGTTGTTGGAGATGATGCAGCTCTTCAATTCGCAATGGATCATCAAGATGTGCTTTTTCAGGGACTTCCAATTGTATTCTTTGGAATTAATGACAAGGAAAGGGCAAGAAAAGCAGATGCTCTGCCTAATATGGCAGGAAGTATAGAAGAGACCTCTTTGAAGGAGAATATAGAGATTGCAAGGCGCTTCAATCCTGATGCAACGAAAGTGATCGGAATTGTGGACGGAACCCTAACCGGACAGGGGGATGAAAAACAGTTGGAGGAGGTTAAAAGTGCCTATCCCAGCTTAGCTTTTAATACCTTGAATGTGTCGGAATATACCTTTAACGAATTTGGTAAGGAATTAGAAAGTATTGAGCATGATACAATCGTTCTGTTACAGAGCATGGATCAGGATAAATCGGGTAAATATATGGAAACAGACGACCAATTTGAGTTCATAAGAAGTCATGTGAAGGTTCCGGTATACCGCGCCTCTGTCGGCGGTGTTGGTGAAGGTCTTCTTGGCGGAAGAATGATTGATTATAAGACAATGGGCGTTCAAGCTGCAGAAACGGTATATCAGATACTGACAGGTACTTCAGTTGATTCCATAAGATTAAATGAGCAGACTCCATATTATTATATTTTTGATTATAACTTATTAAAAAAATACAAAATAGAAGAGAGCTTGATACCAGAAGGCGCGGTATTAATTAATAAGGAAATTACCATTTTTGAAAGATATCGAAGGCTTTTCATGATTATAGGAGTGATCGGTCTGCTTCTAAGCTCAATTACTACTATTCTGTTGATTGATAATTTCAAGAGGAGAAAAATGCAAAGGTTGCTTCAAGAAAGTCATGAGGAGCTGATAGCCACTTATGAGGAATTAACCGCTTCTGAGGAGGAGCTGAAGCTTCAATATAACAAAATTGAGGAGATGGCTAATAGTGATTATCTTACAAAGCTTCCGAATCGAATGCATTTTGTAGAACAGCTGTCCCATGAACTGGAGAGTAATTCCAAGGGAGCAATCATGCTTCTTGATATCGATAATTTTAAGAGCATCAATGACACCTTGGGTCATGTGTACGGGGATCATCTACTAAGAATGATCGCAGAAAGATTCAATAATATTATTGATGATAAGCTGTTCTGTGCCAGAATGGGCGGTGATGAATTCCTTATATTGTTGAAACAGGTAACAGAACAAGAGACAATTAATGAATATGCCAGGAAAATTCAAAAGATATTTGAAGAAGTGTATATTTATGATGACATTGAAAATTACATTCATTTTAGTATGGGTATCACACAATATCCACAGGACAGTGACAATCTTGATCAATTAATTATGAATGCGGATGCTGCTATGTATAAGGTCAAGCATAACGGTAAGAATAGCTTTATCTACTATCAGGAAGCTATGAAACAAGAGATCAAGACAAAGAAGGATATAGAGAATATCTTAAGACAAGCCATAAAGGATAAGGGCTTCTATTTAAGCTATCAACCGCAAGTGGATACAAAAACCGGAGAGATTATCGGCTTTGAAGCATTGCTTCGACTCAAGAATCATAATATTAGCCCAAGTCTGTTTATTCCCATAGCAGAAGAATGCGGGCACATTATACAGATCGGCAGGTGGGTAGCTGAGGAAGCAATCATGCAGCTTGACCGATGGAGAAGAAAAGGCTTTGCAGAAAAAGTTGTTTCTATTAATTATTCCAGCAAACAGCTAAGAGATCGGAATTATATTCAATTTATGAAGAATCTTCTTCAGAGATATGAAATTAGTCCGGAGTATGTTGAGATAGAGATTACCGAAAGCTTTTTCCTTGAGAATAACTCTCAGACGAAGGAATTCTTACGAGCGGTGAAGGAGGCCGGTTTTAAACTAGCGCTGGATGATTTTGGTACGGGTTTTTCATCATTGAATTATCTGACCTTTATTCCGGTTGATAAGATTAAACTGGATAAATCAATCAATGATAAATTTCTTCAGACCGAAAATACTGATGTTATGGATAGTATTATCTCTTTAGCCCATAGTCTGAAACTTAAAATTACGGCCGAGGGAATTGAAGAGATGGATAAGTATCTGCTGCTAAAGCATGGTGGTTGTGATTACATACAGGGATATCTGTTTAGCAAACCGCTGCTGGCAGACGAGATTGAGAACATCTATAATTTGAATTTATTGGAAAGGCTAGAATGTAATAGGTAAAGCAAATGGTCGCATATTATTCCATTGATTAATCTAAAACCCATGGACTTCCCTGGAGTATGGAATAGTTTCAGTAAATCTTACTATAAATGTATAAAAAAGTTAATTCCGGAGATAATAATGCCAAAGGAGTGGTTTTCGTATGAAGCTGAAAAAGGCGTTGATTTATCTCGGAAGCTTTGTTTTAATAAGTGTCATGTTCAGCACCTGCTATTACATGAGTTATTTGCACGCATTAAATGAATTTAATCAGAAAGCAATAGAACGTAAAGATCAGCTCTTGCCTCTTACTCAGAAGGCTGAACCAACACCTGTTGTTGAAAATGAGGATGCTTCGGTGTCAGTTAATGAACAGCCTGAAGCAATTATATTACCTGCAACAAAATATATCCTTGAGATATATAATATGAAGTCAGATAAGCTTGATACCCAGGAGTTGAATCCACCTGCTTATCTGGTTGGGTTGACTCGTGCACAGGTCGTGGAATATCTGAGTGCTTACATGAAGGATTTACCTTTGTCGGAATATAATAAGGGTTTGATATCCTATGAATTAGTCCGATTTTCTGATACAGAGGTTGTGATCAAGAAGACGTACAATGAGGACTTTGTACCGTTCCGCTTCTATGTCGTGGTGAAGGATGGATATGTAGTTGTGTACAACAGTGATCTTAAGAGTGTCTACAGCTATACTCATATTCTCGCCGCCGAACTGGTGGAAGAGGACAGAATCGCTTTAAGTCAGGGTATCTATGTGAATAGTCTTGAGGAATTGTATTCTCTTCTGGAAAGCTTTTCAAGCTGATGCCGCTCTGATTAGAGGAATATATCCTATTGGTTTATTATTGGTTATGTAAAGAAATGCTTGAAATAATGCCTTGGTTAAAATATAATGAAACAAATCCTAAACGATAGAAAGTACGTTTCGTGCACTTTACTATCGTCATGAACAATAGAAAGCACGCTTCGCGAACTCTCTATTGTCATGAAATTAATATGATTTGTTCGTAGGAGGCTGTTCAAGTGAAATATGACGTAATCATCGTTGGCGCCGGAGCTTCCGGTTTAGTGGCTGCGATTGCTGCAGCAAGATTGGGAAGTTCAGTGCTTGTGATAGAACGCAAGGAGAAGCCCGGAAAAAAAATATTGGCAACCGGTAACGGAAAGTGTAATTTTACGAATCGTTTCCAAGCTCCCGATTGCTATCGTTCGGATGACAGCGCATTTGCTATGAAGGTGCTGTCTTGTTTTGATGTCCAAAAAACCCTGGAATTTTTTGAAGACTTAGGTATCTATCCCAAAGAGCGTGAGGGCTATTACTATCCGAATTCAGAGCAGGCAGCCAGTGTGGTACAAGTTTTGGTATTGGAGTGTTTAAGGCTTGGTGTAGTATTTCGGTATATGGAGACGGTAATTGAGATAGCAAAGCCATACTTTGAGGTAATAACTGAGAGCGCAGAGGATAAAAGGCGTTATCGATACCAAGGAAAACACTTGATTATCGCTGCAGGAGGTTGTGCTTCGCCACAACTGGGCTCTAACGGCAGCGGTTATGAGCTTGCTAAGGTTTTAGGACATAGTATTATAAAACCTTTACCGGCACTGGTTCAATTGAAATCTCCGGACAAGCTCTGTAAGACAGTGTCCGGCGTACGGACCCATGTCACTGTCAGTGCTTATGACAGGGAGAATAAGCTTGGTATGGAAGAAGGAGAAATTATCTTTACGGATTACGGCATCTCCGGTATTCCCATCATGCAGCTCAGCCGATTTGTTGCAAAGTCATTGGACAAGGGGAAAAACTGCTGGCTCTCACTTGATTTCATAAAGGATAGGACAAAGGAAGAGCTGAAAAGCATACTGAAGAATCGGATACAGCAAAACCCCAGCAAAAGCCTTGAGGAGATGATGATTGGGCTCTTTAATCATAAACTCAATTATATTTTAATTAAAGAAGCAAAACTCGATCCGACTATGCCTTCTACTAAGCTGTCGGAGCGTGATATTGATATATTGACACAACAGATGAAAGCTCTCAGGCTTCCGATTAACGGTACAAATTCCTTTGAGAATGCTCAGGTCTGCTGCGGTGGAGTAAAGACTGGGGAGATTGATGCCGCAACCATGGAATCTAAACTGGTGAAGAGGTTATATCTGGCTGGTGAACTTGTGGATGTGGACGGCACCTGTGGAGGTTATAACCTGCAATGGGCATGGAGTTCAGGCTACTTAGCTGGAACAACGGCTGGATGCGCTGTAAGAAAGAACCGACAATAGACAACGTTAATTGCTAGGAAGCGTATTGGTTCGAGCATTACGATTGATAGATAATTAGTATTATGAAAGGTATGGTTAATAAATTTGATAAGAATTACACAAGTTAAGCTTCCAATAAAGCATAATGAAGAGGAGCTGTTCAATGCAATCGCGAAGGCATTGAAGCTTCCGTCTCAGAGAATTCTGAACTATCAGATTGTCAAGAAATCCATTGATGCCAGGAAGAATGATATTAAATATATTTATACCATCGATGCAACCGTTTCCCTTGACTCAAAGGAAAAGGAAACAGCTATCATTAGTCGGTGTCATAATGCAAATGTAACTCTTGCAAAGACTGATCGATATCAATTCCTTCCGTCCGGTGAGGAGCTGCTGTCCCATCGTCCGGTCGTTGTAGGAACAGGTCCGGCCGGCTTATTTACGGCTTATCTTTTGGCTCTTAACGGCTATCATCCCTTGGTACTGGAGCGCGGATATGAAGTACGTAAGAGAGTGGAGTCGGTTGAACATTTCTGGAGGACGAATGAGTTAAATCCGGAATGTAATGTTCAATTCGGTGAAGGTGGCGCAGGGACCTTCTCTGACGGCAAACTAAATACTCTTGTTAAGGATACCAACAACCGATATCGTCTGGTTATGGAGACCTTTGTTAAGTTCGGGGCACCCTCGGATATTCTTTATCTGAATAAGCCGCATATCGGTACCGATAAGCTACGTAATGTCGTTGAGAATATGAGAAACGAAATTATCCGATGTGGAGGAGAGGTGCGCTTTGGTTCCGCTCTGACGGATATGATCATAGAAAAGGGAAGCTTAAGAGCAATTGAGATTAATCATAATGAAGTTATCCCCTGTGAATTACTTGTTACAGCTGTTGGGCACAGTGCCAGAGATACCTTTGCCATGTTCCACAGAAGGGGACTTAAGCTGACAGCGAAAGCTTTCGCGATTGGATTTAGAATCGAACATAATCAGAGTATGATAAGCAGGTCACAATACGGAAGTGAATATATCCATCTTCCTGCGGCGGATTATAAGCTGACACATCAGACCGGAAAGGGAAGAGGAGTGTATTCCTTCTGTATGTGTCCCGGTGGCTTTGTAGTCAATGCATCTTCCGAACATGGGTATGTCGCAGTGAATGGCATGAGTAATTATAATCGAGATGAAGTGAATGCCAACAGTGCTATTGTAGTAACAATACAACCAGAGGATTTTGGCTCCGGTGATCCCTTAAGTGGGATTGAATTTCAACGTAGAATTGAAAAAGCTGCCTTTCAAGCTGGAAAAGGCTCTGTTCCGGTACAGTTGTTTGGTGACTTGTTAAGTAACAGGGATAGTGTTACAATAGGAAATGTTACTCCAAATATCAAAGGAGAATATCGTCTGACGAATCTGAATGCTTGTTTACCGGCGGATATTTTGGATGCATTGAAGGAAGGAATTCTTGCTTTTGATCATAAAATCAAAGGTTTTGCCGATGAGGAAGCGATATTATCAGGAGTAGAAAGCAGAACCTCATCGCCTGTCAGAATTCAGAGAGATGAACGCTTTGAAGCCAGTATCAAGGGAATCTATCCTTGCGGGGAGGGCGCTGGCTATGCTGGAGGGATTACCTCGGCAGCAATTGATGGAATTAAAGTATTTGAAGCAATTGCCGAACGTTTTCGGCAAATATAAGTGCTTATTTTATAATTTGTTAATTTATGCTGCAGCCTTATTACGGTATTTTGGCAGCATAAATCATATTGTGGAGGAATTTATGATGCAGGGTAGAGAGCTATTAATGAATAAAAAAAGAGTTGTGATAAAGATCGGATCCTCTTCCTTAACACATGCGGAGACAGGAAGCTTAAATCTGGAGAAGATGGAACGCTTAGTAAGAATACTTACAGACCTACGTAATCAAGGAAAGGATGTCGTCTTGGTAACCTCCGGCGCAATTGCGGTCGGGAGAAAGGCCCTTGGTCTAAAGGAACGACCGACGAAGCGTTCCGTCAAGCAGGCCTGTGCTGCAGTTGGACAGGCGAGCCTTATGATGGTATACCAGAAGCTATTTGCTGAATATAATCAAACAGCAGCCCAGATATTAATGACGAAATATACGATGATTAATGATATCAGCCGAAACAATGCCAAGAATACCTTTGAGGAATTGTTTGCTATGGGTGTAATTCCTATTGTTAATGAAAACGACACCGTATCTACAGAAGAATTGGATCTTGATTTCGGGGATAACGATACCCTGTCCGCAATAGTTGCAGCATTGGTAGAAGGGGATCTGTTAATCTTATTATCCGATATTGACGGTCTTTATACCGATGACCCCCATACCAATAAAGAGGCAACATTGATTTCTTGTGTAACACAAATCAACGAAGAATTATCCGGTATGGCAAAAGATTCGGCAAGCAATGTCGGAACTGGTGGAATGACAACCAAGGTATCGGCAGCGAAGATTGCTACCGCTTCCGGAGCCGATATGGTAATTACGAATGGTGATAATGTTAGAAACATAAATCATATTATGGAGGGCAGAGAGATAGGTACCCTATTCCAATCGCAGAAACGAGAGAATTTTAATATTATGGATTATATTACCTCAAAGCAATATCAGAATTAGCAAGGCTATATTATGCAGGTTATGAAGAAAGGCATGGATATTAATATGGATGATCAAAGAATAACACGAATTAATGAATTATACCGCAAATCTCAAAAGGAAGGCTTAAGTGAAGAAGAGAAGGCCGAACAAGCTAGACTTCGAAGTGAATATGTTGCCGCAATTCGTCAAAATCTTCGTGGAACCTTAGAAAATGTATCCTTGGTGAATCCGGATGGATCCATTACCAAGGCATCCGATTTGAGAAATAAACAATAGAAAGCACGCTTCGCGAACTTTCTAAAGTCATGAATAATAGTGTGAAGCTGGAACATCTTCACAGGGGAAGAAGCCTCGAAACTTACTCATGCGAGCAAGCTCCTCGTTCTTCCAGGTTTTGTGCTGAAGCGAAGATGCAGAATGGAATATTAATGAAAGATTAGATTTCTATCAGCAGTTTTTAATGGCAGCTATCATGATATTTTAAGATTAGGATGATATAATATGAAAAAGGTCGAAATCAGAAGAAGTATGAAGGAGTTGAGAAGTAATATCTCAGCGGATGACCGAAAGGTATATGATGATCTGATTCTACAGCACTTACAGTGTAAGGATGTGTATCGTCAGTGCCGAAGACTTTTTTGCTATATTTCCTTCGGCTCTGAGCTTAGCACCAAAGAGATCATTCTTCAGGCGTTAAGGGAGGATAAACAGGTTTATGTTCCACGAGTCGAAGAGGATCATCGAATGGAATTTTATCGTATTGACAGTTTTACGAGTCTTAAGCCAAGCAATTTCGGAGTACTGGAACCTTTACCCAATGAAGAAAGGCGATATAAGGAGAATATCAATAACGAAGCATCATTTATTAATTTAATGCTTTTACCGGGATTAGCCTTTGATCCTGTAGGGAATCGGATCGGTTACGGTGCCGGCTATTACGACCGGTATCTGACAAGGTATCCTGATAAACATTTCTATAAAATAGCAGCATGCTATGATTTTCAACTAATGGAGCATATTACAGCTTATGAATATGATGTAAGAGCTGATGCTATCATTACACCGACAAAGTGGATATTATGCAGTTAGGAAGACATATATGTTTGGTCCAATCATAGGCTTGATTGGAGAAGGAGAGGAGGAAATTATGAATTATCTTGAACAGTTGGGAAGTAATGCGAAGAAAGCATCCATCCAATTAAATCTTCTTGGTCAGGAGGAGAAGAATACTGCTCTGAGAGCCTGTGCACAGGCTTTGATAGAAGCCCAATCAGAGATCTTATCAGCCAATGAAATCGATGTAAAGCAAGCGATCATAAACGAAGTAAAAAGCTCCCTAATTGATCGATTACGACTAACACCGGATCGCATACAGGGAATGGTGGACGGTATCCTGCAAATCTGTACGTTACCCGATCCCATCGGTGAGGTATTATCCATGACGGTACGCCCCAATGGTCTGCAGATTGGTCAAAAGGTAGTTCCCCTCGGCGTTGTTGGAATGATATATGAGTCAAGGCCGAATGTAACTGCGGATGCCTTCGGTTTATGCTTCAAGACCGGGAATGCGGTAATTCTTCGTGGTGGCAGTGATGCTATTCACTCGAATCAAGCGATTGTGAAAGCACTGAGATGCGGACTTCGTAATGCAGGTATTAATGAGGATGCCGTATCTTTAGTGGAGGATACCTCCAGAGAGGTAGCCAGAGAGTTTATGAAGCTTAACCGCTACATTGATGTCTTGATTCCGCGTGGTGGAGCTGGTCTGATTAAAACAGTAGTGGAGAACAGTACGATTCCTGTCATTGAGACCGGTACTGGTAATTGCCATATATATGTCGATGAATTCGCTGATTTTAATATGGCCTTAGATATTATAGATAATGCGAAAACCCAGCGTCTCGGAGTATGCAACACCTGCGAATCCTTAGTGCTACACGAAAAGATTTATAGCGAGTTTATTCCCTTGCTATACGACAGATTACACGGGAAGGAGATTGAGATCCGTGCAGATGAACGAGCATGTGCATTGCATAAGGGTTTGACTCCTGCTACGGACGAGGATTATGCCACGGAATATCTGGATAAAATCATTTCCTTAAAGGTAGTCAACAGTATTGAGGAAGCCATTACACATATCAATTACTACAGTACGAAGCATTCGGAAGCAATTATAACAAAGGATTATGAGCATGCGATGAAATTCTTAAACGAGATTGATTCGGCAGCGGTTTATGTCAATGCCTCCACTAGATTCTCCGATGGTTATGAATTTGGATTTGGCGCGGAAATCGGTATCAGTACCCAGAAGCTTCATGCAAGAGGGCCAATGGGATTAAAGGCATTAACAACAATCAAATATATTATCTTTGGAAATGGACAGATTCGAACATAAGGTGGAATTGAGATACCAAGAAGTGATGTGATGTTAGATTGTTATGGGTTAAGGAAAGGAAGAGGATAAGAATGGAAGAAAAGAAGGTTTATGATTTCCCTTCAGGGAATGGTTTCGGCAGCTTTATGAAACGTTTTGGTAAGCTGTTAACCATCCTTGTGGTTATCATCGTTCTAATTATTATCTCTACAAGTGCATTTTTTGAAATTAAAGAGCAGGAACAAGCAGTGGTCACCACCTTCGGTAAGGCACAGACAGTCAATACTGCCGGTTTACATTTTAAGATACCCTTCATTCAACAGGTTCATAAGGTGGACACCACAATAAAGAGCTTAACAATAGGATATGATTTGGAGACCAATACCAAAAACGAGTCGGAATCCATGATGATCACGAAGGATTTTAATTTTGTTAATGTTGACTTCTACTTAGAATACAGAGTATCGGATCCGGTGAAAGCGTTGTATGCTTCCGAGGAGCCGGTAACAATACTTAAGAATATTGCTCAGAGCAGTATCCGAATGGTGGTTGGTAGCTATGATGTCGATAGTGTAATTACTACCGGTAAGCTGGAGATTCAAACAGCAATCAAATCCTCCATATTGGAGATGCTGGAGAAGCATGATATCGGTATTCAATTAGTGAATATAACAATACAGGACTCCGAGCCACCGACCGCTGCAGTTATGGAGGCCTTTAAATCAGTAGAGACAGCGAAGCAGGGTAAAGAAACCGCATTAAATAATGCTAATAAATACAGCAATGAGCAACTTCCGAAGGCAGAAGCTCAAGTAGATAAGATTCTGCAGGATGCACAGACCAGTAAAACCCAGAGAGTCAATGAAGCTTATGCAGAGGTTTCAAGATTTACTGAAATGTATGAGGAATACCTTAAGTACCCTTTGATCACCAAGCAGAGAATGTTCTATGAGGCGATGGAAGATGTTTTACCTTCCCTGAAGGTTATTATCGACAGCGGAGATGGCGACATCCAAAAACTGTTGCCCCTAGATAGTCTGATGGAAGGAGGTACCAGATAATGAAAAAAGCGAGCAAATTAACAGGAGTATTGACTCTTATTATTATCATTGTCGGAATTATCATTCTATTTTCTGCAACAATTGTAACCAAAGAGAATGAATATACATTAGTGAAAAGATTTGGAAAGATTGAGCGAGTGAACAGCGAAGCAGGTCTATCCTTCCGTACCCCTTTTATCGAGAATGTGGATGTATTACCAAAAAGTATCCAGCTCTATGATATGGAAGAATCCGAAGTGATAACCATGGATAAGAAGACAATGGTAGCTGACAGCTATGTGCTTTGGAGAATTAAGAGTCCGATCCTCTTTGCACAGACCTTGAATTCCTCGATTGTAGCTGCAGAAGGCAGAATTGATTCAATCGTATACAATGCTATGAAGAGTGAAATCAGCAGCCTCTCCCAAGCCGATGTTATTAGTGGCAGAGATGGTGAGTTGAATCAGGGCTTTATGGAGAATATCGGTTCCTCGATGGAGCAATACGGAATTGAGCTGATTTCTGTAGAGACAAAGCATCTGGACCTTCCCAGTGATAATAAGAATGCTGTATTTGAAAGAATGATCTCAGAGCGTGGACAGATTGCAGCAACCTATACTGCAGAAGGTGAATCGGAGGCCCAGAAAATTCGTAATACAACGGATAAAGAGGTGTCAATCAGTATCTCTAATGCAGAGGCAGAAGCGGCCAAGATTATTGCTGAAGGTGAATCCGAATACATGCGAATTCTGTCTAAGGCATATTCCACTGAATCAAAGAGTGAGTTCTATACCTTCATCCGCTCTCTTGAGGCAGCCAGAGCTTCCTTGAGCGGCGAAAACAAGACCTTAATTCTGTCGAAGGATTCTCCGATTGCCAAAATCTTCTATGATGTAAAATAAATTCACTATTTAATATAGTAATAATGATTTAACATATATAACAAAAAAGGAAGGCTGATAGACATCCCTTGTATAAGGGGAGTCCATCAGCCTTCCTTCCTGATTCCTGATAATAGAAAGCTCGTAAGATGTGCTTCTATCCTTTACAATATAGCACATGTGAGTCTTATGAACTAACGAAGTGATTTTTAAACCAGCGTCCTTATTCCAGCCATATTTCACCATTGCGCAAGCCGGTTATAGAATATACATTTACATATAATAATATGATAATGCAAATTTTAGTCATAAATTCAGGTTAGCCTCATATAATGATGTGATAAAAATAATCAATTTTGCTTAATATAAGAATAAAATTTTTATATAGATTTGTGGTCTACAAATTGTGAAACAACGATTTTCTCATAGTTTGCAGTTTCTAAGAAAGGCATGGTTGCTTTTATGATAATTAATTTAGATGAGACTGATTTTGTTTACGATAAATATATCCGGGCTGCGAAATGCCTGGCGAAGCAATTTGATAGCATTCTAAAATATATCACGATTGGTGAGTCTCATGATAATCGAGATATAATTTTATTAAAGCTGGGTTTGGGACAAAAATATATGATCTGTTGTGGTGGAGTCCATGGAAGAGAGACAGTGAATCCAATTGTTCTCTTGAAAATAATTGAGTTTTATGCAGATATGTATATGAATTTTAGACACCAGAAGCTTGCTCTCAAGAAAAAGCTTGAAAAACCAAATGTTCATATAAAAGAGGAATATGAACAAATGCTATATGGTGCCTGTATTTATGAGCTGCTTCAGACCTATACAATATTAGTTGTTCCGATGTTGAATCCCGATGGTTATATGATTGCACAGAAGGGGTTTGGTATTCTCCGTGACATACAACTAAGGCAAGCTTGCGAAAACAAAAACATCGATTATAGAGAGTGGAAAGCGAATGGAAGAGGGGTCGATATAAACCGTAATTTTCCGTCTCAATTATGGAAACAGAAGTTTGAAGGGGATTTTCCGGCTAGTGAAGCAGAGACTAAGGCATTAATCCGCCTATTTCATGAATATCCGAGCATCGGTTTTCTGGATTTTCACTCCAGAGGGAGAGAGATTTTTTATTACCGGAATAAGATGCCGGACAGCTATAATAAGAAGCAGCTGGATATTGCCACCAGGTTATGTGAGGTGACAGAGTATAAGCTGGTTCCTCCGGAAGAGGAGTGCGATGTGGGCGACAGCGGTGGAAATACGGTTCACTATTACAGTGAGTACTTCCATAAACCTGCTATAACAATTGAAACAGTGGAGGATGAGGCAGAATTTCCATTATCGTCTACCTATCGGTCGTCCACTTTTAAGGAAATCAAACTACTGATATCTGAATTCGGTTTTATGCTTCTTTCATGTTGAAGCATGTTAAAGTTACATAAGGTTATATACGTAAATGTTACATAAGCTTCTGATCAGCCAACAAATACCCTACAGCCATATTAGTAAATAGGAACTAGGATTTCGACAAAGGATTTCCGAGCGGAGTATTTGCGTTCGTCAGTACTTAGGCTCTGTATTTTAGAGCCTTATGTACTGCTACGTAACGCAACTAAGCGAAAGCGTCTCCGATCGGGAACCTTTGTCGAAATCCTAGCATCATTTCTAGCTTGCTGTGAACAGTAACCTTGGTGTACATTATTGTTATTTAATTTCGAAAATTTTGTTTACAAACCATATCGAAAAATGGTATACATAAGTATATAATTTTTGGAATGGAGAATGAGCATGTTGGAATTTGATTTAAATAACATAGATTTGACGAAGGAACCTGACACACAGGAGCCGCAACGTCAATGGTATTACATCGCGAAATGCAGAGAAGTCATTAAAGCAAGAAGTGAAGAATATGGAAGGCCCTTAACCTTTTGTATTACAACCTTCGGTTGTCAGATGAACAGTCGTGATTCGGAGAAAATAGCAGGTATTCTGAAACAAATCGGTTATGTTGAGACAGATTCTGAGGATGCAGATTTTGTCATCTATAATACCTGTACCGTCCGAGAGAATGCGAATAACAGAGTATATGGCAGACTAGGTTATGTAGGTAAGCTGAAGCAGAAGCACCCAGGCATGTTGATTGCCCTTTGCGGTTGTATGATGCAGGAAGCTTCAGCAGTTGAGAAAATAAAAACAAGTTACCGTTTTGTGGATATAATATTTGGCACCCACAATATCTTTAAGCTGGCTGAGCTATTACAAATTCGTCTGGATTCTAAGCGGATGGTGATTGATCTGTGGCAGAATACGGATATGATTGTAGAGAATCTGCCGAATGACCGCAAGTATCAATTCAAGGCCGGTGTCAATATTATGTTTGGTTGTAATAATTTCTGCAGTTACTGCATCGTTCCCTATGTCAGGGGAAGAGAACGAAGTCGAAATCCGGAGGATATTCTGGATGAAATCAAGGGTCTTGCGAAGGATGGTGTAGTTGAGATTATGCTACTCGGACAGAATGTAAATTCCTATGGCAAGAATCTTGAGACCCCGATGACCTTTGCAAAGCTTTTGCAGGAAATTGAGAAGATTGAAGGAATAGAACGCATTCGTTTCATGACCTCCCATCCGAAGGATTTGTCGGATGAATTGATTGATGTTATGAAGCATAGCAAGAAGATATGTAAGCATCTGCATCTACCGATTCAATCCGGCAGTTCAAGACTCCTTAGCATAATGAATCGCAAATATACAAAAGAAAGTTATCTGGAGCTGGTAGATAAAATTCGCGCTGCTGTACCGGATATATCCCTAACCACAGATATCATCGTCGGCTTTCCAGGCGAGACAGAAGAGGATTTTGAGGATACACTGGATGTAATTCGAAGAGTTGGTTATGACAGCGCTTTTACTTTCCTATATTCCAAGAGAACCGGCACTCCGGCCGCTGCCATGGAAGGACAAGTTGAGGAAGCGGTGGCCAATCAACGCTTTGACCGACTTCTGAAGGAGATACAGAAAAGCTCAGCGAAAGCCGCCGGTAAGGATGAACATACCGTGCAGAAAGTCCTAGTAGAAGAGATCAGTGAGCAGGATCCGGAGCTGTTAACCGGACGATTAAGCAATAATTTACTGGTGCATTTTAAAGGCAGCAAGACATTAATTGGAACGATTGTAGATGTATATCTGGATGAGAGTAAGGGCTTTTATTATATGGGAAGTCTAGCTGATTAAAAGCTTCAGCCAATAATTAAGTAAAAGCAAGAATAAAAGTAATCGCCTTTGAATAAATAATCAAAAATGCGATTAAAAATTATTACTATCAGATTATATTGTGGGAGCCCTCAATAATTGTCCTATATATTGATACTATATTTTGTCAGAATAGATAAATTATTCGTGAGTATACTTGACATATTAGTAAAAACAGTATAAAATTTAAGTGTTGTATATCCACTACAAGTGATAACATGATAAATTAGATATTATTTATGTGATTTTGAACGTTTTTGCCTTGTATTGTACAATGAAAATTAAATAAGGAGGTGCTCCTGTGCCATATTTAGCATTAGTAATTGCTATCGCAGCAACCTTGGTGGTAACAGCTATTCTTACCTGGATCATTGCAATTGCCTATCGCAAGAAGGTTTATGAAGCAAAGATTGGCAGTGCAGATGAGAAGGCAAGAGAAATCATAGATGAAGCTCTAAAGACAGCTGAAACTAAGAAGCGAGAAGCTTTGCTCGAAGCCAAAGAAGAAGCTTTGAAAGCAAAGAATGAATTCGAGCGTGAGACTAAGGAACGTAGATCAGAGTTACAACGCTATGAGAAGCGGGTTCTGACTAAAGAAGAGACTTTAGACAGAAAAACCGAAGCACTGGAAAAAAAGGAAGCCAGACTTTCGCAAAAGGAATCCGAGCTTGATAAAGTTAAGCAGGAAGTGGAGGAATTCCACACTAGACAATTGCAGGAGCTGGAGAAGATTTCTGGATTAACCTCCGAACAAGCTAAGGAATATCTGATTAAGACTGTTGAAGAAGAAGTTAAACATGAAACTGCTTTGCTTATCAAGGATTTAGAAAGTAAAGCAAAAGAAGAAGCAGATAAGAAAGCAAAGGATTATGTAGTTACAGCAATTCAAAGATGTGCTGCAGATCATGTTGCAGAGACAACGATTTCCGTTGTACAGCTCCCTAACGATGAGATGAAGGGTAGAATCATTGGTAGAGAGGGACGTAATATTCGAACACTTGAGACTATGACCGGTGTTGATTTGATTATCGATGATACACCCGAGGCTGTTATTTTATCAGCTTTCGATCCGATTCGAAGAGAAGTTGCAAGAATTGCTCTTGAGAAACTGATTGTGGATGGAAGAATTCATCCGGCAAGAATCGAAGAGATGGTTGAAAAGGCTCAAAAAGAAGTCGAAGTTATGATTAGGGAAGCTGGTGAAGCCGCTACCTTAGAGGTGGGAGTTCATGGAATTCATCCTGAGCTTGTTAAGCTTCTTGGCAAGATGAAATTTAGGACAAGTTATGGACAGAATGCATTAAAGCATTCAATTGAAGTAGCTATTTTATCCGGTCTTCTAGCCGGAGAAATCGGTGTGGATGTTAGACTTGCAAAACGTGCCGGATTATTACATGATATCGGAAAATCGATTGATCATGAGATGGAAGGAACCCATGTGCAGATTGGTGTTGACTTATGTAGAAAGTACAAAGAATCCCCTGTTATTATTAACGCAGTGGAAGCACACCATGGCGATGTTGAGTTCTCATCACTGATAGCATGTATTGTTCAAGCAGCTGATACTATTTCAGCAGCAAGACCCGGTGCAAGGCGTGAAACCTTGGAAACATATACCAACAGATTAAAGCAACTCGAAGATATTACCAATGGCTTTAAAGGGGTAGATAAGTCATTTGCTATCCAGGCGGGCAGAGAAGTCAGAGTAATGGTAGTACCTGAACAAATCAGCGATGCTGATATGGTACTGTTAGCTCGTGATTTATCTAAAAAAATCGAGAATGAACTTGAATATCCAGGACAGATTAAAGTAAATGTAATCAGGGAATCTAGAGTAACTGATTACGCTAAGTAGGTTAAATAATGAAAAGAGTCTTGAAAATTATAAAAATTTTCAAGGCTCTTTTTTGTGATTCATAAAGTTTTGATCATACATCCTTTCGTTTGGTAGCAATTGGCAGCTTGGTTATTGGCGGTGTCTTGATGTTAAAGGGAAAATGGTGGGGGTGCTTTGGTGGAATTCTTGTAGGTATATTGCTCATATATATGGGATTACAGGAGACCGGACAGATTATAAAAGAATGGCCGATAGGTGTAGTACTTTGTTTAAACTATAATCTGAGGAATAAATATCATTAGAAGAAAATTAACTATGAAAATTGAACTTTAATCATGATTTGATTAGGTAATAAGAAACTAAAACATGTCATTATGTTTTAGTTTCTTATCGTTAGAGCAGAATGGTATGTATATTTATGAGTTTGATTACATAAATATATACTTTTCGGTTTGTATTCATGATTAAAATGGATTAAATAATTAAGTATATATGTTGTATTATTAATTAAATAAAGCAAAGACATAGCATAACCAAATAAAATAAAGCCTTCTCAATTTATTATTAATGTAATAATTTGAGATTACATAACAGAATAACCCATTAAATGCACAGAATGCACAATAAATCTTCAATACGCGGACAAATGAAAGCCATAGAAAATACTTTTTTCGTTTTCTTTGATATTTTTGTTGCATTATTAAAACATATATATTACAATGGTAAATATTTAAATAGTGGATGCTACTAATTATGAATAAAGGATGGTGTGAATTCTATGGCGTTATCATTATCAAAGAAAGCGCAGGCAGTGAAGCCTTCTTCCACCTTGGCGATAACCGCTAAGGCGAAGGAATTAATGAGTAAGGGAATCGATGTAGTCGGATTTGGAGCAGGTGAGCCTGATTTTAATACTCCTGACAATATCTGTGATGCAGCTATTAAAGCCATTCATGACGGGTTTACTAAATATACACCAGCAGATGGGATCTTAGAGCTTAAGAAAGCAGTTTGCGATAAGTTCCAAAGCTTTAATAAGATCAGCTATGAACCAAGCCAGATCGTTGTCAGTAACGGTGGAAAGCACTCCCTAACCAATATCTTTGAAGCAATCTGTAATCCGGGTGACGAAGTCATCATCCCCGCCCCTTACTGGTTAAGCTATCCCGAGATTGTTAAGCTGGCTGACGGCGTTCCCGTATTCGTAAGAGGTGAGAAGTCCAATCAATATAAAGTAACAGCTGCGCAGATCGAAGCTGCCTGTACCGAGAAGACTAAGGCATTCATCTTGAATTCTCCCAGTAATCCTTCGGGTATGATATACACCAGAGAAGAGCTGGAGGCGATTGCAGAGGTTGCTGTCAGGAAAGATTTTTATGTTGTATCCGACGAGATGTATGAGAATCTTATCTATGAGGGAGAGGCAATCAGTATTGCTTCCTTCAATGAAGAGATCTATAAGAGAACCATAACCTGTAGTGGTGTTGCAAAGAGCTATTCCATGACCGGCTGGAGAATTGGTTTTACCGGTTCCTCTAAGGAGATTGCGAAGTTAATGGGCAGTGTGCAGAGTCATCAAACCTCCAATCCGAACTCCATCGCGCAGAAAGCAGCGTTGGAGGCTATTACAGGTCCTCAGGATTCCGTATATAAAATGCATGCTGAGTTCAAGAAGAGACGCGACTTCATGGTAGAGAGGATAGCACAAATCAAGAACATCTCTGCTCTAAAACCTCAAGGTGCATTCTATATGTTTGTTGATATCAGTAAACTGCTAGATAAGGAATATAAGGGTGAGAAGATCAATGATGTAGATAAATTGGCCAAAATTCTGATTGAGGATTATAACGTTGCTGTTATTCCCTGTGCTGATTTTGGTTTTGCAGATCATATCCGTCTGTCCTATGCAATCTCTATGGAGCAAATTATGAAGGGTCTCGATCGAATTGAAACACTTGTTGAGAAATTGGGCTAGTTTTACATAGTTATATCATGGGAAAGAACATATTCAATAATGATAATATTACCGCCACAGATTATTCGGATTTTATGATAATGATAATATAATAAATAACATGCATCACGAGCTTTTTTTTAACATATATTAATAATATCAGGTAGTGTTTTTACAATTTTTTGTTAAAACACTACCTATCTTTCTGCTTTTATGTTAGAATACTTTTAATCTATTATGTAAATCTTTTTAAGAAAGAAGGACAAAATATGGCGTTATTTGGTTTTATCGGTGCGGGTAACATGGGTTATCCCTTAATTCAGGCAGCCGGCAATACCTTTGGGAAAGCAGAGGTTGTATTTACGGATGCATCGCAGGAGCGTTGTCAGCTGGTAAATAAAGAAACTCAGGTTCCTTTTGTTAAGGAAAATATAGATGTGGTAAAGCAATGTAAGTATCTGGTGCTTGCAGTGAAACCTCAATTCTTCACCATTGTATTGGAAGAAATTAAGGCTTCAATAACGAAGGAGCATATTGTCATTTCAATTGCTGCGGGTATAACTATTACTACGTTAAAGGAGATCTTAGGAGATACCATTCGTATTGTAAGAGCCATGCCGAATACACCGGCTATGGTTTACAAGGGAATGACAGGAATATCATATTCTCAGGATAAATACAGTGACCTAGAAAAGACGGAAATTGATCGTTTCTTCCGATCTTTCGGTAAATATGAAGTATTTGATGAGAAGTTAATGAATGCTGTCGTGTGTGCAAGTGGGAGCTCACCGGCATATGTATATATGTTTATTGAAGCATTGGCGGACAGCGTAGTTGCTTATGGTATCCCAAGAGATAAAGCTTATGTGCTTGCAGCCCAGACAGTACTTGGTGCAGCAACAATGGTATTAGAGACAGGAGAACATCCCGGTAGGCTTAAGGATAATGTCTGCTCTCCCGGGGGGACAACCATTGCTGCCGTAAAGGCCTTGGAGGAGTATGGCCTGCGTAATGCCATTATGAAAGCAACGGATGCTTGCTATGATAAGGCGGTAGACTTAAGTAAAAAGCTCTAATAGTATTGGAGTGTCAAAGGCCTGCTACGAAATATTATCGAATTATATTCTGCATCATGCTAAAGCTGGGGTAGTGATGTGCAAATTGAGATAAATTTTTGAATGGATTTGACACTTTAATCTATATTAAGTTTTAAATAAAGGAGAGAAAAAGCTATGAGTCAATATAAACGTGTGAAAAGAGACTTGATTAAAAAAGGAAGCATTATCGATTACTATCATGATACGATAGAGATTAACGGGGAGAAGACGACAACCTTTGATTTTATTCATCATAAAGGAGCCTCGGCTATGGTTCCGGTGGATGAACAGGGCAGAATCGTAATGGTACGACAGTACCGCAATGCAGTAGATAGTTATACCCTTGAGATTCCTGCTGGCGGTTTGAATAGCGGCGAAGATAATATGACCTGTGCGATTCGCGAGTGTGAGGAGGAGACCGGTTATAAAGCCGGTGAGGTCCATCACCTGATTGATGTGTATACTACGGTAGCCTTTAGTAATGAGAAGATATGCATCTACTATACCACCGGCATTACACCGACGAAGCAGAATCTGGATGAGGATGAATTTGTAACGATTGAGCATCATTCTTTGGAAGAGCTGACGAAGCTGATTCTTCAGGGAGAAATCAAGGATGCTAAGACGGTTGCAGCGATTTTGGCATATAAGGCAAAGGTTGGTAAATGACGAAATACCGTTTAAAGGAATCGATATGCTTGTTCTATTTTACTTACTAAATCATATCTATGTAATATAATGATAAGATGGTAGGCATAAGAATGAAGAAGTTTAGATTACAGTTAAACCGACCGAATATAATACAGGTAGCCGTTATTGTTTTGATCATTGGACTAATTCTAGGGATTGTATGTGCCAATATATTTCAGGAGAATTTTACGAAGCGCCTGCAGATCTATGAGGATAATGTGTTTACCGAGATTGCAGATAGTGAGATTGATTATGCCGGATTATTCCGATATATTCTTGGTAACAATTTCAGTGATTTTATTATGTTTTGGTTGCTTTGTATAACAATACTTGGAATTCCGTATATGGCTTTTAAGATAGGATCCTTTGGTTTCTTTTCAGGCTTTTTTATCTCGGCAGTTACCATGGAGTATGGCTTTAAAGGAATCATATTAGTATTAGTTTATCTGTTTCCCCACGGCCTCATGTATCTACCAATCGTATTGATTTGTCTGTATAGGGGGTATTCTCTTAGCAGGGATATCTATCAGTCAAGCCATACTAGCCTGGCTGCGATTCTGAAGCCAATTCGGGAGAATCTACTGGTTATCCTGCTTTTAGCGGTTGCTTTAGTATTTGCGAGTTTTCTGGAGGCATATCCTGGTGCATATTTCTTAAAGAAAGCCTTGGGATTATTTACTTAAGTATAGCAATGAATTTAATACAGGATTGGAACATAGCGAAGGAGGAGATATATCGTGGAACAATATATCAATGATTTCATCAGTTATCTGCAGGAAGTTAAGCATTCATCCAAGAACACGTTACAAGCCTATCAGAATGATTTGAAAAAGCTTCAGATATTTTTGGAGAAGCAATCAATCAATTCTGTAGTTAAGGTTAGCGAAACCAATCTGAATTCCTATGTATTAACTCTGGAGAAGGAAGGCTTGTCACCTGCCTCTGTCTCTAGAAATATTGCAGCAATCAAAGCTTTTCTGCTGTATTTGATCAAGCATCAGGTCATTACGAGTGATCCCTCGGAGCGAATTAAGCCTCCTAAGATTCAAAAAAAATCTCCGCAGGTTATTAAGACGGATTTGGTGGACCAATTACTACTGCAACCGGATACCAATACCAAGAAAGGGATCCGTGACCTGGCGATGCTGGAGCTGTTATATGCTACCGGAATAAAAGTATCGGAGCTCATATCCTTAAAGGTCGCGGATGTAAATCTATCCAGTCGATATATAACCTGCGGGGACCGGAGAGAACGCAGTATCCCCTTTGGCAAATCTGCTAAGACTGCGTTATCTGCTTTTCTTGCAATCAGGGAGGAGGGCTTTAATAAGAATCAGAAGGATTTTCTCTTTCTGAACTCCTCCGGCGAAGCCCTAACAAGACAAGGCTTTTGGAAGATCTTGAAGGCTTATGCCAAGCAGGCTGGTATTGCAGATATTAATCCGAATTCTATTCGTCATTCCTTCGCTGCTCATCTACTGGAAAATGGTGCGGATTTAAGTAGTGTTCAGGAGTTCTTGGGACATGCTGATATAACGACTACACAACTATATCTCACCCATAGCTTTAAGAATAGCAGGGAAGTGTATATGAATGCTCATCCGAGGGCTTAATGTGTTACCGTGAAGAAGGAGGAACAGAAGATGAGAAAGAAATTACTTTCCACAGGGATAGCAATCCTAACCGCTATTTCCGGTATCTTTATACTGTATAATCTGGTTATCAGGCTTTTAGCTTATTTGTATTTGGAGCATAAATTTGGAGTGTCTACGAAAGATGCCTCAGCGATAGGAATCATCGGTAGTGCGGACGGACCGACATCCATCTATGTATCCGATAAAAATGAGCAGATATTATTGCCTGTAATTGTGTTACTGTTTATTATGGGTATAGCATATTTTGTTTATCAAGGGTTAAGAAGAAAAAATATGTTAAACAGAAAAATAAAATAAAAAATGATATATAGGATCAATAAAGATTATTAAAGATAATAAAGATAATAAAGATAATAAAGATTAATAAAGAAAACCAGAGCATTTATAGTAATAGTGCATACGGATACCTCGTCAAATGCTTTAGCTTATGAGATTGGTACTCCATATGCACTTATTGTTATATATGATATTGTTGTCATGCTTATAAAAGATTTACTAGTTCGTATATCACAGAATACTTAGCAGTATCGGAATCATACCTAGATATTGTCCGCGATTGTATAGATTAATCGTTCGGAATCCTCCCAACCAAGACAAGGATCTGTGATAGACTTTCCGTATACGTGATCAGTTACCTTCTGACATCCGCCTTCAATATAACTCTCAATCATGACACCCTTCACCATGCTTGCAATCTCTGTGGAAAGCTTACGACTGTGTAAAACTTCCTTAACGATACGGATTTGCTCCTTATACTGTTTGTTGGAGTTGGCGTGGTTCGCATCCACGATGATTGCAGGATTCGCCAAATCCCGTTCATTATACATAGCAACCAGAAGATTCAAATCCTCATAATGATAATTCGGAATAGATTGTCCATGCTTATTTACAGCACCCCGTAAAATCGAATGTGCCAATGGATTACCTGAGGTGTTAACCTCCCAGGTACGGTATAAGAAGGTGTGGCTAGCCTGAGCAGCAACGACTGAATTAAGCATTACGGAGAAGTCCCCACTGGTAGGGTTCTTCATACCGGCAGGTACATCCATTCCACTGATGGTGAGACGATGCTGCTGATCTTCAACAGAACGTGCGCCGACAGCAACATAGGATAGGATATCCTCAACATAAGGCCAATTCTCAGGATAAAGCATCTCATCCGCAGCAGTTAAACCACTTTCTGCAATAGCACGCAGATGCATCTTTCTCATAGCGATTAAGCCCTCCTGAAGATCCGGCTCTTTCTCGGGATCCGGCTGATGAACCATACCTTTATAGCCTTCTCCAGTGGTTCTTGGCTTGTTTGTATATATTCTCGGTATCAGAATTATCTTATCCTGAACCTTCTCTTGAATTTTAGACAGACGTGAAATATAATCACAGACTGCATCTTCATTGTCCGCGGAGCAGGGTCCTATGATTACAAGAAACTTATCGGATGCGCCCGTAATAACATCTTTTATTTGTTTATCCCGTTCCTTTTTGCATAGAATGTCGCGAGTGGGCATTGGATAAGCTCTGACTATTTCCTCTGGTGAGATAACTTCTTTTATAAATTTAAAACTCATAGCATCAATCTCCCTCGTTTTATGTTGATTTATTGTATCCTTAATTTTAAAATTCGTCAACCAAATAATACAGACAAATGTATAAATTATCATTCTTATAGAACTGTAAGGATAGGAAGGTGTCGACGCTTGCAGCTTACTGTGTTCAAATATACAATATTACGAAATGATTCTTACTGATAAAATTATATTATTTGATTTACTATGAAATAAAGATTATGTTAAAATGTACTAGATTATATATTGATTTTTTTATATATACTTTATAGAAGAATAAGGATGTAATGTGATGAAAACAGGGAAGTTGATTGGCAACGGTAACACCGCTTGCGTTTATGAATGGGACGAAGGAAGAGTAATTAAGCTATTTCATGAGGGGTATCCTGAGGAAGCAGTGGAAAAGGAATATCATAATGCATTGGCAGTCAGAGATATGCCTTTTGCAAAGCCTAGAGCATATGAGCTTGTTCGGTATGAGGACAAAAGAGGAATTATCTATGATAAGGTGGAGGGAGAAGATCTGCTTAGCCGGGTGTTAAGGAAGCGTGATATAGAAGAATGTGCAATAACGATGGCAACGCTACATAAAACTATTATACTTAATACAAGCGATGAAACACCGTATTATAAGGATTTTTTGAAGAATCATATACCATATGCATTATTATCTGTGGAGGAACAGAAGGATTTATTACAGCGAATAGAAGACTTACCGGAGGGTAATTCTCTCTGTCATGGTGATTTTCATCCCGGTAATATATTGATATCGGAAGGATCCCCCTATGTGATAGACTTCATGAATATCTGCCATGGCAATTATTTATATGATGTCGCAAGAACCGTATATTTGATCGAGTATACACCTGTTCCTGACAATACCGATGATAAGGATCAAATTTTGAGTATGAAAAGAGCACTATCTAATTCCTATTTACTTCATATGAAGATTAACAGAGAAATGCTTCAGGAGTTTTTAGCGGTGATCCAAGTAGTAAGAAAAGGAGAGTGTCCAGAGGAAAAAGTTTAAAAGAAGGATAGGCTTTTTTTCTGATTTGTTATATAATAGTAGTATTCCCCTAAAATATCATCGTTATAAATTTATAGGAGTATAGGTTTTGAAATGATTAAATAGTTATTAAATAGAATGGTCTTTGTTGAGAGAGGTATGGTGCTATTTATGAAAATGTATGATTTGATTAATAAAAAAAAGAATAAAGAGAGATTAACCAGCGAGGAAATTGAGTTTATCATCCAAGGCTTCACAAACGGATCAATACCTGATTATCAGATGTCTGCTTTCCTAATGTCTGTTTGCTTAAATGGGATGGATCATGAAGAGACAGCAGCTCTTACGGTTGCAATGGCAAAGAGCGGTGATATTCTCGATCTGTCTGCAATCCATGGAGTGAAGGTAGATAAGCACAGTACCGGCGGTGTAGGCGATAAGACCTCTTTGGTCCTTAGTCCTATGGTCGCCTCTCTTGGAATACCGGTGGCAAAGATGTCCGGAAGAGGACTTGGCCATACCGGAGGTACTATTGATAAGCTGGAAAGCTTTCCGGGCTTTTCAACCTCGATTTCATCAGAGAAATTTATAGAGAATGTTAACCGGATTAAGATGGCGATTGTCGGCCAGACACCGAATCTCGCTCCAGCTGATAAGAAGATTTATGCCCTACGTGATGTTACGGCTACTATTGATAATATCTCCCTGATTGCCAGTAGTATTATGAGTAAGAAGATTGCTTCTGGTGCTGATGTTATCGTATTGGATGTAAAGACAGGAAGCGGAGCCTTTATGAAGACCTATGAGGAGTCCTTGGCGTTGGCTAAGGAGATGGTTCAGATCGGTACCATTGCAGGACGTAAGACCTTTGCAGTTATTACTGACATGAATCAGCCGCTCGGTAACGCAGTCGGCAATACCTTAGAGGTAATTGAAGCAATTGATACCCTTCGTGGCGAGGGTCCGAAGGATTTATTTGAGGTTAGTATCACTTTGGCCTCCTATATGCTGGTAGGGGCAGAAATCGCAAAGGATGTAGAAGAAGCAAAAGCAATGCTTTATAAAACCATAGATGATGGTACAGCACTGAATAAGTTGGCAGAATTTATTAAAGCGCAGGGCGGTGACAATAAACCTGTTTTTGATACCTCCTTATTCCAAAAGGCTTCGATTGCTCATGAGGTGGAAGCTCCTTCTGATGGATATGTCTCATACATACATACGGATGAGATTGGCATGACCTCCTTAGTTCTAGGCGGAGGAAGAGAGACGAAGGACAGTGTGATTGATCTTAGTGTCGGTCTTAAAATTCGTAAAAAGCTTGGCGATGCTGTAGTAAAGGGTGAATCCTTAGCCACACTTTATGCAAACGATAATAATAAGTTGGAGGAAGCTAAGAGACGTCTTCTTAATGCTTATGTCATTGCAGAAACAAAACCCGAGAAACCGAAATATGTGTATGCTATTATAACAAAAGACGCAGTTATTGAGATTTAATCAACCGTTATCGCTATAGTGCAAACATGAATCAGGAAGTACTTTCTAATGTTAAAATAGAAGTACTTCCCTTTTTATTCATGACAATAGAAAGCTCGCGAAGCGTGCCTCTGTCGGTTCATACCTATAGAAAGCTGGCACAGCGTGCTTTTCCAATTTCATGACAAGTGAATTGATTGATATAGAACTGAGATCATTGATATTATGTATTCATAATGGTGTTCCCCTCATAAAATATAGTAATCAGTTAGGAATCAGGTCAGCTATGATTTGAAAACGGGAGTTTCGTATGAAGCATTGCTGTGCATCAAAGCAAGAACAAATATTACGGTTCAGCATAAAAGGAATCATTATCCTTATTTCTGCACTTATTATATATCAATTTATTTATGAGAATTCCTCCCTCTATTTTAGAACAAATAACATTTTCCAAAGAAGAACGCTTTTCTCCCTACATTTGAATCAAAAAGATATATATCTAAAAAAAGGGGAAGAGTTTCATCTGTATGTGGTTGCCCTGAACAAAAGAGTATCTTTTACCTCCACTGATTTTCGCGTTGCCGGTGTTAATTTCAATGGGCGTGTATATGCTTATCAGACCGGGGTTTGTTTTATTCTGGCTAAGGTAGATGACCGTATATTAAAGTGCAGAGTACATGTCATGGATATTAATAAAAGCCACCTAACATTAAAGTCCGGAAGAACGAGAAAGCTTCATATACAAGGTGCTAGTTCCTTTGTAAGATGGAAAAGCTCGAATCCGGATATCGCCAGCGTTAGTATGTTCGGAAGAGTAAAGGGGAAGAGCAAGGGGAAAGTAGTTATTTACGGCCGCGTAAATGGAAAAATCTTCACCTGTGTAGTGAGAGTGAATCGATAAGCTGATATGTTTCATCTTACGAATAAGATTTAAATCCAAATAAGTATAAGTCGAGGAAGGACTTGGCTAATTATATATCGGTCCCATTAAATATAAGACAATTTATCATAGGATTGGTCTAAAATGGGTAGGCATGGATTAAAATAGTAATAATACTTTTTTTGGAGTAACTATGAAGAAAATTATTGCAGTTATCCTCTTATGTTCCTTATTATTCATTCAATTCTGTTCTAGCACTACAAATGCGCAGATGAAGCCTACCATACCAAAGAAAGAAGGGGATGCTGTTATGGTCTCAGCACAGGTGGCAGCCCAGCTGAACATAGACTCGCCTTCAGCAGTGTTGATTGAGGGTTCGACGGGGACGATTATCTACGATAAGAATAAGGATGAACGAGTAAGACCTGCCAGCATTACTAAGATTATGACGCTGCTATTGATTTTTGAAGCATTGGATGCAGGAAAGATCACTCTTAACGATGAGGTTACGGTATCCGAGTATGCAGCTTCCATGGGCGGTTCGCAGGTCTACCTGGAACCCTTTGAAGTTCAAACTGTAGATACTATGCTTAAGTGTATCAGTATTGCCAGTGCCAATGATGCCTCTGTAGCCATGGCTGAACTGATCGCCGGGTCTGAGGAAGAATTTGTTGCTAAGATGAATGATAGGGCGAAAGAGCTGGGAATGGTGAATACAAACTTCGTAAATTGCTGTGGTTTGGATACGGATAATCATTATTCCTCCGCCTATGACGTTGCCCTGATGTCCAGAGAATTAATTACTAAGCATCCACAGATCAGCAATTATTCAACTGTTTGGATGGATACCATTACCCATACTACAAGAAAGGGTACCAGTGAATTCGGTCTTACAAATACCAATAAGATGGTACGATTCTATCAAGGAATTACAGGCTTAAAGACCGGTTCCACCAGTCTTGCCAAGTACTGTCTCTCTGCAACGGCTAAAAAAGAAAATATGGATTTGATTGCCGTTGTTATGGGAGCGCCGGATACAAAGACAAGATTCCTGGAAGCCTCAAAGCTGTTAAATTACGGCTTCGCTAATTACAGCATCTACACCGATAATAATTCGGATACCGTATTGGCACCGGTTAAAGTGAGTAAGGGAGTTATTGATGCAGTTCAAGGTAAGACAGCGCAGAATTTTTCCTATCTCTGTTCGAAGGGAAAGAGTACAACAGACATTCGTAAAGAAGTTGTATTATATGAAAAAGTAGATGCTCCATTGCCGCTAGATGCAAAAATCGGTGAAATTATCTATTATTACGGTAATGACAAGATTGGTACCATTGATATACTGGCAATGGAAGCAGTAGAAAAAGCCGGATTGAAGGATTACTTCGTGAAGGTGTTAAAGAAATATTTTGTAGGAAATTAGTTGTAGTAAATTTGATATTTTAGTGGGGCTGAAGCAAGATTAAGGATGCGACAGCCCCATTCGTCTGTATGATTACAATAATTCTTAAAGTAACAGTCTTGTAGCTTATTGACACTTGAAACCCGAACTAGTATAGTATAATAGGTACGAGATATTGATTATTATCTTGTTGAATACCTACATATTGCATCGAAAGGAGTATGGCATGCAGAAAGATACGATCCTATTATGGATTATATTATTGATTGTTTTGTGGACATTCATTGAGCGAAAACTTATTTTGACAACAAAGCATACCATAAGCTCAGCTAAACTTCCCGTATCACTGAATAATACAAGTTTTGTGTTATTAGCGGATTTACATAACTGTACCTTCGGAAAGAATAATAGTCGCCTAATTAAGAGAATTAAGGCAATGGAACCGGATTTTATTATTATTGCCGGTGATATGGTGAACAAAAAAGAGATTTGTTATCCGAGTAATGCTTATGTATTGATGGAACAGCTCGCCAAGAGCTATAAGCTTTATTATGCCTACGGGAATCATGAACAAAGGTTGGAACGGATAGGCAAAGATGCATCCATCCAATGGACAAAGGAAGATAAGGAGTACCATTCTACATGGGTAGAATTCAAAAAGAGATTAGAAGCTGCCAAAGTAACCTTCCTGGATAATGAAAGTACGATATTTACATCAAATTCATCCTCATTACGGATAACCGGGCTTTCTCTTCGTCCTGATTATTTTGAGTTCAACGCATCAAAAGAACTACCACTTAAGGAATTGAATGAGCTGGTTGGCGAGAGCTCGAAGGAGCATTTTCAGCTATTAATCGCTCACAATCCTGTTCATTTTAATGCTTATGCGAGTTGGGGAGCGGATCTTACACTATCCGGGCATTTGCATGGAGGAATGATGCGCCTTCCGGGAATCGGAGGGGTAATTTCACCGCAGGCTAAGCTCTTCCCCAAATATGATAAAGGAAAGCATACAGAAGGAGATAGCCATCTAATCGTATCCAGAGGACTGGGTTCTCACTCAATTATGCCAAGACTATTTAATATACCGGAGATTATTTATGTGAAAATGAAGAATGACAAAGTAGAATAATTACCGTATGATACGATAAGAAATTTCGCCTGATCGGCCCAAGGAAAGGAGTAACATGAGTAT
This sequence comes from Bacillota bacterium, assembly GCA_023411215.1. Classification (GTDB taxonomy): domain Bacteria; phylum Bacillota; class Clostridia; order Lachnospirales; family Lachnospiraceae; genus Mobilitalea. The sequence continues at coordinate 2,116 of JAEYOY010000048.1, read as the reverse complement.
TCCGGTTAAATTAGAAGCCTTCGAAGGCCCTTTGGACCTGCTGCTTCACTTAATTGATAAAAATAAGATAAATATTTATGACATTCCGATCGTAACCATCACAGAACAATACTTAGAATATATCAAACAAATGGAAACCAAGAATTTGGAGATTATGAGTGAGTTTCTGGTAATGGCAGCGACCTTAATCAATATCAAGTCTAAGATGCTATTACCTGTGGAAGAGAGCGAGGACGAAGATACCGTTGATCCAAGACAGGAGCTGGTGGATCGACTGTTACAATATAAGATGTATAAATATATCTCGGAGGAGCTGAAGGACAGAGAAATGGATGCTTCCAGGGTATTGTTTAAGCCGCCGACCATTCCATCTGAGATTGCTGATTTTAAAGAAGATATAAATGTGGACGAGCTTTTAAGTGATCTTACCTTATCAAGGCTGCATGAGATATTCAAATCCATCGTTAAGAAACAGGTGGACAAGATTGACCCAATCCGAAGTAAATTTGGAAAAATTGAAAAGGAAGAAATCAATCTCTCCGAGAAATTCGTCCAAATTCAGAAATATGGTTTATTACATAACAAGTTTTCTTTCCGCAATCTGCTGGAAGCACTGAGCTCAAGGATGGAGATTATTGTGACCTTTCTTGGAATTCTAGAGCTGATTAAAATCGGAAGGATCGAGATTTCACAGGAATATTTATTTGATGATATTATGATTACCTATCTTGCAACAGATATTATTACTATGGAGGAGGTAGGCTTTTAATGGAGTTAAAGATGATCGAAGCACAAATTGAAGCAATTTTATTTACTATGGGAGAAGCGGTAGAGGTAGAACGTATCGCTGGCGCTTTAGACCATGATGTTGAAACGATAAGAAAAATTGTACGTAATATGATGGATCAATATAGCAATGAAGAGCGAGGTATCTATATCATAGAGCTGGATGGGGCCTTCCAGATGTGTACGAAGCCATCGATGTATGAATCAATCGTTAAAATCACCCACGTCCCCAAAAAGCATGTGTTAACCGATGTTTTATTGGAAACCTTATCGATCATTGCTTACAAGCAACCGATTACGAAGCTTCAGATTGAACAGATTCGCGGTGTAAAATCCGACCATGCAGTTAACAAACTGATTGAATATAATCTGATCTGTGAGATGGGTAGAATGGATGCCCCGGGAAGACCTATTCTTCTGGGAACGACCGAAGAATTCCTCAGAAGCTTTGGACTACAGTCCTTAGACTCCTTGCCGGTTATGAATCCGGAGAAGCTGGAGGACTTCAAGCTGGAGGCAGAAGAGGAAGCACAGATGACGCTGGATATATAGTAACATAATGTATTGCTGAAGTAATATGGACAGGCAGGATATCTACATGTATTCCGACGCCCGGACAACGAATTGAATATGTTCGCATCAGCCCTGACATGATAAACATATGTCGGTCTGCTTCGAACATCCTCAACCCGCTGTCCGTTCTGACGGAATACATCAGCAGATACTCCTGCCTGTCCATATTACTTCTTTTTCAGTTGTGAAAAGATTAAGTCTTTTATTACTTGGCTTTGTCACATTAATCTATACGTCCAACAATACCTATACTTAAAATATTTAGATCGAAGTAATATTTAATATTGTGAAATTATGTAATGGATATCTGTAAAGTTCGCAGATATCCTATTTCGTCGCGTTACACTTATCCATGAAAAAGTATACGTGCCTTCAAGCAAGCTTGATGCTCGTATACTTTTTTCATGGAGTAATCAGTTTATTCGCGAAAGAACAGTAATACTAAACTTGGTGTTTAGGAATAGTAAAAATAATGCTTGCATATTAGGATACATTTTTGTATAATAGTCAATGCTGTTGATTGTAATTTTTCAGCGGATTTTTATTACCGTTTTATATCACATAATTCATGCCGAGTATGACCGATTTATTATAAACTTTTTCTACTCAGGATGAAATATTTTATTGTTCGGCGTAAGATACTATGAAAGAAAGGTTGTGATGTTAGGGTTGGATAAAAAGCTTACGTTATACGGCTTTAACAACCTCACAAAAACACTTAGCTTCAACATTTATGATGTATGCTATGCAAAAAGTG
>JAEYOY010000045.1 GCA_023411215.1 Bacillota bacterium | reverse complement strand
CCTTGGAGGATAAAGTACTTCAATTTTTCCCGAATGAAGCACCAGCAAATCCACATCCATGGCTCGCAGAAATGACCATCCGTGATTTACTGCGAATGGCGACTTGCTTCGAAGAGGGAACTAATTATGACGGAAACGATCCCGACTGGATTAAGACGTTTTTCACAGGTGAGATCACTCATAAAGCGGGGCAGATATTTCGCTATTGCACGACGGGAACCACGATGCTTTGTGTCATCATCCGCCGTATTTCGGGCGAGGAGTTCATGACCGTACTACGCCCAGTGTTTGATAAGCTCGGTATATCAGAAGATGCATTTTGTGTAGAAACTCCTTGTGGATATGAGTGGGGCGGATCCGGCGTTTGCTTGACGGCACGTGAGTTTGCAGTTTTTGCAGACCTTTGTACACATTATGGAGCATATGGTGGTGAGCAGCTTCTGCCTCGTGATTATATGATAGAGGCGACCAGCAAGCAGATTGACAGCTCGTGGGACTCCGGTGCGGGTTATGGTTATCAGTTTTGGATTTTGCAACGTGGATTTGCCATGCGCGGTATGGGCGGACAATTTGCAATCTGCTTACCTGAACTGGATATAACGTTAATCACCAATGCTTATGATGATCGAAACTACGAAAAGTTTTTAGAATCAGTTTTTCCGCTATTCTTTAGCGAGATTGTTCCTGCACTATGTGACCATGCTCTCCCCGAAGAAGAGAAGGCTATTCAGTCACTTGTTACGTTGACAGGCAATCTGAGATTGCCGATGCCACCCGGTCTCCCCCATGTCTCGACGGAGCTGCAGGTAGACGATAAAACCTACGTAATGGAAACAAATCCGCTCGGAATCCTTTGGCTTCGTTTTACGTTTACAGAGGATGGCGGTACACTGCATTATGAAAATGCAACGGGAGTTCATGCATTGAAATTCGGATACTACGACTACATACAACAACCGTTCCCGGAAACACATTATTCTGGACGGCGCATCGGAACTCCATGTGGATATGGTTATGATTCGTTGACCGCTGCTGCGTGGACCATGCCGAATACTTTAAGGTTATATTGTCAAATAATCGACATCTATCATGGTAATCTACGTATACAATTTGCCTTTGAGGGAGATGCCGTAACACTGCTCGCAGAAAAGAACGCCGAATGGTTTCTTGAGGAGTATAAGGGCTTTGCAAACGGAAGATTGCTAAAAGGAGGCAGCTATGATTTATAAGGATAAGTCTGTAGATAATTTACAAATTTGCTATATCGGTGGCGGCTCCCGCGGATGGGCGTGGAGCTTTTTTAAGGATTTGGCGCTGGAAAGCGCTATGAGCGGAGCAATTCGCCTTTATGATATCGACGTTCCTGCTGCAGAGCAGAATCGAATTATCGGAGAAAAGATCATGGCGCATCCGGAAGCGAAGTCGAACTGGACGTTTTCGGTTACTGAGACGCTTCCTGAAGCGCTTATCGGTGCCGATATCGTCGTCATCTCGATCCTACCAGGAACTTTCGAGGAGATGCGTTCCGACGTGCACACCCCGGAAAAATACGGGATTTATCAGACGGTTGGAGATACGGTCGGACTTGGTGGTTTTGTCCGTGCTATGCGTACACTTCCTATTTATGTAACGTTCGCGGAGGCGATTCGCGATTATGCACCTAACGCATGGGTAATCAATTATACAAATCCGATGACGCTCTGTGTACGTACGCTATACGAGGTATTTCCGCAGATTCGCGCGTTCGGTTGCTGTCACGAGGTATTTGGTACCCAGAATTTGCTCTGCTCAATGCTTGAACATGAACACGGTATCATCGGTGTACAACGTGAAGAGCTTCGTACGACGGTCATGGGAATAAATCATTTTACGTGGCTCAGTGAAGCAAGCTATGACGGGTTGGATCTGTTCCCGCTGTATGCCGAATTTGCAGAGAAGTATCATGACGTTGGTTATGGTGACGGCAAGGGCCTGGACTGGGCAAATGACCCGCATCGTTGTGCCCATCGTGTGAAATTTGACTTGTTCCGTCGATTCGGACTGATTGCAGCAGCAGGGGATCGGCATCTTGCCGAGTTTGTTCCCCGTTGGTATTTGCGCGATCCGGAGACTGTTAATTCCTGGGGCTTTGCGTTGACGACCGTAGATTGGCGATTGCAGAAACAACAACGACGCATTGATCAGGGAATCGCCTTAGCATCCGGAGCCGAAGAAGTGGTTCTTGAGCATTCCGGCGAAGAAGGGACACGTTTAATTAAAGCACTTCTTGGACTAGGGGATATTGTAAGTAATGTCAACTTACCGAACCGCGGACAAATTCCGAATCTACCGATTGATACGGTTGTTGAGACCAACGCGCTTTTTACCAAGAATCGAGTGGAACCGATCTGTGTCGGCCCAATTCCATCCGATGTGCATGCAATTATTGCGCAGCACGTATTTGATCAAGAGAATACGTTGAGGGCAGCATTGGACTGCAATCGCAAGCTTGCGTATACGACTTTTATGAACGATCCGCAGTTCACGGGTACCCCTGCTGAGGGCAAGGAATTGCTTGATACGATGCTGGAAAATACACGTACTTATTTACCTTCGAAGTGGTTTGATTGAATATTTTATTAATTTAGGAGGAAACTATATGCAATTTCTCGGAACCGCCGCAGCGGATGCACTCCCCGGTCCCCTTTGCTCCTGCAAGCTCTGCGAAGAGGCTAGACAGAATCCGGAGCATATGCGCCTGCGAAGCATGTTTTTATTAGATGAAAAGAATTTAATCGATTGCGGCCCTGATTTCGTTGCGGCCTGCATGAAGCAGCGTTTGAACCTAACAAACCTTGAGAATATTTTTGTTACACATACACATGAAGATCATTTCTGTCCATCTAACGCAGGAATGCTACACATGTCCAAAACGCGTCCCGATATCCCTGTTGATATTTATCTTTCCGAAGGGGCCTATGAGATGACGGTGGATATGCGCGAAGCATTGGGAAGAAAATACGGTTATTTGGATGCTGCAATCGATTTTGATAAGGGTTTGCTTCGCTTACATCCTGTTAAAACGAATACTCCGTTCGAAGCAGGCGGGTACCGAATCATAGCAGTCGATACGACACATCGCATTTCAAAGCAGGAGACTGCAATCAATTATTTGTTTGAGAAGAACGGACGAAAACTTCTTTACGCCTGCGATACCGGCTTCTACCCTCCGGAAACACTGCGTACACTGAACGGAAGTAAGGTGGACAGCCTTGTATTAGAGGCGACATGGGGATCTCTCACTGATCGATCTGCTGAGTCACATTTGAATTGCAAAGCGTTTGTACAGATGTTGGATATACTGCTGGATGAAGCTATTATCCGTAACGATACGCACATTTTTGCTACGCACATCAACCACAAGCACGATTTCACACATGATGATATGCAAGCTTGGTTTGATACGCATTCTAAGCTTCCTGTAACGGTAGCTTATGATGGTTTAAAGATAGACTAATTGAGTAAATATTAATGAAGGAGACAATTATGTTATATCCGGAAAATACTACAACGCGAACTAAAGTTTCTCTCGACGGCATCTGGTCGTTTGCTCTAATCGGCTCTTATGAAACATATGATCCGAAAAACTCTCTGCGGGGCGGACGACAGATACCTGTCCCAAGTGCATATAACGACATTTATGAGGGGCGTGAAATCAGAGATCACGTCGGGAGTGTCGTTTATGAGCGGTATTTTGATGTTTCACAGGTCCTGTGCAGCGGGCGTTTGTTACTGCACTTTGGCAGCGTTACGCATACAGCAGAAGTCTGGCTCAACGGTGAGTTGCTGGGCCAACATAAAGGCGGTTTTCTTCCATTCTATTTCGATGTGTCCGAGCAGGTGCAAGCTTACGCAAACCGACTGACGGTAATTGTCAACAATATTGTCGATCACAGCACTCTGCCGTGCGGAACGCTACAAGAACGTACCTTCCCCGGAATGGAGAAGCAGATGCTGAACTTCCCTAATTTTGATTATTTTAATTACAGTGGAATTATGCGGCCCGTTCAGCTCTACGCCGTGCCGAAAACCTATCTGAACAGCATTTCAATCAACGGTCTACCGGACGGGACCTTTACCTATGCGGTACGGGCGACTGATACGGGAAGCTTCGAAGTACAGGTCCTGGAGGATGAAACGATTATTTGGACTGGAAACGGCGCTACGGGCGAAGGAAGGATTAGGAGCATTACGCCGTGGTCGCCAAAAACGCCAAAGCTATATCGACTACATGTTTTATTTCATGCTGAAGACGGCAGTACAGACGAATACAGCGAATGGTTCGGTTTCCGTGAAGTAAGCGTTCATGACGGCGGACTGTACCTGAACGGCGAGCGCATTTATCTGAAGGGCTTCGGTAAGCACGAGGATACGCCCGTATTGGGACGTGGCATTTCGGAGGCCTACAACGTCAAGGACTTGGCATTAATGCAATGGATGGGTAGCAATTCCTTCCGCACCAGTCATTATCCGTACAGTGAAGAAATGATGCGTCTGTGCGATCAGATGGGTATTCTGGTCATCGATGAAACCCCTGCGGTCGGTATGCATACGACTTTTACAGCAACGGGTATGAAGATCGATGTTGCATCTCCGACTTGGACGACACTGCAAACGCAACAGCACCATCGTGACGTTCTTCAGGATCTGATCGAACGTGATCGAAATCATCCTTGCGTGATTATGTGGAGCATCGCAAATGAGCCTGCAAGTGAGGAAAAGGGCGCTTATGATTACTTTGCACCGTTGTTTTCGTTGGTGCGTGAGCTCGATCCTCAGCATCGTCCTGTTACCTTTGTTACACATAGTGAGGCCACAGTAGAGACCTGTGAGGTTGCACCTTTGTGCGACGTGCTGATGTTGAACCGTTATTACGGATGGTACAGCGAAGAGGGAAATCTTCCAGCGGCACGGGCGATCTTGTCGGATGAACTGGATCGCTACCATGCCCGTTATCCGGAAATGCCAATCATGCTTGGTGAGTTTGGGGCAGATGCGGTCGCTGGTTTGCATGATTCAACGTCATTAATGTTTTCCGAAGAATTCCAGCGCGATATACTGAAGACATATTGCGATGTATTAGATGAAAAGCCGTATATTTGTGGCGAACACGTTTGGAACTTTGCCGATTTTGCTACGGCTGAATCCGTTAAACGAGTGCAGGGAAATAAGAAGGGTGTGTTTACACGGGATCGTAAGCCAAAAATGGCAGCGTGGTATTTAAAAGAACGTTGGAGTAAGTTCGAAAAAGATAACCATTGAGCCTTTCTGAAGAATATAGGAGGTTGACATGAAGAACAAGGTTATTGTAGCACTAGTGGATGGTATGCGTCCCGATGGTATGGTGGCTTGCGGACATCCGTTCTTTGAACGCCTAAAGCAAGAAAGCACTTACTGTCTTACAGCGCAAACCATTACGAGACCCATCACATTACCCGCTCACATCTCATTGTTCACGGGCGTGGATCAGCTACACCATGAAAATTACGATAATGATTGGCATCCTTATCCGAAGCCATATGAGGGTATTTTGGAAACAGTACACGATGCAGGCGGTAAGACGGCAATGCTAATCACTTGGGAGCCACTGCGATTTTTAGGACGTTCGGATAGCATTGATCGACTTGATTTTCAACGCGGAGACGTAAAGGAACGTCCTTCTGACGATGCCTTGCGTTTTGAACGTGATTGGGCAGAGCGTTCGGCCAAGATCATTCGTTCGGATACATATGATTTCGTTTTCTACTATTTTGAGATGGCGGACGTGATCGGTCATAATGATGGTTGGATGAGCGATTCTTATCTGGAAGCCTTGCACTGTGCCGGGGATTGCCTCGAAATGCTATACGAGTCCTTGCAGCCCGATCAACAGATGATCGTGCTTGCCGATCATGGCGGCTTTGATAAAAAGCATAATGATCCAAACAATCCACTTGTTATGACAATCCCAATCTTTTGTGTCGGCAGTATGTTCGAAAAGAATTGCGAGAAGGAAGGGTGGCATATATTGGATATTGCGCCAACAGTTAGTAAGATTTTACAGATTGAAGAGCAACCGCACTATCAGGGAAAAGTACTTTTATAAGAATCAAATAATAAAATTAAAGAAGGAGTAATACAGATGAAATTATGTTTTAACGAAGCAACCAGCATGGGTTGCTCAGACCTGCAACAGGATCTGATGGAATGCGAACGTAACGGTTATGATCTGATTGAAATTCGCTTGGATAAGCTACGCGAATACTTGACAAACCATAGCATCAACGATCTGAAAGAATTCTTTAAGAATAATCACCTTAAACCCTTTGCTTTCAATGCATTGGAGTGGATCAATTTTCGCACACCTGAGGATTGGGAAACGCTGATGAGCGGACTGGACTTGTTCTGCGAAGTCGGACGCGAGATCGGCTGTGACCGCGTTGTCATCGTTCCGACTCCGGACGTTGGTAATAAAACGATTACCGAAATCCGTGAGGATTCCATTAAGGCCATTCATGAGATCGATGCGCGAGCCCAGAGAAACGGCTGGCCGATGAAGTTGGCATTGGAATTCGTCGGATATCCTAACCTTTGTATCAATACGTTCGGACAGGCGTATAACATCGTAGAACAAGCAGATATGGAGAATGTCGGAATTGTTCTTGATTGCTTCCACTTCCATGCAATGGGTTCTAGAATGGAGGATTTGGAACGGATGAAGCTTGAAAAGCTGTTCATTCTTCATATCGACGATTCGGAAGATCTTCCGATCGGTGCATTACGCGACGTGCATCGTCTTTGGCCGGGGGACGGCGTAGTTGATCTGAACGCAATCTTCGGTCTTTTGAAGGAGAAGGGATATAGTGAAATGGCATCCGTGGAGCTATTTAGACCGGAGTACTATCAAATGACACCTGCACAGAACATCCGCGTGGCAAAGGAAAAATCTATAAAGGCACTTAGCCAATTTTGGACGGTTAAGGAATAAGGGTGAACGATATGAAGCTGAAACGAAGTGCTTGTATAGAAGCAATGTATGGAGAAATACCATTTTTAGAACGCTTTCAGGCTGCAAAAAAGGATGGCTTTGATTTTGTTGAGTTTTGGGAATGGAGAAATAAGGATCTGGACGCTGTGAAAAAGGCGGCTCAGGAAGCAAATATCGGTATCAGTGGGTTCAATGGTGATGCCGACTATTCCCTCATCGATCCAGAGCAGAAAAAGGAGTACTTAGAAGCACTGCGTCGATCGGTAGAAGCAGCAAAGTATGTCGGCGCATATTCTGTTACAATTCACTCTAACGCACTAGGAGTTGGCGGATTGGTGATACACGATTACAGGGAATTGTCTGACACGGTAAAGCTATGCTCCATGTATGGTACACTGATCGAATGCGCCAAAATTGCTGAAGACAGCGGTATCCTTATGAATTTAGAGCCTCTGAATATAAAAACCGATCACGTGGGCAACTATTTGGTTTATACGCAGATGGCGGCAGAAATGACGCGATTGATCGCATCACCGATGCTAAAGGTTTTGTACGACGTATATCATATGCAGCTGAATGAGGGCAGTATTTGTGATACGATCCGTAGCTATATTGATCAGATTGGTCATGTTCACGTAGCGGATGCGCCTGGACGTCACGAACCCGGAACAGGGGAGATTCATTATCCCAACGTGTATGCTTGCTTGGAGCAAAACGGATATAGTGGGATTGTGGGTTATGAGCTCTTCCCGTTAACAACGACGGAGGTTGCTGTTAAAGCTATTTTTTCAGAATAAGAAGACTTAATTTATTGAACCATTATACATTCAAAAACAGCAGGTATTTTGCACCGTGGAGATTGCTTTTAAGTCATGTTGGACTTGAAGCTCTCTACGGTGTGTTTTTGCTAGTAACAAGACTATACCATTGATGATATTTGGGAAGCACAACAAGTCCAGTCTCAATCGGATGAGAATAGTCCAGGGTCCTCCCAAAGAAGCTCTCCTCTTGCATTGATTGCAATGCAAGAGCAGTACACCTCATAAAACCTTCTCTTAATCTTAATATATGATTCTACAGGGGAGTAAGGTACACTATGCTCCTAATTCAATCCCTTTCGTTTCAAGTACCGGTGACTGTACAATTAAAATCCAAGGCTCTCGTTGATAATAATAACTTTGATTCTGTCTTTTACAAACTGTCCCGTAATAAACACGAAGTCATTACAGATCCTCTCCCTGTGCTTACAGTCAATGCATCGATGTAAAGAAGTGCAGGGAGTGTTCTTTCCTAACCGTTTTGCATCGAGGGGAGCAGCGATCTGTCTTGCTCTATTAATTGCAGAATTCACATCATTCGTTATTTTATTGATTCCGATCACAATTAATACCTGATTAGGACCATATAACATAGGTGCTACCCGGCTGCCGTTTCCGTCGATATTAAAGATTGCACCATCCATAGTTACAGCATTTGCACTGGTGATAAACGTATCAGCCCCAAAATTGTCCAGGTATATCCTTCGTTTTTGTTCTTTTGAGAGTCCAGGCGCAAATTTATCGTAAAAAGTGTAATCACCATCTCTTAGAAATTGGTATACTCCTGCTTCTTCCAGAGTGACTGAATCACCGCATCCGACAGAAGACCGAAGGGGTATTAAATTTTCTATGAGAAGAAGTAATTCTTCGCGTGTATTAACAAAAAAGCCAGACATATTATTCTTATTAAGATTATGGATTAAGTTCGATATTTGCTGCTTCATGATAGCCTCCTTTGAATTTTTATAATAACATGCTTTGTCGAAAATGTAAAAGACTATGAAACCTTTAAAGAGCTTACCCCTTTTACATTGAAATATGTTATTTGACATGTTATTATTTGAAAGTGTATTACTAAAGTTAAAATCGGAGAAGAATAATGAACCATATTGGTAATGTAATAAAGGAACATCGTAATATGCTGCATATGAGCCGCAAAGCTTTGTCAGACAATATATGCTCTGACAAATATCTCTATATGATTGAAAAAGGAGAGAGAACTCCATCGTCTGAAATTACGAGGCTATTAGGTGATAAAATGGGTGTCGATTTGTTTAAATACCACATATACCTTGATTGCAAAAATCCCGTTCAGATTTGCTATTACATAGAAATGTTTTACAAATCAAGAAGAGAAAATGATTTAGTGTCTTTGGTGGAAATATCCGAAGAGGCCAGGCAAATACCGGACTTTGGTAAAGAACCATGGATATATGAAATTGAGCTTAATTATCTTATGGTTCAGGTTCTGGGAAAAGAGGATTTTGTTAATTCAATACCCTCCATTCAAAAGATCATTACAAAAATGGAACAAAAGAGATTATACGATGTTTGTCTTGCCTTTTATTATGTTTTATTATCAACCTGTTATCAAATGGCACGTGATATTAAGAGTACAAGAGCGATTGTTATGCTTGCCAATGAAACAATAAAAGGAAAAGAAAAAATTGCGAAATATGTACAGGTGATTGTAGCGGTAAAGATTAATATAATCACAATGCACTATCTGGCCGGTGAATTGGATCAGGTAATTGAGGAATCGCTTAAACTGGTCCAATATCAGAACGAAATGTGTTACCATACATGTTTACACCATACGTTATTCTATTTGGCATATGCTCATTATCAACATGGATGGGAGGAAGATGGAATTGAATGGTTTCAGAAGGCCCTAAGCTTAATGATTGTTCACCACAGGGATAAGGACATGTACTATTTATCAAGCTATGGTATATTTGATGTGATAATTCGGGATGAAAGAGTCCCGAAGGATTTGGTCAAGAAAATAAAAAGTGTATACAGTGGAATTAAAATATAAGGTTATAGAAACAAGCGTCTGTAAATACAGTTGATTTCATGGAATTTTGTCTTCATGGACTTTTTAGTTTGAGTAACAATTGTTCTATTGAATAGAACCCGAGAAAGGAATAAAATTATTTAAGATTCGACTTACAGAAGATACGAAAAGCAATACAGAAATGGGGATAATAATGATAAAGCTCTTAAGATTGACACAAAAAAAAGACGATACTACTGTGACGGAAAAGAAGAATATTAGTATAGCTGTAAGACTTACTTTTGTAGCGATTGGCATGTTACTAGCATTGGGAGTAATTATAATAACATTTTCATCAATCAATACAGGGAACAGTATTAAAGAAAGAGAGAAAGAATCGCTTAGGAATACCGCTTATACACTTAAGAATGCGTATTATGTATTGTATCAGGGAAATTTCGAAAAATTAAAAGAGGACACAGAATTAGGAATTGATGCTTCTATAGAAAATAAGAAGCAGGTTTTCGATGCTACAAGCTCTGCTACCGAGGAAGTAACGGATGCGGTAAGCTCCGCAACGGTAGAGAATTTAAATGGGATGACTATAATGGAAACACTGCATGAAGAAACAGGAATAGACATCAGTATTTACTGGGGTGATGAGAGAATAGCAACCTCCTTCGAACATGCCATTAATGGGAGAGCAGTCGGCACAAAATTGGTAGATGAAGTAAAAAGAAAAGTTATAGAGCAATCTGGTGAATATTTTAGCGAACAGCTTATTGAAGAGGGACATTCTCATTATGCTTACTACATACCAATTATCAATGAGAATACTGTGTTAGGCGTCATATGTGTAGCAAAAGACAGTGAATTGATTGATAATATTGTGACAAAAACAGTTTATAAGCTGATGATATTTGAAGTAATTATAACGGCTATAGCCAGTTTAGGGTTATTCATGATATTAAGAAGAATAGCGAACTATATTCATGAGGCATCGGAGACATTACAGGTTATCGCTGACGGAGATCTGACGATTGAGATAAATCATAAGCTTTTACATCGAAAAGATGAAATAGGACAGCTTGGTATCTCCATGAAAAGATTAAGAGATGATGTCAAAGAAATGCTAAATAAAATTACGCAATCAATTGTGATATTGAGCAGCTATGCTGACGAATTAGATCAAAGCACGAAAAAGACCAGATTAACCGTAGATGATGTTGTGAAAGCTATGGATGATATATCGAAGGGTGCCTTGTCCCAAGCGGAGGATACACAGAATGCAAATTATAGCATTATTGAAGTAGGGAATGAAATCAGTAATATTTCGGATGCTGTAAATGTACTGAAGTCAAGATCGGAAGATATTAGTATAGCTAGCCAGCAGGCTGATGTAATCGCTGACAAATTGGAAAAGTCGGCCAATAATACAATGAGGGCGATTGAAAAGATAGTACGCCAGACCGAAGAAACCAATTTGGCAGCGGAAGAGATTCAGAAAGCTCTGAATGTAATCTCTGATATCGCAAAAAGGACAAATCTACTGAGTTTAAATGCATCCATCGAAGCTGCAAGGGCAGGAGAACAAGGTAAGGGCTTTGGGGTTGTGGCTGGTGAAATAAAAGATTTGGCAGATCGATCCGGCAGATCGGCGAAAGAAATAGAAGATATCCTAGATAAATTGCTGGAGGAATCTAAAAAATCTCTTGAGATCGTTGGGAGTGTTAAAGAAATCATCAATGACCAAAAGAGTAAGCTGGATGATACGAGAAGTCAATTTGAAGTTGTAAGAAACGGAGTAGATGAGTCTGGCAGTAGCATTGAAAGTATTTATGACAAGATTATGATATTGGATTCTCAAAGAAAGACACTGTTAGATACAATCGAGTCCTTGTCAGCAATAAGTGAAGAAAATGCGGCAAGCACAGAAGAAACTACAGCATCTGCGACGGAGTTAAACGAAACCATTGGGATGATAGCAGAAAAAGCCTCTGAGCTAAGGAGTATGTCAAATTCACTGGAACAGAGCATAAAAATATTTAAGCTAAACGAGTAGACACAGTCGAATACCAATTAGGACTATAAATCCTGATTGGTGTTCTTTTTTTGATTTCATAAGAAATATATGCAGCATTACCTGAATAATGTAAAAGTGTACAATAGTACCATATAAAAGAACTTAATATCAGAACAAATGCACAAATAAATATAATTTTTAGTTGACAAGGGTATATAAAAGTAATAAAATATAAACAAAACAAGAACGATGTTCTGTATATTAGAACGGAAAAGGGAGTGTATATGGAGGACAGAGATGAGATTAAGCTGAAAAGTGTAGGAAAGGCTTTTTCAGTGTTAGAGTGTTTTATTGATAAACCTGCTTTGGGTGTTACTGAAATCAGTGAAAAGCTTGGCTTATATAAAAGTAATGTACACAGCATTCTTACAACATTAAAAACACTTGGTTATCTAGAGCAGGATCATGATACAGGACGTTACCGCATTGGTATCAAGATCTTTGAACTAAGCCGAACCATTGGAGACCGGTATTCTATTAAAAATATTGCGATGCCTTATTTGCAGGAATTATCTAATTTGACAAAAGAGAGCGTATATCTTGGAGTAGCCTACGAAGATAGTGTCCTATATCTGGATGCTTATCATCCGGGAGAGGATATAAACATGATGCGTTCTATCTTGGGAGAAAGAGCCTTAATGTATTGTACCGGTATTGGCAAAGCAATGATGGCTTATCTACCAAAAGATCTTGTGGAAACTTATTTAAGTAAGGAACTAATATCATATACAGAACAGACAATATGTGATAAAGAAGTGCTCTTGAGACAACTGGAAGATATTAGACGAAACGGGTATGCCATTGATAATATGGAACATGAATATGGAATAAAATGTGTTGCAGTGCCTTTATTTGGAAAGAAAGGAACACTGGAGGGAGCTTTTAGTGTTAGCGGACCTTCTTTACGATTTGATGAAGAAAGAATTCTTGAATTATCTGCTTTGATGAAAAAGTATGCAAAAAGAATTCAAGACTATTTAGCATAGGTATTATTAAAGTTGGAAATATTAGCAGTATTATATATGGACTCATATGTAGTATTGCTAAAAAAATATAACATAAATAGAACGGCGTTCTGCTATACAGAACGCAAAGTGTTGAAAGTGTTTATTGAAGAGAAGAAAGGATTGGTTTTATGAGCTATGAATTACAAGATGGTGTTTGGCCGGTAATGCTAACGCCGTTTAATGATCAAGGAGAAATTGATTATAAGGCATTACAACAATTAATTGAATGGTATACGAAGAATGGTGCTACAGGCTTATTCGGAATATGCCAATCTAGTGAAATGTTTTATCTATCATTAAAGGAGAGAGTTCAGTTAGCTAGGTTTATAAAGGAACATTCAACAATTCCGGTACTTGCATCAGGTCATGTATCCAGTGGATTAGAGGACCAGATTGAAGAGCTTAAGCAGATTGCTGCAACAGGTGTAGATGCAGTTGTACTGATCAGTTCAATCCTTGCAAAAGAGGATGAGGATGATGAGGTATTAATAAAGAATTTGGAGGTAATACTAAAAGAATTACCGGAGGATATTCCACTTGGTATTTATGAATGCCCATACCCATATAAAAGGCTTCTGACTGAAAAGGTTATTGATTTTTGCATTCAGACAAAGAGGTTCTATTTTATCAAAGATACTTGTTGTGACGCACAAGAAATCAGGCGGAGAATTCATCAATTAAAAGGTTCTTCTATGAAATTGTATAATGCCAATACGGCCACCTTGTTGGAAAGCTTAAAAGATGGAGCTGCAGGATATAGTGGAGTTATGGCGAACTTTCAACCGCAGTTATATAGCTGGTTGGTGAATAATTGGAATAAAGATCCTGATACTGCTTCGTGGTTGCAGGCGGTATTGACAATGTGTTCTTTTATTGAACTGAAGAATTATCCGGAAAATGCAAAATTGGCAATCAAGCTAATGGGATATTCGATCAACACCTATACAAGAAAATTTACAAGGAGTTTCATTAATGAAACGATTCAAGATGAAGTAGGACAATTAAATCTACTTACGGATAAGATAACTCAACTGCTATTTGAAAAAAATAGCAGGCTTAATGATCTAAATAATTAAGATATAAATAAATATCTTAATTTTAGATATACTAAATAAAAAAATATAGGAGGTATTGTATGAAAAAAACTATGAAATTAATCATTAGCCTAATGCTTGTTATGGCAATGGTTACAGGATGCAGTAAGGGTACGAACAAAACAGAACCATCAGACACAAACAACAATAACACAGCAGCAACAACAGCGCCAGAAGCTACAAAAGCGGCAGCTCAACCGGTTACTCTTAAGTTTTATGGAGGTTGGACTGGTGCAGACCTAGAAAAAATGGGTGCTATAGTTGATAAGTTTAATGCAAGCCAAAACAATATCACCGTTGAATTTACTTCATTACAATGGAGTGAAATGTTTACTAAATTCTTAGCTGATTACCAAGTTGGCGCCACACCGGATGTTGTTGCGATGCATACTTTTGAAATGGGACAATTTGTTGATATGGGAGTTCTGAATGCAGATCTAGTTACTTCTATGGGACTGAATAAAGCAGATTATGTAGAGACCGCTTGGAATGGAACTATTTATGACGGAGTTCAATACGGCGTTCCCATCGATATCAATATGCATGCACTTTATTATAATCAAGATCTGCTCGATAAAGCAGGAATTAAGAATCCTCCAACTACAGGAGATGAATTAATTGATACAGCTATGAAGTTAACCATTGATAAAAATGGTAAGAATGCTTCAGAAAAAGGCTTCGACTCCACTAATATTGTTCAATACGGTTTTGGATTTTTACAGAATCATCATGGATTTTATCAAGTATACGGATTACTGAATCAACAGGGATACAATCCGTTAACTGCTGATATGACAGAATTGAAGCTTGATGTAGATAAGACCTCAAAAGCAATTCAGTTCATCGAAGATTTAATATACAAATATCATGTTACTCCCGTTGGTGAGAAGTCAGCAATTGATGATTTCAAAGCAGGAAATGTAGCAATGATTATTGATGGAAACTGGCAGTTATCCGGTATGAGCCAAGTAGGCTTTAATTGGGGAACTGCGGAATATCCGAAGGTATTTGATCAGAAAGCTGTATGGGGCGCGAGTGAATTATTAGCATTCCCTTCCGGTATTAAGGATGAGAGCAGACTTGCCGCTGCAAAAGAGTTTGTAACCTGGATGGCTGAGAATTCTGCAGATTGGGCTTTATCCGGTCAGATTCCTGCTAATGTAAAAGCACAGGAAGCATCACAGAAATTAAAAGGTATTGATGCATTTTACAAAGAAATGGATTATGTTAAATTCATACCAGCGCATAAAAAGGCAGTATCAATTTTTTCATCCAGTGCACCTAGCCCTATCTTAACCTTGGCTCAGGATGCTACTTTAAACAATAAGAATGCTGCTGATATCGTAAAGCAATTTGAAAATGATGTAAATACTGTATTAAAAGAACAATAAATCATAACAAGTGAACTGGCTTGCCGGTTCATCTTGTATGTGTAAACACGAAATAAACATCATAATGTTAATCTATAGGTGGTGCATCTTGCAGATTTTCTTCCATTGAATTCGTGAGAAAGACTAAGATGCACTACTTATTCGATTATTATTTGCAACCATGGTGAAGTCCGCATTAAATAAGATTGGAGGGGGCAAATTGAAAAAGAAACAAGGCAAATATGCAGCATTATTTCTATTTCCATATCTTACGATATTCCTTATCTTTCGATTGGGACCAAGTATTGCTGGATTATTTATTAGTTTAACAAATTGGAAGCTAGCATCCAAACCTCGTTTTATTAAATTCGATAATTTTATTAAATTATTTAAAGATGATTATTTCTATATTTCAGTAATTAACACGTTTAAGTTTTTCATAATTATATTGCCAATATTAATCTGTGGTAGTCTGCTTCTCGCATTGCTATTGAATCAAAGGATGAAGTTCAAAAATGCGGCGAGAGCTATATCGATTATACCTTATGTTTTAATACCAGCGGTTGTTGGTATTATGTGGACTTGGTTATACGATAACAACTTTGGTATTTTAAACTATTATATTAAAGCACTGGGTGGTTCAACAATATATTGGTTAACAGATAAAAAGATGGCAATGTTATCTGTATCCATAGTTGTAATCTGGTCTTATCTAGGATATAACATGGTTCTATTTTTAGCTGGATTACAAGGGATACCAAGGGAGTTATATGAAGCAGCTCAGATCGACGGAGCTACAAAGATTAAGACATTTTTTAAAATCACACTTCCTTTACTTAGTTCGGTAACATCAATGGTAGTTACCTTAACATTAGTTAATGTTGTTCAACTCTTTGATCAAATCTTTGTAATGACGAAAGGTGGACCAGGAACTGCGACTCTTACTATGGTTCAATATCTATATACCTCAGCTTTCCAAAATTACAATTTAGGTTATGGTGCAACCGTAGAAGTTATGGTTTTAATTATTTTGGCAATTATGATATTTGTTCAGAATAAAATTCTAAAAACAGAGGAAAGGTAGGTAATTGAGATGAAATATATTAAAAAATCCTTGAAATACATCGTAATGCTGATTATATGTATTGTTATCTTAATGCCAATCGCGTGGACTCTGGTATCATCACTGAAGCCGGAATTGGATATTGTAAAGTTTCCACCAAAGTGGATTCCTGATGTAATTACTTTCTCAAATTATCTCACTGTATTAGAAAAATACCCCTATTTAAGCTGGGCGAAGAACAGTTTAATAACTTCGGTCGTAGGAACTGGACTAATTCTGGTTTTGTCTTCGATGGCGGCTTATGCTTTTGCAAGATTTGAGTTTAAAGGAAGAAAATTACTGTATGGTATGATTATTATGATGTTGCTTATACCAATTCAGGCATATATGATTCCATTATTTTTACTTACTTCTAAAATCGGGTTAATTAATAAACTGACGGGTGTGATTTTGCCATCGGTAGCAAATGTAACCAGTATTTTTATCTTAACCAGTTTCTTCAAAGATCTGCCAAACGAACTGGAGGAAGCTGCCAGAATTGACGGTTGCACTGAGACAACAATTTTTAGAAAAATCATGCTTCCTTTATCAAAACCAGCTCTTTCTACTGTTACTATTATCGCATTTATCAGTAACTGGAATAGCTTTATGTGGCCGATGATTTCGCTAAGATCTGATAAGCTTTATACTTTACCGGTTGGTATTTCACAATATATGGGAAATGTAAACTCCAATGCTCAATTTCAGTATGGACCAGTACTTGCTGCTTGTTGTATGGCAGTAATACCAACTCTGATTGTATTTTTGTTCTTACAGCGTTATTTTGTAGAAGGAATTGCAAGCTCTGGAATTAAAGGTTAATAGAGGTTGAAGGAAAGTAGAAATTACAGAGCTGCTTTTGGCTTAGTATTGGAATTGCCTATGGCAGAATGGTGGTCAGGATGAAAGTAGAGAAAGAACTAATTGCAAAGAATAATAGTTTTTTTAAGAGCTGTCATGCCTCTAATGTTTGCTTTCTGTCAAACCAAACAATTATGGTTGTTTGGTTTGCAGGAAGTAAAGAAGGTGCTTCGGATGTGACAATATGGGGTTCGATAAGAGAGAGCGATGGATGGACAGATCCGAAACCCATTACAGTAGAAGAAAATGTTCCACATTGGAATCCGGTATTATTTGAAATAAAAGAGAACGATTTACTCTTGTTTTATAAAATTGGAGATACGATTGCTACATGGAAAACAATGATTATGTCCTCCTATGATAATGGAAAGACATGGTCTGAGGCAAGAGAAATGATACCAGGCGATGCAGGAGGTAGAGGACCTGTACGGAATAAACTGATACAGTTAAAAAACCGCAGAATACTAGCCCCTGCTTCTTCAGAAGCAGGGGTATGGAGCTGTTTTGTAGATTATTCCGATGATTTCGGTATGACTTGGAAGAAAAGTAATGATATCTATGCTACACCGAATGAGGATAGGGAGATTGCTATGGATTATCATGCAATTCCGGTATCAGAACAGTCCTATGTAGGAAGAGGTATTATTCAACCAAGCCTTTGGGAGAGTGATACTGGGGTCCATATGTTTATGAGAAGTACAGAAGGTTATGTATTTCGCAGTGATTCAAAGGATGCGGGTGCAACCTTTTGCCAGGCGTATCAAACCAACATTCCTAATAATAACAGTGGTATTGATGTTGTCAGACATTGTGATGGAAATCTATATTTGGTATACAATCCGGTAGGAAACAGTTGGGGAAAAAGAACACCATTATATCTGGCTTGTTCCGAAGATGATGGGCTATCCTTCCGTGATATCCTTGTTTTAGATGAAGGTGAGGGAGAATTTTCTTATCCCTCTATTATCTCTCATAATGAATACTTGTATTTGACATACACCTATAACAGAGAAAACATCGCGTTTTGGAAAATAAGCATTTAGGAGGGAAATGCTATGATTTTTGATACAAGAGATAATCTATTAAGGTACCAGGGTATTCATAAGAACCTTGATACTGCGTTAAAATGGATAAATGAAACTGATCTTAGATGCTTTCATGATTCTACTTTTGAAATTGAAGGGAAAAAGGTATATGGATTTATCCAAGAGTATCCTACGAAACCAAAGGAAAGCATCCCATTTGAATCACATAATAGATATATTGATATTCAATATGCAATTTCAGGAAGAGAAATCATTGAGTTTGCGAAGACCAGTGAGCTTGTTATAACTGAGCAATATAATGAGCAAAAAGATATATGCTTCTATGATGGCCAGATTGTCGATGACAACAATAGATGTGTAAGTACATCATTAAATCAAGATCAGTTTGTAATATGTTTTCCCGATGATGGACATCGCCCCATGATTGGGGATGGGAATATGGTAAAGAAGATGGTATTAAAGGTATTATATTAATATAAATGGAAAATAATGTAATGGAGGTAAAGGATATGGCAAAAAACAGATTGATTGGTGATTATCCGGTGATAGGAATACGTCCTATTATTGATGCCAGACAGGGGATGGTTGATGTAAGAGGTTCCTTAGAAGAACAAACTATGACTATGGCTCGCAATGCTGCAAAACTCCTTCGTGATAATATCAAATATAGTAATGGGGAACCGGTAGAGGTTGTAATAGCGGATACAACCATAGGAAGAGTAGCAGAAGCCGCAGCTTGTGATAGAAAGTTCAAGAAAGCTGGTGTAAGTATTACCTTATCTGTAACACCCTGCTGGTGTTATGGTTCTGAGACTATGGATACAGATCCTATGACAATAAAGGGAATCTGGGGATTGAATGCAACGGAACGGCCGGGTGCTGTATATTTGGCATCTGTATTGGCAGCACATGCCCAAAAGGGACTTCCTGCATTTGGTATCTATGGAGATAAGGTGCAGGACCAGGATGATAATGAAATACCGGAAGATGTTAAGGAAAAAATTCTTCGTTTCGCTAGAGCTGCGGTTGCATTGGCAACAATGAGAGGAAAATCTTATCTTCAAATTGGAGCGACTAGCATGGGTATTGCTGGCTCAAGTATTAATACCGATTTCTTTGAAAGTTATCTTGGAATGAGATGTGAATCCATCGACGAGGTTGAGGTACTGAGACGAATTGAACAGGAAATCTATGATAAAGAAGAATATGAAAAGGCTTTAGCATGGACAAAGAAGAATTGCATCGATGGATTTGATAAAAATCCTAAAGAAGTGCAGAAGACAAGTGGGGAGAAAGAAAAGGATTGGGAATTCAGCGTAAAATGTGCTTGTATTATCAAGGACTTAATGAATGGAAATCCTAATCTGCCAAAAGGTAGAGAAGAAGAAAGTCTTGGACATAATGCGATTGCAGCCGGATTCCAGGGGCAGAGACAATGGACGGATATGTTCCCCAATACAGATTTTGCAGAGGCAATATTAAATACCTCCTTTGATTGGGAAGGAGCGAGAGAACCTTATATTCTTGCAACTGAAAATGATACATTAAATGCCGTAAGTATGCTGTTACTTAAATTATTAACAAATCGGGCACAGATGTTTGCTGATGTTAGAACCTGCTGGTCATCTGATTCTGTAAAACGAGCTACGGGATATGAGTTGGAAGGAAAAGCAAAAGAGGCGAATGGTATCATTCATCTGATTAATTCTGGCGCTTGTTGCTTGGATGCTTGTGGTGAGGTAAAAGAAAAGGGACAAGCAGTGATGAAACCTTTCTGGGAAATGACGGATCAGGATATGGAAGCTTGTCTAAAAGCTACCGAATGGTGCGCAGCCGACCTAGGATATTTCAGAGGTGGTGGGTATTCTTCACGGTTTTTAACAAAATCAGAAATGCCTGTCACAATGGTAAGACTAAATATAGTAAAAGGAATTGGACCGGTGCTTCAACTAGCGGAAGGATATACCGTGGCGCTTCCTGATGATGTATCTGATGCAATATGGAAGAGAACGGATTATTCTTGGCCTTGTACTTGG
Source organism: Bacillota bacterium (assembly GCA_023411215.1). Lineage (GTDB taxonomy): Bacteria > Bacillota > Clostridia > Lachnospirales > Lachnospiraceae > Mobilitalea. The sequence continues at coordinate 99,839 of JAEYOY010000045.1, read as the reverse complement.
TTTACGCCTAGAGTCACAGGAAAGGGTGCTTTTAAATCAGCTTATGATGTTATGAATAATTGGGGAGCGAATCATGGTGCTATCAGTTATGGACATGTTGGTGCAGATATAATTACGCTATGCTCCATGCTGAGAATTCCAGTTTGTATGCATAATGTACCGGAAGAGAAGATATTCAGACCGGCCTCTTGGAATGCATTTGGTATGGACAAAGAGGGACAAGATTATAGAGCTTGTAGTGTTTATGGACCACTTTATAATAGATATACCAATTAATGCAGTTAACGAATCTAAAAAAGAGAAAGTTTATTTCATATAATAATTAGCAGGTCCTATAAGAATGTTCCAGACAAAAGTCCTAAGACTGTATGTAAGAAGCATACAGTCTTAGGACTTTTTTTGTACTGCGACAGGTGGTGGACCACATATAGAAAAGCATATATCCATCAGAAGTAACAATACTATTATTTGGTATATTTAACACATAAATCCATATTTGGTAAAAGTGACATATTTTACTGGGTATAAATGTACGAAATAACTATATAATTACATCGCAACCAACAAAACCATGGTCGAAATGTATATTTTATATCAATTTAATATTGACAAAGTATACAAAAGTACCTATAATCAAATAGCGAGTTAAGTTAACCGGTTAAGTATATCGGTTAAGTATAACGGTCAGGTATATCGGTTAAGTAAATCGATTACTAAAGGTTGACGAATTCAAAAATTTAATCGAGGAGGCGATAATAGGTGTGCGTGTATCCAATTCAAAAACAACAATTGCCCAGGTGGCTGAGGCTGCGGGGGTATCTACAACAACGATTTCTAGGTACCTAAATAAAAAATATGAATGCATGTCAATTGAGACTAGGGAAAGGATTCAAAAAGTAATCGAGGAAATGGATTATAGGCCAAGTAATATTGCAAGAAGTCTGAAATCGAGTAAAAGCGGTTCGGTAGGATGCATAATAGCTGATATTACAAATCCATTTTCATCATATGTAGTGAAAGGTATTAATGATGTCTGCAAAAAAAATGGATATCAAGTTCTATTTTTTAATACAGATAACAATCCGGAGAGTGAAATTGAATGTATACAATCATTAATGGATAATCATTTGGATGGACTGATCATTAACACAACTGGGTATATAGATGATTATCTAGTGGATCTTAACAAGCAGGGTATGCCTATTGTTTTGGCAGATAGATGCTTAAGAGATCGCTATATGATAGATACCATTACAACGGATAATTATCATTCTACGTTTGACTGTATGAAGTTTCTGAAAAATCAGGGCTATGATAGAGTAGCATTCTTTACCCAGACAATCGGTAACAATAGTAGTCGTTATACTAGACATAAAGCATATATGGAAGCAATGACTGAATTATACAGCACTGATGGCAAATATGATACTTATGAGATTGATATTCATGATATTAGTACATGCAGAAGCTACTTGAGAAAACTTAAGCAAGAAAATCCTAATGAAGAAATTGCTATTTTTACTGTAAATGGTGTAACGCTATTGAATGTACTTCATGCAATAAAGGATGAAAATATGGAGGTGGGACGGGAATTTGGAATATGTGGATTCGATGACTGGGAATGGGCAGCACTAATTAATCCGGGTATTACAACAATAACCCAGGATTCATATAAAACTGGTGTAAAATCAGCAGAACTACTGATAAAGTGCATAAATGGTAAAAGTAAGAAAAGCTATATTGAAATTCCACCCACTCTTGTGGTAAGAGGGTCAACTATTCCATATAGGAAGAGAAATCAAGAACAATAAATATTTAGCAGGATGAGATGATTAAGAACCAGGTAAAAGAAGTAATAAAGTAAAAATTAATTACAGCAAATAGCTAAAGGAGAATTACTGAATGGAGAAAAAGTTATTGGTAATAAATACTTTAGTGTTTCTTGACCAGTTGAAAAGTGGTGTACCACAGTGTGAGATGTTAGATACGATCAGCCAGCTGGGTGTAAAAGCAGCCGAAGTTAGAAGAGAGTTTCTTAAGAATTTTGACTTAGAGCTGATTGATATCAAGAAAAAAGCCTCTGAGCTTGATATGGAACTGTTTTACTCTGTCCCTGAACTACTTTATAAAAATGGTGAGCTTCAATTAGAGAACATTGAAAATTACTTTAATGAAGCATTTACTATGGGATGTTCACACGTAAAAATGAACATCGGTAATTATAATTCTATTACTTCGGAGGATGTCAAAAAATTGAACAACTTAACTGATCAGTATCATATTAAGCTGACGGTAGAAAATGATCAGACCGAAGAGAATGGAAAAGTTGCAAAAATTAAAGATTTTATTGAAACATATCATCAATTAGGCGGAAATATATCGGTAACCTTTGATATTGGAAATTGGATATGGCAGAAGGAAGATCCTGCAGAAAATGCCAAGCAGTTAAAGGAACATGTTTCTTACATTCATCTTAAGGACGTATTAGGAAATGAAAATCCGAAAGCGGTTTTACTTAATGATGGTGATATTGAATGGAAGAATATTATTGATATATTACCACAAGACATTCCGTTAGCTCTTGAATATCCATGTGGAACGGATGTAGTAAAACAGCTTGCTATTGAGCTGGATAAATTACTTGAACCGAATGCATTCCAATAACTGAATGCTTTTAGAGGACATCTAAGTGGACATTATATAACTAAAAGGAGGATAAAAATATGAACCTTAATGTTCTAATTGGTATTATCTTATTACTTACATTTATCGGCTTTACAATTTTTGCAATTAAAGGCGGAAACTTAATGATTGGTTTCCTGGTAATGGCGATTATCTGGGTAGCGCTTGGTATGGCTGGCGGTGTAATCACTTGGGACGATGCACAAAAAGTAGTATTTCAGGGGGGACCTGAGAGCTGGGGTGCGACAGCAGTAGTCGTTATCTTTGGTAGCTGGTTTGGTCAGGTTTTAATTAAAACAGGTGTTGCGTCAACACTGATTCGTAAAGTGGTTGAGCTTGGTGGTGATAAACCTCTGGTTACAACAATTCTTCTTTCTCTTGTAACCGGATTGATTTTTACAAGTACCTTTGGTGCTGGTGCAGTTGTAGCAATCGGTGTTATTATTCTTCCGATCTTATTATCTTTAGGTGTACCGAAGTCATTAGCAGTATCCTCATACTTGATGTCTGTTGGATCAGGTATGTATGTAAATATCGTATTATTTAAACAGATGCAAGGTCTTTTTGAAGGCTTCGAGTATGACAATAACTACTTGAAATTTGGTTTCGCAGCGATGGCTGTACAGTTAATTGTAGTATTTATCATGATTGGTGTAAAGCTTAGAAAATCAAGTGTAAATCATTCTTGGGCAGCAACAGCTGGCAAGGCAGCAGCCGATGGACAAGCACCTTGGTATGCGTTGATTACTCCTATTATCCCAGTCGTTTTAGCAATTGCTTTTAAATGGCAGCCAATTCCTGCATTCATTGTAGCATCCTTCTATGCATTATTTGTTACCGGAACAATTAAGAGCTATAAAGACTGTGAAAAGGTTGTTACTAAGACATTCTATGACGGTGTAGTTGACGTTGCATCCTTACTTGGCTTCTTGTTCATCCTTCCTATGTTTAATAAAGTTTCCGGATTAGATTCCGTTTTCTTCAAATCAATCTTAGGTGGTGTGTTGCCTACAAGTACCTTATTAATTTGTATCGTATTTATGATTATAGCTCCTTTGGGACTATTCAGAGGACCGTTAACGGTATTCGGAGCAGGTTCCGCGACACTGGGTATTTTACAAACGGTTCCAACCTTTGGAGCAGCATTCCTATTCCCGTTACTGTACATTCCTACAATCACGATGAATATTTCCTGCTGTCCGACTCAGTCCTGGAACTTATGGGCAATTAATTATTCAAAATCCACACCAAAAGATTTCTTGAAGTCAGGTGTTGTATGGGGCTGGATTATCTGTGCAATTAATTTTGGCTTAGTATACTTCTTCTATGGAATGTAAATAGGTTAAAAGGTAAGATATTGTACACACTATTTTATAAGGCTTAGTTAAAAATGTCTCCTAAGTTTTAGTTTATATGGTAAAAGCTTAGGAGACATTTGTGAGTATATTGACGATTCTATATTGAGTAAATAAAGGAGAAAAGAGAATGAGTAAGAAAGCAATTCGTGTTGGTATTGATGTTGGCGGAACACATACGAAAGCAGTAGCGATAGATAATGCAACCCATGAAATTATAGGAAAAGGTTCTGTTATGACGACACATGACCATGAGATGGGTGTTGCAGCGGGAGTAATAGAGGCATTTAAATTATGCTTAACTGCCAATAATATTAATCCGGATGATGTTATTTTCATTGCTCATAGTACAACGCAGGCAACGAATGCTTTGTTGGAGGGTGATGTTGCTGAAGTTGGTATCTTAGGTACAGGAAAAGGTGGTTTAGAGGGCTGGTTAGCAAAAAAACAAAGTAAGATTGATGATATTGATTTAGGGACAGGAAGAATTATCAAGGTTCATCATACTTACCTTCCAAATAAGAAATTTAGTAAAGATACCGTGGAACAAGAAATATCAGGATTGCAAACAAAAGGAGCAAGTGTAATTGTTGCCTCAAAGGCTTTCGGTGTAGATGATCTTACAGAAGAAAATCAGATTAAGGAAGTTGCAGAAAAACACAATTTACCAGTATCGGTAGCATCAGAAATTAGTAAATTATACGGACTGACAAGAAGAACAAGAACTGCGGCCATTAATGCGAGTATCCTACCAAAGATGCTGGATACAGCCTCCAGTACGGAGCAAAGTGTTCGTCAGGCAGGAATAAAGGTTCCGCTTATGATCATGCGTGGTGACGGCGGTGTTATGGATATCTCTGAGATGAAGAAACGTCCTGTTTTAACAATGCTTTCCGGACCGGCAGCCAGTGTGGTTGGTGCTCTTATGTACCTTAGAGCATCTAACGGCGTATACTTTGAGGTAGGTGGAACGAGTACGAATATCGGTGTTATTAAAAATGGACGTCCTGCAGTTGATTACTCAATCGTAGGTGGACATCCAACTTATATTAATTCATTAGATGTTCGAGTACTTGGAATTGCAGGCGGTAGTATGATCCGTGCGTCAAAAGATGGTGTAGTTGATGTAGGACCTAGAAGTGCTCATATCGCAGGCATGCCATATTCTGTTTACACAGATATTAATGAAATTGAAGATCCACAGGTAGAATTCTTCTCTCCCAAAAAAGGTGATCCTGCAGATTACGTAGCGATTAAGCTAAAGAATGGCCAAAGAATTACTATAACAAACAGCTGTGCAGCAAACGTTCTTGGTATCGTTACTCCGGAGCATTATTCCTACGGTAATCCCGCAGCAGCCAGAAAAGCCATGGAACCACTTGCCAAGTATATGAACAAGACCGTAGAAGAAGTAGCAGAGGCAATTTTAGCAAAATCCTATGAAAAGATCAAACCTGTTATTGAAGAATTAGCGGAAAAATATAAATTGGAAAAAGATCAAATCTCTCTAGTTGGTGTAGGTGGTGGGGCAGCCTCATTATTACCTTACACTGCGGATCATATGAAATTAGAATACAGCATTCCTGAAAATGCAGAAGTTATTTCATCAATCGGTGTTGCACTTGCGATGGTCCGTGACGTTGTTGAGCGTACCATTCCAACTCCCTCTAAGAAAGATATCGCTGATATTAAGAAGGAAGCAGCGGCACTTGCCATTGCCAATGGTGCATTACCCGATTCCGTCGAAGTACAGATTGAGATTGATTCACAAACCTCTAGAGTAACAGCAATTGCACTAGGTTCTACTGAGGTACAGACAACAGACTTGTTAAAGGCTTGTACTGAAGACGATGCGATGCATCTTGCTGCGAAATCTATGGGAGTTGATAAAAAAGATACCAAATTAATTACAAAAAATAATGTATTTTATGTATTTGGAGCTAATAGTAAAAAAGGAACTGGGCAGCAGATCCGAATCGTTGACAAAAAAGGCTTTATCAAAGTACAAAGAGGTGATGGTGAGGCAAAGGGCTGTACCGTTGCTGAAGCAGTTGGAATTATTGAAGAAATGTGGGAAAGCCTTGCAGTATTCAAGAGTGATATTAAGCTGACGCCGGATCTCTATATCTGTATCGGTGGTAAGGTACTTGATTATGCAGGGATGAGAGATCTGGAACAGCTACAGATGGTAGTAGATACCGAATTAGGATTAATGGAGCCACAGGAAGAAATCATCATTGTTGGAGCAAGAAATGACCTATGATCAAAGAAAATACAATAGAACTACTGAAGCTAAATGATTATGAATGGGGCTTGTATGCTTTTTCGAGAGATCCACTGGAGGGTAAACTCTCTACTGAAGAAAAGAAAGAATTAATTGATGAGGCAAATAAATGTGGAGCAGAACAGGCAAAGAAACTGAAAGCTCAGTTTGGAGAAAAAAAGGTAAGAGAATATGCCGAACAATTAAGGCTTCAAGTCATCCGCGAAGACAGTGAGGGTAGTGATAACTATATTGTATTTGCTAAATTTAATTATCCGAATAAAATAACGATATATTCGGGTAATGTGGACAAGGTTGAAAAGATGATTGTAGACAACGACATGGAAGAAATATTGGGTCATGTGGATGTAGAAGAATTGCTTTTTGCTCATGAAATGTATCATTATTTTGAAGAAGACAATAAAGAAATCTATACGAAAGCGAAAAAAATCGAACTCTGGAAATTGGGTCCGATTCACTATAAATCAAGATTAGCAGCTCTGAGTGAAATCGCAGCGATGTCATTTGCACGTGAATTACTGCAATTAAATTATAACCCATATGTTTTTGATGCCATTATGCTTTTCCCTCATGATGCAAAAAAGACAAAAGAGTTAATTGATGAAATAGTAACATTTAAGAATCAATAACGAAAGAAGGCGGTTAGTATGTCAGAAGTAATATTGTTTGGTGAGCCAATGGCTCTGTTTGTTGCGGATACCGTAGGTCCGTTAGAGGATATTGAACATTATACAAGATCATTGGCAGGTGCCGAAGTAAATGTATGTATCGGCCTGACTAGATTAGATCATAAAGCAACCTATATTACAAGGCTCGGTGACGAACCATTAGGAAGATATGTTGAAGATTTTTTAAAGAAAGAGGGGATCGGTACTGAGTTTATAACCTTTGATCCTGTCTTTCGTACAGGAATTCAATTAAAAAACAAAGTGGTTGAGGGAGATCCGTATGCTCCTTATTATAGAAAGGGCTCAGCGGCTTCCCATATTTCAGCAAAAGAAATTGATGCAATTGATTTAAAAGGAATTAAGCATGTCCATATTACAGGTATTCCACCGGCACTTTCCGAATCCTGCCGTCAGGCGACCTACCGGTTGTTTGAAAGGGCAAAAGAGAATAATATTTATATATCCTTTGATCCGAACTTACGCCCAGCATTATGGGAAAGCAAAGAGATAATGATACAGACCATTAATGATTTGGCTTCCAAAGCAGATATGGTTTTACCTGGTACAGCAGAAGGACTAATTCTCATGGGTAGTGAGCAACCGGAAGAGATCGCAGACTTCTATCAAAACTTAGGTGTAAAAACGATTATAATTAAATTAGGCGGAAAAGGTGCTTATGTAAGAACGGAAAATGAAGCCTATACCGTAGAAGGCTTTAAGGTTGAAAAAGTGATCGATACCGTTGGAGCCGGAGATGGATTTGCTGTAGGTATCATTAGCGGAAGATTAGAAGGACTGTCATTAAAGGATTGTGTTAGACGTGGAAATGCAATTGGTGCAATTCAGATTCAGCATGTCAGCGACAATGAAGGACTTCCGACAAGAAAAGAACTAGAGGCGTTCATGGAGTCCGATGGTAAAATATTAAATAAATAATTGTTAGGAGATACGGATGAAGATACAGGTTGCAATTGATAGAGTGACAACAGAACAAGCAATTGAAATAATTCAAAGGGTGAAGGATTCTGTTGATATCATTGAAATTGGAACTTCATTAATAAAGGATTATGGTTTGGAATCAGTCAGAAGAATTCGAGATGCTTTTCCTGACATTAAAATTTTAGCAGATATAAAAACAATGGATGAAGCGGAATATGAGTTTAGGGCAGCGTATAAGGCAGGAGCTGATATTCTAACCGTAATGGGAGCTGCATCGATCGATTCAATTAAAATCTGCAGAGATGTCGCGGCGGAATACAAGAAAGAATATATGATTGATCTTCTGGAGGTCTCCAGTGACAAAATCTATCAGTTAAAGAAATTCAAAGATGCAATATTTTGTGTTCATCTGCCTACGGATAAGGATGGAATTGGATTAGAAGAACTAGTTGAAAAAAGTAGAAGGGATCTAATTGATTGTCCTAGATTAGCAGTGGCTGGTGGTGTGAGTTTAAAAACACTTTCTATCATGAAGGAGAGCGGATTTGAAATTGCCATTGTAGGTGGTGCGATAACAAAATCTGAAAAAATGCAAGAAACTGCAACTATTTTTTGTAGGGAAGCGAGGTAATCAATTGGAGGTTCTAGATTGTATCTTAACAGAAATAGCAGATGTAATACACAAAGTGAACGGTGAAGAGCTGAATCAATTTGTATCCGGTATTACAAAAGATAAAAGAATATTTGTTGATGGAGAAGGACGTTCCGGACTCATGGCAAAAGGCTTTGCAATGAGATTAATGCATCTCGGATATACAGTATATGTAGTAGGTGAAACAATTACTCCGGCAGTAAGTGAAAATGACGTATTTATTGCCTTCTCCGGTTCGGGAGAGTCCCAAGGTGTGCTGGTCGACACAAGGAAGGCTGCCGAAAATGGGAGCACGATCTTGGCAGTTACTAGTAAATCGGGTTCTTCTCTCGCAAAACTAGCAAAGTCAGTACTAATCATTCCCGGAACGACTAAATCAGACAGTGGAGAGAGCCGGGGATCCATGCAGTTATTGAGCTCGCTGTTTGACCAAAGCCTTCATATCACATTAGATGCAGTATGCCTAATGTTAAGTAGAAGAGACCAGATGTCAAACGAAGCGGCAACAAAGCTCCACTGGTAGAATAACAAGGAGACTATTAAGGAGTTCCAAAGCTTATGGTAACATAAGTATAGAGCCGGACACCGATTACTATGATCGGTGTCCGGTTTCTTTGATTCTCTCTATTATAATATAAAGGTTCGGAGTGTCATTGCGCCTGTGATATTCATTATAGTTGTAAGCTCACAGTAAATGTCATTAAAAGTCACAAAATGTCGAAAATGGAATATATTACTATTGCATAATAGAATTTAATATTAATGCAAATATATTCATAGAGAGGTGTTTCGTATGAGCTTTAACAGAAATGAATCCTTTAGAGGGCATAGCTTTTATACTTCTTGGGACAGATCAAGTAGTAGATCAAGGAGTAGATCAAGGAGTAGATCGAATAGCTGGTCTAGAAGTAGATCCCGTAGCAGATCTAGAAGCAGATCTAGAAGCAGATCAAACAATTGGAATTTTAGAAGATCATATTAATACTGTGTCGCTTATGGGTCTTCATCTGCAAAATAAGATCAGTAGTTTGGATGAATATTACAGAGAGAACGATGAAATAGACATTTATACCATTCAAGAATTATTGGGTGAGGGACGATATGGAATAGTATATCTAGCTGTTGATAAGGATAAAAATAAATATGTTATAAAGCAACTGAAGAAAAAGACGATAAAAAAAAATAAAAATGAATTGTTTTACGAAGAACTGAGTTTGAAAAAGTTGCAGCATCCTTATTTCCCGAAATTTGTTTCAAAATTTCAAAATAGGGGCAGAGAAGGTTATATACTTGAGTATATAGAAGGGGTAGTATTTGAGGATATCTTACGAAAGGAAAGATATCAATTCAACCGTGAAGAGATTTACGAGGTCTGTGGCCAGCTGCTTGATATGGTGGAGATATTGCATAGCAACAATATTGTTCACGGAGACATTAGGCTGCCAAATATCATAAGAAAAGAAAATAAAGAGCTTTCGTTAATTGACTTTGGTCTTGCAAGAATAATGGATGATGATCACTACACGAAGGAGTTAGATTACTGGTGTATCGGTGATTGTTTAATTTATCTATTTTACACAACCTACCAAAAAGAAAGTAGAATTAATAAACCATGGTTTAAAGAGCTGGATTTGAAGCCAGAAGAAAAAGCTTTCTTAAAGAGACTTTTGGGTATCGAAGAAACTTATGAAAATATTCATGAAATCAGGCAACAGTTGAATAAAATTAGAATAGTAAATAAATAGAGAAACCATGTGGTTTAATATTGTTGGATATTAAATCGCATGGTATCTATTTACTACGTGAGCAAATATGTGCAGTGTGAGCAAACTGGGTATGTTCCCATCTGTAAGCTTGCTTATATAAATGTGAGCACTTAATAAAGATCAGTGGGAAGAGGGATAATAATGAAACATTTCGGGGAGATAATAGGATTTTATCCGGATAGTTTTCGAGCAAACTTATTTACAACAGAGCCCTTTCGAATGATTGGTCTTATTGATGTAGCAATACGTTTTTATTATGGGATTGAAAGAGTAACGCTGGCCTACTATAGATCCTCAGGCACCAACAGCGGTAAAGTGCAGGGATTATGGTATCCTATCGTTGGCATTAAGATACATACCGGTGAATTTACAGAGTTTACAAAATACATAAATTGTGTACTTACGGAAACGACTATGGACGGATATGCAGATGAGGGATGGTTGGGAAAATCACTTTTTTTCAGTGGTAATAAGGATGGAGTAGAATTGAGAGGCTTTTCCTATGGAGTACATATGGAATGGTTATTAGAAATAGGAAAGCATCTCAGTTATCTCTATAATAAAAACAAGTATTCCCTTATAGAGGAGATGGATGCAGAAATGATCAATTCAATCGTGACAATAAATAGTAAGCTCTATAATAATAAACGTACCCAACGAGAGAATTACGAACGCTTCATTCATGATATTTATAGAGAAGGCTTCTAAACTGTAATAATACTACATAAAAAACTATAATTTCATACAGGAATTCTAAGGTATCGGAAGGAATAAATCTTAATACCTAAATTTTCTAAGCCCCTAGCACGGTTAAAGCCTGGGCCTTTGAGGCCTATGCCCGCAATAGCCCCTTACAGGGACAATTACATAATCCTGACATTGGACAAATTGGAAATATTGTAATATAATAATAAGAATTAATATCATTTGCCATTTATCGCTAGCTATAAATGGCAAGCTTAATTATAAAGGAGGTAGCTGTAGTGGATATTCAGCTGCAAAAGGACAATATGGAATCGGAATATATCATAACTGTAGATGAGCAGGATAGAGAGACAGGATACCTGGAAAAATTAGACGTCCATAGACGTGGCATCCTCCATCGAGCATTTTCAGTCGTGATATTCAACAATAAGGGGGAAATGCTACTGCAAAAAAGAGCGAAGGTAAAATATCATTCACCGGGACTCTGGAGTAATACCTGTTGTAGCCATCAAAGAGTGGGAGAAACCTTAACAGATGCAGTCTCCAGGAGAGTTCTGGAAGAGCTGGGGTTTACCTGCGACTGTAAGGAAATTTTTCAATTCAAATACCATGTAGAATTTGATAATGGGCTAATTGAGCATGAAATAGATCATGTTTTCTTGGGCTATTATAATGATAGGGTTATTCCTAGAGAGGATGAGGTGGAACAGGTTCAATGGGTGGAGCTTGATCAGCTAAGAAAGGACATGGAGGAGCATCCGGAGCGTTATACAGTATGGTTTCGGATATTGATGGATCAACCGGAGATGTTATCGATCATTAAGCTTCGGTTAGGGGATAAGTAATGAATAGGTTACAGGAACAAGAGATTATTGGGGAGGCTCATGGAAAGCTAATATTGGTTGGGGAGCATATTGTGGTTTACAATAAGCCAGCCATTGCAATTCCTTTCCCCCTAAAGATATGTGCCGGTATTAAAGGAAGGACCGATGAGGAAATATCAATAGCTTCCAGCATATATACCGGTAAATTAGCTGATCTGCCAGGGAGCATGAGAGGCTTATACGAATGCATTCAACAATCCTTAATAATCTGTAAGAAACCCAGGGTCGGCCTTCATATCGATATTAAATCAGAGATCCCGGAGGGCAGGGGCCTTGGCTCCAGTGCAGCCGCGGCGACTGCAATCATTCGAGGGATATTCAAATATTTCCACCTACCTTTATCCCAGGAGGAGCTTTTTTCTCTTGTTACATTGTCAGAGACTCATGCTCATGGAAATCCCAGCGGTATCGATATGGTGGCTGTTAGCACGGAGGAGCCAATTCTTTTTTGTAAACCAATGAGGGTAGCCTCTTTAACTGCTCCAAAGGCCTTCCATATCATTGTTGCAGATTCCGGACAAGCCGGTGCTACAAAAAAGGCAGTGGAGCATGTGAGAGATTTGAAAATGCAACGACCAACTGTGATTGATAATAATATCAAACAGATAGAAGAGCTTGTAATAAAAGCCAATAAGGCTATCCTAGAAGGGAATTCAAGCTGGCTGGGTGAGTTGTTATTCATGAACCACGAAAAGCTAAAGGAGCTGGAGGTCAGTAATCCGCTGCTGGATCATTTGGTGGAGGTTGCAATCCGTTCCGGAGCCTTGGGAGCCAAACTAACAGGTGGTGGCATGGGCGGTTGCATTCTAGCACTAGCTAAGGATATAAGGGATGCGGAGATTATATCGAAGGAACTAATGAATGGTGGGGCTAAGATGGCCTGGTGTTTTTCAACGGATTCGAATGAGATATATCGAAAAGGATAGAAAAGGATAGAAAAGGATAGTTAAAGTGAGGAGATTATTTTGAAGTCAATTGCCAGAGCAAATACCAATATTGCATTAATCAAGTATTGGGGCAAGAGAGATGAGAAGCTGTTTTTACCTATGAATAGCAGTCTTTCGATCACCCTAAATAACTTTTATACGATCACTTCGGTTGAGTTCCTGGAAGAACTGACTGAGGATAACGTCATGCTGAATCATAGCCCGGTGAGTGTCGATGAGAAGATTAAGATTTCTTCTTTTATGGATGTGATCAGAAAACATGCAGGGGTGACACTTTATGCTAATATATCAACCCAAAATCATGTACCGACGGCAGCAGGCTTTGCTTCCTCGGCCTCCGGTTATGCAGCCTTAGCAGCGGCGGCTACAAAGGCTATCGGGCTTAAGCTTTCCGAGGAAGAATTATCTGGGATAGCAAGGCGGGGATCCGGATCAGCTTCAAGGTCCATCTATGGTGGATTTGTTGAATGGGAGAAGGGAAATCGGGAGGATGGATCGGATTCCGTTGCTCATCAGATTATTGATGAGAAAGCCTGGAGACTTACCATTCTATCGGTAGTGATTACTTCCGAACAAAAAAGAGTATCGAGCAGGGAAGGAATGAAGAGAACGGTAGAGACTTCCCCATTCTATGGAGGATGGCTTGAAACAGTAGATAGCGATATGCAGGTAGCAAGGAAAGCGATAATGGATAGAGATTTTATTGCACTTGGTGAGGTTCTTGAACACAATGCTATGAAAATGCATGCTACCATGCTCGGAGCCAGACCACCTATTCTGTATTGGGAAGGTGGAACCCTAGATGCTATGCACTCCATTCATAATCTTAGGCAGGACGGAATACCGGCTTATTTTACGATTGATGCAGGACCCAATATCAAAGTTCTGTGTCAACCTAAGGATGAGGAATATGTGGTAAACACCTTATTGAGATTAGGAAATGTAAAATCAGTGTTTCCCTGTTATCCAGGAGAGGGAGTAACGTATTTATCCGAATGAGTGAGAAAAGAATTAATATAGGGTAAAGAAGCAGGGTGAAAAAGTAATAAGAAGAGTAATAAGAAGAGTAATAAGTAGAGGAGAATTTCTGGGATTTATTTGAAAAAGAAGATAAGTCAACCGGTAAGAAGCATAGGAAACAGAACATCAAATCGGTTGGGCACGAAGATAGAGATACAGTTGTGGAAAGGAAGGGTAGAAGATAGTATGGAAAAACAAAATTTTATAAAGGAAAATAGTAGTAGGCCTAAGGACAAGGATTTCCTTCGTGACGATTTAAAGCCTTCTGATTATAATATAGAGATTTGGGATGACTTGGTTAGCATTAAGGATTTAGTGAAGGCGTTATCTATTTGCATCATCACGACCTTTTGTGGATATTTCCTTTCCCCAAGTGACTCCTATAAACCCTTACTGTTTGGATTGGTCGGTGCAATTGTAGGTTTTTTAATCTCCAGTTTTATAATAAAACCGAAGAGAGAATTTATTCAAGAGAATTAGGAGCTCAAGATTATGATTAATTATTTAATACAAATGATTATAGCTGCTACGGTTGCGGCAGTACTATATACCATAATAGGAGCAACCCCCGGAGCGGATGAGACAGCGACGATTGCCCCTATCACCTTAATATTAGTGTTAACAGGGGTACAACCGATCGTTATTCTTACTTTTTTTATGTCCGCTATTGTTGCAAGCAAACTAATTGATGCAGTTCCGATATCGGTTGCAGGGATTCCGGCGGGCGTAATGTCCACACCGATGGTTGAGCATGCACAGCTGTTAAAAAGAGAGGGATTAACCGATGTCAGCATACGCAAGATAGCCTCAGGAGCAATCATTGGAAATTTGGTGTCAATCCCGGTTAGTTTGTTATTGGCCAATTCATTAGTGCCCTTTGCAAGTATAATTAAAGAGTATGGAGATATCGTATTCTTTATCGGAGCTATCTTACTAGCTCTCATGAGTAGGCATCGTTGGATTTCGCTTGTAGCAATCCTTCCATTTGCCTTACTAATTCAAGGGTTAAGATTTTTATACTGGGAGATTGGTGCGGTGGAGCGAGGAACCAATGTATTTACCTCATTCTTTCTTGCAATCACCATAGGGCCGGCAATATTAAGCCTATTTGAATTACTGAATAAAGATAAAAGAAATGAAATGAAAACCTATCAAAAAAAAATAATCAGTCTGAAAAAGGAAATAGCCACACAAGGGTTGCCAAATCCTTTTAAAATACTGACAAGAACGGAAATTGGATATAGTGCAGTTGCATCCTTGATCGGCAGTATTGTATTTATGTTAAGTCCCGTAGGACTCACAATTTTCTTCGGAGAGTTATTTGCAGGTAGGATAAAAGATCCTATTAAAAAGGCTTCCTTAGCGGTGACCTGTATGGAAGCGTTAGCGCAGGCGACCTATATAGCAGGAACACTGATTCCTCTGATCGCGCTGGGAATTCCCTTATCACCGGTAGCGATTGGGCCGGCCAATCCTTTGTTTTTGGCAGAACCGGTATTTACCTTAGAACACAACATGCATCATGTATTAACGATGAATGATTTTGTATGGGCTACGATTATTGGAGTAGGGATCGCATCTGTTTTTACCTATTTTATCGCAGTAAAATATTCTAGAAAGGTATGCCTTTTCTTTATTGAAAAAATACCCCATGAAGCTATTTTGGGGCTATTTATCAGCCTGGTATTATTACTGGCATATATGGATGGTGGCTTTATTAATATTGCAGGAATCCTTCTCATCGGTCTGGTATCGGGGGTACTCCATCGATTAGGAGTTAATTATGGTGTCTTATTTATGATTTTGTATGCAGCACCATGGCTGCTTCGTGTATTATAGAAGGATATAGCAGCAGGATTTCATATTACCTTACTAGGATGGCTTGTGAATTATATAGGACAGGATAAAATGATATAAGAAGTTCAGTAATTGGAAGGAAAATTGTATGAAGGATTCAAGCCTAAGCATCAAAGTGCCGGGAAAGCTAATGATTGCCGGTGAATATGCGGTATTATCAACCGGTTATCCGGCCATCGTTACAGCGGTTAATCGGTACATTACTATCAAAATAAGTCAATGCGACAATTATAAACTTAACTTTACTTCCACAGAACCGATGGAGGTTACCTGGAGCTATGATCATAATGAAGATGTGACAGGTCTGGAAGGAGAAGAGTATTCTTTTATTAAGGAAGCGATTCATATCGCTTGCCAGTTTTTAAAAGAAATGGCGGTATTGATCACTCCATTTCAGCTTCACATAGAAAATGGTCTAAATGATTTTGTAAGTGGGAAGAAGTATGGTCTAGGCTCCAGTGCTGCGATTGTAGTCGGGGTTATTAGTGCAATTTTGGCTTTCTTTCATCAGGGAATGGAAAATGACAAGCTCAAGCTCTATAAGTTGTCCTGTATTGCTCATTTAAAATCCCAGGGAAATGGTTCCGGAGCGGATATAGCAGCATCCGTATATGGGGGATGGCTATGCTATTATCGATATGATTTCGCATGGCTTAAAGGTAAACTAAAGGACCAAAATGTAAGCGTCGTTAGCCTGCTGCAAATTTCCTGGCCTGGCTTATGTATTAAAAGAGTGTTATTGCCAGATGGTATAAGCTTGATGGCGGCCTGGACAAAGCATGCCGTTAAAACCTCTCCTCTGGTGGAACAAATAGAAGCCTTTCATAAGAAGAATAAAGAACAATACGAAGTATTTCTAGAAAATAGTAAGGCTGCCGTTGAGGAATTTATAAGGTCCTGCGAATTAGGACATGGAGCAGGTATTCTTCATGCAATTCATGAGAATAGAATGGAATTACAATACCTTAGCAACATAACCGGAATACAGCTAGAAACAAAGGAGATCAGACGCTTATGTCAAATAGCCGATCAATATGGCAGCAGCAAATTCTCCGGTGCCGGTGGCGGAGATTGCGGTTTTGCTTTGTTATACCGCTTAGAGGATATGGATGCCTTAAAACAGGAATGGGAAGAGGCGGGTATCATGCCCTTAGATATTCAAATCTCAGAACAGGGAGCGTGGTTTGAGGTATATCAGTATGAAGTGCCCTAAAATTTAGGATATGATATGAAAGATATCACCAATACATTGTCTGGCAGGAAGGTGATACCGATCCTGTATAAGAATTATGGCTTTCCCTCACAATACTCGTGTAGGAAAGCCATAATAGTTTTACCAATATTAAATACTTTATACAAAGAACAATTTAATTCACAATATGAAAATTCTCCGATAAGAGGGAGTATGTGCATACCCTCATGCAGAGCAATTAATTATTGGCTAAGTCCGACTGCACTTGACACCGGAAGAGTAAAGCAAATACCATGAGCTTCCGTCTTAAAGCCGGAATACTGCTTTATACTTTCCATAATCCTGTCGGCGGCGTCGCTGTCAATAATGCTTAATACGATTTCCTTTTCTTTATCCGTACTGATACCCATTATCTCTTTATGTTGAAAACTATATCGACGAGCATTTATAATAGTAGCCCCACAGGAACCTTGTGAACGGATGTACTCGACTATCTTTTCAGCAAATCCCATATTAACAACGATATACAAGGCTTTCATATTACTATTTATCATTTTTACCTCCTATATTATACTGATAACTTATCAACAGGAACGACAAAAGCAATACCTGTATTGGGTTTATCAAAGTTTAACTTTATAACAAGCTGCTCCATAAGCTGGGGTGTTAAATTACTCGGTAATAAACATGTGATCAGAATTTTCTTCTCATCGGCAACGAGACCCAGCATATCTTTAAAATAACCGGTTTGTACTGAACCCTTGGCATACACCACATCGATGAGATGACAGCCGGAGTTAAGCAACAATTTTAGCACATCATCCTTATATTTCCGTGCCGCAATTACCGTTATATAATCAATCGTATAATCAGAATCCATCAAGATTATCGGTTCCCTCCTTTGTTATATTTAGCTCCATATTATCATTATTTTCATTTATATCACATCGCACTGGCTCCTCCTGATTGATTAAAGGTTCGCGTCGATTTGCGAGTAAAGCCAGTTCCTCTAATTCATCCAGTTCAGCATCGATTACATTCTTATCAACCTTCTTAAGAGCTATATCATACACTATACCTAAAAACTGCACAGCAATCAATGGGGTAACTGAAATAAATGCAATAATTCCGAAACCGTTGACCAAAATCGACTGACCGCCGGAATTAGATTTCTGAGCTACAGCCTGTGCCACACCAAGGGTCAGAGGGGTTAAAAAGGCAGATGTTAATGCGCCGCCGGAAACACCGCCTGAGTCGAAGGCCAGACCAACAAATAGATTTGGTGTAAATATCATCATAATAAGTGCGATTGCATAGAGTGGTACTAAAAACCAGAGAATATGTATCTCGGTCAAAATTTTAACCATTGCTAGTAAAGAGGCAAACCCGATTCCGATTGCTAGGGTCATCCGAATGGTTAGCTTTTTGATATGACCATTGGTTATTTCCTCAAGCTGCTCTCCTAAGACGGTAACAGCAGGCTCCGATAAGGTAATAGCTGCACCTAGAATAAAACCGATCAGCAACAACAGCCATTTGAACCATTCCGGACGAGAGGATTCCAGAAAGATTTCTCCTATGTATTTGCCTGCAAAGGCGAAGCCGTAGTCTATTCCTGATAGGAAAATCATCAAACCAATAAACACCACAATAGAACCCAGTAGAATTTTAATAAAGTCCTTCTTAGGTTGTTTAATCAGATAGAATTGAAAGGGCAAAAAGATTACGATGATAGGAATAAGTGCCAGAGAAATGCCTACGAAATTACCGGTAAGAATTTCGCGTATGGTTATCTCGGTACCGGGAGAATAGAGCTGCTCCGGAGGTAATACCCCATTATATTTAATGTTAAGCAGGATAGCATAGATAGATAATGCTAGTATTGGACCAATGGAAGCGAGGCCGATGATACCAAAGGTATCATCATTGCTTTTATGCTTGGACATCGTAACAGATACACCCATTCCCAGCGCCAATATGAAAGGAACTGAGATATCACCGGTGGTTGCACCACTTCCGTCAAAGGCCAAAGCAACAAATTCGTTGGGTACAAAGATTAGTAAAATAAAGGTTAAAATATACAATACGCCAAAGACTATCTTAATATTTAAGTCTTTCATAATTCGGTAGAGGGAAAAACCCACCATAATTCCGATACCAAAACCCATGATCCAAATAAATATTGTCTCATTAATAATCGGCATAACCATATTTGTCTGTCTGGCTAAAACAGTCAAAGCAGGCTCGGCTACCGTGGCCAGCAAACCAAAAACCAAACCGAAGAATATAATAAAGGCAGGTTTTTTTAGTTTGATTAGGGATCCTCCAACAAGCTTACCAATGGGAAGAATACTAATGTTCAGGCCAACCAGGAACACGGCTTGACCTACAACCACGCTTAAATAACCAACAATCAATTTAATGTAATCAGATTGGCTGTTTAGCGGTGCGATAAATACACAAACAATAATAATGATTATTGCAAGAGGTAGTGAGGAGAGAAAAACTTCCCTCAGCGTGGTGTTCAAAATAGTTAGTTTACTTTTCAGGTTCAAATTATTCATCACGTTCTCCTATCTCAAATTTTATACATATAAGTTATATCATCCAATTTAAGATGTGATACAGTGCTTGCAACCATAGGTATTTATCATAATATATAATGGATTTTTGGTAGAAAACATCTTAGGAGCGAAATAATCGATTGAATTATCACACTTTTTATTGAATTAAAATGAAATTACACCGACATAATCAAATGGATCAAAGATAGTACTATGATTTTAGAGTAATTGCACTTTTGCTAAAGTAGCAAAGCGTTCATCTATAACTTATACACATATAAACTAATTATACATTATTTTGAATATTCATCAACCGATTTGGGCACATTTATTTTTATTTATGCAAAATTTAATAAAAAAATCATTTCTTGCCACCCCCCCCGTTCACTTTTATGTAAATGGGGGATTTTATTTGCATTGGAGACGGATGTAAAGGAAAGAAGGCGGACCATTTGTATAAAATATTTATTTAGAACAATAATAGAACATGATCATTATTTTGGAGGTATCTTATTGTGAATGAAGCACTAGTTGTTATGGTAAGAGCGGTAATCAGTTATTTTTCACTGCTGATTTTTGCACGAATATTAGGAAAGGAGCAGATTAGCCAATTAACCTTTTTTGATTACACTTTAGGCATTACCATCGGTTCTATTGCTTCTGAAGTAACGGTAGATCTATCCAGCCGTGCTTGGCCGCATTGGGTGGGTCTTGCGACATGGGCGGTTTTAGCCTATCTAATGGAAGCAATTACATTAAAATGGAGATATGCTGCAAAATTTTTCGAAGGGGAACCAACGATAGTAATCATGAACGGAAAAATAATGGAAAATGTCTTGAGGAAGATGAAATTCCGGATTACGGATATTCTAGAGCTTCTAAGAAATCAAGGAATTTTTGATTTAAATGAAGTGGATTATGCCATTATAGAACCGAATGGAAGTCTTTCTGTATTAAAAAAACCCGAAAATCTTCCGTTAACTCCAAAAGATATGAACATTAAGGTAACCCCTACCGGAATCAGTACAGAGTTAATCTATGATGGAATATTGATTGAGGAAAATCTGCGTCAGATGAATAAAGATAAAAAATGGTTGATGGACCAACTAAAAAAGCAGGGTATCGAGGATGTATCCGAGGTGTTCTTATTAACCCTGAACGATGCCGGAAGTCTGTATCTCGATAAGTACAAGGATAAAATCAAGAAGGTAAAGGATATCGGTGATTATAAAGGCCCATTTTAGGAGGAAGGTATATGAGGAAATTTATTGTTTTTTCAATCCCTATTGTAACACTTCTGTTATTTATTTGTATTATGCTAAGCGGTAGTTTTCTTAAAAAGCCATTCGGAAAGAATGATAATGTAGCACAGTCGATAGAAAAGATTAGGGAGGATATTAGTAATGAAGCCTGGGATCAGGCAGTCGCTGAGGTTGACAAACTAGACAGTGCTTGGAGGAAGGTAATCAAAAGAGTTCAGTTCAGTGAAGAAAGAGATGAAATCAATTTTCTTACTTCCAATATAGCACGTCTTCGGGGAGCTGTATCAACGAAGGATAAGTCGAATGCCGTAATAGAACTAAACGATGCATATAATCATTGGGAAGAGCTAGGTAAATAAAATAGGTATATCAATTAAGGTAGTAGAGTATTGCGTTAAGCTCATTACCACTTATTTTCAACTCTCTCTATAAAACCCCAAAAATCCTTAAGGCAGACTATTGTTCCATCATTTAGAAAAGCTTTCCCTGTAAAGCGACCAAAGACCTGATGCTGGTTGGTCGATAGTAATATCGCGGAAAGGTTAATACTTCGATCCCAAATAGGCGAAAATACCATTTGTAATCGATGATCCGAGGAAGTGATTTCCCATTGCTTCATGTTATCATAGGAATTCCTATTATTGATTGGGATGTGAAAGGTGACTTCCTCAAGTTTGCTGGCGATACCATCGTAGAATAGCATATTTTCTGTTGCCCTCGAGGTATCTCCAAAACCACAGCCCAGATTGAAACCAAAAAGATGATTGCCAATCATACCTTGAGCAGCACTCCAATACCAGGTGGTATGATAAGGCCATACACCTCGTCCCCAATCAAGCAGGGAGAAGGAATTACTCGGAAGAAAGGAAAGGGTCTGATTACCTAAGCGAGCATCACCGGATGCTCTCATAGCTATGATTTTGCGATTATAATAAAACAATTTATTTCCTTCATAAAAAGGAGTTGCAATCACCATGGAATCCTGAGGTTCATGAGATAAAATAAAGGACAAATTCAAATTCTCATTATTTAAAAAACCTTTCATGGATAGAGTAAGCTTCCTCTTGCCGTTATGGTGTATCAAGGAAATATTGGTGTTCGCATTGTGATAATTAATATCTCCGGTTTCAGAGGATTCCGGCATAGAGAAATTTTTCTCGGAAACAATTCCAAAGGTACTTTTTGTGGTTTCTTTTCCGTTATCGAGGTCGATCAGAGAGGCACTGACTAAAATCAGGGACATAGTTTTTCCAATAGTTAATGCGACAACATATCGGTCATTACTTATCAAATAGTAATCCCATTCTTTTAATCTGGATTTTAGTGCTACATCTTTTTGCCTATATTGCAAGAGTGGGGATGTAGCATATCCCTTCTGAATAAGCTCACCGGATCGATTTAATAGCTTAGAAGGCTTTGTGATTTTATGCTGCATAATACTCCATAGAGAAAATAATTCTTTGCTATAAATATATTATTAATAAATTAATTTGTTACTTCATAAAGGTTTTTCCATTTCCATTATATATGATACTCATATGGCAATAAAACAGAGCAGCTGAAAGGATGAATGATTCGTGATTAATTACACTCAAATTCTTTTTGAAATTCGATAAAGATATCAGAAATATTTTTGTTACTACTAAAAAAGCTATTTAATATCTTGATTTTATCAACGGTTCGTGGGTTAATGCTATGTTCCATTAATTCGGTCTGCTGTAATAGATCCTCGTCACAGTTTATTAGCTTAAGGAAATTCTCGATAACAAGGTGTCGTTCCAAAAGATACTCACCCAATTTCTTACCATTCTCATTTAATAATATTATTTCGTATTTTCTGTAATTCAGTAATCCCATCTCTCCAAGTTTTTGTACCATTCTAGAAGCAGAAGCAGCTTTAACATGAAGCTGATCAGCCAGTATATTAATCCGAATATAGCCATCCTCTTTGCTATTACGATAAATCATCTCCAAATAGTCTTCCATTGCAGAGGTTAACTTGTTTTTATTTTGTTCGAGAAGCTGATAGCCTCGGACTGTATGAAATTCACTGTTAGCCATAATTATCACAACCAGTATCTCTCATTTTATGTATTATATGCTGTAACACATGTATTTATATTACATATGTTAGTGTTAGATAATTAATTTACTCCCAGCTAAATCATATTTAATATAGATAGAAATAATGGAGGTAGAACTTATGAAGGAAAATATAATACCACTCAATCATCTACCACTTGGAAAAAAAGCAATCGTCAAGGAACTCATATCGGATGGGATTATACGGAGAAGAATGTTGGATTTGGGCTTAATTACGGATACTGTAATCGAAGCATTACAACGAAGCCCTTCTGGGGATCCGATTGCTTACGATATCAGAGGAGCAGTCATTGCTTTACGGTCTGAAGAGGCTTCCAAAATTCTGGTTGTGGCGATATAAGTAACAATAATGAAATATAATTAGTACCCTTTATATTATAACTGCATATTCATGAGTGGGAATTAATCAGCCCACTCATGCTTTAAAGTATTAGCCGGAAAGTAAGAACAAAAGAGATTGATTATTAATGAATTTATATAAATAAAGGAGAGGGTAAACGATGGGCTTAACAAACCAGTCAACAGGAGCTGGAGTATTGGATAATGAACTTAAGTTGGAGCGCTTGAGCATTAATGATATCGTTGTTGCACTAGCCGGAAATCCCAATGTTGGAAAAAGTACCGTATTCAACAGCCTGACAGGTTTGAATCAACATACCGGGAACTGGCCCGGCAAAACAGTTACAAATGCACAGGGGAAGTACAAATATAAGGATAAAAATTTCATCTTAGTAGATTTACCTGGTACTTATTCACTGATGGCTAATTCTGTCGAAGAAGAAATCGCCCGTGATTACATTTGTTTTGGGGATTCAGATGCAACGGTTATTGTTACAGATGCAACTAGTCTAGAAAGAAATTTGAATCTTGTGCTTCAAACACTTGAGATAACATCGAGCGTTGTAGTTTGTGTAAATCTAATGGATGAGGCAAAACGGAAAAAAATAAAAATTGACTTGAAGGAACTTTCAGAACTGCTCGGCGTTCCGGTGATTGGCACCAGTGCGAGAAGTGGTAAGGGTCTAGAGAATTTGATGGATGCTGTATATAATAATACCTGTAAGAAGCAAGTTAATAAACCACTGCGAATTACATATGATGCTACGATTGAAGAGGCTATTGGGATTCTGGAACCATGCATATTAGTAATACTAAAAAATGAATTAAAGAGCCGATGGGTTGCACTCAAACTGATGGATGGAGATGAAGCATTAATAAATTCTCTACAAAAGTATCTTGGTTATAATATTGTTTTAGATGATCATATTGGGAAGAAAATAAGCGAAGCACGGGATAAATTGACGATGGGTGGTATTGATCATAATATGTTAAGAGATAGGATCGTATCTCATATTGTCAGCGTTGCAGAAGAGATAGGCGGAAAGACGGTCTCTTATGAGAATGTAAAGTATAATCATACAGACCGTCAAATAGATCATATTCTAACCTCCAGAATCTTCGGCATTCCGATCATGATTGGACTTTTAAGCTTAATATTCTGGCTGACGATTACCGGAGCGAATGTTCCATCTCGGATGATAGCAGATGTTTTGTTCTGGGTGCAGGATCGATTAACCGAATTTTTTACTTGGGCTGGGACACCACCCTGGGTGCACGGAGCTCTGGTCATGGGAATCTATCGTACACTGGCCTGGGTTATTTCAGTTATGTTGCCTCCTATGGCTATTTTCTTCCCGTTATTTACTCTTTTGGAGGATCTGGGCTATCTGCCAAGGGTTGCATTTAACCTCGATAATTTCTTTAAAAAAGCATGTGCTCATGGGAAGCAGGCTCTGACCATGTGTATGGGCTTTGGTTGCAATGCTGCTGGAATAATAGGATGTAGAATTATTGATTCTCCAAGAGAAAGGCTTATCGCAATCATTACGAATAATTTCGTCCCCTGTAATGGCAGATTCCCCACGCTGATCGCACTCATCATTATGTTTTTTGCGGGAGCTGTAGCAGGTCCCTTTCAATCAGTTATATCCACATTACTGTTAACCGGAATAATTGTATTGGGTGTATTTATGACATTGTTTATCTCTAAAATCTTATCCAAAACTATATTAAAAGGTCTGCCGTCTTCTTTTACGCTGGAGCTTCCACCGTATCGTAAGCCGCAGATAGGTCGGGTAATTGTAAGGTCTATTCTAGACAGAACCTTGTTTGTCCTTGCACGTGCTGTTGTGGTAGCGGCTCCTGCCGGATTAATCATATGGCTTTTAGCAAATATTTATATTGGAGACTTAAGTATTCTGTCACATTGTGCTGAGTTTCTAGATCCCTTTGCAAAATTGCTGGGTCTGGATGGTTATATTTTAATGGCATTTATTATTGGGTTTCCGGCGAATGAAATCGTTCTTCCTATTATCATTATGAGTTATAT
Organism: Bacillota bacterium; assembly: GCA_023411215.1. Lineage (GTDB taxonomy): Bacteria > Bacillota > Clostridia > Lachnospirales > Lachnospiraceae > Mobilitalea. Next base: position 74,570 of record JAEYOY010000045.1, on the reverse strand, counting down.
GGCAACCGGTAACTTATTGGAACTAGATAGCTTGGAGCAGCTGAGAGAATTACTTGTTTTAAATGGTTGGACCTGGGTTACTGCGGTTTGTACGATGCTATTTTCATTGATGCATTGGCCCTGTGGAACCACATGCTTAACGATCAAAAAGGAATCGGGAAGCTGGAAGTGGACTGCGGTATCGTTCCTTATACCAACACTAACCGGATTTGTAATATGCTTTATTTTTGCAAATGCGGTAAGATTAATTGAATTGATCACACTTAGGTAGTGATTTGTGATATAATGAAATTCAATAAGGAAGCCGCAGATAGAATTTACAGAATAGGAGACAGCACGAATGATAGAGGAAATAATTGATCTTGAATATATCAGGATTAATGTAGCACATTCAAATAACAATAAACCGGTTATTTTGTTTCTCCACTTTAGTGGTGGAAATTTGAATATGTGGAAAGGAATTATTCCGCAATTTGAGAATGATTATAGTATCATTGCTCCGGATATCAGAGGACATGGAAAATCCGATAAACCCTTAACAGGATATCATATCGAAGATATGGCAAAGGACATTTATGTATTATTGAGAAATCGAAATATAGAGTGCTGTCATATCGTAGGTAGCTCAATGGGAGCTGAGATTGGACTTTGTTTAGCTGCCTCTCATCCGGAGCTCGTCAAATCCCTCGTGTGTGAGGGAGCTTTATATAATGAGTTTGGAGAATTCGGGCTATGGAATGGAACAGAGACTGAGATTCAGTGTAAAAAAGAAGAGATTCGGTTAGAACTTGCTCAAAGGGTGGAACGTATCTTTCAAACGAAGGAAGAGTACATCGAGGAGATGCGGTCGGAATTAACCCAACAAGGATTATGGAATGAATACTTCTTAGCCCTCTATCAAAATAATTTACAGCAGCTGAACAACGGTTCCTATACCTATTGCTATTTAAATCATACCAGAATAGAATATATCGAGAAATATTGGGATGTGAAGTTTGAGCAATATTATAAGAAGGTAAAATGCCCGATACTGTTCCTTCCAAGCGAAGAAGAGTGGAAGGATGAGAGAATCAGAAGAAGTCTAACAGCATTCACAGGTCTGTTGGACAGCTATGAAATTGAGCATATTGATCATTCCATGCATGCCTATGTATGGATGCAGAATCCGCTTGCAGTAGGCAAAGTGGTTAAGGGCTTTATTCAAAGACATAATAGATATAATTAACTTTGTTGGAATACATCCTACTGATTTGTCAGTCTGTATCGGATCATAATGATCAATATAGTATAGCAAGATATAAAGCTTGATTTACAACCGAATTATAGTAGTATGGATCCACGTCCCTGTATGGTTATAGATGATATACCAAAGGGATTGATTACACGAGGTTATCGTGTGTCGAATAGTATGTGTTATTATAAAGTTCCTTGACTATTCGGATTTATCGATTATACTAGTTTAGAAGAGCGAAAATGCTTGAATGAGAGAATAGAACAAATAGTCAGGAGAAAACATGCAATTTACAGAATTAAAGGTTATACCGCCTATTTTAAAGGCTTTAGAAAAAGAAAATTACGAAATCCCAACACCGATACAGGAAAAAGCCATTCCCTATATTTTAGAAGGTAGAGATCTGCTGGGTTGTGCTCAGACCGGTACCGGTAAAACAGCAGCATTTGCGATACCAACCCTGCAACTGCTTAGCGAGGAAAGACAGCCTCACTCTGCCACAAGAAACATAAAGGCCCTTATTGTTACCCCCACCAGAGAACTTGCCCTGCAGATCTATGAAAGCTTTTGTACCTATGGAAAATATACTAAATTAAAATACTGTGTCGTCTTTGGAGGTGTATCTCAAAAGCCACAGGAGGAGAAACTACAGCAGGGTGTGGATGTTCTGGTCGCAACACCGGGCAGACTGAATGATCTGATCGGACAAGGTCATGTTGATTTAAAGCATATTAAAATTCTGATTTTAGATGAAGCAGACCGTATGCTTGACATGGGGTTTATTAATGATGTTAAGAAGATCATTGCAAGAACGCCAAGTAGTAGACAAACCTTGCTTTTTTCGGCTACTATGCCGTCTGATATCGCTGCATTATCCAGTACTATCTTGAAAAATCCTGCGAAGGTAGAGATAACACCAGTATCCTCCACGGTGGACACTATAGAGCAGTTCTTGTATTATGTCGATAAGGCTAACAAAAAAGATTTATTACTGCATATCCTTAAAGATACAAGCATTGAATCTGTATTGGTATTTACCAGAACGAAACACGGAGCGGATCGTATCGTTAAGCAGTTATCCAAGGAAAAAGTAATAGCGCAGGCTATACATGGAGATAAATCCCAGGGAGCCCGTCAAAATGCTTTAAGCAATTTTAAAAGCAAGAAGCTTCGTATATTAATTGCTACCGATATTGCAGCGCGAGGCATTGATATCGATGAGCTGTCCCATGTGATTAATTATGATTTGCCAAATGTTCCTGAGACTTATGTACATCGCATCGGACGTACAGGCAGAGCAGGACTTAATGGGGTTGCTATTTCCTTCTGTGATTTTGATGAGAAACATTTGCTGGCCGATATTGAACAGCTAATCGGAAAACGACTCAAAGAGATAGTAGAGCATCCATACCCTTTAATGAACGATTTCCCGGCCGTTAAGAATACCCAGCCTAGGAGGGAACCGGTTAAAATAGCGGTTAAACCGGTTGTACCACAAAAGCCTTCGAATAACACTGGTATTGTACCGCATAAGACTTCAAATAACACTGGCATCACTCCACAGAAAGAAAAAACTCAATCTCGCAGTCAGCGAACAGAAGCTGCTTCTCCTACGAAAAAATACAGAATGACAGCGGACGGGGTGCTGAAAGAGAAGAGAAGTAGGTTTACTAAGTGGAGCCCTAGAAAATCAAAATAAATTTGGATTCAGAGTAAAAGAATCCAATACAAAAATAAAATAGATCAGAGGCTATTTCAAAATATATTGAATGATTAAGGTAAGGGTGATCCTTGCTTTTTCATATAATATCTGTTTTGGAATAGCCTTTTTTGCAAATTTGCAGGGTGTTATTTTGGAGATTTCAAATGGCATGGATCATAAAACTGTATAAAAGACGTACGATTAGGAAGATATAACTGGCGGTTATTGGAAGAGTCATAAGTGAATAGATCATGATATAAGAGTGTTTTGTTATCAAAAGGTTATAATTTTACGAAAAATATAGAAAATGACAATTGCTAGAGAGAGAAAATCGAGCATTTACAGGTGCTTAAACGTTATAGTAAATTGAATTCAGTTAGAGAATAATCAAAAATATAACACAATAATTTACAATACAAAATATGTAAAAGTATATATATTACACAAAAAATTATGAAAGGAAGCAATAATTTATAATAAGATAGCAACAAAAATGGTGCGCATCTTTGTTTTTTTTTATATAATTTTTAATGTAAATGGTATAATTTACAAAATTAGAGGAGGGATATTATGAAACGTTTAATTGCTTTAGTTCTCGCGTGCATGCTTGTTATGTCCTTAGTAGCAGGTTGTGGCGCCAAAAAAGATGAACCCGCTACAGATTCATCATCAAACACCACTACTACTTCTGAAGAGCCAAAGGCTACAGAAGCACCTGCAGCAGCAGATGAGCCTGCAGCAGAAGAAGTAACAAATGATCCTAATGTAAAGGTTATCAATGTAATGAGCTTTACCGATGAGGTTCCTAAGATGATTGAGAAATACAAAGAACTTCATCCTGATTTTGGTTATGAAATCAAAACCACAATTATTGCTACTACGGATGGTCTTTATCAGCCCGCTCTTGACCAGGCATTAGCTGGTGGCGGTGCAGATGCTCCTGACATCTACTGTGCAGAGGCAGCATTCATTCTGAAATATGCACAAGGTGATGCAAGCCAATACGCAGCTTCCTATAAGGATCTTGGTATTGATGTTGATACTCTTGTAAAAGAGGCTGATATTGCTCAGTATACTATCGATATCGGAACTAATTCCGAAGGAAATCTTGTAGGTCTTGGATATCAGGCTACCGGCGGAGCTTTCATTTATCGTCGTTCACTGGCTAAGGATACTTGGGGAACCGATGATCCGGCTACTGTTAAAGATAAGATTGGTCCCGGCTGGGATAAATTCTTCGCAGCTGCAGCTGATTTAAAGGCTAAGGGCTATGGTATCGTATCCGGCGACGGAGATATCTGGCATGCAGTTGAAAATAGTTCCGAGAAGCCTTGGATCGTTGATGGAAAGCTTTATATTGATCCTAAACGTGAGGAATTCTTAGATCTTTCCAAGAAGTTAAAAGACAATGGTTATCATAATGATACTCAGGACTGGACCGATGCTTGGTATGCAGATATGAAGGATGCCGGCGCTCAGAAGATCTTTGGTTTCTTTGGTCCTGCTTGGTTAATCAACTACGTAATGGCTGGTAACTCCGGCGGAACAAAGGCTGGCGAAGGCACCTATGGTGACTGGGCAGTATGTGAGCCTCCGGTTGGTTTCTTCTGGGGTGGTACTTGGGTACTTGCTAACAAGGACAGCAAGGTTAAAGCTGCAGTTGGCGATATCATTGAATGGATCACACTTGATAGCTCTGATACTGGTCTTCAGTACTTCTGGGCTAACGGAACTCTTAACGGCGAAGGTGGCACAAAGGATACAGTTGCTTCCGGTACAGTTATGAGCAAATCTGATGGTGCGCTTGATTTCTTAGGCGGACAGAATATGTTCGATGTATTTGTTCCTGCAGGTCAGTTCGCATCAGGAACCAATATGACTCAGTATGATGAGACAATTAACACTAACTGGCGTAATCAGGTACGTGAGTACACCGCTGGTAATAAGACACGTGAGCAGGCAATTGCAGACTTTAAGCAGGATATTGCTGACAATCTTGATGTTATTGTAGAATAATTAACCTGAATTCAGGGGCGGGAGGATATCTTTTCGACCGCCCCCTATATTTATGTAAAGATATTATACTATACCGGAGGTGAACGCTTATGCGACGTAAGAGTGTTAGCTACGCTAAATATGGGTATATCTTCTCTATACCTTTTGTGCTAGCGTTCCTTATATTTAATCTATATCCCACGTTATATACTGCCGTTATAGGCTTTACTGACTTTAAAGGCCTGGGAAAAACAACCTTTAAATTTCTTGAGAATCCATTCCAGAATTTTGAAACGATATTAAAGAACCCATCCTTCCAGGAATCAATTGGGAACACATTCATTATTTGGATTATTAATTTTATTCCGCAGATCCTGCTTGCGCTTCTGCTCACAGCTTGGTTCACAAACAATCGCCGTAAAATAAAAGGCCAGGGCTTATTCAAGGTTCTATTCTATATGCCCAATATTATCACGTCTGCAACGGTAGCAATTTTGTTTAATTCACTTTTTGGGTATCCCATGAGCCCCATGAACGATTTGTTTATGACGCTCGGCTTGTCCGATCAACCAATTAATTTCCTCATTCAGAAGTGGACGGCAAGAGGAGTAATATCCTTTATCCAATTCTGGATGTGGTATGGATCTACAATGATAGTTCTGATCGCAGGTGTATTAGGCATAAATCCTGAGATTTTTGAGGCGTCAGATATCGATGGTGCATCAGGTCTTCAGACGTTCTTCTTCGTGACATTACCGAACTTGAGAACAATACTTCTCTATACATTGATTACAAGCTTAATCGGTGGTTTACAGATGTTTGATATACCGAAACTGTTCCTCAACGGAGGCCCTGATAATAAGACTCTTACAGCGAGTGTGTTTATCTATAATCAGGCGTTTAGCGGAAGTTATCTATATAACCGTGCGTCAGCAGCTAGTATGATGATATTTGTTATTATCGCCATATTGTCCATGTCTGTATTCTTCATCATGCGTGATAAGGAAGCTTCTAAACAATATAAGATGGATAGAAAGCTGGAGAAAGAATATAGAAAAGCAGATAAAGCGGCAAGGAGGGCTGTATAATGAACAAGAGTACCAGCATACCTCAAACTGTCTTCAAAATCGTAAAATATGTTGTTTGTATTACCTTGGCAATATTAAGCATTCTACCCTTCTGGATTATGATTGTGAATGCAACTCGTAGTACCTATGAGATTCAGCAGCATGCAATCTCATTGCTGCCATCCAAGTTTTTATTTAGTAACTTAGAGGTACTACAGGGAAAGAGTTTTAATCCGATTAGGGGATTTATCAACTCTGTCATTATTTCAACAGGTGCAACGGCTTGTGCAGTATATTTCTCTTCTCTGACCGCTTATGCATTGGTTGCATATAACTGGAGATTACGTCAATCGTTTTTTACATTTATTATGGTCATTATGATGATACCCGGACAAGTTACCAGTATCGGTTTTTATCAGTTTATGTACAAAATCGGAATGACAAATAGTTATTTGCCATTGATCCTACCTGCGATAGCCGCTCCGATCATGGTATTCTTCATGAGACAGTACCTATTGGCATCTCTTTCCATTGATATCGTGAATTCAGGTAGAATTGATGGTGCAGGGGAGTTCGCCATCTTTAATAAAATTATTATCCCGATCATGAAACCCGCGATTGCTACTCAGGCAATTTTCTCTTTTGTATCTTCGTGGAATAGCTTATTCATGCCGATGATTTTACTTACTGATACTGATAAATATACAATGCCTATTATGGTAAGCTTACTTAGAGGTGATATCTATAAAACAGAATACGGCACAGTATACTTAGGATTGACGCTTACTGTATTACCGTTATTTATTGTGTATTTCTTGTTATCCAAGTACATAATCGCTGGTGTTGCATTAGGCGGAGTAAAAGAATAAAGAGTGTATTGTTTAAGAGCCATTGGATGTATATCCGGTGGCTTTTTAAATCGTTCTGCCATTATTGTCATAGGCCAGTTACCAGCCACGGTAGCAACTGGTAGGAATGAAAGGAGAGTCGGTGCTATGTCACTGTCAGAATTAGTAAAGAGTATAGAAGGAATCAGCCAGAAGATGCTTCTTGAGCAATTGAAGGAGCTCATGGACTTTGGTATCGTTGATAAGCATAAATCACTAGGGTACCCCTTGCATGTAGAGTACTTCTTGACGGAGGTCAGAGGGAAGGAGATTCTTCAGTCAGTTACTATGATGCAGAAGATCGGAATTGACTATATGCTGGAACATGGTATGGAGGAAGAGCTGCGAAGAAAAGGTATCCTTTTATGATACCCACAAATAAGTAAGTAATTTACATAGTTGCTAATATTAGATATAGTATTCTCATCATTGTAATGATCGGAGGGTATTTATGAAAAAGGCACTTATTTTGATTGATATTCAAAATATTTATTTTACCGAGGGAGCATATAAGTTATGTAATCCTGAAATAGCAGCAGAAAATGCAAGTAAGCTGTTACATTGTTTTAGACAGAAAAAGCTACCGGTAATCCATGTAAAGCATTTGTTTGACAACGTTGGGTATCAGGAAGCGGTTGATTACTTGCGTGATTTTCAATCATGTGTCACGCCGATACCGGAGGAATTAGTGATCGAGAAGCATTATCCCAGCTCTTTTCTCGGGACTGAGCTGCAGGAAGTATTGAGATCACAAGGAATTCAGGAGCTTGTAATTGCAGGGATGATGTCACATATGTGTATTGACACTACGGTTCGGGCGGCACAGGATTATGGATATCAGGTAACTTTAATCGAAGACGCCTGTACTACAAAGTCCTTGACGTATCAGAATGAAATTCTGGAAGCTGATCTGGTTCACAAAGTATTTATGGCTTCATTACAACCTGTATTTGCTAAGGTTAATACAACAGATGCATTTATAACGGTGTGATTTAGTTGTATTCAGAAAGAGCAAAACAAAAGAGACTGCTTCAAAACATGTATTAGTAGCTAGGGTATGTTCTATGCATCCCATGTACGAAAGAATAGGTTTTGGAGCAGTCTCTTTTTAACTTGAGTATTAATTATTATTTTGAAGTGATTCATAGATCGAATCTGCTAATGCATCTAATTCAAATTCTTTTTCTGCCTTGATTGTAGAACGTACATCCAAAGGTGTACCGATAATCTCCATGTTGTTCATTGCTTCAATCTGTTCCTTCATGGATTTCATCGCTGCGCTTGCCCAAGAGTGATTACCTATGATGGAAACTTTACGATCCTTCAGACCAAGAACTGCGATATCCTTAAGCAGAGCATCCATAACAAAATACAGATGCATGTTATAAGTAGGAGAGCCGATTACCATATGGCTGTATTTCCATAGATCAGAGATGATATAGGAAGGATGCGTCTTTGAGACATCATACATCTTCATATCACGAACTCCGCGGAGAGCCAGCTTATTTGCCAATGCATTCATTACATTCTCGGTGTTGCCGTACATAGAAGCATAGACGAGTACGACACCTTTCTTCTCCGGCTCGTAACGACTCCATTTATCATATTTATCAAAGATAAACGGTATATCCTGATTACGCCAGATCAAGCCATGCAGAGCACATATCATATTGATCGGTATTCCGTCCAGTTTCTTAAATAAAGCCTGAACCTGTTGACCATAACGGCCAACAATGTTTGCATAATAACGTCTAGCCTCATCCATGTCTACTTCATCTACTTCATCTGAAAATAGATTACCGGCGCCGGCACCAAAAGAACCAAAAGCATCTGCAGAGAATAGAATTCCCTGACTTACCTCGTAGGTAACCATAACCTCAGGCCAATGTACCATTGGAGCCATGTAGAAGCGTAGTGTATTCGTGCCGAGTGACAGTTCTTCCCCTTCCTTTATCTCTTGGTAATTTGACTTTAGATCCATGTTATAGAATTGCTCAATGAACTGGAAGGTTTTCTTGTTTCCAATAATCTTAACATTAGGATATCTACGCGCGATTTCTTCAATATTAGCGCAATGGTCCGGTTCCATATGATTAATAATTAGATAGTCAAGACTACGGCCACCGAGGACATGGGTCACATTTTCAATATAAAGATCGCTTATAGAGCGATCAACCGTGTCTATTAACGCGGTTTTCTCGTCCATAATAATATAAGAATTATATGCAACACCATTCGGTAGGGGAAACATATTCTCGAACAGAGCTAAGCGTCTGTCGCTACCTCCGACCCAAAACACTTTAGGTGATATTTCCTGGACACAATACATAGCAAAAACCTCCTGATAAATAAATGATAAATATAAGCGTAGTGATTATATTCAAGCGTCAAAAGCTTACTTTTACGAATGACACCTTAAAAACTACATTATTAATATTGTACTACATAAATATACATGAAAACAAGTACCTATTGTGAAGAAAGAGTGCCATCCTATTTGGAAGTTTATGCCTGCGTCTTTCACGGCGCGAACAAACGCAAGGATGAGATTTGAAATGCTTGATCATTCTAGACTCATTATCTGAGTTTCTTTCAATACCAACGACTCAACATTATTATCGATTGATTTCTTCAGCATCATTGCTAATACTGTATAAGGTTCCAAGCGGTTAGAAGCATAAGACTGAATAAAATAATAACATAGTATAATAAAATTGCAGATAAACTGATATATCGTGTTGATTAATAAGATAAAATAGACTAAAATAAGAGAAGAGATACATAATGGCTTGAATGCTAACCAATGTAAATAATCGGTAACAGGTGTTCATGATTATAATAAACTGCTAAAGGGCAGAATAAAGGTGATAGAATGGCTGAATTAAATGCAATAACTAAGGTTGATGCAAAGAATACCCAAAGTACAAATACGGTGAAGAAGAATAACGACAATAATGATTTTTCATCGTTTTTGGGTGAGACTAAGACATTGGACGAGATTTTTGATAAGGCATCAAAGGAGTATAAAGTACCGGTTGAGCTTTTGAAGGCGATTGGAAAAGCAGAGTCTAATTTTAATCCTAATGCCGTATCTCGCTGTGGTGCGCAGGGAGTAATGCAATTGATGCCTGCTACGGCAAAATCTTTAGGAGTTACCGATTCCTTTAACGCAGAACAAAACATAATGGGTGGTTCAAAATATATCTCAGGGTTGTTGAAGAAATATGACGGTGACACAAAGCTCGCGCTGGCGGCTTACAATGCCGGAAGCGGAAATGTAGCGAAGTATGGAGGTATACCTCCTTTTGAAGAAACTCAGAATTATGTAAAAAAGGTTATCAACTATATGAAACAGGGTCCGGATACTGGCGGAGCAATAGTAAATGTCGATGCTAAGGAAAGAGAGAACACTCAGCCCAGATTAACAGCTGCTTCAGCTCCGGTTCAAAATAATTATGCTTTTATTATAGCCAATAGTGTCAGCGGTTCTGATAACACGCTGGAGAGCTTAGATACCTTATTTTCCTATGAGGATTATCTAAAATTCTTGGATCTGCTTATCAAGGAAGAAGAGGAACAGAAGGAGAAGTCTGTGGAAGAGGACAAGCTTACCTATACTACCAAGGATATTACCTATAATGTTCCGGTTATGAATCTGCTGAAAGAGCAGAAGCTTATCTGATAATGGAATATATTTGTTTTGTTCACTTAGCCAGGAGGCTTATGATATGAAACTAGAATTCGAAACAGTAATTAAAAAAGTAGAAGGCATAAATGGAGCAGAAGAGACAAGAAAGGATCGAATTGAGAAATCAATCGCGAAGCTTTCTGAGGGGAAAAAATTAAAATAATACTTCACATTAGGTCTGGTATCCCGGTGGGATAAACAGACCTTTTTTACTGATATTACTACACAATCATGGGTGAAGGCATCAGAAGTAAGACACTAGGTTCTTTTGATAAGACAACTTCTAAGGTTAAAATAAGATTAAAAAGAGACGAATATAATAGTAATTTATCTCAGATCAGTTATAATAAGTTCAATACTTAAAAATTGGGAAGTAAATGCACAGGTATCTGGTTAAGAAGGAGTTATGGCAGACAATGAATAGAAGGAATATAGGAGGGGTAGCTATGAAAATAGGATTATTTATACATTCACACACCGGTAATACGTTATCAGTTGCTGAGCAGTTAAAAAGTAGACTTCAAAACGACGGACATTCTGTAGAATTAAGACGTCTTGAGCCTGTGGGGGGCGAGAATAAGAATGAGATCGACATTAATAAGATCAGTTTCCAGCCGGAACCGGAAATAAGCGGATATGACTATGTAATTATTGGTGCTCCGGTGAGGGGTTTTTCGATATCCCCTGTATTAGCTGCTTATTTGGATAAGGTTGCTTCCTTGAGAGGGCAAAAGATTGATCTTTATGTCACCCAGGCATTTCCTTATAGCTGGATGGGCGGGAATAATGCAATTAAGCAGATGAGGAGCGCTTGCGAGAAAAAGGGTGCTGTCGTAGGGAATACTTCGATTATCAATTGGAGGAATAATAAGAAGGAAGCACAGATACAAGAACTTATTAATAGAATGGGTAATAAATAATCTATCTACCTATACCTGACTTCCTTTTAAATTAGTTTAACCAAGTGTACAATGCGTGCATGTACACTATTTATCCTTTGGGAGGGTAGTATGTCGGAACCTATCAAGTAGACGCTATAAAGTCTATTTACATAGGTTCTTTTTAATTAAAAAAATCAGATTGAAAATCCAGACTGAAAAGGCTACAATAGAAGAAAATAGGATGTTTTTTCCTATATAAAATAATGGTTTATTACAATTTTCATGTTAGCCAATGTGAACAATTCGAAAACTGGCGTGAACCAGAAGCACGTGATATGCTACGTTCTGGGTTGATTGTAGGATCATAGATAGGAGGATAATTAAGGATGCAGGATATTATAACAACTTTAGGGCAGCAAAGACAGTATTTCGCTGAAGGAAAAACGAAAAGTATCCGTCATCGATTAGAATTTTTAAATAGGCTCGAGCACAGCATTCTAAAGCATGAAAACGATATCATGGAGGCTCTTAGAAAGGATTTAAACAAGGCCCCTTTTGAAGCATATGCAACGGAAATCGGTATGGTATTGGAAGAAATACGTTTTGTCGGTAAGCATTTGAGAGGATGGGCAAGACCACGGCAGGTAAGAACTCCGATTACTAACTTTCCATCAGTAAGCCGAATATATTCAGAACCATTTGGTGTTGTTCTTATTATGTCACCTTGGAATTATCCGTTCCAATTAGCCATCTCACCCTTAGTCGGCGCAATTGCAGCAGGAAATTGTGCAATTGTTAAACCCTCGAATTATTCTCCCAACACTTCTGTCGTGATTGAACTCATTTTATCGGAGGTGTTTCCAAAGGAATATGTTGCCGTTATCCAGGGCGGAAGAGAAGCAAATCAGACCTTATTAGAGCAGAAATTTGACTATATCTTCTTTACCGGGAGTGTAGCGGTAGGCAAAATGGTTATGAGAGCTGCCTCGGAATTTCTAACACCAGTCACCTTGGAATTGGGTGGCAAGAGTCCTTGTATTGTGGATGAAACCGCTAATCTGGAAATAGCAGCAAGACGGATCGTATGGGGTAAATTCATTAATTCCGGTCAAACCTGTGTAGCACCTGATTATCTTCTGGTACATCACAGTGTAAAAGCGGCGCTTCTTGAAAAAATGAAAAAGTATATTCATCAGTTTTATGGCGAAGAGGCCTGTATGAGTGATAGCTTTCCGAAAATCATCAATGAGAAGCATTTTGATCGCTTGCTGGACTTAATCAAAAACGAAAGCATTGTAATAGGCGGCACCTCCTCAAGAGAGAGGAATCAGATATCACCAACAATACTGAATAATGTTAAGTGGAACAGCCCGGTTATGGCTGAAGAAATTTTTGGACCAATCTTGCCGGTATTGGAATTTAAGAATTTAAATGAAGTAATTACTATGGTGAACAACCATCCAAAGCCACTGGCACTTTATTATTTTACTACTAAGAAGGAAAATGAAAGAAGGATTATCAAAAGCATTTCCTACGGCGGCGGTTGTATCAATGATACTATCATGCATCTTGCGACCTCATATATGCCCTTTGGAGGGGTGGGGGACAGCGGTATGGGCCGGTATCATGGCAAAGATAGTTTTGATACCTTCTCACATAAGAAAAGTGTCCTTAAGAAAGCAAATTGGCTTGATGTACCACTGAGATATCCTCCTTATAAGGATCATCTTAAGACTCTGAAGAGACTATTTTAGACCATTTTACTCGCTTCTGGGTAGAAGCAGAACGGAATTCTTCTATGGATAGTAACAATCATAAACTAAGTTGGAAAAAGGCAGTCAATCCGAGGGCTGTTCTCGTAGCAGTATTCGCTGCGGCTTTATATGGGATCAGTTCGCCGTTATCAAAGCTACTATTGCGTGAACTTCCACCAACCCTGATGGCTGCCTTATTATATCTGGGTGCTGGAATTGGAATGCTGGCAGTAAAATGGGCACGACAATTTCGCATTCAGGAGCAGAAGGAAGCAAAGCTGACTAAGCAGGAGCTGCCCTATGTGATAGCGATGGTTCTGCTGGATATCGGAGCTCCGATTCTATTAATGTCCGGTTTATTGTTAACAGAGCCTGCCAATGTATCCTTGTTAAATAATTTTGAAATTGTAGCTACGGCCTTTATTGCTCTATTTCTATTCAAGGAAGCAATCGGACGAAGGATGTGGATCGCCATCGGCTTAATCAGCTTATCCAGTATCGTACTTTCCTTGGAGGGAGCTACGAGTCTAAAAATCTCAATAGGCTCCGTGTTCATCCTTCTTGCCTGCTGCTGTTGGGGATTCGAGAATAATTGTACTAGAATGCTATCAATTAAGGATCCGATACAGATTGTAATCATTAAGGGAATTGGCTCAGGGCTGGGAGCATTATCAATATCACTCATAATCGGTCAGTATAGCAGACACCTTCCTTCTATATTATCTGCCTTGCTGGTAGGCTTCGTAGCTTATGGCTTAAGTATATATTTCTATATAAGAGCCCAAAGAGAATTGGGAGCTGCAAGAACCAGTGCTTATTATGCAACAGCCCCCTTTATCGGTGTGATACTCTCTTGGATCATCTTTAGGGAAGGAATTACGATACAGTTTCTGATTGCACTCGTAATTATGCTGTTAGGCAGCTACTTTGCTGTATCTGAGGTTCACGATCATCCTCATGCACATGAAAGAGTTACTCATGAACATAAACATAGCCACAGGGATGATCATCATACACATGTCCACAATCAAGAGGTAATCGGTGAACACAGCCATGTTCACACGCATGAAATGGTAATGCACAATCATGCTCATACTCCGGATACCCATCATACGCATATGCATCATGTGCATACCCATCTTAAGCAAAAAGAACTGGATGAGTAACATTCGTTCAATATAAATAATAGAATTGTTAGGGGGATAACATTATGAAATTTGATCCAAACAGCAGCTTTCTCTATGCTGTTGCAGCAATCGTTATTCTATTTGTAATTGTGCAATCCTTCTTCTTCCTGATTCGATCTTACCAACGTGCCAAGAAAATCGGAATGGATATGAATCAGATTCGAAGAACCATATTGTCTACTTCGATATTTACAATAGCACCTGCTGTCTCAATTTTACTTGGTGTTATTACATTGTCAAAATTCCTGGGATTACCGCTTCCCTGGATAAGACTCAGCGTGATCGGAGCGATTACCTATGAACTACCGGCGGCCACAACCACTGCAAATGCGCTAAAGGTATCCTTATCCGAAACAATAACGGATCCTAAGGTATATTCAGCAATTGCTTGGGTCATGACACTGGGTATTATGCCAAGTATCGTATTAGTTCCGATTTTGTTAAAGCGGATTCAGAAGGGCCTGCTTTCTATCAAAAATAAGGATAGTAAATGGGGGGATTTGTTCATAACAGCAATGTTTTTAGGGATGATTTCTGCCTTCCTCGGAATGGTATTTGCTGATATACGGAGCGGATTGGCAGGATGGATTCCAATCTTTATCTTGCTGTTCTCAGCCTTACTTATGGCGGTATGCGGTTTATTGATTAATAAGTTTAGGATGAATTGGCTTCAAAATTACGCTTTACCGATCAGTATGCTTGGAGCAATGGCATTTGCAGTATACATCACACCATTGATAGGATAAGGGGGACTTATGAAGCAGAAATCTTATGATGAGTTATCACATTTTTATGGGAAGTTATGGATATGGACTGCAATCGTATTGTTGTTATGTGTTCCAATCGCAATCAGCGTATATTATAATGCTTGGCCGGGATTCACACCTGTATTGAAAGGCTTGTTAGGAGTCGCACCGATTTTCTGGACTGTGGGGACGATTGAGGTTATTACATTTACACCAATGTTAGGGACCGGTGGCTCCTATCTGGCTTTTGTTACCGGCAATCTTACCAGTCTTAAGGTTCCAAGTGCATTGAGCGCTATGGAGAATGCAAAGGTCAAAGCTGGTACAGAGGAAGGGGAGATCATATCAACGATAGCGGTGGCTACCTCCTCGATTGTAACTACGATCATCATCGCAGTGGGGGTATTACTTCTGGCACAGCTGGCACCGGTCATCAATTCGCCTGCCCTAAAACCGGCGTTCGAGAATATCCTTCCATCCTTATTTGGTGGTTTAGCAGTAGTCTATGTGAGTAAGAACTGGAAGATATCATTAGCTCCGATGATTTTTATGATTATACTGTTTATCTGTATTCCTTCCCTGTCCGGTTCTGTGGGTATATTAGTTCCCGTAGGTTCCTTAATCTCTATTGGAGCTGCCAGGGTTCTATATAAGAAGAACAAATTATAGATGGAGGTAGAAGTATGGGACAATATATTGGACTTTTACTGGTGGCAGCAATATGTCTTGTAATTCTTATTATATTGATACGTGCATTTTTAATGAAACCCTTAAGGGAAGAAGTTGTGGTTGAAATGAACTATTTTCTTAACCAGGATAAGATTGCTGATAATATGGCTTCGATGATCCGCTGCCGTACCATTTCCCACCTAGAAGAGGAGTTAACCGACTTTAAGGAATTTGAACGGTTTCAAGACCTGCTTAAAGAGCGTTATCCACTCGTACATAAGGTATGCAGCAGAGAGCCTATCGGTAAAACCGGTATACTCTATCTCTTAAAGGGTAAAGCTTCCGACCAGCCGACAGTACTTATGTCACACTACGATGTTGTTCCCGCAGATGAGAGCGGATGGTTAAAGCCTGCCTTCGAAGGTATCATAGAAGACGGAGTAATCTGGGGGAGAGGTTCACTGGATACGAAGGGTACTCTATGCGGCATTATGGAAGGGACGGAGTATCTGCTTGCAGAGGGTTTTATACCGGAGCAGGATATCTATCTTGCGTTTTCCGGGGACGAAGAGGTTTTTGGAGAATCCTGTCCGGCCATTGTCAGAGAATTGGAGAAACGGGGAATTAAGCCGGCTCTCGTTCTGGATGAAGGAGGAGCCGTGGTAGAGAAGGTATTTCCGGGCGTGA
Source organism: Bacillota bacterium (assembly GCA_023411215.1). Lineage (GTDB taxonomy): Bacteria > Bacillota > Clostridia > Lachnospirales > Lachnospiraceae > Mobilitalea. The sequence goes on along the minus strand of JAEYOY010000045.1, from coordinate 58,076 downwards.
CTAAACCGGCTGCGCTGATCGGTATTGCTGAAAAAGGAATGGCTAATCTCTCTATAACAATTGAGGGAACAGGTGGGCATGCTTCCACACCTCCGGCTCACACGATGATTGGCAAGATCTCAAAGGCAATCCTTAAGATAGAGAAAAGACCCTTCCATTTTCAGTTGACAAAACCGGTATGTTCCATGTTTGATGCGATGGGCAGACATAGTAGTTTTGCATATCGTATCCTGTTCGCTAATTTATGGTGTTTTAAGCCAATTCTCAATCTGATTGGAAGACTGAGTGGTGGCGAATTAAATGCGATGATGAGAACTACCTGCGCCATCACGATGATCGAAGGCAGCAATACCATTAATGTATTACCGACCAGGGTTGTTGCAGGAGCAAATCTCAGGCTTTTGGGTGAAGACACTATGGAAATAGCCCAAAACTATCTGAATAAGGTTGTTCATAGTGAACGTATCAAGGTAAGTATAATGAATGGAGTGAATCCTTCTCCGAACTCAGATACGGATTGTAAGGAATATAAGAAGCTGGTCAGAGTGATTCATAATGTATGGCCTCAAGCAATTGTAGCGCCATATCTAATGATGGCTTGCAGTGATTCAAGGCATTATTGCCGGATTACAGACCATGTTTATCGTTTTTCGGCTATGGAACTAAGTAAAGAAGAACGTGGCTTGATCCATGGGCATAATGAGAGAATTCCCATCTCCAAATTAGTAAAAACGGTTGAATTTTATATTAGTCTTATCAGGGAATGCTAGATATAATATGATACAATAATGAATCCTTTGAATGGTAGATGAAGCAGCTTCATTTACTATCCAGAGGATTTGTTTGTTATTGGAATATTATTAACGATGCGTGATATCTTTTATTGACAGATAATTAACAAAGTAATATGATGAGTGAAATATAGAAATAATTGGTATGTTGTAGGAGGTAACTGTATGAAGATCAGTGAGGCAAAGGAATGTATCAAAGAACTTTATTTGAATACAGGCAATGTAACAGCACTTATCAGTGAGAGAGGAGTTGGAAAGACTTCCGCTTATAAGCAGTGTACCGAGGAGTTGGGAATTGGTTATATCAATTTATATGCAGCAGCTTTGGAAGGCCCGGATTTTATGGGTTTGCCGGATAAAGACCGGGACCATATGGTAACCGTATATCTTGCACCGCAATTTCTTCCGACGGTCCAGGCGGTAGAGATGGGATTGTACCCGGAGAAAGGGATATTGGTATTGGAGGAAATCAATCGAGTTCCCAGCGATACGGTATCCGTACTGTACCCGTTACTGCTGGAGAAGAAGATTAACGGGCATGCTTTAGCAAAAGGATGGACGATCGGAGTTACAATGAATCCGGACACGATGAATTATCTGGTCAATTCTCTGGATGATGCAATGATCGATCGATTTATTTCGATTGAGGTAAGTGCAGAGGTGGAGGATTATATCGATTACTCCTTAAGGAATAATCCGAATGATGAAGTGCTGGCATTTTTGCAAGCTTGTCCGGATATGCTTCTGGTGGTTCAGAAGGCAGCAAATTCCACTGCTTTATCGAAATATCCCACGCCAAGAGGCTGGACCAAGGTACAGGAATTGTTGAATTACTGTCAGTTGGAGGAGCGTTTGATGCAGGAGTTGATAGCAGGCATTGTCGGAAGTCAGGCAGCCGCTTCCTTCTATGGCTTTCGTAGAAAAAAGGATATTAAAATACCGGCGACCAGGCTTATTCTGGAAAACTTTGAAGCAGTAAATGGTGATATTGATGAATTGGTTCATAATAAGCACATCGAGGTGCTGAATTATGTAATCAAAAAATTGGTAATGGAGATACAGATTCAGGATCAGCAAATAAGTAATATCGACCGGTTTATTAAGAAGCTTCCACAAGAATTACAGATATTATTTTTTAAATACATGTCACTTAAGCGCCCTGAGGTAGTCGAGGTTTTCATGGAACGTTCGGAGGCTATTACTGCAATCAGTGATAGGATGATTGAAATTCTGAGTGTAGAATAGGGGTGTGTTTATGAATATGCAAGATGTCATACTAAAGCTGTTAATTGAGCAGCCTCTCTATGGTTTTGTGGCGGCCTCTGTACAGACAGTGGCAACGCACAAGGTTAAGTACATCCGGATGGCTTCCATTCCGGAGCTTATCATATATTATAATCCAATCTGGTTTGAGCAGTTGACCCTAAAACATAAGCTGGGTGTTGTATTACATGAGTTACTGCATGTGATTTTAATGCATCAATACCGAAGGGGAAATCGTCAGATCATACCCTGGTCTATTGCCTGTGATATGGCAGTTAACGAGATGCTGCCCATTGAGTATTTGGAGCCGGATGCAGTAACTGTTGTTAAGCTTTGTGATAAGCTTAAGCTTAGGCTGGAACGAGAGCAGGATGCGGAGTATTATTATAATAAAATCGCAGAGTTGGAGGAGCTCTTTGGCTTAACCTTTGTCGAAGGAGACAGCTTTCTGTTATTTGAGGGTGAAAGTAACCTTAAAGTACAAAAAATATCGGAGGAGACTCCTTCCAAAGCAGAGATAAATGCACTTAAAAGTAATTTGGCACAAGCTCTGTCGGATTCAAAATCGGATGCTGAGGTATTTGGAGATTTAGATGAACGTATTGAAGGCGTCTACCAGGATTTCTACATGGATTGGAGAGTAATACTGAAGCGTTTTGTGACGGGCAGAGGGAGGATGATAACCCGCAAATCCTATAAACGTCAATCGAGACGGTATGAGGAGCTGCCAGGAACAAAACGTTCCATTGGAGTGGATGCGCTGATTGCCATTGACGAGAGTGGTTCCATCTCCGATGCGCTGGTTAAGGAATTCTATCTGGAACTTCGAGAGATTAATAAGATTACTGGGACGAATATGCTGGTAACCAGATTCGATACAGAATGTAGTGTACCGGTACCACTTAGTACATTCATCGTGGCGGACAAGAGGGTGAAGCGCGGAGGTACCGATTTTCGCCCGATCTTTAAACTGGCAGATTCGCAGAAAATCCCATTGGTGATTATTTTTACTGATGGTGATGGTGAGGTTCCGAATAGCGTAAACCAGAATACCTTGTGGGTACTGACTAAGAAAGGAAAGAAGCCGGCAGATTTCGGGTATTTTCTAAATTTTGAGGGGTGAGTGAATGACACTACAATATGAGATTGCCGGGGGACATCTAATCCTTTATAAGACGGTATTTGCGAAGGAGCTACTATTAGTCGATAGCCCGATGAGGAATTTGATTTATCCAACCGGCCAGAATAGTCAAAAACCTAAGGTGATAAAAGAGGATTCCTATGTAAGAATAGATTTTAATCATGGAGCAGAAGTGTCGGTAAATGAGAGTTTTTATGATGATTTTAAGAAATTAAAACAGAAGTATCGTGCAGATATTAAAGGTAAGGTCGTCATCCGTATCTCTGCGATTACATCCTATTATGTAACATTGGACTTAAATTCAGAGGATGAGAGAGTAATCTATGAAGCGTAGATAGGTAACTAAGAACGCCTAATCACAATGTAATAAGAAGGTGATTAGGCGTTTTGAATTAAAAAAAGAATTGACTTTATATAATCAATGGCATATAATAATAATTTGATAGAAGTAAATTATATCACATATATCCAATATAATGATAGCACAAATAATTGCGAATGTCAACCCCCTTTTTTAAATATTTATAGAAAGGAAGGATAGTATATGGAGAATCAGTTTCAATTTTTACCTGCAATGCTATTAACCCAGCAGACTACAGCAGTACTTCGAGAGTGTAACAATTATACCGCCCGCTATGGTTTGCAGCTTAAGGAAGAAGAAATACAGCAGCTTATTGAAAACCGGAAGGAGGTACTTCGTTTAACCGGCCGGATCGAGTTCGGAGGAGGCGTAATACAAAAGATCGTGATGGAATTCGCAGATTCTGCATATATAAATCAACAGGATTATGTTGAAATCTTGATGGAGCTGCAGGAATGCTTTTATTATTATAAGACAGAAGCATTGGAGGATTTAACAGATGATGAGCTGATTAAGATTATGAAACTGTACTTCGAGGAGGTATGCCAGGGCGATATCCAGCTTTTGCAGTCAACAATGCTCGAAAACTATTGCAGAGATATACGATACGGTAAGAAGGAGTATCAAGATCTGAATGGTTACGAGGATGATTATACTGATTTTATGGACTGGGATGGGGAGGAATAAAGGAGGAGTATTATGAATTCACTTACTTCAAGTAATTTAGGAATAGAGGAGAGTAATCTGAACCAGGGATTTTATTTTCAATCCTTGCTAGAGGAGGCGATAAATAAGCAGCTATTAACTACAGAGCAGATAGAAAAGCTTCAATATAGCCTTCTGGAGCTTATGGCGAAGGAGGTGGAGCGCTTTACCAATGGTGAGAGCAGCTCTATTCTGATTGAGAAAGCGCAGGTGCTGTTACAATCAATTACCTATCTGATCGGTATCTATCTGAAGACGGTTCCTGATATGCAGACAAAATTGGAATTGTTAAAGAAGGAGACAATGTCAGTTCTTTTTTATCGAGGGCTGGATGAGGTCGGACGAATGTATAAGGAGGCTCAACTACTGCTAAAGAAGCTTCAAGAAAATAATCGAAATCCGAAGAGCATCGCCTATCATGATACTTTGTTTCAGGGACTTCCTGATTTCTTTCATGATTACAATATGGAATTCGGAGCACAGGAGATACCGGGAAGCATTGATTATCCGCTCTTAATTCCGGTTGTAGACTATCATGGCATTGAGATGACCAATTGGTACTTACAGTGTTTAAGTATCGAAGATAGAATTATCAGCTGCTTTACTATGGATCGAGTTAACCTACTGATTCATTCCTTTGACCGTGAAGCGGAGCACTTACTGATTAATATCTGTGAGTTGATTGTGATCAATTCTTGCGGCTGCATCATGTTGGGTAAAGATGTGTTAGGATTAATGATCTCGAAAGCTGAGATTGCAGAGCTTCAAATAAGGTTATCCGGTCTAGACAGGGATGCGATAGAAGTTTTAATGGAAGAGGTCTTCAAAAAGCTGGCGAAGGAGCTAGCACTCTCTAATACAGAAAAAGGGTATCTATGCGCAGCTCTTGCAGAACTCACACAGAGACTCTGGAATAATTGCAAGCTTGGTACCTTAGAGCACTTCTTCATTCCTACGGATCAGAAAGAGGAAGGAATAGTGGAATTGATAGACGGTTTGCCAATGGAGGATGAAAGGCTGAGAGAATTAATTCAGGAGATAAATAATCTGAATTCGATTGATGATAAGGCAGCCTTGATTCGGGAGAGGGTAAGGAGTATGGCAGATTTGATTCTGATTTTGGAGGATTGTTTTTATACAGAAGAGTATCAAAGCCTCTATCGACAGCTTGGTGAGGAAGAGCTACAGCTGCTGAAGAAAAGTCTTAGGCTGGAGGCCGGCAGTATTCCAATGGAAGCATATGTGCCGGAGAGAGAATGGCAGAAGCAACTGTTACTTTTATAATCGTATGGAATTATAAGCATTGCAATGGGAAGGCGTATCGTAGTAAAATAATTTTATACAATAAGAGCTCAAAAATGGTAATACTTTAAGGATAGAATGAGATAGTATCAATCTTTGGAGGTATTATGATAATTAAGATAATAATTGTGGTACTGGTTAGTTATGGTCTGGGATGTTTTAATACAGGCTACTACTATACGAGACTGCTGCATAAGAGGGATATAAGAGAAGTTGGTACTAATGCTACCGGAGCAATGAATGTTAGTCGTATAGCTGGGAAGAAAGGCTTTGTGATTACTTTTCTTGGAGATACCCTTAAAGGAGTATTGGTTGTATTCCTGGCAAGAAGTCTGGAATTAGGACAGCTTGGCATTTTACTTTGTATTCTGGGAGTATTACTTGGGCATATCTTCCCGGTACAACTACATTTTCAAGGTGGTAAGGGCATATCTACGATATTTGGTGCACTCCTTGCGTACCAACCGTTCATGATACTGATGCTATTCCTTACCTGCCTGGTATTCTATCCCTTTGTTCGCAGGTATACGATTACCAGCCTCTATGCGTTTCTTTTGTTTCCGCTGGAGCTGTTTTTGACCGATTATCCTATGATTGTTGTACTGTTTTCAATAGCCTATGCAGTATTAATTATTTATGCCTGCCGAAGCAATGTGAAGGAATATTTAAAAGAGAAAGCATATCATTAAACGAAAGTAGGAGGAGCTTATGGCTATTGGCTATGCATGCTTAACAATCGGAGTTCCTGGAACTACTATCTCCACATGTACGCTAAAAAATGCAACACAGGATCATATTCGCACTCTCATACTTAATAACCTTGCTGCGCTGGAGGTCATGGTGGATTATAATATCAGTCATGGAATCCGGCTGTTTCGTATCTGCTCTGACCTGATTCCCTTTGGATCACACCCGGTTAATCAGGTTGCTTGGTGGAAGGACTACCGGGATTATTTTGAAGTTCTTGGAGACAAGATTAAGAAGGCAGGGCTTAGGGTGTCGATGCATCCCGGACAATATACGGTCATAAATTCCAATGATCCGGGAGTCGTAGAAAGATCGGTGCAGGAGCTAGTCTATCATGCAAAACTGTTAGATACTCTGGGTGTAGATCGGACAAATAAGCTGGTTCTACACATTGGAGGAGTATATGGTAATAAAATAACTGCTACAGATAACTTTATTCACGAATATGCCCGGTTACCTGAGGAAGTGAAAAGAAGACTAGTGATAGAAAACGACGAGCGCTGTTTTAACATCAGCGAAGTATTGGAGATATCAAAAGCTTGTGGGGTACCTGTCGTCTTCGATAATCTTCACCATAAAATTAATCCGCCGCTAGAAATACGCACAGATCAGGATTGGATCAGCCACTGTAGCAGAACTTGGAAGCCAGAGGATGGAAGACAGAAGATGCACTATTCTCAGCAGAAGGAGCTGTCACCACCCGGAAGCCATTCGCATACGATCTTTCTTCAACCATTTATAGAATATTATCAGAAGTTAGGAGATTATAAACCTGATATTATGCTGGAGGTTAAGGATAAGAATCTCTCTGCAATCAAGTGCATACATGTTGTAATCGAGCATTCACCTGCCAAGAAGCTGGAGACAGAATGGGCGAGGTATAAGTATTATGTACTGAGTAAGGATGCCAAAGCTTACCAAGCAATCAGGGTGCTACTAAAGGAGAAGGAGGCCGGGGGGGCAAAGGAATTCTATGAGATTATCGAGAAGTTGATTTGTTTACCGGAGAATACCGGCGCTGAGGTAAATGCAGCCCAGCATGTATGGGGATATTTGAATAAGGATTGTACAGCCGCCGATAAGAATCGTTATGAAAAGTTATTGGCAGACTATATCAAGGGGTCCATCCACGTCCATACACTAAAAAAGCATCTATTGAAATGTTCTGTTTTACAAAGTAAGGATTACCTGATTCAATCTCTGTATTTTTATCTATAGACATGTGACTAATGAAAAGCCTGGTTCACTAGCGAATGGTTGTTCTTTTGTTTCACAAGTTTAATCGTAATTAGAAACTAGATCAAAGATTCATCAAAAGGGATTGAAACTCAGGAGTTGATTTGTTAGTATGTAAAAGATATCAATGGAAAAAATAGTATGAGCCAACGGTTGACTATGAAGGTATGAGCCAACGATCGGCTATGAAAGGAAGAACATATGAACACCTGTATTTTTGACTTAGACGGAACTCTGCTACCTATGCCTAGCCAAGAACTATTCTTAGATACTTATTTTAATGCATTGGCAGCAAAGTTTGTTCCCCATGGCTATGATCCTAAGGAACTGATGAAGGCGGTATGGGTAGGAACAAAGGCAATGATTGAGAATGACGGAACCAGGACCAACCAACAGCGCTTTTGGAGTGTATTCGGATCTGTAATGGGTGAGAAGGCCCTACAGCTTGAGCCGTTATTTGATGAATTTTACCGTAATGAATTTACTCAGGCAAAGAGTACAACCAAGACGCATCCTCATGCCAAGGAATGTATCCGGCTTTTGAAGGAGAAGGGATATACCATTGGTCTGGCTACCAATCCATTATTCCCTCAGATAGCAACTCATACACGTCTTAGCTGGGCAGGTCTTACTCCCGAAGATTTTGATTTGATTACTACCTATGAGAACAGCACTTATTGCAAGCCCAAACTGGAATATTATAAAGAAGTTCTAAAGAACCTGGGAAGAGATGCGAAGGAATGCATCATGATAGGAAATGATGTGAAAGAGGATATGTGTGCGGCAGAATTAGGGATGGATACCTATCTGCTAACAGATTGCCTGATCTGCCCCGAGGAGTTAGATATCACCGGCTATCAGCAAGGAGATTTTGATAAGCTGCTATCCTTTATTAAGGAGCTGCCTGATCGAAAAGTGATTTAAGAATGATTGCTCCGGAGGTCTAAGAGGAAGATGTCAGGAATTATCCAGCCGAAAAATCAGATCGTTTCTTCTGGCTGGAGGCTTCCTGCAACAGTTATAAAATTATACATTTCTAAGGATAAGAAATGGAAGCATAGCAGACCATACCAGGTGGGACAAATTCACCAGCATATAGATGGACAAAGATATGTTCACTGCTATGTTGGATACTTTCAGCTGCTCCTCTTCACCGGATTTGGTCAGCTGATATACATAGCCAAGTAATATAGCTGGAAGCACCACCTTAAGAAGAACGCAAATCATGGGCTTATCGACCGCTTTTATCATGAACAGATTCACTTCCCGGAAGTAGCCTGTCCTAAGTAGAAGAATTGTAAAAACAATGTCAATAACATTAAGTGCATATAGCATAATATATTTTTTTTTCAATATTGAAATATGATAATCCTTAATAAACAAAAGCATAAATACACCTCCTTGATTGCAGTATTACCAGATAAATGGTAATTAATCAGAGAAGGTTTTAACATTTCGTAAAGATTCGAATAATTATTAATATAGGGAAAGGAGAACAAAATATGAGTGTATTACTTGACTTACCTAATGTGGGTAAGGTATTAGATGAGCGGCTGAATCAAATTGGGATCTGTTCCTACGATGAGCTTGTTGCCATGGGAAGTAAACAGGCATTTTTAAAAATTAGGGAAAGGGACGCAGGAGCCTGCCTTCATATGCTTTATGGCTTAGAAGGTGCCATCGAAGGGATAAAGGATTCCTTGTTGTCCAAGGAAGTTAAGGAAGAGCTTAAGGTGTTTTACCATGCCCTGGTATCATAATTTGTACTATGAAACAAGGTTTACAGATAACTTTATTCGGGTTACAATAAGATAACAGAGGAATAGCATGGAGGAGAAGAATGTTAGGAGAGAAAAGATTTGCAGTATTAATTGATGCGGATAATGTATCAGCAAAATATATCAAGTATATCTTAGATGAGATATCCAATTACGGAGTTGCAACCTACAAAAGAATTTACGGAGACTGGACGAAGCCAAGCTCAGTATCCTGGAAGGATGTTCTTCTCGAGAATTCGGTCACACCGGTTCAGCAGTACGGATATACAGTCGGTAAGAATGCCACCGATTCTGCCATGATTATTGATGCAATGGACATTCTGTATTCCGGTAATGTGGAAGGATTTTCGATTGTATCCAGTGACAGTGATTTTACGAAGTTGGCATCCAGACTAAGAGAATCAGGTATGCTGGTTGTCGGTATGGGAGAAAGGAAGACACCAAAGCCCTTTATCGCTGCTTGTAATCAGTTTAAATATCTCGATGTACTAGCCGAAACAGAAAAGAAGAGTATGGAGCTTGAGGAAAGCCGTCATAAGCCGGGAGCAGTGCCTGAGGTCGAAAAGAACGGAAAGCCGGAAAGCAAGAAAGAAAAAGAAACTGAATCAGAGAATGGAAAAGTGATTAAGTCGACTTCGACCACAGAAAGCTTAGAAGCCGGCAAGAATATGACGGACATAAGCGTGATTAAGGCAGCCATCCTCAAGATGATGAATGAAGTGGATGAAGACGGTCAAAGGATGAATATGGGTGAATTGGGAAGCAGACTGGTAAAACGTTATCCTGATTTTGACGTTCGTAATTATGGAGATACTAAGCTTTCAAAATTCCTTAAAAAATTTGATTTTCTTGATATTAGTTCGGATGGCAGCTCCATGTGGGTAAGACTAAGGGCTGATAAGGAGAATAAAGTCATCGTTAAGGCTCAGGAAGGAAAAGCAACACCGGCCAGAAGAAGACGGAGAAACAAGAAGAAATAGGAGCCTGCATGAAACTGTTATGGATTAACAATATACCGATAGAACTGGAAAAGAAGCGTATCAAAAACATGTATCTGAGAATATTACCCCCGGATGGAAGAGTGCATATTACGGCACCCTTGAAAATGACTGAAGAGGAGATATATCATTTTGTTGAGCGGAAGCTTTCCTGGATTATGCTTCAGCAGAACAAGGTACAGCAAAGACACACGCATCAGGAGCTTCAATACATTACTGGTGAGCAGATAAGTATCTGGGGACGCAGACATGCATTAGTAGTGAAAGAGGCCTTAACGCGTAGTCATGTTGAAGTGATCGGTGACGAGCTAATACTCTATATGAAGCCTAACAGTACGAGAGAGCAGCGTGAGAGAATGGTGAATGCCTGGTATAAGAAGGTATTGGAGGCGGAGATACCGTTTCTTTTAGCCAGATGGGAAAGAGTAATCGGGGTAGCCTCAAGCAGCTATTGTATCCGTAATATGAAGACCAGATGGGGGACCTGCAATACTCGATCCAAAAAGATATGTCTTAATTTACAGCTTGCCAAAAAACCTCCGAAATGCCTTGAGTATGTCGTGGTTCATGAACTTGTACATCTACTGGAGAGAAGCCATAACAATGTATTTAAGGGTTACATGGATCAATTTTTGCCTCAGTGGAGAAGAATTAAAAGTGAACTAAATATGGCGGATGAAACTTGATGAATTAGTAAATCGCTTCATAAGCCGCAAAAAAGTCTTATCAAAGAGCGGAATAGTACCTATGATTACTTGAACGAAATGTCTAAGTTCAATTCATAGAGGCTATTCACACAGTTGCTATTTTGATAAGACTTTATCTTTTATTGACTTGCTATTTCTTTTTTCATCCTATCTTTCACTTGATACATCATTTTGTCTGCTCTTTTAATAGTATCATGAATGGTTCTATCCAAGGAAGGATCATAGGATGCATAACCGATGGATAAATTAATTTTATAGACTATATCCTCATTTGTTTTATCACATTCCTCATATAAAGCAGATAACATACGGTCGATATCCTCTTGTGTCAGATTGTATTCAATGCAAAGAAATTCATCTCCGCCAATTCGATATACATTGCCTCCAAAGACCTTAATCAGGCATTGGGCGCATAAAATAATAACTTCATCTCCGATCTGATGCCCATAGGTATCATTGATTTCCTTCATATTATTCATATCGGCCATAAAGATCGTTACATTTCTCACGGTATTAATTTTCTCGGTATCAATTTTCTCGATATCAATCTCATATGCGACCCTGTTTCGACATTTCGACAAGGGATCTTGATAAGCCAGCTGCCTGTAATGAATAGCACGTTCGCTTAATTTAATATAATCAATGATTTTCTTAATACCTTCCCATGCTAAAATTAATAGAAAGGTATAAAAACCAATCCTAAAAAAAACACCTGTATTCTGCTTAGAATGATAATGAGATATAACAACCTCAATTATACAGAAGATAAACAAGGTGGAAGCTGCTAGGGTAAATCCCTTGACTTCACCGTTTTTATATTTGATTATATCAAGCCATAAAGTTATCATTGCAATACCTAGAATCAGGAGCAACAATGTATAAATCAGTGGAAGTGTTTCATGAAAATCAAGAATGTTCGTAAATTGTAGGAAGATAATTAATAAATCACTGGCCAACAAGATATTAATAAACCAAGTATTTAATGTCTTATAGTGATATCTTGCAAACAGATTCACATGCAGTAGGATAGGTATCGGAAAGGTCATCAAAGCTAAATAATTGACGGTTGAGATCAAATAAGCATTACCGATGAAAATCCGGGTTAGATTGCTCGCTGTGAGAAGCCAGATTCCGGATATCAATGAAAACCAACCTATGTAATAGAGCGATTTATCAGCTCGAAATAATTTTTTTACAAATAGATAAAGGTAGATCAAAAAGGTTCCCATAATACATATAGTAAGGGATAATATAAAACCGACACTATAGTTATCTATCGTATGAAGCAGAATCGACGTTTTTGTACCGAGATGAACCTCGTTTAATCGACCGGCATAATTGGGATATTCTGAGGAGAGTTCAAGTATTACTGTTTTACCTTGTGCATCCGACTTCAAAGGAATAATATCCCAGACGGATCCCAAGGGTACATTGAAAAATGATGTCGGTCGCGGATTAACCATTCTCGAATAGATCACCTCGTCATCAATTGTAACAATAATACTTTGATGAGTGGTTAATATACCTATACTGGTAAATTGTTCGGTGGTGTTAGGAATTTTGTTCGATAGGATGACCTTGTTATCTTCTCCTGCATCAGTTATCGCCGGAAGTGTAATCGAGTGTATATTCCCGTTATCCTCATAAAAGAGCCAGCTATCATTCATGCTTAATACGGTTTCATTCATCATATTAAAGTCCATATAACTTTGAAATGCAACGAATACAATACATAATACTTCAATCACAAGCAAGATATAAAAAACATATTGATGGATCGGACCGTGTTTCTTCATGGGATAACCTCCTTTCATTGAAATGACGGGGACTAAACAGCCAATATGAATATTATATCATAATTAGTTTAATATTGCATTTTTTTATCGAAAAATGTAATGAATGTAAATTATTTTTCTGGAAACCATGCCAAATGCAATAACTTACAGGAAGCCTCAATATCTTGTTCTGTTATCATTGCATAACCCAGTAGTATAGTAGGTATTTCGAGTATATTGTTAGGATTGGAATAATAGGAGGAACACCTATATACTTTAATCTCAACCTGAGCAGCTGTCATGATAAGTTGTTCCTCACTCATATCATTCGGCACCTGAATGAGCAGATGTAGGCCGGCATCTGCCCCTAATATTTTTATTTTGGGATCTATCTTTTGAAGGGAGGCCACCAGTAATTCACGTTTCCTCTTATATATGTTTCTCATTTTATTCAAATGCCGTTCAAAATAACCCTCTTCAATAAACCTGCTTAGAACCTTCTGTTCAAAAATTGGGACCGGACAAAGCTGATAGGATAATTCCTTGCGATATCTCTTTAGCAGATGGAGCGGTAGGACCATATAGCTTACTCGAAGGGTAGGAGCTATGGACTTTGATAAAGAGCCCATATAGATTACCTTCTCGTTCTCATCGATGCCCTGCAGTGCAGGAATTGGTTTGCCACTGTATTTGAACTCACTGTCATAATCATCCTCTATGATATACCGATTGTGCTCTTGATTAGCCCAATTTAGCAGTCTGATTCGGCGATTGATCGGCATAATCTGGCCAGAGGGAAATTGATGAGCCGGTGTGATACACAATACATTAGGATTACTTTTTTCGATTTCTTCTGGTATCATCCCGCATTCATCAATTGATATGGAAGAAAAGGCAGCCCGATTACCGCGAAAAAGTTGATTCAGTCTTTCATAACCGGGATTCTCGATTCCGTAGATATAGTCCTGGCTAAAGAGTTGGATAAGTGATTGAAACAGCATCTCCGTACCGGAACTGATAATGATCTGATCCGTGGTGCAATTTACACCTCGGGATTGATGTAAATAGGTGGCAAGTACGGAACGTAGGCGATAATAGCCTGAGGAATCACCTAATTGTAATAATTCTCTGTCATATTCATTAATTACTTCCTTGGAAAGTCTTCTCCAGATATCGAAGGGAAAAGCAGCAAAATCAACACCATGATAAGAATAGTCATAATGGATGACAGGAGAGTGTTTTGTTATAGTACTATTCTCAAATACCGGGTTGACCTTAAGGCTTTGAAGATGATCCAGTTTATTGACGTAGAAGCCTTTTTTCTCTAAGGAATGAATATAACCCTCTTCAATTAACTGGTCATAGGCAGCTTGTATGGTATTCTGACTGATGCTTAAATGTAAGGAAAATTTTCTTTTTGAGGGAAGCTTACAGTTATATGGGATGCGACCCGATTTTATCTCTTCTTTAATATATTGATAAAGCTGCTGATAAATTGGAGTATGACTGTCGGAAGTAAGAGTTGGTGTTAAGATTTCCACGAAAGGCCTCCTTTTCATTGATAAACTGATACTATCATCTTTTGCAAAACTGATACTTATAATGAGTTCAGAACGGTAATATAATAAGTCAAGTTCAAGTAAACGTCAAGTAAAAGCAGGTTAAAGTATACTTACTGTTAAATAACCAGGTCTTTGCTTGCAGACGAAGAGAAAGGTAGGAGAATTATTATGAGTGTACGTTATGATCTGAATAAGAATCTGGCGCAAATGCTAAAGGGTGGGGTAATTATGGATGTTACCACTCCGGAGCAGGCAAGGATTGCACAGGAAGCTGGCGCATGTGCTGTTATGGCTTTGGAACGTATCCCAGCTGATATCCGAGCAGCAGGAGGGGTATCGCGAATGAGTGATCCGAAGATGATCAAAGGAATACAGGATGCTGTCTCGATTCCGGTAATGGCTAAGGTAAGAATAGGGCATTTTGCAGAAGCACAGATATTGGAAGCAATCGAGATTGATTATATCGATGAGAGTGAAGTGCTCTCTCCGGCAGATGATACTTTTCATATTGATAAAAGAGATTTTAATGTTCCCTTTGTCTGTGGAGCTAAGGATTTAGGTGAGGCACTGAGAAGAATAGGTGAGGGAGCTTCTATGATACGTACTAAGGGTGAGCCCGGAACCGGCGATGTCATCCAGGCAGTTCGTCATCTTCGTTTGATGATGTCGCAAATTCGTCATTTGGTCAATATACGAGACGACGAGCTTTATCAAGCTGCAAAGGAGCTGATGGTGCCGTATGAACTGGTATTAGAGGTACATAATAGAGGACGTTTACCGGTTGTGAATTTTGCTGCTGGAGGGGTCGCTACGCCGGCTGACGCTGCGTTGTTGATGCAGCTGGGTGCCGAAGGAGTCTTTGTTGGTTCGGGAATCTTTAAGTCCGGTGATCCTGCTAGGCGTGCAAAGGCTATCGTACAAGCGGTATCAAATTATCAGGATCCCAAGCTATTGGCTGAGCTATCCGAAGACCTAGGAGAGGCAATGGTAGGAATCAATGAGCAGGAAATAGAGCTATTGATGTCTCAAAGAGGGATCTAGTGTGAGAATAAAAATTAATTTTCAGCTGTTAGGCACGTTATGTTTAGTGTGAAGAAAAAAGCATCTTCACACGGGAAAAACCTGCGAAGTTTGCACACTCGCGCAAACTCCTTGTTATTCCGGACTCCCGGCTGCATCGAAGATGCAGAATGGGGCGTTAGTTTGAATGCTTGATAAAGGATAAGATAAGCGAGGTGAACTAGAATGAAACGAATCGGTATTCTGGCATTACAAGGAGCGTTCGAAGAGCATAGAATAATGCTTGAGCACTTGGGAGCAGAAAGCTATGAGATCAGACAAAAATCAGATCTTTTAACTCATTCCCTGGATGGACTTATCATTCCCGGAGGTGAGAGTACTGTGATTGGAAAACTGCTAAAAGAGATGGATATGCTCGATATGCTTAAATCCATAATTGAGGAAGATCTTCCCGTATTTGGCACCTGTGCCGGAATGATACTACTTGCGAAGCAGATTGTTAACGAACCATATACTTATCTGTCCACGATGGATATCAATGTAATAAGGAATGCCTATGGAAGACAGATGGGCAGTTTTCAGGTGACAGAAGAATTCAAGGGGGTGGGATGGGTTCCAATGACTTTTATCCGGGCACCTTATATTGAGGAGACTGGAATAAATGTTGAAATTCTTGCTAAAGTTGAGGGGTGGATTGTAGCAGCGAGACAGAAAAATATGCTGGTAACTGCTTTTCATCCGGAATTGACGCAAGATAGTAAGGTTCATGAATATTTCCTTGCAATGATATAAATAAATAGTTTAAACAATTGAATTAGTAAAATAGTCTCAAAACAACCTTGAGACTATTTTTTTTGCAGATTATTTAAATGAATAGTTGTCATAAACTGTAGAAATGTGGTAAAATTATAATTGTAATAGGACGGATTAATCCATAATTCATGTAATTCATTATTGCTGAGACGGTCAATATGGAGGAACACTATGCGGAAAAAGAGCTCTTTAAGGAACAAGATGATTGTTACCATATTTTTAGGCTGTTTGATACCATATTTTTTGGGTGGATTATACCTCAACTTCTTCCTGAAAGACTGGTTATATGAAAATAGTATACAAAATTCAAAACATATATTATCTCATGTGGACGAATTAGTGGAACGCTCTTTGATCTCTGATATGATGGAAGAAGTTAATCATCTTGCATCACTTGATGTCATCAAGAGTGCTGAAAACAGATTAACAAATTATGTTGACTATTCAGAAGGAACAAAGCAATCGAAACCAAGCGAAACAGAAACAGCAATTTCGAAGTATTTCGAATCGCTCAAGAAGAGTCATTCCGCTACTAACTTTATTTTTTTAGCTACAGAAGACGGAGGATATATTGAATATCCGGCATTTACACCCTCTAATAGCTACGATCCCCGAGTGAGACCTTGGTATATCAATACGATTAAAGAGCAGAATATTATCATGTCAGAACCCTATCTCACGAAAGTAACAAATGATATGGTAATGAGCTTTACTAGATCAGTCAGAAAAGAGGAGAAGGCAGTCGGTGTTATCGGAATCTCCGTAAATCTAAATGAACTGGCCAACTCAATAAGCCGGCTCAATATCGGTAAGTCCGGTTATGTAATGCTTCTAAGCCCGGAGAATAAGTTTATCGTATCGCCAAAGAATATAGAGTGGATTCTTAAGACACCGGAGGAGCTTGGTCTGAAGGATTTCCTCGTTATGAACTCGAAGGAAGAGGTTACCTTCGAAACAGAATTGAACGGAGAACTCTGTGTGTTGAATACACTTACTTCGAATAGCAGTGGATTACATGTCATAACGGTTATGAGAAAGGCTGAGATTCTTAGGAATGCAGGAATTGTTGCACATATACTATTTATAATCTATGCGGGCACATTAGCAATTGTTTTTATTGTAGTTTTTCAAATATCAAGATATATAACAAGGCCCATTCTCGAGATAGCTTCTGTCATTTATCATATGACTGATTTTGATTTTAGCTATGAGGATGACACAAAGATAGATATTTATGCGAAACGTACGGATGAGATTGGAACAGTTTCAACAGCATTATTGGATATGAATTCGAATTATAAGGAGCTCATCACTCAGGTCAATCATATTAACCAGGAAATTAATCATATTGATTTAGAGAAGAAGAGTCAGCTACAGGTTGATATGTCTCAGGACAATCCGTTCTATAAGGTCATCAGCTCCATGAATTCCCTAATGAGCCGCATTTATCAGAATATGAATGAACTCCGCACAGCAAATATCAAGATGCAGGAGAAAAATGAACAATTGACCGCTTCGGAGGAAGAGCTAGTTGCACAGCTGGAGGAGATTGAATCTCAGAAGGACTATATTAATTATCTTGCTTGTCATGACTCATTGACCGGATTACCGAATCGAAGAAGTTTCATGGAATATCTAAAGGATAGAATTTATTCAGGGAGGAACGGAGCAGTTATACTACTTGATATCGATGACTTCAAGGGAATTAATGACACCCAGGGCCATGTGTTCGGCGATCAGGTTCTGAAGATGATTGCGAAACGTTTGCAAGCACTTGATCAAAATAAAATCTTCCTGTCACGTTTCGGAGGAGATGAATTTCTGATTCATCTGGAATGTGATAAGAATTATTCGAATTTGGATCACAGTATTTCGGAATTATGCAGTATCTTTGATGAGAAGTTAAGAATTCTTGATATTGAAATTGAGATACATTTTAGTATGGGTATCTCGTTATATCCTGCAGATAGTACTGATATGGACAAGCTTGTCATGAACGCAGATCTGGCGATGTTTTCTGTCAAAAATTCAAGTAAGAACGGATATCAACTATTCAATACAACCATGCAGGAAGGGCAGATTAGAAAATCTAATATTGAGATGTATCTTCGCGACGCAATTGAAAATGATGGCTTCAAATTAGTATATCAGCCTCAGATTAATGTAAGGACAGGTGAAATCCATGCTTATGAGGCCTTGCTCCGGTTAAAAAATCATGATGTATCCCCGTCTGAGTTTGTCGATATAGCAGAAAAGAACGGCTCAATAATTAAGATTGGAAGAATTGTTACGCAAAAAGTGGTAGAGCAGATTGCGCAGTGGAGATCCTCTGGTCTTGATATAAAACCGGTATCCATTAATTTTTCAATTATTCAGCTTCACGACGTTAATTATATCAAATATTTACAATTACTATTAGAGGAGTATAAGGTGAAGCCTGAGAGTCTGGAGATTGAGATTACTGAGAATATATTTATGGAAAACAAGCAGATTACCAGAGCATTTCTCCGTCAGCTTAAGGAGCTTGGTATCCGTATAGCGATTGATGATTTCGGAGCCGGTTACTCCTCTTTAAATTACTTAACATTTCTTCCGGTAGATATCGTAAAGCTTGATCGATCCCTTAGCCTGCGTTTTCTTGAGCTCGAGAACAGCAAGGTGATGGACAACTTAATATCTTTAGTACATAGTATGGGTCTGAAGGTGGTAGCAGAGGGTATCGAGCAATTTGAGCAGGTTGTTAGACTGAGTGAAGTGGATTGCGATTATATTCAAGGATACTATTTCAGCAGACCCTTAGAGGCAGAGCAGATACCATCGATGCATTTGACAGTTTACGAAACGGTTTAAGTAGAGGTTTCATAGCAATTTTTGAGTGAATTATAACTTCATATCGATTAAAAAAACATAAGCCGGACCCGATATTGTAGGGTCCGGTTTCTTTAAATATTGGTCAATTTGTATACTTGTTATTCGAATAGAATGAAATATGTTTGCTTTTTTTGTGATTTTGTGCTAAAATACATGCTTGATCATAAGAATATCAAAGTTTGCTACTGTTTTATAAAAATATTGACAGAACCCTGACTGATCATAAATTTAATTTGACTAATCAGAAAGAAGGCGTTAACAATAGAACCTATCGTACTTAAGCGTCGTTTAGACCTTACCTTAACTTGTTCCAATATAATTTCCTTTGCAGCAGTATCCATCTTTCTACCATATGTACTATCCGCAATCGTAATGGCTTTTCTTATTACATATATAGTTATCAATAAATACACAAGACAAATGATATTCGTTCATAAGGGTTCCAATTTATTAAAAGTATTCTTTGGTTATGTTTTAATAGTCCCATTTATTTATAAGAACTGGATTGGTTTGATCGTTGGAATCGGTATGATTATGGCAATGATTTTTGGCTTATTCATGAGAAGTGTAATGACGAAGGAACTTTATGAAAGAGTGCTCCATCTAATCTGTATTATGAGTTTAACCAGTGCAGGATATGCTATATTAGAGAAGCTGATCAATGTTATATTTGACGGCAGACACAGCCACCGTATTGCATCGGTGTTCTCCCATCCTAATTACTTTGGTACAGTCGTTGGGACTGTGATCATTATTTGTGCTTATAAGATACTGACGAATCAAGGAAATAAACTATTTTATATCTTAGTCGGATTGGTCAATGTCATCAGTATGTATCTTTGTAAAAGTATGTTTGTCTGGGTGGAAGTGTTTATCGGTGTGGCCGTACTACTGTTTATGTTGAAATATTATCATCTACTGATATTATGGCTGTCTGCAGCAGGACTTGGAATTCTTGCTATCTTCGGTCTTAACTTACCGATAATACCAAGACTATCCGATATGGGGGTTACAATATATTTACGAGAAAAAATCTGGGCTCTGGCTATTCAACAGATAAAAGAAACTCCCTTATTTGGTCATGGTTTTATGTCCTTTAGTTATATTTATGATAGCTCCTACAAGAACAATTTGATCCCCCATGCTCATAATATCTATCTGGATATGCTGCTTAATTTTGGTATTGTAGGCAGTATCCTAATTATTTGGTTTTTAAGTAAGTACTATATTTCTTTACTATATACTAGAATTAAAGAAAAGAATATGATGATAGCATCCCTGATTCTGGCTATTACGGCTGCGGCCTTGGTTCATGGCATGACCGATCTGACGCTTTTATGGATACAGACCTTTCCGTTGTTTTTAATTATCCTCAGTGGCCTAGGTGCGGAAGAGAAGAATGGTAGATATCATATTAATACGGATTGGTTCTTTTAGTTGTTCTTCTCCTGTCACAGAACATTATTTGGGTTTTGTGATAGCCCCTTTGGTATGCCCACCAATAAGGTATAAATTCCCATTATAAAATCTTGCGAAACCATGCAAAAAGTATTACTATTATATTTAGTAGTAGTCTTTTTTACAAAAGGAGGAAGGCTGGTTGGAGAGCAAAATAGTCGTTGCACTGAAAGCAATTATTATCTATAACCGTAAGGTGTTGATCATCCAACGTTCCTATGGAGATGTTAGCGGAAGCGGTTCCTGGGAATTTGCAGGCGGTAAGCTGGAGTTTGGCGAAGACTTAGAAGCTGGTCTAAAGCGTGAGATTATGGAAGAGGTGGGTTTAATGGTTAAGGTGGAACGGCTACTCTATGCATCAACCTTCCAGTCAAAGGAAAATAGACAAACCGTTATTCTGAATTATTTATGTCATAGCTTTAGTGACCGTATCACTTTATCGGAGGAGCATGAAAAGTATATCTGGGCAGATAAGAAAACCATGAAAAAATATCTTACCAGAGGCATACTTCATGATCTGGAGAATAACAAAATATTTGATCAGCTTGATATTATAGAAGGTTAGAACCTAAAAAGAGTTTAGCTGAAATGAGAGGGCCTTTGCTGATGCAAGGGCCTTCTTTCTACTCTATTCATTTCAATATAAAGTTTATGAAACATCCTTACTATATTAAGTAAGGTCTGCGAATGTGAATTGCTTTGGCTAATATTCATAATCAGGCCAAACGCAACTAAACTATAATAATTCGAGTACTTCAGATAAAATAATTGATGTTAAAAAAGCGGATTAGGAGGTTTATAATTAATTCTACAATGATATATCCGGAGAAGAAAAGGCAAATACCGTTAAATAGATTGAATGGAGGAAGAGGTTTGAATCATACATTATGGTATACAAGTCCAGCGATCGACTGGAAGAGCGGATTACCGATTGGGACCGGAAGATTAGCAGGGATGGTGCTTGGTGGGATCAGTGAAGAGCGGATAGCACTCAATCATGAATGGCTTTGTGTGGGTCAGCATAGGGACCGTAAGAATATGGACCGAAGCTCCTTCTTACCAAAGGTAAGAAAGCTCCTTCTTGAGAAAAAATATGAGGAAGTAACAATTCTTGCCAACGAGGCTTGGGGCGGTAATGGTGGAATTAGTGACAAACCGTCGATGGAGGATGCTTATCAGCCTGCCGGTGACTTCCATTATACGATTGATCAGGGAGTAGTATCAAATTACAAAAGGGAGCTTAATTTGGAGAGTGCCAGAGTGAAGGTATCCTATGATGCCGATGGGAGACATATTGACAGAACAGTAATCGGACATCTGATTGAGGATTGTATTATAACCCGGATATATGCCAGAGAAGATTTAATCAGTGGTGTTTTCTGGTTGGATCGTATTCCGGATTCCCGCTGTAAGGTAACCTATGATATGGGAAATGCAACTATAATTCTACACGGAGCCTTTTATAAAGGAATGAAGTTCAGTATAAAAGCAGATCTGAAGATTCGCGGCGGAAAAATATTTCCTATTGATGGGCGTAGGCTAAGAGTGGAGGATGCAAGAGAGATACTGGTATTCATTAATATAGGAACTGATGTAAAAGGGGAAGCGCCTCTTGAGGAATGTAGGAGACGAATGATTCCGATTAAACCCTGGGACCGATTATTTAAAGAGAATATCATAGAGCATGAGAAAAATTATGGAAGGCTTTATTTAAATATATATGAGGAGGAGCCTGCTATACCAACCAACGCTCGTATTAAAGCATATCGTGAGGGGAATAACGATGTTACCCTTCCTATCTTATATTTTAATTACGGTAGATATCTTCTTTGTGCCTCTTCTGCGAATGGTGAATTGCCAGCCAATCTTCAGGGGAAATGGAGTGAGGAGCTGGAGCCGGCCTGGGATTGCGATTACCATTATGATGTGAACCTACAGATGAATTATTGGCCGGCTGAGAATGGGCATCTGGAAGATTATACGGAGTCGTTAATCGTCTATTTGGAGAAAATGCTTCCCTACGGCAAGGATGCCGCAAAGAAGCTATTTGGCTGTAACGGAATCTGGTTGCCATTGTCCTCCGATGTATGGGGCTGTGCAACCCCGGAGACCTATGGCTGGTCTGTATGGGTGGGGGTGGCAGCCTGGCTGGCACAACACCTATGGTGGCATTATGAATATGGACAGGATATGGAATTTTTGGGGGATAGAGCATATCCCTTTATTAAGGAGGCCGCAGCCTTCTATGAGGATTTCCTGGTGAAGGATCATAACGGTATCTATCAGATTATGCCCTCCCAGTCTCCAGAAAACCGCTTTGTCGGAGGTGGTGAATACCCTGTAACCAGCTGTGTTTCAGCGACCATCGATATTGAATTGATTATGGATCTACTTACCCATGCAGTAGCTGCTGCGAGGCTTCTAAAAGTAGATAGTGATAAGATAGAAATCTGGAATGAGATACTGGAGCATCTTCCACCATTACAAATCGGGAGTAAGGGACAGCTATTAGAATGGAATGAGGAATTCGAAGAGGTTGAGCCGTTCCATCGGCATGTTTCACACCTGTTTGGAGTATTCCCTGGAGAGCAGATTGATCCAGAGCGTACTCCTGAGCTGTTTCAGGCTGCTAGAGTGTCCTTGGAGCAACGACTTGTTACGGGTGGCGGTTATACTGGTTGGAGCCGAGCTTGGATTGCTTGCCTTTTTGCAAGATTCGGGGAGGGTGATCATGCATTTGAGCATATTCGTAGATTAATCGGAGATTTCACTACAGAGAGCTTATTGGATATTCATCCTCCTAATATCTTTCAAATAGACGGTAACTTCGGTGGAACAGCAGCAATTCTGGAGATGCTGCTACAGAGCTATTATGAAGAACTTCATTTCCTTCCTGCTCTGCCCAGTGGCTGGAAGAATGGCAAAGTAACCGGAATGAGGGCAAGAGGCGGATTTACAGTTGATATGGAGTGGAGTAATAATCAATTAGTTAAGGCACGTATTCTTTCCATAAAAGATCGCAATTGTGTGATAAAAGCAGTCTCAAAGGGGTATTGCATCCGTGACAGTTGGGGTAATGAAGTAGATTATCATATGGTAGGAAACAAGCTGATATTCCATATGATCAAGGACAGAATCTATTTTGTGACTGTTGAATAATCCAGAGAAGAATAGATGCTCAAGGGCTGATCGGTTTGCAGCTGAAGGGAGGATTAGTATGGAACGATTAAGAAAGCTATTTATCAGAATTAGCAAGACAAAACGAATGAAGCGTATATTTGTGGCCTATCTTCTTTTCGAAATCCTACCGATATTACTTCTTTTCTTCTACATGAGATATAGCATAAGTCAAGCACTTACAATGGATCTTAATGCGGTTGAAATGACCAGATGGATATCTGACCAAAATATCATCGGAACGAGTATTCTTATGGGAGGTATCTTATTTTCTTTCATACTAATTGGAATTATTACGGACCGGTTTGTTAGTCGGTTGAATGAATTTAAGGAACGGCTTCATCAAGCGGCTGCCGGTGATTTTCAGATATCAGAGAATACAGGGGAGCATGATGAAATCAGCGAACTGTACGAGGATCTACATATTATGATTGACAGCATACAGAGGCTGATTACCACAGTATATGAGGAGCAGGTACAGAAGGAGAAGCTTAACAGTAGGCAAAAGGATGTTGAATTTAAGATGCTTGCTAGCCAGATTAACCCACACTTCCTTTATAATACGTTGGAGACTATACGGATGAAAGCTCGATGTAACGGTGAGACAGAGATAGAAGAATTAGTGAAAATGCTTGCCAAAATCATGCGAAGAAATATTCAAGTGGGAGATAAGCTGGTTACCCTAAAGTCTGAACTTGAGCTGGTGGACTATTATCTAAAGATACAACAATATCGTTTCGGCGAGCGTATCAATTATACGATTGACATCAGGTGTGACATTGAATTTCTGAAGATTATGCCTCTGATTATCCAACCTGTAGTTGAGAATGCCTTTGTTCATGGTCTTGAGACTAAGGAAGGAGAGGGGCAGATCCATATTATCGTTGAGAAGGAAGACCATTTGGTAATTCAAGTGATCGATGATGGTATTGGCATGAGTCAGGAGAAGCTGGAGGAGATAAATGAAAACCTAAGTGATTTCCGGAAGTTAAATAGCAGCAATATCGGACTAAATAATGTAAATCAAAGAATTAAACTCTTATATGGAGTAGACTACGGAATTAAAGTGGATAGCGAAGAGAATAAAGGAACAAAGGTTAAAATCGTGTTGCCGGAAGATATCCGACAGTAAATCCTCTGAAAGGAGCAGGGTATGTATCAATTATTGATCATTGATGATGAACCGGTGGTTCGGGCTGGAATTAAGCAGCTAATTCCCTGGGAGAATTATAATTTCGAGATATGTGCAGAAGGCCTTGATGGTAAGGATGGGCTTAGAAAGGTACTTGAATATTCGCCAGATCTGGTATTGGTTGATGTAAAAATGCCTGGAATGAGCGGGATTGAGCTAATTCGAGAAGCAAAGAAAGAGGGTTTTGAAGGGAAATTCATTATTCTAACCGGATATTCCGATTTCGAATTTGCCAAATCAGCGGTATCGCTGGGAGTGCGTGCTTATTTGCTGAAACCCATTGAAGAGGATGAATTACTAGAAAATGTAAAAGAGGTTCTTGCTGAGTTAGATGCGAAGAAAAACCTAGATGATTACTATACTTTGAGCGAAATAAGAGCAAGGCAGGAGGTGTTATATCGATTACTTCAGCATTCTACAGAGAAGGAAATCCTTCGTAAGGAGATTAAGCTTTATGGTATGGATTTTAATTATCATTCCTTTTGTACCGCAATCTTAAGTACGAAAGCGGTTTATTTGGAAAATGATATGGCGAAGAATAAGGAAAGACAGGATATGATGCTTAAGGACCTTTCCGATATTGATAAGCTTATCATTGAAGATAAACTGGTCCTGATCTGTAAGGGAAAGCCATATCAGGAGATACTTGCAGTATTATTGAAGAATAATGAGAGAGTAAAGAGAAGCTATGGCGAGGGGTTCTTTATCGCAATCGGACATAATGTAGCAAACTGGGAAGACTTATGCTTCTCCTATGAATGTACGAAGCTGCTTACCGAATATGAATTCTTATATAAAGACAGTGGGGCTGTAAGTATTGATATTCTAAATCAGATTGGGTTGTTTGTAACCGGTAATTTTATGGAACGACTCTGTAGTCTGATTGAGATTGGAGATGTAATAGCAATTCATCAGACAATCTGTAAGCTGAAGAATAGCTATAAGAATGAGTTGATGAAGGAATCAGAGGTAAAGGTTCTTGTTATTCATAATATGGTGCTTCTACATAGTTTATTAGAACGTAAATATGAGAATAAGAGGGAGGAGTTTCCGGATATTGAACGGTTGATTGAAGGAATAAAGTATGTGGAAAGTTTAGAAGGATTAATGGATATGGTGGAGGATTATTGTGCCAAGGCCACTAAGTGTATTGGTACTTCTACAACAGATGTGGTAGTAAAAAGAATGATTTCCTATATGGAAAAGAATTACGATCGAGACCTAAAGCTGGAAGCAATGGCAAAAATCTTCAACTACAACAGTGCCTATCTAGGTAAGGTATTTCGGAAAGAGATGGGAGAGAGCTTTAATAATGTTCTGGACAATATACGAATTGAAAATGCTAAGCAGTTGTTGCTGGAGACAGGCCTCAAGGTTTATCAGGTATCGGAACAGGTGGGTTATAGTAATATTGATTATTTTTATTCAAAGTTTAAAAAGTATGTTGGAATCAGCCCGAAAGAATTCAAACACAAAGAATAGTGTGAAAATAAAAAGCTATTTTCACACTTTCAAGTTTGTGCCTGCGTCTTCCTCGGCACAAACTAATACAAAGGGCTGACAAGTTATGAAGTGTGAAAATAAAAAGCTATTTTCACACTTTCAAGTTTGTGCCTGCGTCTTCCTCGGCACAAACTAATTCAAATGGCAGGCAAGTTGGGATAATGTTAAAGAAAAGTTATTTTCAGACTAAGCGTTGAAATTCTGTGATATAAAAAAATCCAAAAAATGGGGTGTTTTCAATCAATATATTAGGGTGTTTTCTTTGAACCTTTCCAGATAAAATGTAATTTAGATAACAATGCGAAAGGAGTGTGCATAATGCATGATAAAAGAGCTGCAAGAGTAAATTTATGTTTAAGTGTAACGAGGATATTGGTCTTACTTATTGTTATTAGCATGTTTCTGCCCTTTTTCAATCCAGCTAAGGTCAGTGATCTGGTAAATAAAAATATATCTTTCTTTACCTCAGGATTTTCGTATTCTACATTGGCTAACGGTTTTAAGCGAGCACTTGCTAAGGAATGGGTATCAGCTTCTGCGGTGCAGACCCTGAACCTATCATCACTCGTTGCTTGTATTTGTATTGTTATTTCGGGGATTGCGGGCTGTTTGAGCCTTGGCGAGATTAAATTTAAAAAGTTAAGTACCTTACTGATCTTCCTTAGTAGTTTCATAGGAGGAATTTCATTGCTTGGAATCTTTGCTTCTTACAATATGTTTACTATGAGCAGCAATTTAAAAAAGGTTGAGCCAAGCCTTCCCTTTGCGTTACCCGCACTGATGATTATGCTAGTTTTTGCTGCGATCTTATCATTGACTACTTATCTGATATTGGAAAAGCCTCCGAAGAATGCAAGATTTGAGATGCAGCAGAAGTACTATTTGTTCCTTCTAATGTTACCTTTTGTTGTACTTTGCTTTATCTTTGCTTATCTGCCTTTATGGGGCTGGAGATATGGTCTTTATAGCTATAAACCGGGCAAAGATTTAACAAGTGATAATTTCGTAGGATTAAAATGGTTTACATATCTTTTTGAGAATGCCTCCTCCAGAAATGATATTGTTCGGGTTATGAAGAATACCTTAGCGATGAGCGGACTTGGAATTGCGACTTCCTGGATGAGTATGGCATTTGCAATATTTCTATCGGAAATCAAAGTAACCAAATATCGTAAGGTAGTTCAGACGGTTACCACTATTCCGAATTTTATAAGCTGGGTTCTTGTATATGCCTTTGGCTTTGCGATTTTTGCAACAGATGGGTTGATTAACAGAGTTATGATTGATATGGGGCTAATCGATTCCGGAATCAACTTCTTATTGGACGGTGATAACATCTGGCTGAAGATGCTTGCCTGGGGTATCTGGAAAGGACTTGGCTGGGGAGCCATAATCTATCTGGCAGCCATCAGTGGGATTGACCAGCAGCTTTACGAAGCAGCTACCGTGGATGGAGCCGGGCGCTTTAAGCGAATGTGGTATATCACGGTACCGGGTTTGTTACCTACTTATTTCGTGTTACTAATGCTGGCCATTGCCGGAATTCTGAATAACGGAATGGATCAGTACTATGTATTTAAGAATGCAGCAAATAAATCTACAATTGAGGTGCTTGACTTATATGTTTATACCTTGGGTCTCGGAACCGGAGGTACCTCTAACATATCACTGGCAACCGTGGTTGGCATGCTTAAGTCTATCATCAGTGTTATACTTCTGTTCTTTGCGAATGGTCTGTCGAAGCTGATTCGAAAGGAAAGCATCATATAAAATATACAAATCGCTTATATATGAAATTTGCTCACAACCATGCCTATATTATAGATTGAGAGGTGTACTGCTTCATGAAAATTGAAGAAATGAAAATGGATGAAGAGAAGGTAGGTAAGAGGCTTAAAAAACAAAAAAGACAATTTCGACTTTCAGCGGGAGATATAATTTTTAATATAATTAACTATATCTTTTTTGGTATATTTACTTTTATTTGCTTCCTGCCCTTCTATTATATATTTATCAATACAATCAGTAATAATGAACTGGCAAATGCCGGTATCATAACACTATTTCCAAAAGGCATCCACCTGAATAATTACTATGCTCTTAGAAATGTTAGCAACTTTGGTACTGCTGTTATTGTTACGGTTGCCCGAACCATTCTAGGGACCATATTGATGGTGATTGCCTCAGCCTTTTGTGGTTATCTGGTGACCAAGAAGGAGATGTGGGGAAGGAGGTTCTGGTATCGATTTCTTATCATTACCATGTATTTTAACGCTGGCTTAATTCCCTGGTATCTGAATATGTCCATGCTAGGCCTTACGAATAACTTTTTGGCATACATTATACCGGCAATTGTTGCACCTTATAATATTATATTGGTTAAGACCTATATAGAATCCATCCCTGCAGAATTGGAAGAGAGTGCGGCGATCGATGGAGCAGGATATCTGGTACGTTTTCGTAAGATTGTATTTCCTTTATGCAAACCCATCTTAGCTACGATTGCAATATTTGGTGCTTTGGGGCATTGGAACTCATTTATTGATGCAATGATTTTGATGGGAAATAAACCCCAGCTGCAAACCCTTCAGTATGTATTATATATCTATCTGAATAAAGCAAATAACCTTGCAACGGCAATGAAGTCGGGTGGGGTACTTACAGAAAATATGCTGGAGGATGCATTAAGCGGCCGTACAATTAAATTCACAGTAGCGATGGTATCTATCATACCGATTATTTTGGTATATCCATTCTTATCAAGGTACTTCCAAAAGGGAATTATGATTGGTGCGGTGAAGGGATGATTAATAAAATGTCTGTGAAGCTGACATTTTTTAATACAGTACTCACAAAAGCTTGCGAAGCTTTTTTGTGAATGCATAATTAATAATTTTAGAGGAGGAAAAATGTATGTGGAAAGTGAAAGGATTCTTATCAATCATCCTGGTAATCGTATTATGCTTTAGCCTGGTTGGTTGTAAGTCTTCCAAGGAGGATGAAGTAACACCGGAACCGACTGTAGCTGCTACCGAAGAGGAAGCTACACCGGCTCAGGAAGAAGAGTCAACGGATGTTCTGGCAGATATCATTCCTGAAGAGACAGTAACTCTTACTGCTTTTAGTCAGTTAGCGAACTACAATGGTGAGCAAATGGGCTGGATGGCTAAGATTCTGTTGGATAAGTTTAATGTTAAACTGAATATTGTGAACGCACCGGAGGGGGTATTTGCAACCCGAATGGAATCCGGTGAATTAGGAGATCTTATCTTTTTTGGAAATGATACCGATGAATATCAGCAGGCTATTTCTGCCGGTATGCTGCTTGACTGGAATGAGGATGATATACTTGCTGATTACGGTCCATACGTTAACGAAAATATGCAGAATGCCTTAAATAAAAACGCAGGTCTTTCTCCTGATGGAAAGACCGTTTATGGTTTTGGTTATAACGTAGGAACTTCGACGAAAGAGCATCAGGCTTTCTTCTATCATCCTGATATCCGCTGGGATCTTTATGAGAAGATCGGAGCTCCGAAGATTACTAAGCTAGAGGATTATGTAGATGTACTTGCTAAGATGGTGGAAGCAGAGCCTAAGTCCGATTCCGGTGCCCAGACCTATGGTGTGTCCTTCTTTAAGGATTGGGACGGTGACATGGTAATGTATGTTAAATCTACCGGTGCATTATACGGCTATGATGAGTTTGGCTTTACGCTCTATAATGTAGCGACTCAAGAAGTACAGCCTATTCTTGATGAGAACAGTATGTATCTTAGAAGCTTAAAGTTCTATAATTCATTATTCCAGAAGGGTTTACTCGATCCGGATTCTATGACACAGACTTCTGATGATGCAATCAACGTATATAAAGATGGTGGTGCATTCTTCAACATCTTTACCTTCTTGGGAAGAGATTTATACAATACGGAGGAGCACACATCAGCTGGTAAGGGTATGTATGCTTTAACAGCAGATGATATGAAGGTTCTAACCTATGGCTTAAATATTTTTGGCGGTAATAGAATCTGGGCGATTGGTGCAAACAGTGAATATCCTGAATTATGTATGGCAATCATTAATTATTTATGTACACCGGAAGGTACTATGACCTATTATTATGGTCCTAAGGGGGTAAATTGGGATTACGATGCGAACGGAAAGGCCTATCTGACAGAGTTCGGTTTGACTTGCCGTAGAGATATTACTACACAAATGACCGGGGATTACAGTGGTGCATATGAAGATGGGCAGGGTAAATGGAATAATGAGACCTGGGATCGAGACAGCATCAATCCCGAAGGCAATGGTGAAACCTACAACTATTTATTC
Organism: Bacillota bacterium; assembly: GCA_023411215.1. GTDB lineage: Bacteria > Bacillota > Clostridia > Lachnospirales > Lachnospiraceae > Mobilitalea. The sequence goes on along the minus strand of JAEYOY010000045.1, from coordinate 27,344 downwards.
TGGGATAGCTACAAGTCTTTGCCGACAACAAATGCTGAGCAGAAATGGAAGGATTTCACTGGCTTCATGTCACCGGATGATTATCTTGCGGATACCGGAAGAATTGCTATCTCATTAGGCTCCGGCTTTACCATGGATACCAGGGATGATGATCTGAATACTACCTGGGCTCAGGTTGCCGAATGTGTGAAATCCTATACATGGCAGATGATCTATGCTAAGACGGATGCGGAATATGACAAATTATTAGTAGAATTCAGGGAAAAGGCGAAAGAATATGGCTATGATACCTGTGTTGAATGGTGTAAGGGCCAGGCTGAGAAGAGAAAAGCGAAGGAAGATGCTTTATTAGCTTTAGAATAGATTCTGGCTTAGGGAAGGCTATGATGTTTAATTAAATGCTCTTATAGAGGATATCTCAGTATTCTATTAATACAGACAACTGAGGTATCCTCTTTACAAATGTAATAATAATTCAGAGATAATAGAAAATAAGCCATGGGAATGAGAAAAAAACCCATTTTATTTCATAAAATAGTTCGATATGATAGATATCATGATAACAATAAATTGAAATAACTATTAATAGAATGCAATAAATTAGAAATAGATAAAGGTTAACTAGGAATACAGATGGAACAGAAGGGAGATTAAATTCTCCTAGCAAGGTTCTATATATATTTATTATTCAGAAAGGGAGAATAAAATCTCCCAATTACTTTATTTTAATATCTATATGAGAAGGGAGATTAAATTCTCCTAGCGAGGTTCATCTATATTCGAAATTCAGAAAGGAGAATTGGTATGAAATATAGTAACGGCTGTTGGATGCAGAAGGAAGGAACGGAGGTGTTCTCTCCCGTTGAGGTATATTATACCAGGAAGGAAGAGAACCAGATTACTTTGTGCGCTCCTACCCATAAAATCGCACACCGCGGTGATACCCTCGGTGGGCCGAATCTGACCATCCGTATATCGGCTCCGATGCCAGAGGTTCTGCGAATTCGGTGTGATCATTATATGGGAGTTAATAAGAAATCTCCTGAATTTGAGCTTGAGCTGCAGGAGGGAAGACACCTGATCGTAGATGAGACGGACGAAACAATAATACTCTACAGTGGGAAGCTTCGTTTGGAGATTAATAAATCTAATTGGAAGATGACCTTTTATAGGGGAAGTGAGAAAATCACAGACAGTGGCTGGAGAGATCTGGCTTATGTAAAGACTGACTGGAGAGGTCTGGCTTATGATGACGGGAAAGAGCATGACACTTATATGAGAGAGCGTTTGTCCCTTTCAGTAGGAGAATTGATCTATGGTCTTGGTGAGCGGTTTACTCCCTTTGTAAAGAATGGACAAAGTGTTGACATATGGAACGAAGACGGTGGTACCTCGACAGAACAGTCCTATAAGAATATTCCCTTCTATCTCTCGAACCGTGGTTATGGTGTATTCGTAAACCATCCGGAAAAGGTATCTTTTGAAGTAAGCTCCGAGATGGTGAAAAAAGTACAATTTTCTGTCGCAGGGGAAGGTTTGGATTACTTTTTAATCAACGGACCTTCGATGAAGGAAGTATTATTGCGTTATACGGATATTACCGGAAAACCGGCCTTACCTCCGGCATGGACCTTTGGGTTATGGTTATCTACTTCATTTACGACGAAGTATGATGAAGAGACCGTGAATACCTTTGTGGACGGTATGCTAAGCCGAAGGATTCCTTTAAAGGTATTTCATTTTGACTGCTTTTGGATGAAGGAATTTCATTGGAGTGATTTTACCTGGGATTCCAGAGTGTTCCCTGATCCAGCAGGAATGTTACAGAGACTGAAGAATAAGGGATTGAAGATCTGCGTATGGATTAACAGCTATATCGGCCAGGAGTCCACTATGTTCTGTGAAGGAGTAGATGGTGGGCATTTCATAAAGCGTCCGAACGGTGATGTATGGCAGTGGGATATGTGGCAGCCAGGAATGGCGATCGTAGATTTTACGAATCCGAAGGCCTGTGAATGGTTCTCTTCGAAGCTAGAAGAACTTCTTGATATGGGAGTAGACTGCTTTAAGACAGACTTTGGCGAGAGAATTCCGACGGATGTCGTGTATTTCGATGGATCAGATCCGATGAAAATGCATAATTACTATACATATCTTTATAATAAAGTTGTATTTGAGCTATTGCAGAAGAAGCGCGGTAATGGAGAAGCAGTTCTGTTCGCAAGAAGTGCAACCGCAGGTGGTCAGAAGTTCCCGGTGCACTGGGGTGGTGATTGTTGGTCCGATTATGAATCCATGGCAGAAAGCCTTCGTGGCGGCTTATCTTTGACTATGTCAGGCTTTGGCTTTTGGAGCCATGATATCGGAGGCTTTGAGAGTACCTCGACTCCTGATGTATATAAGCGTTGGTGTGCCTTTGGTTTATTATCCACCCATTCACGTCTGCATGGCAGCTCATCTTACCGTGTTCCCTGGGCTTATGATGAAGAGGCCGTTGATGTGGTACGTTTCTTTGCGAAGCTAAAGGCCTCCCTAATGCCTTATCTTTACAGCAACGCAGTAATCACCTCAAAGACAGGCTTACCCTCTATGCGGAGTATGGTGATGGAGTTTGCACAAGACCCCACCTGTGCGTACTTAGATAGGCAGTATATGTTGGGAGATAAGTTATTAGTGGCCCCAATCTTCAACGACGAGGGTATAGCTCAATATTATCTGCCCCAAGGCACCTGGACTAATTATCTTACCGGAGAGACGAAGCAAGGAAATTGTTGGTACAAAGAAGCACATGGATACCTGAGTATTCCGTTATATGTTCGTGAAAATTCAATTCTTGCAGTTGGTGAGAAGGATGACGATGCAGTATATGATTATAGCGAGAATGTAAACCTGAAAGTATATGAATTGATCGATCGGATAGCTATTACAACTGAAGTATATAATCAGGACGCTAAGCTTGAATTAGAAGCAAAGATACTTAAGCAGGGCGATACCATTACTATTGAGGTAGATAGTGGCAAGCACTATTATGTAACTTTAATTAATTGTAAAGCAATCACCTCAATAACGAATGCATCCTATGAAGTGATTGGTAATCATTCAATCATAACTCCTGAGAAAAAAGGAGCCATTATCGTTAAATTATAGTAAGTATAGTCCCATTATTACCTATCTATTGTCATAGATTAAAAATAGCTTACTGTTAGAAATCCGAGCGAATAAGGAAAATAGCTTATTCGCTCATTTTAATAAGAAATGTAATATAGTCACATACTTGTATAAATAGTCATGATAGAATGTATTCATAAGATCTAAATAGAGAGGTGTGAAGTATTATGTTTTCCTTATTCCAGAAGAACGGAGTCAATACAATCCATGTAAGTGAGATAGATGATATCTTACCGGATATTAATCTCATTGATATCAGAGAGGTTTATGAATATGCCCATAGCAGAATTAAGGGCTCAAGGAACATTCCTATGGGACAGCTGTTGTCGAATCCCAATAAATATATGGATAAGTCAAAAAAATATTATATTATGTGTCAGTCCGGTGGAAGAAGCTCCAGTACGGTTGCTGCTCTGCAACGTGCAGGCTACGATGTTGTTAATGTGAAGGGTGGTATGGGAAGCTATTTCGGAAAAAACCGAATCAGTTAGTGGTAAAAGATAGTGCCTTATCCATGTGGCACGCTCCGTTGCAAGTAATGGAGCTGTGCTATTTAGATAAGGCACTTTTTTATGTTCGCTCAGCCTGGGCGAACTCTTATGAAAATAGAAAGTTCACAAAGAGTCCAAAATCAATTTCCCACATGTTCTTCCACCAATAAGCGGGGCTTATTGGCAGAGAATTAGTGGTGGCGGGACTCTGTGGTATATAACGAAAGCTTAAGCATAAGATCGGTGCGATCGTAGCAGTCGCAGGGATCATCAACCACAGTTTTTTCTTATGAAGGATGTAAATTATTATACTTAAGCTGACTAATAACGATAGAAAGGGTAATTGTACATCTGTCTTAGTATCTCATAGGGATTAAATCAATATAATCCTGTAAGGGAGCATCTCTTAACAGACATTCAATGATTTGTTTACCGAGAGGATTGAGTTCCTCGGTATTGAATTTTGCAGCCTCCGTCTTAAAGAAATCGATGAGGATAGCTGCACCGGCATCATAGCCCTCGGTACCAAGCTTGGACTGTCTCTCTGGCTGAAGGAACGATCTACGGATATATTGGCCATCCACCTTCAGAGATTCAAGACCATAACCTAAAAGAGTACAACGAGCTTCTTTCAATTGGTCCATCTTGAATTTTGCACTACCGCGTCTAGCAATATATTCTCTTGCAACCCATTGAGGATTGAAGCCAACTTTATATACACCGATGTGTTGATTCGGAATTAATACATATCTGGTACTGGAGGAGCTTACGATTTGATCAAGTAGAAGATTGGCCTGCTTAACCATCTTGCCTGTAGCAAAAGGCCAATAAGAGCCTACACCTTCGCTGATCATACCTGTTCCACCGATAATACTGGGATTATTGTAGCCTCTGGGAGCAACCAGACGCCATAACCACGCAAGAGCCGGAGGAAGGATATGAAGCATACCGATAATACCATAGGAGGGATTTTCCTTTGTGCAGGGAGGAGTACGTACACCAAAGCTACGAACGTCAACCTCAACCGGGTCTGATACAATATTAGGAACCAGATGTCTGGGTAAGATTGCTCTTGGATTCGGACAGGGTTTACCGTTAGAATCTAAGGTATGCTCCCAAACAAGACAGGTAGCCTTTGGAACACCTTGAATATTTAAGAAGAGAAGGGGCTCCTGTGGTTGGGTGAAAATCTTTTCATATTGAGGTGAGGTGCCGTATTCAGTTACATGGTCAAGTCTTAAGAACCAGCCATTCTCCGCATCCTGTACCACTAATTTTTTGCTATCGTTTTGCATCTTCGGATGGCAGAGTGCCATATCATCAGTTACGGGACGAAGCTCACAGGATTCGTTTAATTCCAGATAAAACATCTCGCCAGTAACTATGTTCTCACCTAATACTAATCTGCCGTCTTCTGCTCTGTGGGGAGGCTCGATCATCTCTGATTTACCACCACCGGAAGCACCCTCATGCATAATAACGATCTCATTATCGTAAGGAGTTATTACCTTAACGGTAGAAGCGTGAGCAGTTAACCAGCCTTCACGTTCTCCGATGTTGAGTAATACACCGTAAATACCCTTCTTTGCACTGGGACCGGGGTATAGATTATAGGAGAATACTTCATGAACATCTTCCAAACGGTTATGAACAACAATCTGCTTACCGTCGAAATTGGTATGACGAAACGGAGGTGCAAGATAAACAATTGCCTTCGGGGTGAAGTTATCCTGAACCTCATCAATTCCCAAAAATCCTTGCAGGTCTGCGAGTGCACAAGCAAAGAATGCAGCATTGGCAGGAGCAATTAATATTGCATCGTAGCCATATTCATAACCACCTGCCTTAAAAGGAAGAACAATTAGTTCTTGATTCTTAAGCCATTCGAAAGTGTCATTACGCAGAGGCTCAAAGTCTTTTTTGTATTCATCTTTGTATCTCGGCTTATCTGTGTCTAAGTTGTCTCCGATGACAAGACTGTCCGGATCACGGCGACGCATATAATCCTCCATATAGTTTACAGCTACACCGTTTTTACAACGGGTAACATTCGCTTCAACAATCTTACCTTTTCCCGGTACATCATAAACAACCTCGTAGCTGTCCACTGGTTGATTGCCAAAGGAGAGCTCGATTAATTCTGTTCTTGATTTGGGGAATATAACCTTACTGCTGCCGGTTATAATGTTCTTTACTTCATCCGTCAAAATAAATTTCTGCAAGTAGTCCTTCATACGTTACTCCATTTCTTTAATTTACTTCATTTATCATATGCAAACCGGAATATGGATAAAATCACGTATACATTTACATATACCTTGTTTGCTTTACTTTTATTATTAGAATTAGATTTTACTTATCGATATTTTTTTATACCGTAACGATTTTTACGAAAAAGTAAAATTACATTTTCCACCACATTTCGGTTTGTAGCTTTTCGTCCTTGGCGATTACTTCCTCTACCATATCGGCTTTGAATTTCTCAAGCTTTGCACTAAGCTCTTCGTTATTAACCGCCAGTATCTGAGCGGCAAGAATTCCTGCATTGTCCGCACCATCGATAGCTACGGTAGCTACCGGAATACCCTTGGGCATCTGAACGGTGGACAGAAGGGAATCCAGACCATCCATTGTAGAAGATTTAATTGGGATTCCGATTACTGGAAGGGTAGTATGGGCTGCGATAATTCCGGCGAGATGAGCAGCTTTACCAGCGGCACATATGATTACACCAAATCCGTTACTTTTTGCAGAACTTGCAAAATCACAGGCAAGTTTTGGAGTACGATGGGCACTCATAACATGAACTTGTACCTCGATACCAAAGCCTTTTAGAGAGTTTATGGCGCCTTTCACTACCGGCAAATCGCTGTCACTGCCCATAAGAATTGCTACTTTTTTACTCATAGTTCATTCTCCTTCTTTTATAAAGATATTGTTAGTGGTTATTACTATATTATATAATACCAATATTTCTTTATAAAAAAACCGATACCTTAGAATCCCCCCAAGATATCGGCTTACTTACAACTTAACCCAATAGAACAGCTACGCTACTTGGCGTATTTCTTTCATAAGTTAATTTGTGTCGTCATCCGTTAGTTTTTAAATATATCTTCAATGTTCTTGTCTATGGTAATTACGATTATTTTCTCACCGGTCTTTGTGCTTATGTCGGAATGGGTGCTGACGATGGCTACATCAATTATATCAGTAATCAATGTTTCCAGATATCCTCTCCCTCCTTCAAATAGGGTGGAACGTACTTTTTTAAATAATTCTACTCCCTGCGGATTATCAGTAAGCTTCTGCTCCGATGGGCTTAATACTCCGGACAAACGTATGATAATCATATCATTAATTATGTAAGTTCTGATAAGCTTTGGTCCTCTGCCCATATATTCCAGTTCAAACTTGCTGACCGCTTCAGAAATTTTTGCTTCTAATTGACCTTTGGTCATTAATATCACCTCTAAGTGAGTTTAATATACCGTATTTACAAAACAATGTCAACTATAATTACTGATTTTTTCGCTAAAATGTATTAATATACATATATAAGTATAAGTATTACTAGTTAAAATATTCGTTAATTTGCCGGATTGGATTGAAATAAATGTCGAAAATAATACAATTAGATTATTGTTCACCCTATTCACTTATTATGTACTGATTTCAACATAGGAGAAGATTAATAAAATAGAAGAGAAAAAGCCTTAATTTTCCTTCATTATTTTCTAATGTTTTTATCCGGTTTATGCTATATATTCTATACCTAGTCAACAAGTGTGAGTAAAATGAAGGGACAGGCAATTAAGCTCGCCAGGATAGTGGACATGGGAGTGGATACCCGGTATACAGTTCGATCCTAAAATTGCAGAAAAATTCTTGAGAGAAATAAAAAAACATGATTTATTAATATTTATACGATTTATGTAATGAATTGTAAATACCACTTGACAAATAGTATTGTCCGTTGTTATAATTCGCTTAATAATAAAACTAAGTAAACCGTTGAGCAAGAGAAGTAAGATTTATTGATTGTATACAGAGAGCCGCTGCTGGTGGGAATGCGGTTACAAAAATAATTCTGAATGGACTTGTGAGGGAAGCCCGAAATCGATGAGAGTAGGCGCTTACGGGAACCCTGTCCGTTATCAGTAGGGTGCATATGATAGTATGCAGATTGAGAGGATGTATTTTATACATCAAACCGGGTGGTACCGCAGAAGCATAAGCTTTTGTCCCTGTAATTTACAGGGATAAGAGCTTTTTTTTCGTATAGGAATTTGCGTCCTATACGAAAAAAACGCTCCGCTAAGGCTGTGCACTCCTCGGATAGGAAGTAGTTGCTTCGCAACCCGCTCAGGCGCGATAGGGTCAGCAAGCTGACACTTTGTTATACTCAATTTTCAGAAAATAGAGAAAGGATGTTCCCAGCCATATATGAAAGTAGGTTGGAAAGAAAGGTGATCGTAATGGTAAAGCCCAGCTGTAATGAAATTGAAGCATTAGCAAAAGATTACAATGTTATTCCGATATGTAAGGAAATTTATGCAGACATTATTACTCCTATTACCTTACTACGAAAAATTTCACAGGTCAGTGACCAATATTATCTGCTAGAAAGTATTGAAGGCGGAGAGAAATGGGGACGATATTCCTTTCTTGGATTTAATCCAATCGTCCATGTTACCTGTAAGAATAAGATAGTCACCATAGAAGAAGGAAGCTTGAGACAGATCAAAGCAGAAAAGCCTTTCGATGTACTACGAGCATTGTTGGAGCGATATAAAGCACCAAAGCTTTCCGGTATGCCACCTTTTACCGGTGGATTGGTTGGGTACTTCGGTTATGAGATGATCGGTTATGCAGAACCGGTTCTCAAGCTGGAAAGCAGTGAATTTAATGATTTTGACCTGATGCTCTTTGATAAGGTTATCGCCTATGACCACCTAAAACAGATGATAAGCATTGTGGTGAATATGAGAACGGATCGCATCATGGAGAATTACGGGAAGGCTGTTACAGAGCTGGAGAAATTCACACGCTTTATCACCTTTATCACGGAGCCGATGCCCTTTACACAAAAGACTTGTACCTCAAAGCCAAGCTTCACCTGCAATGTAACAAAGGAGGAATATTGTCGTCTGGTGGAGAGAACGAAGGAATATATCGTGAACGGAGATATCTTTCAAGCGGTCATATCCAGACGCTTCCAGACCGAATATAAGGATAGTTTATTGAATGCTTATCGTGTACTTAGAACGACGAATCCTTCTCCTTATATGGTGTTTATACAGAACAAGGAGGTTCAGCTGATCTCGACCTCACCGGAGACGCTGGTGAGACTTAAGGATGGAAAGCTTTCTACCTTCCCAATTGCCGGTTCAAGACCCAGAGGAAAAAGCGTGGCGGAGGATAATGCTTTAGAAGAAGAATTATTGGTAGACGAAAAGGAGCTATCCGAACATAACATGCTGGTGGATCTGGCAAGAAATGATCTTGGCAGAATTTCAGAATATGGAAGTGTTAAATTGATTGACTACAAGAGAATTCAGAAGTATTCGAGAATTATGCATATCACTTCAGAGGTGGAAGGAAGTATAAAAGAAGAAATGGATGCGTTAGATGCCATCCAGGATATTATTCCGGCAGGTACCTTATCCGGTGCACCAAAGATCAGGGCATGTGAGATTATCGAGGAGCTGGAGAAGACACCAAGGGGAATCTACGGAGGAGCAATCGGATATATCGATTTTGCTGGAAATATGGACACCTGTATTGCAATTCGGATGGCGGTAAAAAAGAATGATATAGTATATGTTCAGGCTGGAGGAGGAATTGTAGCCGACAGTGTTGCGGAGAAGGAATATGAAGAGTCAGGCAATAAGGCAAAGGCGGTGATGGAAGCAATCCAGAATTCAGTAGAAGTGGATTAAATTTCACGAACAGAGTATGAATTAGAATGGAGGGATATTTTGATTTTATTGATTGATAATTATGACAGCTTTACTTATAACCTTGTCCAGCTTGCAGGAAGTATCGGTGCAGATATGAGGGTAATCCGTAATGATGAGCTGAGCGTTGAGCAAATTAGAAGGCTTGATGCATCCCATATCATTCTCTCGCCAGGACCTGGGTATCCAAAGGATGCTGGAGTATGCGAAGAGCTTGTTGCAAAGCTGAAGGGGGAGGTACCAATACTCGGGGTTTGTTTGGGACATCAGGCTATCTGTGAAGTATTTGGTGCCGAGATTACTTTGGCCAGTCGGCTGATGCATGGGAAACAAAGTGATATCCATATCGCCAACGGGGCTAGTGTGTTTCATGGCTTGCCACCGATTATACAGGCGGCAAGATACCATTCGCTGATTGCCAGGAAAGATACATTACCAGATGATTTACTGGTAATTGCAGAGGATGATGACGGTGAGATCATGGCAGTTAAGCACCGGAATTATGAAATCTATGGCTTACAATTCCATCCGGAATCCATCCTCACCCCCCAGGGAGAGGTTATTATGAGAAATTTCATAAAGATTGGCGGTGAAGCAATATGATACAGCAAGCGATCTATAAGGCTCTGAATAGAGAAAACTTAACTTTAGAGGAGACCAAAGCCGTGATGGATGAAATCATGAGTGGTAGTGCGACGAATGCCCAAATAGCCGGTTTTGTTACAGCGATCCGGATGAAGGGTGAGACAATCGAAGAGATAACGGCATGTGCCATGATAATGAGAAAATACGGGCTAAAGGTAACTCATCAGGGTGATGTACTGGATATTGTCGGAACCGGAGGAGATGAAGCCTTTACCTTCAATATATCTACAATATCGTCACTGATCATCTCAGCAGCCGGAATACCGGTTGCAAAGCATGGCAATCGTAGTGTCTCCAGTAAGTGCGGAAGTGCGGATGTTTTGGAGGCCTTGGGGGTAAAGATAGATATTCCGGTAGAGAAAAGTGAAAGGCTTCTTAAGGAGATTGGTATCTGCTTCTTATTTGCACCGATTTATCATTCTTCGATGAAGTATGCTGCTCCGGTTAGACGGGAGCTGGGAGTTCGCACAATTTTCAATATTCTAGGCCCACTTTCCAGTCCAGCGAATGCCAATCTACAGCTATTGGGCGTCTATGACGAGAATTTGGTAGAGCCGATGGCTAGAGTTCTAGCGAATCTTGGAGTGAAGAGAGCCATGGTTGTTCACGGACACGATGGTCTTGATGAGGTTTCTCTGAGTGCAAGAACCACCGTATGCGAGGTGAACAATGGACAGGTGAACAGCTTCTTCCTAGATCCTCATCAGTTTGGCTTCGAATATTGTAAAGCAGAGGATCTGATTGGTGGTGACCCAGCTCAAAATGCAGAGATTGCCATGAGAATCCTTTCAGGTGAACTGGGACCGAAACGGGATATTGTTTTACTGAATTCTGCTATCTGCCTCTATATGTCTTATAACAATATCACTCTCCGTGAATGCATAAAGCTTGCTGCCGAGACCATAGACAGTGGTAAAGCAATGGAGCAGTTGAGGAATTTCATTCATTTATCCAATGCCTGACGATAAGGGATAGGATAGAAAGGGCATTTTATGATATTAGATACCATAGTGAAAGCGACTCGAATTCGGGTAGAGAAAGCGAAAGAACAGATTTCCCTGGAGGAGTTGAGGATGAAAATAGTCGAGGGTGAAGGTATAAAAAGCTTTCACAAAAGAAAAGCCTTCGCCTTCGAACGAGCCTTGAAAAAGAATAGAAGTCTAATGATAGATGGTAATGCAATCTCTGTGATCTGTGAGGTCAAGAAGGCATCCCCCTCCAAAGGAGTGATTGCAGAGAGTTTCCCTTATCTTAACATAGCCATGGAATATGTTGAGGCAGGAGCGGATGCTATCTCTGTTTTGACGGAGCCCGAATTTTTTCTGGGGGAGGATCGGTATTTAAGTGAGATCAGCCAAGAGGTAGCTATCCCGGTATTACGAAAGGACTTTACCATTGACGAATATCAGATCTATGAAGCCAAGTTAATTGGTGCAGATGCAGTACTGTTAATATGTTCTTTACTCGAAACCCGGACACTGCAAAGATATCTTAAGATCTGTGATGAATTGGGCTTATCAGCACTGGTGGAAGCGCACACGGAGACGGAGATATTATCTGCAATCCGTGCAGGTGCCAGAGTGATTGGGGTAAATAACCGCAATCTGAAGACCTTTGATGTCGATATAGCCAATAGCCTACATTTGAGAAAGTTCGTTCCGGAGGATATTATCTTTGTTGCCGAAAGTGGTATTCGAAGTGCAATGGATATTGCTATGCTGAGTAGAGCAGGGGTTGATGCCGTTCTGATTGGAGAAACATTGATGCGAAGCAGTAACAAGAAAGAAGAACTGGCAAAGTTGCGTGGTCTGCTGCTATAACAGGGTATTACACATATAATTGATGGATATTACAGATGTAGTTCATGTGTTTATTGAGTATATAGATAAAATGTATCGAAGGGAGTATGCTGTGACAAAGATTAAGATATGTGGTTTATCTAGGAAAGCAGATATCTTAGCAGTGAATGAAGCACTGCCGGATTATATCGGCTTTGTATTTGCAAAGAGCAGAAGACAGGTGAGTGAAGAGACTGCGTTGGAGCTGAAAGAACTTCTTCGTCCGGAGATATTATCCGTTGGTGTATTCGTAAATGAAGAGGTAGATCGAATCAGGCATTTGTGTAGCAGAGGAATTATCGATATTGTGCAGCTTCACGGAGATGAGACAGCCTCTTATATTCATCAGCTTAGGGGGATTATTAGCTGCCCTATCATAAAGGCAATACGAGTATCAGGTAGTGATGCTATAAAAGATGTCGAGACTATCCCATGTGACTATCTGCTTCTGGACACCTATCATAAGCAGCAGTTCGGGGGCACAGGAGAAAGCTTTGACTGGTCTTTGGTTCCGAAGCTTAGTCAACCCCATTTTCTCGCCGGAGGCATTGGCTTTGGAAATGTTGTGGAAGCGATAAACCAAATGAAGCCTTATTGTGTGGATGTCAGCAGTGCGGTTGAGACTGAGGGATACAAGGACATAGGGAAAATAAAAGAACTCGTTCAGATAGTTAGAACGACATCACTGAGGAAGTAAGGAAGGATAAATCGGCAAATTAAGATTTTTCACACGCAAATTTGTGCCTGCGGAGTGATAAAATCAGAGAGTTTCTCACATAAAGTTTGCAGGCTTTGAAGAAAGGCAGGGTTATTATTATGAATAATACAAGATTTGGAGTTCACGGTGGAAGATATATACCGGAGACCTTAATGAATGCAGTAATTGAACTTGAGGAGGCTTATAACCTTTATAAGCAGGATCCGGAATTTAATCGGGAGCTTGATGATCTGCTAAAGAATTACGCAGGAAGACCGTCTCTACTGTATTATGCAAAGAAGATGAGTGAGGATCTGGGAGGTGCTAAGATCTATCTGAAACGGGAGGATCTTAATCATACCGGTTCTCATAAGATTAATAATGTGTTAGGACAGGTGCTTCTAGCGAAGAAGATGGGAAAGACCAGAGTCATAGCAGAGACAGGCGCCGGACAGCATGGTGTAGCAACCGCAACAGCAGCAGCACTACTGGATCTGGAATGTGAGATATTCATGGGCAAAGAAGATACGGAGCGTCAGGCATTGAATGTTTTTCGAATGGAACTGCTAGGTGCCAAGGTTCATGCGGTTACCAGCGGTACGCAGACACTGAAGGATGCGGTAAATGAGACTCTTCGCGAATGGACGAAGCGGGTTGAGGATACCCATTATGTTCTTGGTTCCGTTATGGGGCCTCACCCCTTTCCGATGATTGTTCGTGATTTTCAAAGCATTATCGGTAGGGAAGTGAAGGAACAGCTTATGGAGAAGGAAGGAAGACTGCCGGATGCAGTACTTGCCTGTGTAGGAGGAGGTAGCAATGCAATGGGTTTATTTTATGAATTCATTGAGGACATCAGTGTCCGTTTAATCGGGTGTGAAGCTGCGGGCCTTGGAATAGAAACCGATAAGACGGCAGCTACAATAACAACCGGTTCCGTTGGAATCTTCCATGGAATGAAATCTTATTTCTGTCAGGATGAATACGGTCAGATTGCCCCGGTGTATTCTATCTCAGCAGGACTTGATTATCCGGGAATTGGACCGGAGCATGCTAACCTGCATGATACGAAAAGAGCAGAATATGTAGCAATTACCGATCGAGAGGCAGTGGATGCCTTTGAATATTTGTCAAGGACGGAGGGTATCATCCCGGCCATTGAAAGTGCTCATGCGGTAGCTTATGCAAGAAAGCTGGCACCAACGATGGGGAAGGAGCAGATTCTTGTAATCAATCTCTCCGGCAGAGGTGATAAAGATGTGGCAGCGATAGCAAGATATAGGGGGGTGCAGCTTTATGAATAGACTCGAGAAGGTATTTCAAAATAATAAAGCCTTTATTCCTTTTGTGACCGCAGGTGATCCGACGCTGGCTATCACGAAGGAATTAGTTCTATGTATGGAGGCGGCAGGAGCTGATCTAATCGAATTAGGGATACCCTTCTCCGATCCGGTAGCAGAAGGGCCGGTGATTCAGGCTGCTGATGACAGAGCCTTGGCGAATGGAGCAACTACCGATAAGATTTTTGCGATGGTGGAGGAGCTTCGTAAGGAAAGCAGCATACCTATCGCTTTTATGACTTATATTAATCCAATCTATACCTATGGTGTAGAACGTTTTATGGAGCAATGCAGTAAAGCTCAGGTCGATGCTATCATAGTTCCCGACATGCCCTATGAGGAGAAGGAGGAGATTAAGCCTTACTGCAATCAGTATGGTATTACACTTATCTCTATGATTGCACCAACCTCTATGGAACGAATCAGAATGATTGCAAAGGAAGCAGAAGGATTTCTTTACTGCGTATCCTCCTTAGGTGTTACCGGTGTAAGAAATAAGCTTGGAACCGGAATAGCCGAGATGATCGCTCAGGCTAAGGGGATTAAAAATATTCCCTGCGCCATCGGCTTTGGTATCTCGTCTCCTGAACAAGCGAAAGCCATGGCATCCATCTCGGATGGAGTTATTGTTGGAAGTGCAATTGTAAAAATAGTAGGAGAATATGGGGAGTCCTGTGTTCCTTATGTTGAAGACTACGTTCGTAGAATGAAGGAGGCCTGTCTTAATGTCAGTAAATGTGAATGAGGCATTACAGAAGCTGAATGCGGGGCAGGAGCTTTCGTCAAGGGAAGCCTATGATATGATTTCTGCCATACAAACAGATCATATGACGGATTTACAAATTATGAGTTTTCAGGTGGCATTATTAATGAAAGGTCCAACGCTTACCGAGATATCTGCAATAGCGAAAGCGATGCGGGATTTTTGTATTCCGGTAAACCCTAACGTGGAAGGGGAGCTTATGGATACCTGTGGAACCGGTGGTGGCTTAAGCACCTTTAACATATCTACCGCGGTTGCTTTTGTTGCTGCTGCAGCGGGAATAAAGGTGGCGAAGACAGGGAGCAGAGGCAGTGTAAATCTATCGGGAAGTGCTGATGTGCTGGAAGCCTTAGGCGTGCAGATACACCAGACACCGGGCGTAGCAGAGAAGATGATTGAAGAAGTTGGGATTGCCTTTCTTTATGCACCCTTGTTCCATCCGGTAATGCAGAAGATGATTCATCCAGAGCAGGAAATTGGTATCAAAACAATCTTTTACACTATTATCGGTCCTTTAATCAACCCGGCGAAGGCTACCCGTCATGTGATGGGAGTATATAAGCCAGAGCTTTTGGATAAGGTTAGTCAGGTAGCCATTGATTTGAAATATACCCGTGCCTTATTCGTCTACGGTGAAGACGGAATGGATGAGATATCATTGTTAGGAAAGACCAGAATTAACGAGTTGAAAAACGGATGCCTCACCAGCTATGAGCTGGTTCCCGAGGAGCTTGGGCTATCCCGCTGCAAACCGAATGATATTATAACCGGGACACCGGAAGCCAATGCGGTAATGATTAAGGATGTTTTCTCAGGCAAAAATAAAGGACCCCGCAGGCAGGCAGTCATACTCAATGCGGCAGCAGCTCTGATGATCGGTGATAAGGCAGACAGCCTGAAGCAGGGGGTTAAGCTTGCCGCAGAGATCATAGACAGCGGTTTAGCACAAGATAAGCTTAATGAGCTTATTGAAGCTTCCCATTCGTATCAATAGATATTAGTGTGAAAATGAAAAGCAATTTTCACACTTCCAAGTTTGTGCCTGCGTAATCAAAGTGCAAACCATCTCGCATGCGAGACGTTGCACACTTGGCACAAACTTTTTCAAAGGATAGGTAGTTTGTTAGCATATAAATTCTTCTATATCATAGCAAAAAAGGAACAGCAAAGCTCTGCGTGTGGTGATACAATATAGTTACCGTAGGGGAGAAAGGAAGGGTTACTAAGTGAATTATCGTGATGACATTAGCCGTTGTATTGATTATATTGAAGCCCATATCAAAGAGAATATAACAGCAGCTGATATTGCCGAGATGGCGGGATATTCGTTATACCATTTTTGTAGAGTATTCAATATCTGTACAGGGCAACCCTTAATGGAATACGTCCGAAGCAGGAAATTATCCCTGGCACGCATGGATTTGCTGAAGGACACCAAAATTCTTACTGTTGCAATAGACTATGGATTTGAGACGGCCAGCGGTTTCTCGAAAGCCTTTCGGAATGAGTTTGGCTATAGTCCGACAGGGTATATTGCAAGAATGAAGGGTTACACTATCGCTGATCAATTAACTGATATAGGAGGATATCTAATGAAACCTGAAATAAAACATAAGAAAGCTTTTCAAGTGGCAGGCTATGGTATAAAGACGAATATAGCAAGCGGCTATACAAAGGATATTGCAGCTTACTGGGAGAATTATGAAGGAGAAAATCTGGAAAGTAAGCTGTATGAGCTACTTGATCCACCTAAACACGGGGAAGTTTGTATGTGTGTCCCTTCCAACCGTGAGGGAGATATGATTTACTTACTTGGAGTAATCGTCGGGGATATTTCTAAGGTAACTAAGGATATGATTACTGTGGAGGTCCCGGAGGCAGATTATGCTGTATTTACTACGATGCCAGTGGATACCAGTGACGCAAATAAAGACGGCGATTCCGATTTTTCAAGAGCCATCAAAGCAACCTGGAAATATATCTTCGAGGAGTGGTTTCCGAGTAGTGGTTATCAATATGATGAAAGTAAATTAGACTTTGAATACTATGATGAACGTTGTCATTCCAGACCGGATACCGTGATGGAGATTTATGTTCCGATTATCGGAAAGAAATAAAATAAAATACCTTCAAATTCCCAAACATCCCCAAACGGATTGTGCGATCTAATCGTAATGAACGATAGAAACGTAAAATTCGTTTAAAATTAATTGTAAAAAAGTATTGACATTGACGCGGCGTAAAGGTATAGACTCTGTTTGTAAGGAGGTTACAATATGGAATATACAGTGCAGAAATTAGGCCAAATGGCTGGGATCAGTACCAGAACACTTCGGTATTATGATGAAATTGGTATCTTAAAGCCGGCTAGAATCAATTCATCCGGATATCGAATCTATGGGCAGGCAGAGGTGGATCGACTGCAGCAGATCATGCTGTATCGGGAGATGGGTGTAAATCTGGAAGTTATCCGGGATATCCTAAGCTCCAAGACCTTTGACGAATTGGCAGCACTGAGGGATCATCTGATAAAGCTCCTTGCGCAGAGACAACAAATTGATATATTGATCACCAATGTCGAGAAGACAATTGAAAGTCGGGAAGGAAGAAGAATTATGAAAGACAATGAAAAATTTGAAGGATTTAAGAAAAAGCTAGTTGAAGATAACGAGAAGAAATACGGGCAGGAAATCGGAGAGAAGTACGGCGAGGAGGCTGTAAAGGCATCCAATGCCAAGCTGATGAATATGACCGAAGCTCAATTCGCGGAATATGAGAAGCTAGGTCAGGAGGTTCTAGATACTCTGGAGCAGGCTTTTGTTACCGGAGATCCTGCCGGAGAGCTAGGCCAAAGGACAGCAGATCTTCACCGTCAGTGGTTAGGCTATACCTGGGGCAGCTATAACAAGGAGGCTCATGCCGGACTTGCCCAGATGTATGTGGATGACGAGCGGTTTACCGCTTTTTATGATAAGAAACAGCCGGGGTTGGCAGTTTTCTTAAGGGACGCCATTCACATCTATACAAGCAAATAGTCATGATATACTTTACCATATGGAGTGGAAGTGTAGAATCACAGGAGGACATTGCGGAAGCCGCAGTGTCCTCTTATTGGGCGAATACTCACAATCGTGGATAAGCTTAGTAACTAAGCATATCCACGATTGCTTTTACAGCCACATCAGTCATAACATTATAATCAAGATATTCATGCTGATGATAAACGATCTCATGGATGATATTTTCTATGATATCTATCATTAAGTGAGCTTTTTCCAAGGCATTAGTAGGTTTGATATCATAAGCCGCCATCAATTCAACGATTTGTGTAGCAATATTGGATTGAAACCGGCAGAACAAGTCACTGATTTCTTTATCAGTATGAGCAAGGGCCTGCATTTCTTCATGTACATTTTTGGCCATGGTATGTCCTACGGTTAAGGTTGTGATGATATTCTTTAATGCCTGTTCAATATCAATGGGCTTTTCCAGCCTCTTAATTGCTTCATACATTGGAGTAGTAATATTCGATTCATAGATATCGATAACCTCCATAAATATATCTTTTTTATCTTTAAAGTAATTATATACGATACCGGTGGATACTCCGGCTAACTTTGCAATCTCGGCAGTATTCGTATTATGATAACCCTTTTCGCAGAATAATTTACAACCTGCATCTACAATTTTCTTTCTTTTTTCAATCGATCGCTGCTGCTGCGGTATTCTGATTTGACTGCTTCCCATGTAAACGCCTCCTTTAATCTATATTTGATTATAATAATGAAAATCGATTTCGTCAACCTCATGAGATAAAAATGTAAATGTGAAATAATATTCACATATGTTATTGACATACATAATATGATATTATATAATTGGTAAAACATGAAAAAACATTCACATTCAGATTGTATAGTTCGGGTTATAAGAATTAGTAAAGGTTTAACTTCAGGGGAAATCATAATGAAACGGAAAGGCGGGAGATTGTATGAATATTATTGAATTTAAGAATGTGACGAAAGAGTATGTATTAGGTGAGACTAAGCTTTTAGCAGTAGACCATATTAATTTCGAGATTCGTGAGGGGGAATTTGTTGTTATTCTAGGACCCAGCGGTGCCGGTAAATCTACGTTACTCAATCTTTTGGGGGGAATGGATTATGCGTCCTCAGGGGATATCTTGATTAACGGAAAGAATATCACTAACTACAAAGACGATGAATTAACCGAATATCGTGCAACCAAGGTAGGATTTGTATTTCAGTTCTATAATCTGATTCCTACATTGACTGCGCTAGAGAATGTCACCTTAACCAAAGAAGTAACCAGAAATTCGATGGATCCGGTCAAAGTATTAGCCTCGGTTGGTTTGCAGGAGCACGTAAATTTAACCTGTAAAAATGTACTTAACGATACACCGGCACAGTGTCTGAGACCGAAGGCTCCGAAATCAATAAAGCACAGTATACTTGATCGTACCCGGCTTTGGACACATTTAAGCTTTCACTCCCAGTGGAACCTTCGTGATGTAATCCGTTGTAAAGGAAGATCCTCTATGGCCATTGTAGGCATCTTGGGGTGCTCAGCCTTATTGATCTGTGGCTTTGGATTACAGGATACTATGGATAATATCGTAACCTGGAATTATGAGGTTATCAACCACTATGAGACACAGCTTGATCTCATGGATACCATTACAGAAGAGCAGATTGATAAGATAAAGCAAGAAAGCCATGGTGAAGGCGTATATGAGGGTAAGGTTGAACTTCGCGTGAAGGGTAAGAAGAAGAGTGGAGAGATCATGGTGATAGAAGAGAAAACAGGTCTGATTCAATTTGTTGATGAAAAGCGCAATATCATTACACTTCCTGAGGACCGAATCTCAATCAGTTATAAGATGGCCGAGAATCTTGGAGTAAAGGTTGGTGATGAGATATCCTGGCATATCTATGGTGAGGAGAGATGGATTACCTCCCATATAGATGCGATATACCGAACTCCCTTTGCTCAGGGTATTACAATGTACCGGTCATTTTATGAGGAGCTTGGATATACCTATCGTCCTTCGATGATAGTAAGTGAACAGAGCAATGTATCAGATCGATATACCGAAGGAAGAGACGGAATAAAGAAAATAGCAGATAAAGAGGATCTTATCAAAAGTTATCGTACTTTAGCACGTGCAATGGATATCGGACAACATACGTCCCATGCTGGATAAGCATTTTCAAGAGGTTATCCAGTATGAGGTGCGTGTTGTCCTTTCCTTCCACTAATTCTTTATTATGACACGGCAATTCCATAATTCTAAGATGGAGGAATCACTTTATCTAGACCATCTTCTAAAGCATATCATCCTTAGCCAGCTTTGCCTGATCGAATTTTTCACGACGGATATGGCAATAACCACTGGGATTCTTATCCAGATATTTCTGATGATATTCCTCTGCTATATAGTAATTACTAAGGGGCAATACCTCAATGGCTATTGGCTTCTCATAATGAGTCTGAAGCTCCTTAATCGACGCTTGAATGGCAGGAAGATCCTGATCATCTACATAATAGATTCCGGTACGATACTGAGAGCCGATATCTCCGCCTTGGCGATTGAAAGAGGTAGGATCAATAACATCATAATATAGAGTCAGAATAAACTCCAAGCGTACTATCTTCGGATCATAGAACACACGAACTGTCTCCGCATGGCCCGTGTTATTATGACATACCTGTTGATAAGTAGGATTCTCAGTATTACCATTGGCATAACCAACGTCTGTCTTTACAATTCCATTGATATTAGATAAATATTTTTCCGTCCCCCAGAAGCAACCTCCTGCGAGATAAATTTCTTTTAAATTAGTTTCTGTTGACATATGAAATCTCCTTAAATGACTTTTTCTTTTGGTTACTTTTCTTATTTTTCGTTATTTTTGAGTAAGATTTTAAGTATCTCATTAACCACAAAAGGTACCAATGAGAAGCCGATTACAAGTCCCCAATCCTGAAGTGTAAGATTATGAACGCCAAAGGCATTTGCAAGGACGGGAATTGATATTACAACCAGCTGTAATAAAATACCTACAATAATTGCTCCAACCAAAAACTTGTTTGAGAATAAACCAATCTTGAAGATGGACTTACTGGAGTTTCTAATTGATAAGGAATAAAACAGCTGAGAGGCTGCAAGTACCACGAAAGCCATTGTTCTTGCATAGGTGAGACCTTCCTCGGGAACGGCTCCGTCACCCAGAACATAGCCATGTTCCCACAGACCGTAATAGAAGGCGATCAGTGTAAGGAGACCGATGAGTGAACCACCGATAACAGCTCTAAGGCCTGCACCTCTGGCAAAAAAGCTTTCCTTCGGATTCCTCGGCTGCTGCTTCATAACATCTTTATCACCGGGATCAATACCTAATGCAATCGCCGGAAGGGAATCTGTAATTAAGTTAACCCAAAGGATCTGAGTCGCAATCAAAGGTACCGGCCAATTTAAGAGGATGGATATAAAGATTGCAATTACCTCACCTAAATTACAGGATAAGAGGAAGATAACTGACTTCTTAATATTATTGTAGATATTTCTTCCTTCTTCAATTGCATGAACAATTGTAGTGAAGTTATCGTCCGTTAAAATCATATCACTGGCACCCTTTGCAACATCGGTACCCGTGATGCCCATAGCAACACCGATGTCAGCGAATTTGAGAGAAGGAGCGTCATTTACACCGTCGCCGGTCATGGATACAATATTGCCATGCGCCTTGAAGGCTCTGACAATCTTAACCTTGTGTTCCGGTGATACACGGGCAAATACGCGATAGTTATTAATATTAGCAGCAAAGGCTTCCTCCGATAAGTCATCGATCTCTGCTCCAGTTAAGCTTTGCTCAATGGACTCTGCAATTCCTAATTCTTTGGCAATTGCAACTGCAGTATTCTTATGATCGCCGGTAATCATAATCGGACGGATACCTGCACGTTTTGCTTCTGAAATAGAAGCCTTAACCTCAAGTCTAGGAGGATCAATCATACCTACCAGACCGATGATGGTAAGGTCCTTCTCCATCTCCTCGGGAGAGATAACAGCTGTTGTATTCTTATATGCTACACCAAGCACACGAAGTGCATTGTCTGACATATCCTCAGTGATTTTTAAATAATCAGCCTTTAATTCAGGAGTAAGAGGAACCACCTGTCCGTTCACAAGAGCAGTAGTAGATAGTTTTAGAATATGATCGATCGCGCCCTTGGTATGAACCCGGTAGCCGTTGCCCTCCACATTAAGAGTAGACATCAGCTTACGATCAGAATCAAAGGGATTTTCCGAAACTCTTTTGTGTTTGCTGTTCAAATCAGAACGACCCAAGCCATATTTATCGCCCAAAATAATCAGAGCGATTTCGGTAGGATCGCCGGTTCCCTGACCATTCTCATAGGTTGCATCAGAGCATAGAACGAATGAACGGATTAATTCCTTCTCATCCGAAGTAGCAGTCTGATTGATCTCAGTCTGAGATACCTCGGTAAGTTTTCCGGATGTGTATTGTTTTACCACGGTCATCTTATTCTGTGTTAAGGTACCTGTCTTATCGGAGCAGATAATATTAACAGAACCTAAGGTCTCTACAGCAGGCAGCTTTTTGACAATGGCATTAATCTTCGACATTCTGGTAACACCAAGAGCTAGTACTATGGCTACAATCGCTGCCAGACCCTCAGGGATTGCGGCAACCGCTAAGCTGATTGCTGTTAAGAACATCTCAAATAAATCACGCTTTTGAATTAGTGCAATGACAAAGATCAAGGCACAGATACCGATGGCAAGGAAACCAAGTATTCTTCCAAGCTCATCCAGACGCTTTTGAAGAGGAGTCATCTCTTCATTGTCAGACTCAAGTATTTTTGCAATCATACCGATTTCTGTATCCATTGCGGTAGCAACAACAACACCTTCGCCACGTCCGTAGGTAACAAGAGTGGAGAGAAAGGCCATGTTTGCCTTATCACCAACCGGTGTCTTCGGATCCTCAAACAGGGCATTCGCATTCTTTGAGGTGGGTACGGACTCGCCTGTCAGCGCAGATTCCTCAATCTGTAGATTAGCACTTTCAATTAATCGAAGGTCGGCTGATACAAATCTTCCGGCATCCAGTATAATAATATCACCTGGTACTACCTCTTCCGAATTGATCTCCTTTATTACACCGTCGCGTCTGACAACCGACTTCGGAGTAGTCATCTTCTGAAGTGCTTCCACTGCTTTTTCAGCCTTGTATTCTTGTATTACACCAATAACGGCATTGAGAACAATTACCAGTAAAATAATAACGGAATCAGCAATTTCCCCAATAATCAATGTAATTACTGCAGCTGCCAACAGGACATAGATTAACATATCTTTTAACTGTGAAAGAAATAAGGAAACTATACTTTTCTTTGCTTTTCCTTTCAGCTTGTTCATGCCGTATTTTTCTAAACGTACCTTTGCTTCTGCTTCCGATAGTCCAACGGAGGGATTAACGCCAAATTCCTTCAGCACTTCATTCGATGATTTCGAAAACCACATAGTAACACCTCTTTCATTCATCATGCATTCATTATAGTTCCTAATAAAAGGTACTTTATGCTACGAAGCATAGATTTACAGTAAAAATAGTAGGATAATTATACCATGTCAACTAAGATTTAGCATTAGAAAAGTATTAGAATTGTAAAATATTGATACATTAATAAGACATTACTTAGGTCTACTAATGTTTGACACTGTAGATAAAGAATAGTAAAATATAGGAGATCAATCGTAAGAGAGGATGGATAAAAGCAGTGTCCAAAAGTATTAGTGAAATATTGCAGAGTTATGGTATGAGAGAAGGAATGATTGATTATATTTCGTATGGGATATTAATCCTCATTATTATTTTAACATGCATTATGGTAAATATCATCGTAAAAAAAATAGTTTTAAGGTTGTTGGCGAAATTAATCTATCGAAATAGGCATCTATGGGATAATATCCTGTTAGAACGGAAGGTATTCGGTCATATGGCCAATTTGTTACCCGGAATTATTGTGTATTTATTTGCACCTGCTTTTGGAATGTTATCCTCCTATATCGGAAGAGGCTGTGCAATCTATATATCGGTCGTAATACTTTTTGTTGTAAGTGCACTACTAAATTCGATTGATGACATTTACCGCAATTATCCGATCTCTAAAATTAGACCAATAAAAGGATTATTACAGGTCGTAAAAATTGTATTTTATATCATAGACGGGATCGTGGTAATCGGGATCGTTCTGGATCAGAATCCACTGTTAATGTTAGGAGGGATAGGTGCCTTAGCCGCTGTTTTCTCTTTTGTATTTAAGGATTCCATCCTTGGATTTATTGCAGGATTACAGCTGACCTCCAATGATATGCTGCGGATTGGAGATTGGATTGAAATGCCGAAATTCGGTGCTGATGGAGATGTGGTTGATATCACCTTAAATACGGTAAAGGTTCAGAATTTTGATAAGACAATTGTAACGCTGCCAGCCTATTCCTTAGTCTCGGATGCCTTCAAAAACTGGAGAGGTATGACTGAATTTGGTGGTCGTCGTATCAAACGTTCTGTTATAATTGATGTTACCAGCATCCGTTTCTGCACTCCGGAAATGATTGATAAATTTAAAAAGATTAATTATCTCAAGGAATATATTATAGAGAAAGAGAATGAATTAAATAGTTATAATAAGAAATACGATGCGGACAGCGAATTGGATTTTAATAAAAAGAGGCTGACCAATATCGGTACCTTTCGTGTATACATTGAGAATTATCTTAGGGATAATCCCAAGCTTCATAAGGGATTGACCCAGTTGGTTCGGCAATTGCCCCAAGGAGAGAACGGTTTACCCTTGGAGATCTATGCTTTTACCGATGAGACAAAGTTCGAGAATTTTGAGCGGATTCAATCCGATATCTTTGATCATATATTTGCAATAGCAGGAGAGTTCGAACTTCGAATCTTCCAGAGCCCAACCGGCTACGACATGCGCGAATAAGCAGATTAGTCCATAAAAATGAGTACATTTATCAAGCTTGCTTGAATAAATGTACTTATTTTTATGGATAAGTGCAACGCGAGCTTGAATACGAAGTATTCGAGCTGCTAATCTGCTTATTCGCTTAACATTAATTTATCAAGCTTGCCTGAATAAATGTACTTATTTTTATGGATAAGTGCAACGCGAGCATCGTAACCTATGGTTACGAGGAATACGAAGTATTCGAGCTGCTAATCTGCTTATTCGTATATACAATAGAAAGCTCGCTTCGCAATCTTTTATTGTGTCATGAATTAATAGAAGCAGGAATAATTAAATCCCTGCTTCTACTAACTGGTGTCTCAATTTTCTGTTTTAGTGCAAATATTCAATTCGATAGTGAGATCTTACTAATAACAAATTATTTTTATAACTGTCCAAAAGCTACCATCTCCCAACTCTACAAGAACACATTGCTGCTTATAATTCTGAGACTAAACTATAAGCTTCTATATTCTTTTTTTAGATACGACTGATCACTTATTCGTATAAAGTCTATGCCATCATGCAAGTTAAGTTCATACGTCGTATCTGATATTTATTATGTTCCAAAGAGAAAATTATATACGTGAATTATAATTATTTTTTAAATAATTAAGATCTATTAGACAAAGATATTGAAATTAAGCAGATAGGTAATGTATAGTATTATTATCACACTTATTGTTTGCAAAGGTTTACTATAGTGATCCAGGGAGGTTAGAAGATGATAAATAAAATTATAAATAAGATCAAAGAAACTATTTCAGTAAAGTCATTTTGCTTAGTTGCTATAGATGGGTGCGGTGGCTCAGGAAAGAGTACCTTGGCAGAGCAGATTGTTTCAAGGAATGTCGGTGGTCAGATAATACATATGGATAATTTCTACAAACCATCTAATGAAAGATCACAACTGGAAATAAGGGAAAAAGAATCAGGAGCAGATTATGATATCATGAGACTTAAACAGAATATCATTATTCCTATTATGAATGGATTGGAAGCAAGGTATCAAAGATATGATTGGGAAGTGGATAAATTGGCAGAATGGCACACAATAGAACCAAATGGATTAATTATAGTTGAAGGAGTTTACTCTTTAAGTGACCAGTTGCATAATTTGTTTGATATTAAGATATTTGTAGAATGTAATAGAGAACTTCGTTTGAAGAGAGGATTAGAGAGAGATGGTGATAATGCTCTTGATTTCTGGAAGAATTGGATGATAGGAGAGGATAAATATCTTCAAGAGCAGAAGCCGGGAGATAGGTCGGATTTTATAATTTCAGGAGAAGAGAAATACTAATATTATTATAATTTCAACCACATTACTTCTCCGAGTGTGTGAAAAAAGTCTGTCTCCTCAGAGGTTCGCAAGGTTATCTACACGACCAATTCCATTGAGAGCCTTAATGCTTCGTACCGAAGACTCAATCGTCAGAGAAGTGTATTTCCAAGCTTACAGGCCTTACTTAAAGCTCTTTATGTGGCAACATTCGAGGCTACTAAGAAATGGACTATGCCATTAAGGAACTGGGGTAAAGTCTATGGCGAGCTATCAAATATGTAACTTGGCAGGCTACCAGAATAAGCTTCTACAAGTATAAAATAAGCCTACTACAGTGGCCAAATTGGCTCTGTAGTAGGCATTCATATAAAAATATAATTGATTAGTTGCTTTGTAGAAATTCTCACTTTCATAAGCTTTTGCTTAACCGAACAAACTGGAATTTAATCGCACAACAGCTTAATTAATTATATTCTAATTTATAACTTCTATAGTTTAGCGGAAGCGAACTTTGTCATCTCTTCCATCTTCTTTTCAAATATCTCCGCCGGAACCAGGGCGTAGCCTTCGCCATCCTCGCTTAGGAGTATCAATCTCTGTCCCGGAACCAGGTTAAATTGCTCGCGGGCGGCCTTTGGTATAACCACCTGTCCACGCTCATTTATCGTAACTGAGCCCCAGATGTTCTTTCCCTTAGGTGGTGGAGTGATAACTCTGCCGTCTTCTAACTGTTCGGTCTTGATCAGGCTGTCGAGAGTAATTCCGTAAAGCTCTGCCAATCTGCCGCACTTTTCTATATCCGGAATGGTCTTTCCGCATTCCCACTTGGCATAAGCCTGTCTGGAAATATCAATTTTCTCGGCCACCTCCTCCTGTGAGAGACCGTGAATATTTCTTAGCATGATTAGATTATCACTGAGCATTTCATTCTCCTTATCTATAGATCTATCTTCTCAAAGTCTTCGCATGAACGTTTGAATGCCGCAAAGGTCAGTACTACATAAACCAAAACCCCGATTGCAAGAAGCGCAAGCTGAAGTCCAAAGTTGTCAAAGCCAAATGAGTTTACGACAGCCAGTC
>JAEYOY010000022.1 GCA_023411215.1 Bacillota bacterium | reverse complement strand
TTTGCCATCCGGCTTCCTTCAGATTCGTAGTCACCCACGACACCCTTGCCATTGGCTATGTCCTTCCTACTACCAGGCGGACTCGGGACTTACACCCGTTGAAACGTGCGCCCGCCGGGCGCACTATGAAATGAACACGACACAGGACTGTCATGTTCATTAATAATGTTTTAAGATATTTTCAGCTATCTTCTTTATCTCCTGCTTCAGCCCTTTCGGATTGACTACCTCAACCTTATCACCAAAGCTTAAGATCCAACTCAGCATATAATCCTTATTCGCAAAGCCGGTCCGAAACAAAAGCCTGCCGTCCTCCTGAACGATAAAACACTCCGTGCCATATTCGTCGATGAGACGGTATTTGACATCGACATCGAAAAGTAAGGTGATTGAGATTACTTCCTGAAAATACCGATCAAAATCTTTATTCTCGTCACCGATTTCTCTTGGCTGGAATATTTCCTCTGTATTCTTCAACTCCCATAGCCTATTCAGTTTGAACAATCGGAAATCCTGTCTTTCCTGACAATATCCGAAGACATACCAGCTTGCCCATTGAAAGGTCAGATAATAGGGCTCAATCCTCCTCAGGCTATCACCCTTGTTGCTGTAATATCGGAAGCTGATCAGTTGATTATTTAGAATAGCCTCCTTGATTAAAGCTATCTTACCGGTTAGCTCGCTCTTATAATGGGAGGAAAGATTTATAATGATACTGTCACGGACCGAAACCACATGCTCCTTCTTAAGGAGAAACTTATTCAGAAGCTGTTCAGTTCCAATCTTAGGGGCTATACTGTCCATTCCCCTTAGCGCTGCCACCACATGCTCCATCTCCTGATAGGTCAGAACACTCTTATCAATTCGATAACCATCTGCAATGGAAATTCCACCATTCCCACCCTGGATTGTAACTACCGGAATTCCCGCCTTACATAAATCCTCAATATCTCGATTAATGGTTCTGCGCGATACCTCGAACTTCTCTGCAAGATAAGGTGCTGTTACCTTCTCTTTCTGTAACAATATCATAACAATACCAAGTAAGCGATCTATCTTCATAATACCCCCATTTGACGAATTACAGAATCCTCCCTAAGCAAATTAAATTCGCTTGGTGTAAATTATGCTTTTTATGCTTCACACTAATCATGTATGCTGCCAAAGACCGCGAATTTGGGCGGTAGCACGAATTTGCCGATTGAAAAATCTTAGATTTTTCAATCTAATCCTAATCAAGATTTCCTATCAACATTGGTGATCTTGGATCATGCTTCTCATAGTTCTTGATAATGGAGGCCTCGCTATGGTTGGCATAGCAATAGACGCATCCGTTTCTGCAAGTATTATAGGCGCCGATATCCACGCTCTGGAAACAGCCACATTGGGTCCGCTGACTCTTGTCCTTCTTTGCTGCAATGCTATGCCCACAGATCCGTTCCATGACCTCCTTATCGATGCAAACGGCGGGCTCGATTCCATCATCGGATAGATCAATGGTCTCGCAACAGGCACGGAGCTGTATATGATAGGGCTTTGCAATCCGAACCAGCTCTGCCGCCAGAGAATGCATCTCCTTGGCAGTTATCTCTCTTACCACCTGCTCTTTTACCTTCTTACTAAGCTTACTATACCGGTCCACAAAGCTGATGGTACAGATGTCCGTATATCCGGCAAGTTCCTGACAAAGATAAGCAAACTGATTTTGGTGGTAATCCATGGTATAAATATCATTCAGGATAATAGGGTCGTATCTCCAAAGTACTCTGTTTTTGCCAAGTCGATCGGACAATCGCCGAAAGGTCGCAAGAATATCCCGTTTATCCCTCAGATATGGCTCTATTTCTTTACCGTATTGTTTCAATCCTTGTTCTCTACCCTGCATAGATCCGCTGCTTATCTCATAGCCTGTGATTGGCAGTCCATAGGGGGTCAGGGTGAATTGAAAATAATAGGAATACCCCATACGATCCAGTTGCTCAAGCCGATCCATCATTGGATCTGGGTCCTTTGTCCAGAATACGATACCGTCGATATTCTCTACCGATAGCTCGACTCTGCAGACTTGCGCATGATTCATTGGATTACGATATAGAGCATAGCCTTCCTTCAATCGATTAAAAAACCATTCCGAATAATAACATGGCAGATCCGTTCTGCGGGATGCAGATAATATCATAGGCGCCTCCATCTTTATGTATCATAACACTAACACTAATTTATTCATAAGAAACTATACTTATAGATCATTTATAGTTCTTTTTTAATCCACTGGGTCATTCCCGCACCTCTATAGTCATTTGGGCGTTCTTCAAAACCGAATTTCTTGTAGAAGCCTTCCTTACCCTTTGCCGCCATGAGGCAGATATGGCTTACTTCCCCCAGTGCTATTCTATTATTAATAAAATTCATCACTGCCTTCATTAATGTACTTCCAATCCCCTTACCTTGATATTCGGGATGCACCACAACATCAAGTATTAGTGCAACGCAGCCTCCATCGGTCAATACTCTGGACATACCGATCGTCCTATCACCGTCCTTTGCTGCTATGACAAAATCGCTTCTATTAAGTCCTGCCAGTGCTTGCTTCTCCGGTATCATGCCCCAACCAGCCAAGTCACGCAGATTGTTATAATCGGCTACCTCTAAATCATGATCATATATAATATTCAAACCTATACTATCATCCGTCTTACTTATGATATTTTCCGATAAATTGTTGATGTTATGCTCAATCCATTCGATTACTTCAATGACCATCCTCCTGTAATCCTCTTTTCTATATACCGCCTCTATTAAGAGCTTCTTCATATCATGAGCAGATACAAATTTAACCTCGTCAACCTCATCTTCCTGAAGGATACAATCACTGATCCTAAAATCTGTTATAGCAAACCATATATCTGCAAAGTATCGCTCACGCCGGACCGTACGAATATGAAACAGATTCTCCTTTCGAAGTCTGATACCTACTTCTTCCTCAACCTCTCGAATGGCTGCTTCATAACCCTCTTCGCCGCTGACAATAGCTCCTCCGGTGACATCCCAGACCCCAGGCAAAATCGGCTTTTTCATAGAGCGCTTCTGAACCAGAAATTCGCCTTGAAGATTGCAGAGATAAACATGTACAGCCATCATATATTCGCCGTTTCTAAGTTCCTCTCCCCGCTCGATTATCCTGCCCGTCTTATTTCCTTCTTCATCAAACACGTCCCATAATTCAGCCATTTTCCCTCTCCTTATGCTGTATTTATTATTTATATATTCTATCAGATGAAAATTCATTGTACAATATAACTTCCAAATTTAGTAGAAATACATGGACAAATATATTATAATAAAGCTACGTTCGGTATTGTAAGCTTGGTTACCAATTCCGATCATAGTGGAGATCATGAGCAAGCTTTCTGTTCATGATATAATACTAGTAATTATTTGGGTAATGTTCCTGTGAATTACAGATTACATAGATAAAGCATTGACTACATAGTAAGACGTGGACAGAAAGAGGGAAATTATATGCAGACAGACCTTACGATACGAATGGCAACCACAGCGGATGCGAAAGAAATACTGGATATTTATATTCCTTATATCACAGATACAGCGATAACCTTTGAATATGATATCCCTTCCGTGAGCGAATTTACTGATCGGATAAAGCATACTCTGAGTAAATATCCTTATCTCGTAGCAATCGCAGAGGAGAAAATCGTTGGCTATGCTTACGCTTCATCCTTTAAGACAAGATCAGCCTATGATTGGGCTGTAGAGACTACAATCTATCTAAGACAGGACTGCCAGGGAAAGGGCTATGGTAAAAAGCTTTATTATGCCCTAGAGGATATTCTTAAGAAGCAAAATATTATCAACCTCAATGCCTGCATTGCCTATGCAACTGAGGAAGATGCTCATCTGAATAATACAAGCACTCTCTTTCATGAGCATCTGGGTTATAAGAAGGTAGCTCATTTCACGAGGTGCGGTTATAAGTTCGGTAACTGGTATGATATGATTTGGATGGAGAAAATGCTCGGTGAACATCCAGCCCACCCTGAGCCGGTTATCCCGATTACAGAGCTGATAATCGAATAATTAATGACCGTAGATAAGCATTGTAACCTTCTGGTCATAAAAAATGGAGAGCATCGAATGCTCTCCATTTTGTTATTATAATCGAGGCGACAAGATTTGAACTTGCGACCTCTGCGTCCCTAACGCAGCGCTCTAGCCAAGCTGAGCCACGCCTCGAATTCGTACCGTCCGTTTTGGACAGCAAAGTTATTATATTATGTCTACCCCCAGTTTGTCAACACAAAGATTATATTTTTTCGAAGGAATTTACTGTCAAAGAATACCAGTGAAAAGTCCAGTAATCTCTGACAGCATTAATAATCATTAAAGCATTTAATCTACCGATCCGCCTCCCAAGTCGGCTCCCCCTGCATCAAAGCTTCCGGAGTCAAAGCCTCCTGTATCAACACTGCCGATGTCAAAGCTGCTGCTGGTATTAAAATCATTGGTGGCAAAGTCATGCTCTAGTTTGATTTAACAGACATAATCTGACACATTATATTATAATTTGGCATAAATTGATTGTGTAAACTAGTTTCTAAGGAGTGATTAATATGGGATGCTGCTTTTGTAACCGTCGCAGGCGTCGTAGACGCAGATGTTTTTAAGTGAAACATTAATAACGTAGTGGACTAGTAATACGAAAAAGGCGCCTGATTCTAAAACTCTAGCGCCTTTTTCATAGGTCTCATCCCCGGCTGTAAAAGCGACTATTCGAGTACACTGGTTATCTCCTTTCTTGGTAAATTTACAGTGACTACCATATAGTCCTTGATTTTCAGGTAAGCCCATATGCTAACTGGCTAACCATCATTTAAATATTACAATTTTGTTACATATATGTTACAATTCTATTGTTCCTAAGAGATAGCAATCATCAAAAAGGAGGCAAACATTATGTGTTTCAATTTTAGTTCATGCAGCGACTTATTAAAGCAAATCTTAAAATACTGTAGTTTTGGATCTTGTAATTAAGTTCTTTGGGCCTGTCCTTATGGATGGGCCTTTTTTATTTTACAATGCAATAAAAACTAACAACCTACTATAGTTGGTAGTTTATTTTTTTACTAACTTACATCAACGAAAGAACATCCACCACAATAGAAATCTTAAGTCAAAAGCATGTCTCCTGTTATGTTGCGCCTAGGAAGACACTCATTTGGCACAATTATGATGCGTGATGGGGTTAATCCAAAGCTGGTGGCAGATAGGATGCGACATACTACCGTTCAGGCCACTTTAGATAATTTCTCATATACCGATAAGACTATTATCCTAAAAATACAATTGATAATAAAAAGCTGATAGAAAGATCATAGAAAAAGTCATAGAAAAAGGGCTATAACGACTTTTCAAAAATCGCTACAACCCTTGATTTTTCTTTAAGCTGTTGGGCAGACTTGAACTGCTGACCTCCTCATTACCAATGAGGTGCTCTACCAACTGAGCTACAACAGCAAATGCAGGCTTATCTTATTCTATACTATAGAAGTGATTGTCCTATATCATAAAAGTGATTGTCCTATATCACGAAAGTGATTGGTTTATATCACTTTGAGTACCTGATTTAATTTCGTCTTAATCCTAGTCAATGCATTGTCAATTGTCTTTGGCTCTTTACCAAGAACCTCTGCAATCTGTAAATATTTTAAATCCTGCATATATAGGCCTAAGACTCGTTTCTCCAGGTCGCTCAGACGCCTTACAAGTTCATATTCTATCATACTAGTATTCTCTTTGTCAATAACTAATTCTTCAGGATTTGATACATTTTTTTGGTATATTATGTCAACCAAATTTTCCTTCTCCTCTGTATCACTGTTCTCCCCATATGCAGGAGCATAGAGAGAGATATAGGTATTGAGAGGAATATTTTTCTTGCGGTTTGAAGCCTTGATGGCGCTGTAGATTTGTCTGGATACACACAAATCGGCGAAGTTAAAGAAGGAATTATCTTTACCGGACTGATAATCCCTGATCGCTTTGTATAATCCGATCATTCCCTCCTGGATCAGATCGTCTCTATCTCCTCCGATTAGGAATAAGGCCTTCGCCTTACTACGTACCAGGTATTTGTATTTTTCCATCAGATAGTCAATCGCTGGCTGATCTCCTTGCTTGATACGTTCTAAGATTTCTTCATCGGATAGTGAATCATACTTCTCCACAGCTCCCACACTAGAATCCTCCTTAACCTCTTAAGCACATTCTTCCGGTCTTATCTACGGTCATATACTAGCTGAGGCGTTGTCTTACAATCTCATATGCTAATACACCCATCGCAACGGAAGCATTGAGGGAATCCACCTTACCGTACATAGGTATCTTAGCAATATAATCACACTTTTCTTTAATCAGTCTGCCGACACCCTCGCCTTCACTACCAATGACAAGGCCAATCGGTCCCTTCAGGTTCACTCGGTACATCAGCTCACCTTCCATGTCCGCACAGACAAACCAGAGACCTTTCTCCTTCAACTCTTCAATGGTGGTTGCCAAATTCGTCACCTTGGCTACAGGAAGATAGTTGATTGCTCCCGCACTGGTCTTTGCAACCGTCGCGGTTAATCCCACTGCACGACGCTTCGGGATAATTACACCATGAGCTCCTGCCTGATGCGCGGTACGGATAATAGCTCCAAGATTATGTGGGTCTTCAATACTATCAAGCAATACAATAAAAGGAGGTTCCCCCTTCTCCTGTGCAGCCTGTAATATATCCTCAACCTCAGCGTATTCATAGGCTGCCGCATATGCGATAACACCCTGATGCTTCTCCGTGGAGGACAACTGATCAAGACGCTCCTTCTTAACAAAGGTAATTATGGCATCCGTCTTCTTCGCTTCGCGGATGATGGACTTAACCGGCCCATCCTGACAGCCATCCAGCACAAATAGGCGGTCTATCGTCTTCCCTGCACGAAACGCCTCCATTACTGCATTACGGCCTTCTATGGTAAATTCTTCGTATCTCATACTAACCTCCATGCTGCATCTTCAATGCAGCTCTAAACCCGGAAGAATCAAGGAACTAGCACAATTGTACGAGTTTCGTAGGTTCTTCTTAAGCGAATGAATTTCGCTTTGGGAATTGCTTTTTAATTCACACTACACTTCTAACCTTTCGACCGCAATTCGTACGGTTTAATTAATACTATAAATCATGTGCACTACATAATTGCACAATAAGGATATCCTTTATACCTGGTACATCTCCTGATAATACTTCTGGTAGTCACCCTTCGTTACATGCTCCATCCAGTCAATATTATTAAGGTACCATTCTATCGTTAGCTTAATTCCTTTTGCGAAGGGTGTCTCCGGCTCCCAGTCAAGCTCTGATTTAATCTTATCCGGTGCAATGGCATAACGGAAATCATGTCCCTTACGATCCTCAACATAAGTTATCAGCTGATGGCTGATGTTACTTCTTCTGGGGTCCTCTGCAGGTAGTATCTCCAACAGCGTATCAATAATGGTGGTTACAATCTCAATATTTCTCTTCTCGTTGTGCCCGCCTACATTATATACCTCTCCAACTCTACCACCTTCTGCAACCATATCAATTGCTTTGGCATGGTCCATAACATAAAGCCAATCCCTTACATTCTTGCCCGTTCCGTATACCGGAAGGTTCTTCCCTGCAAGCGCATTGTTAATCATCAAAGGAATAAGCTTCTCCGGGAACTGATATGGGCCATAGTTATTACTGCATCTGGTGATGTTCGCAGGAAAATGGAAGGTATCCACGTAAGATTTCACTATAAAATCTGCACTGGCTTTGCTGGCGGAATAAGGGCTGTGAGGGTCCAATGGAGTACTCTCATAGAAATACCCTTCATCCCCTTCCAAAGAGCCATATACCTCATCGGTTGAAACCTGGACATACTTCTTATTCGGAAGATAGCCATCCTCTGTCTGCCATGCAAGCTTCGCTGCATTGAGTAGATTGAGGGTTCCCAGGACATTCGTATTCACGAACACCTCAGGGTTGCGGATACTACGGTCAACATGGCTCTCCGCAGCAAAATGAATCACTCTGTCTATATCATATGTCTCAAATACCTTTAGCACTGCATCCTTATCACAGATATCTATCTTAAGAAACTCGTAATTATCCCGTTTCTCAACGGATTTTAAGTTCTCAAGGTTACCTGCATAGGTCAGGGAATCCAGATTGATAATCCGAATCTCCTCCTTGTATTTCTCGAACATGTACAGAATAAAATTTGATCCGATAAAGCCGGCACCACCGGTCACTAGGTAGGTTCTCATATAAATTCCTCACTTATTATTAAATTTATCACCTTGTTATAAGATTGGAGTGTAATCCAATCATAATATTTCTTGTTCAAAATATTCCTTGAATGCTTCTTTCCAATCCTTCATATAATATCCATGTCGCTCCCTTAGAGCCTTATTATCAAGCACTGAGTACATGGGGCGCTTTGCCGGCGTAGGATACTCATTGGTGGAAATCGGTTCTACCGTAATATCAATGCCTGCTGCCTGAAAAATCGTCAAAGCAAACTCATACCAGGTAGTGCTTCCCTCACAGGTTGCATGATAGATTCCATAACTGTCAGTCTCCATAAGATAAACAATTGCTCTAGCCAGCTCCAAGGCACTTGTCGGAGTACCATACTGGTCTGCTACCACCCGAACCTTATCATTGGTTTGTGCCAAACGCAGCATCGTTTTAACAAAATTCTTGCCCTCACCATAAACCCAGGCTGTCCGGAGAATAAAGAACTTGCTGCAATTTGCCCGAACAAATACATCTCCTGCCTGCTTCGTTCTGCCATAGGCACTGATTGGGTTAGTAGGAAAGTCCTCTTCGTAAGGCTCGAAGGCCATTCCATCAAACACATAATCCGTTGATACATGAACCAGCTTGGCACTAATGCTTTCTGCCGCCATAGCCAGATTCTTCGGCCCTAAGGCATTAATCCGATATGCCTTATCCTCTTGGCTTTCACACAAATCTACAGCAGTAAAGGCTGCACAATTAATGATAATCTCAGGCATATTCTCTTGTATGTAGGCATTTACTTCTGCTTCATTCGTTATATCCAAAGCTTGTATGGCTCCATCATCACTAGTATTTACATCCGTTCGCAGCAGCTCATATTGGCTTTGTTCCTTTAATAACCGATAGAGAGCTAGTCCTAACTGACCGGATGCTCCGGTTACCATTATACGTCTCATATAAATTCGAACCTTTCTAATCATATTGCGTGGATACAATCGATGTACTTCTTACTTCGTCCACAAATCAACTATAGTATAAACAATTCAATATTAAATATCAATCATTTTTCAATTTCATTCCAACATAGAGAAAATAAAACTTTTATAACTATGGCTGCTGCATACCGATTACAGGCATAATTTGTGTGCACGTTCGCATATATGCTAGCGCAAGCTTACTATGAAGTTTATTCTCGATTATTCTCACTTTGCTTACACAATTACCGAAGAACCACGCTACGCGAGTTTCTTCGGTTATCGCGGGCTTGCTTGTATCACTTCAAGTTAACTTGAATGATACTTCGCTTCGCCTTCGCGCAAATAAGAGTTGTTAGGCTCTCATTTGCCTAGCAACCCTTATTCATGACAATAGAACTCGCGAAGCGTGCTTTCTATCGTTGCATCTCAATAACTATTCTGCGACAGCTCTTACATTGTCGTCTAGCTGATCATTCCGCCAACCATCCCGCTTAAGCTGCAGATGAGGAAGGACGTCAGAAGATTGCCAAGGGGTAAGGGCTCTGCCCGGTTCATTGCTAAGGAAACTAACATAAGAATAACAAAATAAAACACTCCCATAATCAGTCCCCAGATAAATTTTCTTTGCTCCGCTTTCTTACCTACAAAGAATCCACCAACAAAGGTAGAAAGTATATAGGCAAAGATAATACCTCCGCTGATAATCGTACCCGATAAATCAAGCTTCAGCATAAGAAAGGATAAAAGCAGCAGTATGAACGCCGTGATAATATAGGAAAAAAGAAGTCCTTTCAGCACCGCAAACATCTTTATATTTTGACGGATTGCCTTATCCATAGGATACCTCCAGGTCATTTATACTAGATGTATATTAGCTTTGTCTTCAATTTATTCCAACGGCTTAAGACAGGTACCCTACTCTACCAATAATCCATCCACCGAATAATTACATCCGGCATTCCATAGCAGCCACTCATCATAGCCGGCACCGTAAACACCCTCAATCTGCTCTCGAAGCTCATCACCGCCATATCTCATATGATGCTCAATCCATGTAGCGGTAAAGTCCTGGAGCCAAGGTCTGACAATTGCACGGTGTTCATCCTCCGGAAGTACTTCCAGCTTCTCCTTCGAGGCAGTTAATGCTTTACGTATAATATTCTTTGGCTCCAGATCCGGATATTTGATTCCATAATTACCTTCCCCAAAATGGGAGGGATAAATCATTGGACAGATATAATCCAGATATTTTGCCATTTCCACATAGTTCTGTCCTACTAGCCCGGCATCAATGCTGCTGCTGATAATGGTACCATATACATCGGCAGAGACATATACGCCAAGAGGCTTAAGGCTCTCATATGCATACTTGGTAAACTCTATAATAACCTCTTCCTTCGTCTTATCCTTGGCTTCTTTCCCAAAATCAGCGTTCGCTATACCGTTACCGGTAGAGAACCTGATATAGTCAAACTGTATTTCATCAAATCCTACTACAGCGGCTTGAGACGCAACTTCAATCAGATACTCCCAAACCTTATGGTTATAAGGATTCACCCATCCCTCACCATTGTTATCCCGATAGATCGATCCATTCTTATTCTTAATGGCCAGATCCTTCCGTTGATCCGCTAGATAAGGATCCTTAAAGGCAACAATTCGTGCAATCAGATAAATATTGTGACTTTTAAGCTTTTTAACAAAGCCTTCGATATCCTTAATGGTATTTGTAGTAGAAGCAATCTCCTTCACAAGTGCGCTATCCATCTTATAGGTAATTTTGCCATGGTCATCCTTAATATCAATAACCATTGTATTAATCTCCGTTGTATCTGCTAAAGTAATCAGTTCATCCAGAAGCGCAGAACCAGCTATTGCGGATGTTACATAGATACCCTTCACCTTCACCGGAACTCGCGATTCCATCACTTCAATCGCCTCCTCCGTGGCTGGTGGCAAGGTGGGAAGCGGGGTAGGTGTTGCTGCTATTGTAACCGTGGGCTGTGGCTGTCCATGGCCCGGTTGGTCCTCTACTGTCAATAATTGATCTGTCCCCTGCTGTCCCTTGGACAGCTCCTTTGAGGCATTATCCTGCTCATTCGATACCTGATTATTCAAATCAATGCGAATCCAAATAGAATAGCCCACTCCGACTCCCACTCCTATTATTATTAAAGCTAACAGGATGGTCTGCCAAAGCTTACTCCTTCTTCTTCCCCTCCTTTTAAAGGAGCGTTTATAATCAATATACATATCCTTCTTTTTACTCATATAATTACCCTACTTTTCTATCGTACTTTGCCAATGTAGAACCTTTATCGTAATCAAATGCAACGCCTAGTTATAACCACCCTATTTATTATTATCGTTTTAACTGGTTTTGTACTCTATTAAATACAGCAATGATATCAGGGTCATATATGCTACCTGCACCTCTGTTAATGATCTCTAAGCATTCCTCTTGCGTATAGGACTTTTCCGATCCCCATCCACGCAATAAGGCATCGTAATCATCTATGATGGCAACAATCCTTGCACAAATAGGAATCTCCTTTCCTGCCTTTCCGGTTGGAAAGCCGCCACCATCCCAGCGTTCATGATGATATTTTGCTATATTGATTGCCATCCGGATAAATTCATTGTTGGTATTTAACTCCAATATTCTTGCTAAAACATCAGCTCCTGCCATCGTATGTGCTTTAAATATGGCTTCTTCCTCCTTATTCATTATGTATAAGGGCATTTCGAATATTCTGCTTTCAAGAGAGAGCATTCCGATATCATGGAGTAACGCAGCTTTCTCGATCACATCAATAAAGGTGTTCGTAATCTGCTCTTTGAATTTAGGTGAAAGCTGGAGGCTTAAAGCAAGAATTCGGCTATTATAGCTTACCCTCTCCATATGCTCTTTCTTTTCATCATTTCCTAAGGTAAAAATCATTGCCATTGCATCGACTACAATCTTATGGCCTTCATATATTTTTCGCATCTGATCATTAATGATTTTATATAACTTCTTATTATATACTTCCAGCTCCTGCTGCATTTTATACATCTTTAGGTGGGTGTTAATGCGCATAGTGACTTCTTCTACGTCAAAGGGCTTTTCGATAAAATCTATCGCTCCAAGCTGAAAACCCTTAATCCGATCCTCCACCGAATTCAAAGCTGTTATAAAAATGACCGGAATATCTCTTGTATTCGTATTTTTTTTCAACATGGAACAGAAGACAAAACCATCAATCTCAGGCATTGAGATATCTAAGAGAATCAAATTAGGCAGCAATGCCTCGATAGCACTTACTGCCTGTCTTGCACTGGTTACTGGGCGTGCAATATAACCGGCTTTACGAATCATCTCGGTTAAAACTGCCAAATTAGCGTTGATATCATCCACCACCAAAATATTCGGTGGAGAATATGACATGTTATCCATCGTAATCTCCAATCTGCCGTTATATAGCAATTCTCTGTTCCCAATAGGATACTCAATCATTTGCTATAGAGGTCTTGAGTTCATTAATCAGGTTTATAGAAACATCATAATTTTCCTTACGGACAGCCAACAGCAGTCGAAATACAGTCTTTGTAATCTCACCAAACTCCGGGGTCAACTGCTTCTTGATATAATATGCCAATTCCTCTGCCTTATCCCAGCTTTCCATCTCGATGCAGATCGAGAGCTTTTCAAGAGCTGAGTTGATATTCTTATATATAGCCACCTTTGATAGAGTCTCTTCTTTAGCAGATTCACCTGCCTCCTTGAGTAATCGATCAATATAGCTGATATAATTGATCTCTTGCATAACCTTCCCATCATAATTGTTATCGACAAAACCTTTATAATAATCAATACCATTTGCGACCATTTTACTATCATTTCCATGACTATCTTCCTGCTTCTGAACTGGTAGACTTAAGCGAACCGAAAAGGAAAATGTGCTTCCCTTGCCTCTCTCACTATCAACACCGATATTACCACCCATCGCTTCAACCAGCTTCTTGCAAATAGCAAGACCAAGTCCGGTACCTCCGAACCTTCTTGTTATCGAACCGTCAACCTGGCTAAAATTCTGGAATAGCTTGTCCTTATCCTCTGTACTGATTCCGATACCGGTATCAATCAAAATAAAGAAAAGATCTATTGATTGAAGCGTCTGAGAGAGCTTAGCTACCTCCAGCGTAATGTGGCCGATGGTGGTAAATTTGATCGCATTTGAGATAAGGTTATTCAGTATCTGGGTCAGTCGCAATTCATCACCGATCATACGATCCGGGATATCTTCTGCAATATATAATAACAGTTTCAGACCCTTTTCATTAATTCGTGGCATGTTAACATTCACAACAGAATTAATAAAATCATGAAAGCTGAATTCTCTTTGTTCCAATATCATCTTATCCCTGGATAATTTCGCATAATCCAGAAAATCATTAATCATAGAATCCATGTTGTTACAGCAGCGTTTAATAAGATGGATGTTCTCGACTTGGTTAGGTGTTAACTCTGTATCCAACAGATTATTGCTTAATCCCATTATCCCATTAACAGGAGTTCTGAGCTCATGGGTAATATTAGCAGTTATCTCATCTCGGTTACGCTTTAAATCTTCAATGTCATCCTCTAAACGCTTTATTTTATATAACAATTCTTTATATTCTGTTATATTTCTAGCCACACATAAGCCCATAAAGGCTTTTCTCTCCTGATAAATCGTGATTTTCAACTCAACCGGAAAACAAGTCTGATTCTTTCGGTAGGCAATTGATTCCTCTGGTTTCTCCAAGCAATCTACAAATTTGAGCGAATTATTATCAAATTTCACGGTATTCTTAAAGATATCTTGTATCTTTAATTTCTTAATCTCCTCCTGATACCCCAGTTCCTTCATTGCCACAGCATTACAATCAGTAATACATCCCTCTCGATTAAAAAAGAGCATAATACCTCTGGTGTTATCAACGATTAATTTATTTCGTTTCTTTTCACTAATATAAGAAAAAAGACCCATGATATCTCCTCATTCCCATTTCTCATACCTTATCATATCATGAATAAAAAGATGTTCATGATCATCAACTTCGATATGTACTGCAAGCAAGCTTGCTATGCGAGTGCCTTTCTCGCATTATACTCACTTCGCTTTATTGTATTATGAACCAAAGCTTGTTCATAATCTTGAACTTATATTTCATATCCAGTAAATGTGATATGCAATCTTGCGTATTGTAGTTGACATCAATAATTTTCTGGATATATAATAATTTTAGAAAAATATACACAAATCGTATAGTTTTAATACAGGAGGATTGCCAAATGAATTTTAATGCACGTCTCAAACAATTAAGGCAGAAAAACAAACTCACCCAGGGTGATTTGGCTAATATTCTCGGGTTGAAACCGACTGCAATATCTAATTACGAGTCAGAGAGAAATGAACCTTCCTTTGATAAACTGATTGCCCTGTCAAAATATTTTGATGTATCCTGTGATTATCTACTAGGTGTAACGGACTCTTATTTGCCGGTAGGGGGAGAGGTATTGGATAAGGATATTGTTGAATTATTCGATTTATATCAGCAATTATCTCCGGAAAGTGTTACCGACATTAAGAACTATGCGAAATATTTGATCTATAAGCAGGAGCATTAACATCGGCACCTTTCTATATAATATATTCAAAAGGAAACGATTCATCCATGATTGCATCCTAGCAATTAGCCTCACCTTGAACAACTTATAGATTACGCCTAGACTGGGTACATTGTGCATTGCAAAAAAGCTCCTCTTCACAGTAGTAACTGTAACAAGAGGAGCATCTTTTAGTCGTGTTTCCATCACACAGATTGATTATGCATTAGCTCCGCAGCATTTCTTATACTTTTTACCACTTCCGCAAGGACAAGGATCATTTCTTCCAACTTTCTTGTCCTTTACAACCGTTCCGGATTGCTTCTGCTCACGATATAATTCCTTTCTTCGCTCCGGTGTAAGAAGCGCATCCCACTCCTCCAGCTCGTAAAGCCATTCGGCATGGGCACCTACCATATTATAATATAACTTCTCTTTATCAAAGGTTAAGCAAACCTTGGTATCCTCATCCATTTCTTCGATCGGATTCGGGTTAACCAAGCTATCATTAATACCATCCAAGAAGCCAACAAAGTATTTTAATTCTGTATTAAATTCCTTAGCTAGCTCAACAACGGCACCTTCCCAGACTTTATCTGCATCCGCAAGCAATACTTTATAGATTTCCTTCTCGATATTGAAATAATTAGCCCAGAACATCTGGCCGGCTTGATTATTCATATCATTGGCATATGCATAATCTCTCCACTCTTGTAATAAACTCATTGTTTTCATCCTTTCACGTGCTTAATAACGTTTATACTGTAGCAAGCATAGCTTACCATTCTTAGATCGATAGAAAGAACACTTCGCCAACTTTCTATTGTCATGAATTAGTTTGTGCAAAGTGTATTTCACTGACACTTTGAAGACTGCAAGCATAAACCGTAAAGTTTGAATTATTATGATAATTCACAGTACTTTCGTTACGATTATACCATGACTATATATAAATT
Organism: Bacillota bacterium; assembly: GCA_023411215.1. Taxonomy (GTDB): domain Bacteria; phylum Bacillota; class Clostridia; order Lachnospirales; family Lachnospiraceae; genus Mobilitalea. The sequence continues at coordinate 176 of JAEYOY010000022.1, read as the reverse complement.
TCCAATATGAAATAATTTTTTATTTAATGTATAAATAATCTAATTGTGCATCATAATAGTAATATCCTAATAAGGAACAAGGTTCCGTTGTAAGGATGTAAATGCGTATGCTCTTTCATAATTGGATTCCCCCTCCAATTATGATTACCAAAGAGAAGTTAAATACTTATCCTCCC
>JAEYOY010000090.1 GCA_023411215.1 Bacillota bacterium | reverse complement strand
ACGGTTCCACAGGTAACATCTACATTGGAGATATCCCGACTGTAGAAGCATCCATCAGTGGTAACTTTGATAGAATTATGAAATGGGCTGATGAAATCAGAACATTAAAGGTAAGAACCAATGCAGATACTCCGGCTGATGCAGCTAACGCTGTTAAGTTTGGTGCAGAAGGTATCGGCCTTTGCCGTACAGAGCATATGTTCTTTGAAGGCGACAGAATTCACAAGATTAGAAAGATGATTCTTTCTAGTACTGTAGAAGCTAGAGAAGAAGCTCTTAATGAGTTAATTCCTTTCCAGAAGGGTGACTTCAAGGGTCTTTACGAAGTAATGGAAGGCAGACCTGTTACCATCCGTTTCTTGGATCCCCCGTTACATGAGTTCGTTCCTACCGATGCAGACGATATCGCAGCTTTAGCTAAAGATATGGGTCTTACTGTTGCTGAGGTTAATGCTGTTTGTGACTCCTTACACGAGTTTAACCCGATGATGGGTCACAGAGGTTGCCGTCTTGCTGTAACTTATCCTGAGATCGCTAGAATGCAGACCAGAGCAGTTATGGAAGCAGCAATCGAAGTTAAGAACGAAAAAGGCTTCAATGTAGTTCCTGAGATCATGATCCCCTTAGTAGGAGAGAAGAGAGAGCTTAAGTTCGTTAAGGAAATCGTTGTTGAGACAGCTGAGTTAGTAAAGAAAGAGATGAATTCTGATATCGAATACCATGTTGGTACTATGATCGAAATTCCTCGTGCTGCTTTACTTGCAGATGAGATCGCTGAAGAAGCTGAGTTCTTCTCCTTCGGTACAAACGACTTAACACAGATGACCTTCGGTTTCTCCCGTGATGATGCTGGTAAGTTCTTGGATGCATATTACAAGACCAAGATTTACGAGTCTGATCCATTTGCAAGACTTGATCAGGAAGGTGTTGGCCAGTTAGTTAAGATGGCTTCCGATAAGGGACGTGCAACCAGACCTAATATCAAGCTTGGTATCTGTGGCGAGCATGGTGGAGATCCTTCTACCGTTGAGTTCTGCCATAGGGTAGGTCTGAACTATGTATCCTGTTCACCTTTCCGTGTGCCGATCGCAAGATTAGCAGCAGCACAAGCAGTATTGAACAACAAGTAAAAATCAATTATGATATTAGCACCTGAGGGTGTGAATGAAATAAGAGATAAAACTGAGAGCCCCATATCAGCTATTGAAAAATAGGTGGTGTGGGGCTCTAGTTATGTTGTATTTACATTATATGTAATATTGGGTAATGGAGAATAAAAAGGTATATTTAAAATCAATAGGAGAATATCAAATGATGAGATGAAATTACTTACAAAAAATGTTTGTGGTTTATTTCTGTTCGCAGTATAATATTAGAATAAATTAATTATTGTTTCACTATTGTGAGCAAATACATACATGTGATTTTAGTAATAATTTAGCGAAGAATTAGAAGTTATTGAGGTATAATAGGCCGTTTGCAATTGTGGGGTATTTTGATAAATATACAGATGAGAAAATAAGACTTTTATGGACTGGCATGGCAGAGATTGGTGTAGATAATTATTTAATTAATACAGAGAAAAATCCACATTTTAAATTCACAATGTATGAAGATTTAAATGTAAATGAAGCGGAAAAGGCAATCAGTTCGATAGCAAAAATAATGGAAAAGATACCAATCCAGTTTAAAACATATAGCTTTTATCCGAATGAGAAGCCTTTCATTTGCATAGATATGGCAGTGACACATTCAATTCTGGATTTACAAGCTGATATCCGGGGCAGGTGTGACCAATTTGGAAAGCTATATGATATAAATTATTTTGACCAAGGTATATGGAAACCAGATTGTCAATTAACAATTGGTTTTGGAAAGGAGAAGCTAAAAAAGTCAGTAGAGTTTCTTTCAAATACGGAATTGCCGATTGATGGGATTATAGAGCGAATTGGTGTAATTGAATTTCATCCTGCAAAACAGTTAAGTTCATATGAGTTAATATAAATTCAATTTCAGAGCTGATATATTTTGCATTCGTTCAAGTTGTGGATAAATTTTTCAGAACTAAGGTATAGAGAAAAGATTAGTGATGTTGAGAAAGCTGGATAATAGATTATTTAACATAATTTTATATTATTTAAACATACCTGCTTCTGAATGTTGCTATATTGATGATAGGATAAAAAATATAAATTTTGCATCTCAATTGGGATTAAAGACTATTTTGTTTAATAGAAGTAACATGACTTATAACGGTAAGAAGATAAATAAATTTCAAGAACTGGTGGCATATCTATCTACCATGGACTGAATGCATATTATCGCATCTATGATAGAAGAAAAAATATTTCTGTGTTATACTAATGATATATAACGATTAACAGGATTCATTATTAAGAGATTGAGGAGGTCAATAAGCATGATGTATCCATATATGATTCTAGCTGATGAAACAGAGATTGTACATTCCCATATCATAGAGGAAAACGGAGTACAATGTGTTGAGGTACATTTTGAACGACCGAATGAGGAAGGATTTGATACAGCAAGATGTTCTTTGCCAACTTATTCATGGATTAAAAGAGATGGTTTCACGGATAAAGAGATTGAAAAGTTTGACAGATTTTTGCATAGTAATGCACACCTATTATATAAATACGCTGCAAGTGGGGGTATCAAAATTGCCTAGTCTATTTCAAGTTGGTGGATATAAAGTTTTTTTCTGGTCAAATGAAAATGATGAACCAATTCATGTTCATGTTGGAAAAGGTAAACCAAATTCTTACGCTACAAAGATTTGGCTCACTTCTTCAGGGGGATGTATTGTGGCGAATAACGGAAGCAGAATACCAATAAATGAATTAAATGAGTTGTTAGAAATTATTTCTGCGCAATATTTTATGATATGTGATGAATGGAAAAGTCATTTTAGAGAAGATGAAATCAAATTTTATTGCTAATATGTAGGAGCCTTATTGCTTGAAATATCAAGTTTTAGCTGTTGTACAGATATAATTCTTAATGGTACTTTTATTGAGGGCAGCACAAGCGGTGCTTAACAATAAATAATTCATATATCACAATAAAGGGCGTGTTTCAAAACTAACATTTTTAGTTAGGATTGAAACACGTCCTTTCTTTTGGGAACAAAAATAGGACACTCTGGGATGTGTCCTTCTGACTAGGTGGATTTTCGTGGTTTTTGAGCGTACTTGAATAAGCCTTCTTATTTATCTGGCTTTTTATACTGCTTCCTTTATCGGTTGTTATGTTCTTATAGGATTTCTTGCGTTTTTCTATAAATGTCTTTGAAAGTTTCATCCGTCTGTTTCCCTGGGCCTTCGTACATTTAGCTTTATTGGGGCATCCGCTACAATCCTCACATTCATATACAGTAAGCTCTGAACGATATCCTGACGCAGATTTCTTGTGATGTATTCCGCTAGGCCAAAGGATCCGACTGTTTGAACAGACATATGCATCTGCTTCCTCTATGTAAATCATATTTTCATGACGGCTTATATCATCCTTGAAGCTCTTTTTCTTCCATATCTCATAGCTCTGTGGCTTTATATATGGATTAATCCCTTCTCTTTCAAGGTACAGGTAGTTTTCTTCACTTTCATACCCTGAGTCTGCAATTACATTTGTGCCCCTTTTTTCTGTAAATAAATATCATGTAAAACTTGACGATAGTATTTTGAAATCATATTAAATTTGTTTATCACTATAGAATGTGATATTATAAATTTTGTAAATTAAGACAAAACATAGCACAGGAAGTCGGGTAGTTATTTCATAAATGTTATATACTTTAGTGGAGGTAGAAATTTGCAAACAATTAATTATCTTAATAATGCTATCGAATATATTGAGAACAATTTAGATTCAGCGATTGAGATTGATGATATTGCAAAGGTCGCATTTACATCGCGTTATCATTTTCAACGATTATTTCATGCATTTACCGGCTTTACTTTATCGGAATATATTAGAAATCGTAGACTGACTCTTGCTGGCGAAGAATTATCTTCTAAGGATGCCAAAGTGATAGAAGTAGCTATAAAATATGGCTACGTAAGTGTAGATGCATTTACGAAAGCTTTTCAAAGACTTCATGGAGTAGCACCTTCAAAGATAAAGAATGGAAATGTAAGATTAAAGGCATTTCCAAAACTCTCTTTGCAAATATCAATAATAGGTAAGTGTGACATGGATTATCGAGTACTTGAAAGCAAAGAATTTAAAGTATTTGGAGTTGGTTTATTAACAGCCATAGAAGAGAACGCTTTATATTCTGAAGTTCCAGCATTTTGTAATAAAATATGGGCGGATGGTACACAC
>JAEYOY010000067.1 GCA_023411215.1 Bacillota bacterium | reverse complement strand
TCCTTGGTATGCTTTATGAGGAGGGGAGGTTTTTATTGTCCGATCCTATATCTGAGTACCTACCGGAATGGAAGCATATGATGAAATATCAAGTGGGGGCAAACAATGAATTAGAAATAGTACCGCTTCAGAATCCGATCACCATCAAGGATGTGGTGACCATGGCCTGCGGCCTTCCCTACTGTATGGTTCCGGATGTGAACTCAGATCAGCCGGTTGTCGCTGCTATGAGCAAAGCGCTCCTATCCATAGGAGGAACCAAGAGGGCAACGCTACGGGAAGAGGTCCGTGCAATAGCGAAGGTTCCTGTGTTATTTGAACCGGGAACCCATTGGTTATATGGATTTGGAAGCGAGATCACCGGTGCCATTATGGAAGAGGTTACAGGAAAACCTCTGCGTCGTTTGTTCTATGAGAGGCTGATAGAGCCGCTGGGCTTAAAGGATACGGATACCTATATCAATGACCGCAATAAAAATCAAATTGTCTGTGATTATGAGAAGCGTTCCGATGGCAGCCTCGTTAAATTATCAGAGGAACAAGATGCAGGTTATTATCCTGAGTTTACACCGGAGGGTGCCAGGGTGAGCCTTCTGGCCAGTGCGAAGGATTTCGCGATATTTATGCAGATGCTGGCAAATGGGGGAAGCTACCGGGGTGAACGCTATCTGGGACGTAAAACAGTGGATTTGTTGAGAACGAATTATCTAAATGAAACACAGCTAAAGGATTTTTATTGTACCTATCTGGCGGGCTATGGTTTTGGCTTAGGATTTCGAACACTCATGGATCCGGCGGCAGGAAATCATAATGGCTCCCTAGGCGCTTTTGGATGGACCGGAGGATCGGGAACTTGGGCTGAGGCTGATCCCAAGGAGGGCGTCTCCATTGCCTATATGCATAATATGAGACCCAACGAGGAGCTTTATCACCATCTTAGGGTTCGGGCAGCAGCTTATGGCTGCCTGGATTAGTCCGATTGATGATTGCTACGAAAGAGTTTAGCAGAAAATTATTTTCAGAGAGTAAACTAATCAAGATGGCCGGAAATAGTATAGTGGTAAATGTTTTGGAAGCGATTTTTATACAAGTGATGGAAATTGAGGAGTTGTTAAATAGTGAAGGGTGTTTCCGATGGATGTTTTAACCAAAGAGCAACGTAGAAAAATATGCAAAACATTCGTTAGAAAGATAGGTAAATAGAAGTATTGTTAAGAAAAGCGTTGTTTACACAAGGTATCAGATATCGAAAAAATTACCTTGAGTTACCAGGAAAACCGGACATTGTTTTGACAAAGTATAAAATCGCTATATTTTACGATGGTGAATTCTTTCACGGAAAGTATTGGGAAGTGTTGAAACCAAGGCTGAAAAATAGCAATAATAGCGAACTTTGGATAAATAAAATTTCAAGGAATCGAGAAAGAGACGATACAGTTAACAAACAATTAGTGCTTATGGGATGGACAGTTATCAGATTTTGGGGAAAAGATATAAAGAAACATACAGATGAATGCGTCAAGGTGATAGAAGAAGCAATATTTGATATATAAATGGAGGAAGGATTATATGAAGAGCAGATTTGAAAAAATAGGTGAAGAAATACGAAAGCAGACTCGTGAGTTGGTAATAAGTTATATGAAACATTGTCAGGAATGCCAACCGGGAGCAGAAGGGATTAAGCAGGCAGAGTTGTTTAGAATATGTGGATTGGACTGGGGTGAACAGCCTACAGCTACATCAACACAGCAGAATTTCTGGCTGGTTGGTTTGTTAAGAACGTTAGAAAATGAAGGAATTGTAGAGCGTGATGCTACTACGAAAAAATGGAGATTAAAATAAGCGAACATATATTCGAAATGAGGGTTGATTTTTTTGGATGTATGTAGTATAATAACAGGGAAATAAATGGTATATAATTTTTCCCGGAGGCGATTATATGAAGCAGATGCATTTAAGAGTGGATGATGCACTATATGAGGAACTTAATACATATTCAGTTGAAACAGAACAGTCAATGCAAGCTTGTGTACGAGAAGCAGTCGCATACTATATTACAGATAAGAAAAAGAAACAGATATCAGATGTAAAGTCTCAATTTACTTTTATTGATCTTTTTGCAGGTATTGGTGGATTGAGACTTGCATATGAAAATGCTGGTGGCAAATGTGTATATTCTAGTGAGTGGAATAAATATAGTCAGCAAACATATTATGCCAATTTTGGTGAGCAACCAGAAGGTGATATTACACAAGTCGATGCTAAAACAATCCCTGAACATGATATATTGGTTGCAGGATTTCCATGTCAGCCGTTTTCAATTGCTGGTGTTTCCAAGAAAGTCAGTATGGGAAGAAAGACAGGTTTTGAAGATAAAACGCAAGGAACATTGTTTTTTGATGTGTGCCGTATATTAAAGGAAAAACGACCTAAAGCCTTTATGCTTGAGAATGTAAAGAACTTGAAAAGTCACGATAAAGGAAGAACTTTTAAAACGATTCTTGAATCGTTGGATGAGTTAAATTATAAGGTTTTTTATGCTGTATTAGACGGACAGGATTTTGTTCCGCAACATCGAGAAAGAATTATAATTGTCGGCTTTGATATGGAACGATATAGTAATGATATGGAATTTGATTTTGATATTACCCCAATCAGTCCCAAGCCGATTATGAAAGATATTTTAGAAAAAAACGTTGATGCAAAATATACATTATCTGATAATTTGTGGATATATCTTCAGAATTATGCTGCTAAGCATAAGTCTGCAGGTAATGGATTTGGTTATGGAATAGCTCCATTAGATGGAGTGTCTAGAACTATTAGTGCACGGTATCATAAAGATGGATCAGAAATATTAATTGCACAAAGAGGAAAAAATCCAAGAAGACTAACACCACGTGAATGTGCAAGGTTGCAGGGATTTCCGGAAAGTTTTGTGATACCAGTATCTGATACACAAGCCTACCGACAATTTGGTAACACGGTAGTAGTGCCTTTAATGACTAATGTGGCTGAATTGATAGTAAAGAAAATTAATTCAATGGAAATAAATGTTGAGGTGGAAAAAAGGAAGGCGATTTAATGTCAACAGAAATAACTAGTAAAGCGATAGAATCAGCTGTTGCAAGTGAAGTGGCTTTTTGTAAATTTTTGGCTGCAAATGATACGGGTGCTACTGGAGGGCATCAGAGTGGAGTACTCGTGTCGGTTTCTGCAAGCCGTATGTTATTTGCAGAAGCGTTGCCGAACAATGAAATTTTGAAAAGAAACGTTAAAATTACATGGCAAGATGATTTGGTTACGGAAAGTGCCTTTACTTACTACAGTAGTAAGAGGGAACTGAGGATTACTAAGTTTGGAAGAGGATTTGATGTAATAAATCCGGATAGAACAGGCTCTTTGTTTGTATTGACTAAACAAAGTTGGGATGATTATTCGGCGTTTTTATTAGATACGGAAGATGAAATAGAAGAGTTTTTAAGTACATTTGGGATAAGTGCAACTGAAACCAATTACTTATTTGGAGCTGGAGGTGTACAAAGAAGCACTGTAGAGAGACAGGCCATTGAAACATTTATTTCATCATTACAGGTAGAGTTTCCTGAGACTGAAGCGATGTCATTGGTGGCAAGGACTATTTCTGATACAGTTTATAATCATATCGAGTATTTAACTACTAATCCAGATAAAAAGATTATTGAATGGACGAATATGGAATATGCTTTATTTAGAGCAGTTGAAGAATATAGATATGGTGATATTGTAAAGAGTGGATTTAAAACAGTTGAAGAATTTGTAAGTGTTGCGAATTCAATATTAAATAGACGTAAAAGCAGGGCGGGAAAGAGCTTGGAGCACCATTTGGAAGCGATATTTGATGCTAATCAAATAACATATGATTCCCAAGCGGTTACAGAGGGGAAGAAAAAACCCGACTTTCTGTTTCCTTCTGCTGTAGCATATCATGATGTAACACATCCTGTGGATAAGCTGGCAACATTAGCGGCTAAAACAACATGCAAGGATAGATGGCGCCAAATTCTGAATGAAGCAAATCGATTAAAGGATGAGAATAAGTATTTGTGTACATTACAGCAAGGTGTGTCTCCGATGCAGATGGATGAGATGGAAGCAGAAAAAGTTATTTTGGTGGTTCCAAAACCTTATATTTCATGTTATCCAAAAGATCGTCAGGACAGAATTTGGACAATATCGAGATTTGTTAATTATATTAAAGGTATTCAAAATAATTTATAAATGCTGTGAATTAAATTGTGCAGATGCGCCTGAACAATTTGGCATGTCGTTAATGGCACCGGTAAAAACACCAATTTGAAAATCCTGAAAATACACCAGCTTAGTCCGTATGAAAACCATTGAATATGTTTTATTATATGAGTGCATATAAAATTTATCTTTTGCAGAAGAGTTATATGCAGAAATTGTTCTTTTCAGGAAGTGTACAAGTCTACTGAAGCATTGTACTATATAGGAGTGCAGAGTAGCCTAGTCTGAATACGTCTGAATTTTATGAAATTTGGTCATGTCGCGACATGTACAAAAGCTGTATTTTGTATTATGCTTTATGTACGGCTTGAAAAGCCAACGGAATTTGACAACTGAATAGAAGTTACAGATTTGATTAAATTACAGTTCATATACCCGTAGGATGCAACTCACAGTTATCATATCAGTAGGCTGAGGGATTGAGAGATGAAGGTCGAGAGACTGGATGAAAATCCGATAAATTCGGGAGCAGGTATGTTGCGTAAGGATAATAATCCATGAAGGGCGAAAGAGTCGTTCTGGTCCACGCAAGGCAAATAGGGGAGATAATGCTTCTCTTGGATGAGAGAAGGGCGTCGTGAACACAATTGCGTGGCTCGTCTGTAGCTCCCGGAGGTGAGCACACCTCTATGTATACGGGACGATGAGGGGTCTTGTTGAGATAGAATGGCTTCTCGATACCCCTGTGCGGGAAGACATCTATGAGTATATAACAAAGTGACGAAGAGGGAGACTTGATGAAGACAATTGAAGTTGTAGCAGCGATTCTAAGAGATGGAGATAAAATATTAGCAACACAGAGAGGGTATGGTGAGTTTGCCGGTAGGTGGGAGTTCCCCGGCGGAAAGATGGAGCAAGGAGAAACTAGGGAAGCAGCTCTACAGAGAGAGATTTCTGAGGAGTTGGCTGTGGATATTAAGGTAGATGATTTCTTGATGACGGTAGAATACTCATATCCGAACTTTTACTTGATTTTGCACTGCTATCTTTGCCATGTGGTCGAGGGAGATATCACCTTACTGGAGCATTCCTCCGGCCGGTGGTTAACAAAAGAGGAGCTGGATTCGGTTGACTGGCTCCCCGCTGATCTGGATGTGGTGGATAGATTAAAAGAGGTAATATAGCTATTTCAACCTTGGGCATTCGATTTTAGTAAGCCCTTCGATAACAGAATTTCAAAGAAAGTATGGGTAGTACAGAGGATACAAAAAGAAGAATGCTTTTACGGCATTCTTCTTTTTGTACTAGAATAAAGGAGTTGAAAAGAGAGTTGATTTACCCTATTCGTAAAGCAGGGAATTAAGAAAATCCTCCAGGTCTATACCTCCTGTCAGGCCATAGGAATAATCATAGCCACCGGCAGAGAAGTCAACAAAGGTGCTATATTTAGTAAAGTTTTGATAGGCCTCTTCTGTACCCAGCTCAGCATAGGTGTTTGTTTTGTAGAATTCTTCAGCGGATATTTGCATGATCGGAAGCATTAAAGCCTCAAGCTCTGCTAGATAGTTCTCGTAGGTCAAATCTGCAGCCAGGTGAACAATCAGAAATTCAATATCCTTCACTACCTTTGTTTCCACAAAGTCAATCCCAACCTGATAGGCGGAACGATCGGAAACACCGCCGTCGACAGAGGCATAAATCTGATCGGTTCCATTGCTGATCGTAAAAGTGATGCTAGGCTTTAGGTCTGAGGATGAACCCGCATATGTGAAATCGCTGTCTGTGAGTGTCCAGTCCGTAGATGGCTTCTGCGGAACCACTAGGTGCCTAAGATCATGTTCCTCCAGAAGGGTAGAGAGGTTTTTATCTATAGGACCATGGGGGGTGCTAGTGGTATCCTGGAAGGCTTCACGTCTCTCGGCCTTATGGATTTCTACGTTACGCTGAGTATCGTTTTGAATGAAGTGATAAAATCTTGAAAAAATATTTATGCCATAAGCATGGGTGGTAACGGCATTCACTCCGGTAAGTAAAAGGACGCTACAGGCAGCAGCGATGAGAGCTCTTGCGCCTTTACTGATATACTTTCTCTGAGGCCTGTTGCTGCATTTGTTTATCATTCTTTCCTTCATTTCAGTTTTCATTACAACCGATTGAAATGCATTTCTATAATCTTCTTCACGCATACATAACTTCCTTTCTTAATTAACAATTGAATGAATTCGGGTTGGCTTCCCTTCAAATAGAGGTCCGGAATTCTCTGGTTTGATGAGTAGCTTCAACCTCTGTCTGGCATATTGAAGGCGCTTTCTTGCTGTTTCAGGACGTATCTTCAAAATATCAGCGATTTCCTCTGTCTTATACCCCTCCATATAATGAAGATGAATGACAGTTTTGTATTGATCAGGAAGGAGCAGGATGCTTTCAAACAATTCTTTGTCGCTCTCCTGAGTAAAATAATCGTTCAAATCGTCAATATTCATATGATTATGGCGCAAGCGATATCGCCTCATGTCCTTACACAGATTGCTTGCTGTGCGTATTAACCATGCCTTCTCATGTTCAACCTCATGTACCTTCCATGCTTTTGTCATAAAGCGAAGGAAGGTTTCCTGTACAGCATCCTCTGCATCGTGCTCATTGCCAAGGATCACAAGACAAATACGAAAAAGCATCGTACCATACATATTCACTACTTGATTCACATCCTCAGTCGGCCGTACTGAATTATGCTTCATCTGATCAACTCCTTTCACTAATAACACGATTGAGTGCTAGAGATTGTGATATTTGTAAAAAATAATTATTTATTTTAGACTTCTATCATTTATGACGCTTGACAGTTAAGGCTTATATGGACGAAACATATAATACTGATAGAAATAACATGGCGTAATAGTAGGGGAACAATCTGGCAGAAGGAACCGATTGCCTCAGGTGAGCCTGTGAAGCTATGTGAAAAAGAAATGAATTGGAAGAAATCAACCGCCTATCCCATGACCAGCGGGGAGCAGTTTTGGGATTGTCTCAAGGTTTATGAAGCTCCTCAGACAGGATGGAAAATAGAAGGGTTTGGACATTATACCCGTATCCTGATGACAAAAGTGGCACCGCCGCCTTCAGTGTCCTGTATCATGATTTTACCACCGTGGCGTTGCACTAACTCATTTGCAATGCATAGACCAAGTCCGAAATGTTTCTTATCATTTCGAGATTTGTCTGCCCGGTAAAAGCGGTCAAATACGCGCTTTTTATCGATATCGGTAATACCGATGCCCTGATCCTCTACTTCAATCTGAAGGTGACCATTGG
>JAEYOY010000029.1 GCA_023411215.1 Bacillota bacterium | reverse complement strand
GAGCAGGATCGGGGCTTGGAGCAGGATTGGGGCTTGGAGTAGGAGTCGGGCTTGGAGCAGGATCGGGGCTTGGAGCGGGAGTCGGGGCTGCTGTAACTGTGATTGTAAAGATTTTGGTATATTCACTGCTTGCGCCAGAACCATTTGCGACAGTTGCTTTCACTGTGGCGGTACCTGCCGATGTAGCTCGAAAAATATCTCCACTTATGCTTGCCCCTGTGCCGTATGCATTATCCACGCTCCATATTATGGTGCGGTTGCTGGCATCAGCAGGAATTACGGTTCCCGCAAGGGTCAGATTGGTACCAACCTGAATGGAAAGAGCATTGCCTATGGTGATATCTGTTACGGGATTGAATACCACTGTTTTAGTCAGCCTTAGGTCCTTACCAGTTATATTATCATTTGATATAACGAAGCTGTTTATCGTACCGCTATCGTATCCGGCTGCACTGACTACAATGGTATAAGTTCCTGCTGGAATATCGAAAATTATGTATTCACCGTTTGTTCCTGTTGATACTGAACTGCCTATATTGCTATCCCCACTCACTAACTGGATAGATGCACCGGCAATACCGCTATTGGTATCACTTCCTTTTATGGTTCCGCTAATGGTATAGGTAGGATCCGGATTAAATGCCGCCACAATAAAGGTACTTTCCTCTCCTTCCTTGTGAGTACTTGTCTCTTTCATGCGGACATAGTAGCTACCGCTTGTCAGTCCGGTGATGTCACTGTCAGTGCCGGAGGTATAGCTTGTGGCGCCCTCCTTCTTGTATTCCATGGCGCTGGTCACTCCGGTGAGCTTGCCGTTATTATTAGCGGAGGTGGTACAACCCACCGTAGATACACCGGTGACTTCTGAACCGTCTGCCTTGGCGATGGCTGTGGTAGCTGTGCTGGTAACAGAACCTGTCTCCTCCGTACTAGTCACCACGCAGGTGATTGTCTTACCTATGTCTACTTCTTCAAGGATGTAGGTGCCCGCGTTTGTACCAATGTTTTCAGTACCCCTCATCCACTGATAAGATAAGGTACCCGTGTTGTTGCCTAAGGTGTAGGTCGCGGTCAACGTCTCCCCATAGGTTGGCGTACCGTTTATTGTCACCGTACCGGTAAGGGCGGCGGGAACATATTCCTTCACGGTCAGCTGCAATCTTTCGCTCTCAGTCATGCCACTTTCGGTGACGGAGACATAATAGATTGCTGCCGGAATATCCGTAGCATATGTTAGGGTCAGGTTATTACCGATATTGGCTGCTGTCACCCCAGAAGCCAGGGTATCACCGGTTGCACCTGAGTAAACCTTCCAGGTCTGACTGTCTGCATAAGCAGGGCTGTTGGTCAGAGTAAAGCTGACGCTTGCCTGTACCCTACTGGTTTTGGCAACGGTGCTGGTACTTGCTGCCGGTGTGGCAGAGGGGTTCGACACAAAATACAAGTATTTGTAGGTGTTCCTTTCTTCTGCAATGTACTCGCCTGAATCGAGCCCATTATAATTAGTGCTTGCGCTGAGCGTCCCACCATAGGTAAAGGGCACCTCTGTCTCTATCGCCTGAACCTTACCCTTAATGATAGTTTTTTTGTTTGCGACTATGTTGATTACGCCCGTGCTGCTATTGGAGATTCCAATCCCTAATGTAGAGTCCATCGTACCGCCGGAAACATACGCAAAACCATCGTTGTATACTGCCCCGGAGTTACCGTTTGTGATTACTTCACCGCCGGAGACATTCATATTTGCAAGGTTGTAAATTCCGTAGGCATTATTACCGTGTGTGATCACCGAACCTCTATAAACGTTCACGGTACCGGTAACCATGTTATAAACTCCATGGGCACCACTTCCGGTTGTGTACACCATACCACTGAAAATGTTCACAGTACCGTTGTCAACGCCATAAAGTGCATAGGCACTCTGTCCGCTTGTGCTTACCTCACCAGTGTGAATGTTCACGGTACCGGCGCCATCATTAAACACTGCATGGGCTCCATTTCCGCTTGTGCTCACCCTACCGTAAATGTATACAGTTCCATAGTTATGAATCGCATAGGCCTGCACTCCGCTTGTGCTTACCGTGCCATTTTCAACGGTCGCAGTACCTGTGGCTCTGTTCATAATTGCTTTGGAAGCATCATTGCTTCCGCTCACTGTACCACCGGTAACAGTTAGAGTATCCTCGTTGTTGATTGCAAAGGCTGATATTCCACTTGCGTCCACTGTACCACCGGTAACAGTTAGAGTACCCTTGTTTTTAATTCCAACGGACATATATCCACTTGCGTCCACCGTACCACCGGAAATAGTCACAGTGCCAGTGTTGTTAATTCCGGTACGACTTGCGTCCACCGTACCATCACCGGAAATAGTCACAGTGCCAGAATTGTTAATTCCGGTATCTCTTGAAGTCACCGTACCACCGGAAATAGTCACAGTGCCAGAATTGTTAATTCCGGTATTACTTGATGTCAGCATACCACCGGAAACATTCACAGTGCCCGTGTTTATAATTGCATTATGACATGTCACCGTACCACCGATAATATTCACAGTGCCATTGTTGTTAATTCCGGTACCACGAATAATACCAACACCATCTGCCACCGTACCACCGGAAACATTCACAGTGCCATTGTTGTTAATTACAATATTATTGTGATCGCCTGTGGTGGACAACGTACCGCCAGTAACATTCACAGTGCCTGCAGCACTGTTTCTAATCACATCACCATAGGAAGAAGTCACAGTACCACCCCCACCTTCGCTGTTATCGGTAATGGTCAGAGTACCTTGCCCTTTGAAATCAATTATGGGTAACAAGGAAGTTTCGTTCAGCAGCTTTTTACTGTTAAGGTCAAGAGTGAAGCTTATGGTATTGTCGCTAGGGATGGTAATAGAACTTTTGATGCTGCTGTCTTCTTCCAACCGAATGGTTTGCCCCTCCGCAACATGATTAACCGCCTCTTGCAAGGTGGTATACCATGTGCTTGTCTCTATGATTTGAGCGACACCCTCACCTGTGATGTCGTCTAGAGAAGAAGTTGCTACGATAGAGGAGCCGGATATCGCAGTCGCCATATCCTCAGTGAAGGTAACCATCTCATCTGTTATTTCTATTTCCTCCAGCCCTGAGACTTCACTTCCTGCACCATTAGAAGCAGGGGCTTCTTCTGCCATAGCCGAAATAGGCAATATGCTAAATATTATAGTTAGGGCAAGTAACATACTCAATAATCTTTTTTTCATGTTCATCTTCCTCCTTGGTTTATTCTACGCTTGTATTAGCGGCATATCCTACCAATTTAGGCTGTTTAGGGTCATCAGCTCCGGTAGGGAGTTGTAATTCATCTGGGCAATGTAGTCCATTCCCTGTTTATAGAGCTCGCCGGTTAAGCTATAGATAAGCTTATTCTCTAATATGCCTTGTGCTGCCGTTTCAATTTCTCCTCCTTTTTCCTTCATATCTAATACACGATGCATTTACATTTGCTCGTTGATGGTATCAAGGCTTTCTGCTTTGTCATAGAACATCGCCCTCCATTATATGAAAATTTCACTCAATGACATAATAATACCAAATTCTACCCTTAAAAAAACCATTTACCGCACGAATCGTATCTCCTACCGCACGAATCGTATCTCCTTCAACTGCTTGGCCGAGTCTCAGGTGGCCGAGTCTCAGACCATTGATTTAGTACTTAAAGCATAACGAATACGTTGTTCCGTGGAAGTATTGCAACGCCTTCTTTGGAGTCAGCAATCATCAACGCCAAATATGTAAATGGCAAACCTTTGGATCGGATTGCACATGAGCTATTAATGGTAAAGAACAAAAAGGAGCAGCTATCGAAACCCGCTCATATCCATCAATAATAAGCAGGTTTCTGTATAGTTGCTCCTCTTATAGCTTATCGTATCAATATCTCATGCCACCGTTATACTGATTAAGATACGATTCCTCTTTTTTACATTCACATTCGCGTTTTTTCTCGATAGGATTCTCAATCAAGGTTGCAAATTCAAATTCATGCCTATGACCATCATTTACTGATGTAACTGATTCTAGAAAATGAACATGCCTGTTCCCCACGGGAATTGCAGGACCGGTCTTTCCACGAAATTCATGAAAATGCTCATCAAAGAAATCAGTTCTAAAGCAAACCTCATGAACATGTTGCCCATCTCCTATAGGACACGCTTCCTCTGAAACAGTACAAAAACGATGATTATGCGGATCTTCTTCCTCTTCTGCGATCTTTACACTGCCTTGAATCTCATGTACATGCTTTTGCTCATCGTGGCAGTTTTCGTCTCCAGAACGAACACCCTGGTAGGCATTACGGTAATTATTCACATTGTTGTTATAATGTCTTCCTCGATAACTCACACAGATCACTCCTTATCATATAATAATGCGAATCGGGTGTTTCTAATGGAATACACCCTAATACATTCACTATATATATATATGAAAATGAAAGTAATGTGTATCATATAGATGAAGATTTTGGAACATTATATACTTCGTTCATGATCACCAGCTCCACTTAAGCAACCATATTCTTTAACCACTTCTTTTTACGGTAACGTACATAACCGAAGACAAGCTTATATATCTCCTCGACCAAAATCATTGCATAGACATAATAAACCGGAAGCTGTAATACCAGCCCACCCAACACTGCCATTGGTACACCGATGAACCATACACTACTCACATCTAGGAACAATGCGGCTTTCGTATCACCGCCACTTCTAAGAATGGCGACAATAATCAGACAGTTTAGCATTCGAATTGGTGTATAAATTGCAAAGACAGTAATACATAAACGAATGTAGTGGTTTACCGTATCAGGCATTCCAAATATACCGATTACAGGTTCCTTCACCAGCACTACAATAATTGCACCGATAATCGAAAGTCCAAATAACAATACCATATAATATTTGGCGTATTTCTCCGCTCTGTCCAACCGATCAGCACCCATCTCATTACCTAAGATGACTGCAGCCGCATTACAGATACCAAAGAAAACTACTAAGGCCACCTGCTCAACGGTACCGCTAATTGTGATTGCTGCCGTCGCTGCTTCACCCATTCGGCCATAGACCAGTGAATACATGGTAACTCCTAAGCTCCACATAAGCTCATTGGCGATTACCGGTGCCGCTGTACTCAGATATTTATTGACAAAGGCACGGTGCAAAAATGCCACGCCGTTTTCCTTGGCTTTTACATATTTTGTATGTACAAAATCGCCGACTCCTCCGTCCCCTGCCTTATGCATATAAACGATTATAAGCAAAGCACTAACCTCTACGACACGCGCAAGAAGTGTGGCAACAGCTGCACCGGCAACCCCCCATTTTGGCATACCAAGCTCACCAAAGATAAGTCCATAATTAAACACAACATTAACTACAATCGATATCGAGGTAATGATAACCGGCAGCTTTACATAGTTCATACTGCGCAGTACTGCAATATAGCAATTTGTGATTGCTGTCAGAGGATAACTGAGTGCAATAATGCCCAGATAGACAGCACCAATTTGAATCATCTCCTCAGAGGGTGTAAAAATCCTCATAACCATCTGCGGGAATAATATTCCCGGTATTACAAATAGGAAGGAGGCACCCACGCCTATCATTAAAGATATCTTTAAAACCCTCTGTATATTCACTAATTCTCTCTTCCCGTAATACTGGGAAGCAAGTATTCCTGACCCGCTACAGATACCGAACATTAATAAGGAAAATATAAAAAACACCTTATTTGCAAGACCTACAGCACCCACCGTTGTCTCACCTAATCGTCCAATCATAAGCGTGTCAACCATGTTTAATACATTATTTAACAAATTTTGTAATGCAATCGGGATTGTTATCGCAAAGGTTTTCGAAAGAAACGCCTTATCCTTAAGCATACTCTTAATCAGTGTCATATTATACCCCTCTTCCCCTGCACCGAAAAACACATGCACCCTTGTTCATAAACCTCCGTTTATGAACAATTAAATATTAGTCAATAGCTACAAAAAAACTGTCCCATGTGAGCACTAAATGGCTATAACATGGGACAGCATAATTCAAGTTAGATTCTTACTATTTTCTTAAACCTAAACGCTCGATGAGTGTACGATAACCCTCAATGTTAGTTTTCTTTAAGTACTCAAGTAAACCTCTTCTTTGTCCAACCATCTTAAGAAGACCTCTTCTGGAATGATGATCCTTCTTATTGCTCTTCAAATGCTCTGTTAACTCGTTAATTCTTTCTGATAAAAGTGCGATTTGAACCTCCGGAGATCCTGTATCCTCAGGTGTTCTACCGAAATTCTTGATGATTTCCTGTTTTTTCTCTTTGCTAATCATTGTATAATTCTCCTTTCGTTGAAACGCCTAATACTAAGAAGAAGGTCGGAGTGTCCAAATTCTGAGTATTGGCTGATTATCACTATGGTATAATAACATACTATAAACTAATTGTAAACATTTTTTTGGAATTATTGCAAATGTTAAGACAATTTTCGTTACTGTTCATACCCCTATCCAGTAATGTAACAGAATGAGTTTGATCAATGATTTTGGAAATATTGATCAAACTCATCCCATCACTTTAGTCACCAATTTCCTTCTCTATTTTCCGGTGTATTCCGATTTATCAATCAAATTACCACAAGCCAAGAACACAACGCCTGTAATCGCAAAGCAAAATACGGAAAAAGGCAATGTACACAAGAATATCAATGATGTCGGTAGCATTATAGCGGTAATCACAGTAGCAGCAATTGCCGGTCCCATGATAATTAAGAGTAAGCCCAGAACTAAAATTGACTGAACCAGCTTGTTCGGCTGACCACCCAATACTCTCTGAAATAGAATTGTCAGAGCAACAAATACTGCACCGGAGGAAGTATAGGCGATGGCTGAGAACAAACCAGTTAGCGGATCCGTCCCTCCCATTATCACCAATACCAGAAATAACAGCACGCCATCAATCCCATGTTTCATGAAAGAGGTTAGTGAGGCTGCAAATATCTTCTTTATCGACTTTTCCGGTATAAGGTAAATATATGGTTTGGTTAACTCCACCTTCAGCCTTCCCATCATAGAAAAGATAAATTGTACATAGATGGCCATTCCCAAAACTCCATAAGTTGCTGCAGAGGGAGCATCTAATCGGTTGAAATAATACCCTGCTACACCAGCACCAAGCATTAGAAAAATAGTGTAGCTATCCGCAAAGATAATTCTGCTCTTTCTTCTCATCTCAAGAATATGCTTGTATAAGAAGGTATTCGCTCCGGCTCCATGCCTAATCCCCTGTTCATTTTCCTTTATTTTTATTTTCTTTCTGCTTGCTTTCGGGACACTCCTACCTTCTTTGGCAGCATTCAACGTATTGAAGGTCGTCTCTGTCGATACCAGAACATCCTCATAATAATCAGCTGCCCCCATCGTAAGCAGTGATACGATCATTCCTCCAAAGACAAAGAATAACATTAACGGAATGAGGACCATCGGCAGAGAATTCTGAACAACTCCTTGGAAGAACATTGTTACCCAGCCTGCAACCGGTACATAACCGAACCAGCTCTGGTCCATCAGGCCGATAAAGGCTTGCCAAATTCCTGCCTGCTCCTGCTTCTGTACTGCTAATACACCTACCAAAACAACACCAAACAAGGAATATAACAGTATCGTAACCAGTCTCTTTCGATTCGGGTTACCGTTGGAAAAGATATAGATTCCAATGGACAGCAGCTGGCAGAATAAAATCATCAGTGCAAAAATCAGGAACAGGGCAAATATTTCCTTAAAACCATATCCAAAGTTTGATTTCAGATTCCCGATCTGATAGAAAATGAATAAAGATCCTAACAAGGATTTCCCTAAGGTACTGATTAATCCATAAAACAATATCTTCTTAGAGGAAATCGGTGCTACAAACAATAAACCTATATCCGGCATCGTGAACAGACTCGAACCAGTTGATAAACCGGTATTTGCAAAAATCCACAAATATAATAATCCCAGACCCGATAAAATTAACGATAAGATTCGATCGTCTGCAAAGCTCATTTGCTTCGCATCTTCGCTAAAAACAAGCAATGCAACAACCGAGAACACCACGAAGGCTAATATGATGATGTATAATACGAGTAAAGCAGGCTTCTTTTTAAGGGAAAGAATACGATTCTTAAAGCGGGTAATCATCAAATAAGATAATGCCTTCATGCTTACCTCTCTCCTTCCGCCTCTGTGTCAGTTGTTATTTTTGCCAGAGAAGCAGCTTTCTGTTCTTCCTTTTCACCCTCCGTAATCTTAAAGAATAATGCCTCCAGATCTTCACCGGAGCCTTCGATTTCCTTACGGGTTCTTCTTGCTGCTATCTTACCGTTAATCATTATATTGGTACTATCCCAGAATTCCTCCACACTGTCCAGCATATGGGTACTGATCAGGATGGAAGCTCCCTGACTGCGAAGCTCCACAAACAGCTTCTTTAATTCCTTAATAGCATGAGGATCCAAGCCAACCAATGGCTCATCAAACATAATTACCTTGGGTTCCGGTAACAGACCACAGCAAATACTGACCTTTTGCTGCATACCCTTGGATAATTCATTTCCTAGTTTCTTCTTCTTATCGTCAAGCTCAAAGCGGGTAAGCAAATCTTCGGCACGTTCCTTCCAATTATGCAAGGAATAAGCTCTTGCGATAAACTCCATATGCTCCCATACGGTAAGCATATCATATAAAGCTGGAATCTCGGGAATATAACCCAAGTCTCTCTTTGCCTGTATGGATTTATTTTCACTTCCGTTAATTAATATACTGCCTTCAAATTTAAGTAAACCGGCAATGCACTTGATTATCGTCGATTTACCTGCACCGTTGGGTCCCAGAAGAATGGATATCTCCTGAGAATTGATATTGAAGCTGATCTGATCATTGGCTATCAACTTCCCATATTTCTTTGTAACTTGATTAACTTGTAACATTTTTCTACCCCCGTCAACTTTTGTTAAATAAAGGCTACGCTAAATCTTCTATAGTATACAATATTTTCATTCTTCGTAAAAGCATTTTCCAATTTTTTAATTATTTTATAATCAAATAGCCTATTCTTTAATAATTCATTGCTTATATTCGAAAAAGAGGCCGGAAAGTAAATACTTCTTCAAGAGGAGCATAATACGACCCATAACACAGATTAACGGACAGCTTCCTGATTCGTGAGCTTAAACAGAACATAGAAGTTCTTTATTAAGCAGATAAAACAGAAATCTGTCCGTCAAACAATGACAATAGAGAGGTCATGGACTGGTTCATCATAACCTCCCCACTTTATATGGTTTTTAGGTAATTTTTAGCTATAATAACATCTTCCCTCATTTTGATAACCAGTTCTTCTAAGGAATCGAATTTTAATTCGGGTCGCATATAGTATAACAATTCAACTTCAATTATCTCACCATACAGATCTCCATCAAAATCGAAGATATAGGTCTCGGCTCCGATATATTTCTCTTCTCCTACCGTTGGTTTATATCCAATGTTTGTTACTCCGTCATGAAAGCTACCATCAATTAGCGTTTTTGATACATAGACGCCGCAGGGCGGTAACAGCTTTGAGGATGGGGGGATAAGATTCGTGGTTGGTATACCAATGGTACGGCCAATCCGTCTTCCATGCATAACCTCTCCACGAAGGGTATAAGGAGTTCCAAGCATTGCATTTGCTGCTTCGATATCTCCCTGCTTGATTGCTTTCCGAATAGCAGTGCTGCTGATCACATCACTCTTCCAAGTTCTCTTCTCAATCGCAATTACCTGATATCCATAGACATCTTCGTATTGCTTCAGTAAGTCAACATCTCCCTTAGCCTTATAACCAAAGCGAAAATCCTTGCCTACCACGATTACCTTCACATCCAATTGTCCAACTAAAATATCCTTGATAAAATCCTCCGGCTCCATAGATCTGGTTTTCTCTGTGAAGGGATAAGAGATAAGCACATCGATACCCGAATGATTAAGCTTAGCCACTTTCTCTTCCTCAGGATAAATGAGCTCAAATTCCTTATCGGAGAATAGATTACCAGGGTGCATCAAAAAACTAAACATTACGGCAGTTAGGCCTCGTTGTTTCAAAGCTACCACTCGGTTGATCAATTCCATATGGCCCAGATGAAGACCATCAAACTTGCCAAGAGTGATTGCTGTATTCTTATATATAAAATCTGTATTTCCGGCTACATATTCCATAGTATCCTCCAAGATTTGCAGACCATCTCATGTTCATCGTCACATAATCATGCGAGCTCTATTCCCGTTATCTCTAGCTTCGCTTAATTATGGGTTATAAGAACATCTTTATCGGCTTATACACTTTCAATTCACTTAAGTATACGTATAAACCTATAAAATGCTCCTCACTATCATATACACGGACCATATCCGCCACCGCCTCCTGAGGCGGCAATTGTACATGCTCCAGAGTAAATATATTACCATTATAGATTAATCTATTAAATTCACTAGCTACTACAAGCTTAGGATAATGTGAAAAAACCTCATCAATTGTTACAATATGAGCTTGCAGCTTGTCCTCCCGAACCAGTGCCTCAATCTCGGAAAGCTTTAATGCTTCTTCTACCCGAAAAGCACCAACTTCGGTACGCAGCAGACTCTTCATCGCAGCTCCACACCCCAGAGTCTCACCAATATCATGAAGTAGAGTCCGTATATAGGTACCTTTTCCGCATTCTACAATTACCGTGAATTCCTGTTCATCGGGATTATAATCAATAAGGCTGATATTTCTGATGATAACAAGGCGTCTATCACGTTCAATTTCCTTCCCTAATCTGGCCAACTCATATAACTTCTTTCCATCCACCTTAATAGCAGAAAACATGGGTGGAAGCTGTAGGTATTCTCCTATGTAGCTGCTAATCACCTTTTCCAGTTCTACTGAATTGATATCAACCTCTGCAGTCTTTAGCACTTTACCCGTCATATCCTGTGTGTCTGTGGTAATTCCTAATTTACATACAGCCCTATAGGTTTTGTCCTTATCGGTAATCAGATCCACCAGCTTAGTCGCTTTACCGACGCATACCGGCAAGACTCCTTCTGCCTCGGGATCCAGGGTCCCTGTATGACCGATTTTTTTCATTTTTAAGATACCTCTCATCCTTGCTACAACATCATGAGAGGTATATCCTTTTTCTTTATAAACATTAATGATCCCGTCAAACAAATTGGCACTCCTTATGAAAGCTGATTATTAGAGCTTTCTATTTCCTTCAATTGCACTTCAATATGTGCAGTAATATTATTAATCACATCATGCACCGAACCGTGCAACGTACAGCCTGCAGCTTTGATATGTCCTCCACCGCCAAAATAAACTGCAATTTTACTGACATTTACCTCGCCGTTGGATCTCATGCTCACCTTAAATTCATGCGGCAAGGTTTCATAGATGAAGATTGCAACCTCAGCGCCCTTCGTAACACGCAATTGATCGATAATACCATCCAGGTCCGCAGTCGTTGCTTCATAGAAATCCAACATTTTACGGCTTAGTGCAGCAAACACTACTTTACCGCCTAACACTAGCATACTTTCCATAAGAC
>JAEYOY010000062.1 GCA_023411215.1 Bacillota bacterium | reverse complement strand
CTAATACAACTTTCCCATTCAGATGGAGTATATAGCACTAAATCAAACGGTTTATTGCAGTTTATATTTAAATACATATCGGTTAATAAGCTTCTTTTATCATTGGTATCTTTTATAATACATAGGTCTATATCGCTTTTAGGATTCGTCGTACCCTTTGCTTGAGATCCAAAAAGTATTATTTTTGTTGGGGCATAAAGAGATGCTATATCCTGAACTATAGATTGTATTTCAGTATTAATAATTAAAACACTCATTTAATTCCCTCCTTACTAATGCTTATTATTAAATATACACATATTGTAATTATAACACATTATGAATATTCTATAACATGGGTTTTTACATGGTTACACGACAAATCCATGAATGCTATTTCTTCTCACAACCCATTTAAGCCCATTTGGAGTGGGAGCTGGATGCAATTAGATATTACTCATTTGCGATGGAAAAATATTTCTTATTTAGCTAGATTAAAAATACAGCATATAGTGGTACTGACTTAATATTATTAGCAAATCCAAAATTCTTGCCTGAAATTCTGATTGAGTACGGTGCCTGATATCTTTGATTAAAAACCATAAGACTTTTAGCTTTAGTATGATCCCCTGACTTTACTTCTACAGGAATAATATCACCATTTTTCAATTGAAGTATAAAATCTACCTCCGCTTTTCCATTGCTCTCCCAATAATATGATGTATGCCCATTTGCAGCAAGTGCTGCCGCAACATAGTTTTCAGCAAGAGCACCCTTGAAGTTGTCGAAAGCTGGTAAATTGCTCAATATTGCATTTGGTGGTATATCAAATTTTGCAGACAACAATCCAACATCTGTTAGATATATCTTAAAGGATGCGAAGTCACAGTAAGCCATTAATGGTAACTTTCCTTCATTTATTTTATGACATTTAATTATTACTCCGCTTGCCTTTAACCAGTCTATAGGAGTTTCATACTGGTTTGCCTTGGCTCCTGACCTTATCAGCTTGTATTGAAACTTCTTGTTTTGCTTTGCAAGTTGTGCGGGTATACTCTCAAACGCGGCCATAATTTTGGTTGTTTCATTTGGCGTGGCATATTTGGCCATATCCGCAATATATGAATCATTTATTGATTTTTGAGTAGCAAATACGAAATCAAAATCCATTTTGCTGATATATTGTAAAACAGCAGCAGGCATACCTCCCGTTAGCAGATATGTTTTATATAAATCCATTGCAGTATCATGCAAAGAAAATGGTGTGTTATTATCAAAACTTTCTTTCAGCAGTTCTACAAAATCACCTTTACCTAATGCATTCAAATATTCTTCAAAATCAAGAGGATATAGTGGCAAAAAGTCTACTTTTCCAACAGGAAAGGAATAGCTTTCTCTATTAACTGCTACTCCAAGTAAACTTCCTGCAGCAATAATATGATATTTATTGGAATTTTCATTGAAATATTTTAAAGATGTCAATGCCCTTTCACAAGATTGAATTTCATCAAAAAAGATTAGGGTATCTTCTTTTAATATAGACTGACCTGATTTCACAGTTAACTCTTTTATCAGTCGCTCAGGGTTTAGGTCACGGTCAAATATTGCCCCAAGCTCTTTGTTATCTTCAAAATTGAAATATACACAAGATTTATAATACTGCTTTCCAAAAGTAAGAATGGTATATGTCTTTCCTACCTGCCTTGCCCCTTGTATAATTAATGGTTTTCTGTCAGGACTTCGTTTCCACTCTATTAGTTTTTTGACTATTTTTCGTTCCAATAAATATCACCCCTTTACTTTTATTATAACCAAATTATATTGTATTTATAACATTAAGTCAATTATTGGGGGGTAGTTATTTTATTGAATAAAAATGATTAGTTATGGCCCAGACTACTGCAATTATAAGCTCCACTCCTCGGAGCTCCGCTTCCTTGCAATGCTTGTTTTTTACTTCGCATGCTCTGCCGGCAAAGCGCAAGCACGTTGGGTTAGTTCATAGCTCGGGGGAATGCAGGTATAGGCCCAAAAAAAATCACCTCCGAACAAATCGAAGGTGATTTTTTGGAGCCCTCAACCGGAATCGGACATGACCCCATCCCCTACCATGAATGCACTGCTCGTAAAAAACTTCGCCTTGCTTTGTCACCTTTCGCTCCTGCGGTGCTCACATATCTCATATGCTCCGCTCCTCGTAGCTCAGCTTCCTTGCATTGCTCGTTTTTTACTTCGCATGCTCTACCGGCAGAGCGCAAGCACGTTAGATTAGTTCATAGCTCTGGTTACTGCAGTTGTAGGCCCAAAAAAAATCACCTCCGAATAAATCGGAGGTGATTTTTTTTGGAGCCCTCAACCAGAATCGAACTGGTGACCTCATCCTTACCATGGATGCGCTCTGCCGACTGAGCTATGAGGGCATATAAAATTGTGTATCTAAGCTTGTTACCATAAAATATTTATAACCTAATATAGGTTTTCAATAGGTTATATCTTCTATACAATTAATCGTTATTGTCAACTAAATATATAATAAGCCGATACATCTTATTGTAAAGCTTGGAGCGGGTGATGGGAATCGAACCCACGCAATCAGCTTGGGAAGCTGAGGTTCTGCCATTGAACTACACCCGCATTATGTACCGGGAAAATATAATCAAAAAATCCAGAACGGATT
>JAEYOY010000036.1 GCA_023411215.1 Bacillota bacterium | reverse complement strand
GTCTTCATAAAAGAAAGCATGGCAACCCACTGGCTGTCTTCTGATGGTAGTTATAGTACAGCCTGCTAAATATGATGAAAGAGAACTAGGAACGCCAATGGATTACCATGCTTTCTTTTATTTGCTTTTCTTTCGCACGTTCAGAACGCTCCGCTTCGGGAAGGGAATATTGGTTACAGGATGTAGGGAATATTGGTTACAGGAATAATTGATTTTTGAGATAAATGTGGTATAATAGAAAAACAATGCAAAAAGAGGTGAAAACCAATGATATGTAATAATTGTGGAAGACAGCTACAGAATGAAACAGCAAATTTTTGTGAATATTGCGGCGCATCCTTCCGAGAACAGGCGCAGGCGGCAAGGCCTGAGACAGGAAAACCGCATTACAGTATACCTGGAATGCAACAAGAAGCATTTTCAATGAATAATCAGAATATCATGCCCGGTGTTCCGACAGGGATGCAGGAGAAGCCAATCAGCTTTCAGAGCTGGCTTGGAACTTATGCCCTATTGGGAGCATTAATGTTTGTCCCCTATTTTGGATGGATTGGATTTATCGCATTATTGTTATTTTGGGCCTTCAGTAATAAAACACCTGCCACCAAGAAAAACTGGGCAAGGGTAACTCTGATATTTGTAGGAATTGTAATCATCATAGTTGTTGTTATGCTGGTTGCATTCATGGGGATATATTCTCAGCAGATAATAGATGGTACCTTTGATTTTAACAACTATTATAATGATATAATTAAAAGCCTGCAGTAAGTAAACAGTGATGAGAGGAAGAATGTTATGAGTCAGGTAAGAACAAGATTTGCACCTAGCCCTACCGGCAGGATGCATGTTGGTAATCTAAGAACGGCGTTATATGAGTATTTAATTGCTAAGCATGAAGGAGGAGCCTTCATTCTTCGTATAGAGGATACCGATCAGGAACGCCTTGTAGAAGGAGCAGTAGATATTATCTACCGTACTATTCAGGGTACAGGCTTAATTCATGATGAAGGACCGGACAAGGATGGCGGCTATGGCCCCTATGTTCAGAGTGAGCGTCAAGCGAGCGGTATCTATTTGGAATATGCAAAACAATTGGTGGAAAAAGGGGCGGCATATTACTGCTTCTGTACCAAGGAGCGTCTTGCATCATTAAAGACCGCAGTAGGCAATCCCTCTGAGGAGGAAGAAGAAGAGGCGAAAGAGGTTAAGGAGATCATCAAATATGATAAGCACTGCCTTCATCTATCTAAGGAAGAGATTGAAGCTAAGCTGGCAGCCGGTGCTCCCTATGTCATCCGACAGAACAATCCTACCGAAGGATCAACGACCTTCCATGATGCCATCTTTGGCGATATTACTGTAGATAATGAGGAGTTGGATGATATGATATTGATTAAATCAGACGGCTTCCCTACTTATAATTTTGCCAATGTTATTGATGACCATATGATGAAAATAAGTCATGTAGTCAGAGGAAATGAATATTTGTCATCTACACCGAAGTATACCAGGCTGTATCAGGACTTTGGCTGGGAAGAGCCGATCTATGTACATCTTCCCCTGATTACCAATGAGGAGCACAAGAAGTTAAGTAAACGAAGTGGCCATTCCTCTTATGAGGATCTTCTGGAGCAGGGTTTTGTCTCTGAGGCAATCATTAACTTTGTTGCACTTCTTGGTTGGAGCTCAGCGAACAATAACGAGATTATGTCCCTAGATGAATTGATACGTGAGTTTGATTTCACTCATATCAACAAAGCTCCTGCGGTTTTTGATATTGTAAAGCTGCGCTGGATGAATGGGGAATATCTGAAGAATATGGAGTTTGAGAAGTTTTATGAGCTCGCTTTACCTTATATTAAAGAGGTTGTAAAGAAGGAGCTGGATACTAGAAAAATTGCTGCGCTGATAAAGACCCGAATTGAAACTTTGGTAGACATTAAGGGGATTATCGATTTCTTTGATACTCTTCCGGAGTATGATATCTCGATGTATACTCATAAAAAGATGAAGACGGATACGCAGAGTTCTCTTAAGGTATTACAGGATCTTCTTCCGCAATTTGAAGCTTTGGAGGATTATAGCGAAGCTGAGATTGAGCGAGTAATAATGAACTATATCGCTGAACAGGGCATTAAGAATGGTCAGGGCTTATGGCCCGTAAGAACGGCGGTATCCGGAAAGCAGTCTACCCCTGGAGGAGCTTATGAGATTATGAACATCCTTGGCAAAGAGGAGAGCCTTCTCCGAATTCGAAAGGCGATTGAGCTTCTTGCGGCAGCAGTGTAGGCGATATAATTTAAAGTGAAATATATCATTCTGCATGGAATATAACAGGATTTTAGCCGTTATATTCCATGCGGATTATAAAAACATGTAAAAGAGTCTGCTAGTTAACTCTGGAATCCTTCTAAGGAAAATCTTCATTTTCTTCTCCTATTAATCCATGTTACCCGTTATGAAAGGCACAATAATGAATATACAGATGAATCAAGCACAGCGAGAGGCGGTGCTTCATAAGGATGGACCAATGCTTGTTTTGGCGGGTCCGGGTTCCGGTAAGACATTAGTAATAACTGAACGAACAAGATATCTGATTGAACAGGTGGGTATCCCGGAGGAGCAGATTCTGGTGATTACTTTTACGAAGGCAGCGGCAAATGAGATGAAAGAACGCTTTCTTAGGAAAACCGGGGCAAAGCAGACAAAGGTAAACTTTGGTACCTTTCATGCGATCTTTTTTACGATGCTAAGATATGCCTATCATCTAGATGCTGGAAATATTGCCAGAGAGGACTTCAGATATCAGTGTATGAAGGAAATAATTCATCAGTATGGTCTGGAATATGATGATGAGAAGGAATTTATATCGGAGCTCTTCTCGGAAATAAGTCTGGTTAAAGGAAGCCGAATGAATCTGGAAAATTACTATTCCATCAGCTGTGCAGATGAGGTATTCCGTGGAATCTATTCCGAATATAATCGAAGATTGTCTAAATCAAAGTTAATCGATTTTGATGATATGCTTCTGCTCAGCTATGAGCTTCTATCCAAACGTCCGGATATTCTGAAGCTATGGCAGAATAAATTTCGCTACATTCTGATTGATGAGTTTCAGGATATCAATATGGTTCAATATGATATTGTCCGGATGTTGGCACTACCTCAGAACAATTTATTCATTGTGGGGGATGATGATCAGTCCATCTATCGTTTCCGAGGGGCTAAGCCTGAGATTATGCTTAACTTTCCACTTGATTATTCGGACTGTAAGAGGGTATATCTTGACAGAAATTATAGAAGTGTTCCCTCCATCCTTCATGCAGCCGCCAAGCTAATCGGGCATAATGAGCATCGGTTTGCTAAACAGATCAAGCCTGAAATTCAAGCGGATAGAGAGGTTGTAATAAAGAACCATAATACTCTGATGGAAGAGAATCAGGAATTGACCCAGGAAATACTGAGACTGAACAAAGAAGGAATTGCTCTGTCCCAAATGGCAATTTTACTCAGAACCACTCTAGGATCAGGAGCAATGCTTCATAAGTTGATGGAATATAATATTCCTTTTATAATGAAAGAAAATCTACCGAATCTTTTTGATCATTGGATTGCTGCCGATATCATGGCGTATCTTAAGTTGGCGATGGGGCGGACAGATCGAAGCTTGTATCTTCAGATTATAAACCGGCCAAAACGGTATGTTAACAGGGAGTGTTTTGATAGTCCGGAGGTGGATTTTGAAGCGGTCAAGGATTATTATGAGGATAAGAACTGGATGCTGGATCGGCTTACCCAGTTTGAGTATGACCTCGGTGTATTGGATGGTATGAATCCTTATGCTGCCGTTAATTATATCCGGAGAGGCATTGGATATGAAGATTATCTGAAGGAATACGCTGAGTACCGTAAGATTAAGCTTGATGAGTTGATAGATGTTTTGGATGAGCTACAGGAAAGTGCAAGAGGGTTTCAGAATTGTGCCGAATGGTTCGAGCATATGGAGGCTTATCGGGAGGAGCTGAAGAAGCAGTCACAAGATAGCAGAAAGCACCCGGTGGACAGCATAACCATTGCAACCATGCATAGCTCCAAGGGATTGGAATACAGGGTTGTATTCATTGTCGATGCCAATGAAGGGATTACACCCCATAAGAAGGCTGTACTTGAGGCGGATATAGAGGAAGAGCGCCGTCTTTTCTATGTAGCGATGACCAGAGCAAGAGAATATCTATATATCTACAGTGCCAAGGAACGATATAATAAGTCGACACAGTGGTCTCGTTTTATTGATGAGCTCCGTGATAATGATCAGAACGAAAAGTCCTCCGTTAAGAAGCGCCAAAAGTAAGCATCTCTAACATCCCTATTTAAAGTAAGAAATTTGCATGTCGTAAGAAATGGGTATAGAACTGGAAGAAACACGGGATGGGAGAGTCCTTGGTTCGCGTGCGATTAAGCAAAGGGGCTGTCGCAAAATTAGTTTTGAACTGCGAAGATGAATACCAAGTCCCTTCACAGAACATAATTTTATTTTGCGACAGCCCCTTATTCGTGGAAGCTTAATTATTCTTCTTCTGATTCTTCAAGATCTTCAAATTCATCATCGAACATCTCGTCATATTCTTCAGAATCTAAGAGTTCCTCAAAAGCATCAGCTACTGCTTCGAATTCATCGTCATCATCGATGTTAAGAAGCTGAGGCTCATCATCGCCTTCCTGGATAAAACGGTATAAGAATACGTTATCATCCTCTTCTTCGCCTTCCTCCGGCTGCAATGCGATATAATCCTTATTATCTACTGTGAAAATCTCTAATACGATGCAATTAATTTCCGTACCGTCATCTAAAGATAATGTAATTGAATCATGCTCGTGTTCGTGATCGTGACCGCAGCCGCAGCCGTTTCCGTGATTATGCTCACCCATAATACTACCTCGCTTTTTTTATTAATGGCTAACGACAGAATTGTTCCGTTCGTTTATGCATGGTAAGTGAACTCATTTATGCTTGAATAGCAAGAGCTGATTCAAATCACATGAATTCAACTTGTATATTCCTTACAAATAATAGGATAGGAATATAAGTAGAATGTACCAGATTGAGGTAAAAAATGCAAGCACTTTAACTTAAATTGAAATAAAAGTGGTTACTGTTCGACTTACCAAGCTATTGATAAGACGAGGGAGGAAATGTTCCCGTGAATGAGCCGCTCCTACAATCATATAGCATGAACATAAAGTGTGTTCATGATCTTCTGCTCCGATCGTATACACTAAGCGAGCTTGGGGCATACTCGCTCCGCTTAATTTGCTTACGTAGTGGTACATTTCACCAACGAACGGATTTATTCCTATTGTAATTTTACCGAATACATTTATATGTACAAATCAAACAAACGTTTTGTTTTGCTTGGCAGTATCATAACATTATGCTATAATATGAATACTATGAGCATCTTAAAAATCATCATTTTAAGGTGCTTTTTGTTCATAGAAGTAATTACATTTCATGTGGTAAACGCAAACTATTATTTGGTGGTGAAGAGGATGGACGAGATAAAAAACATCAAAATATCGGTACGTAATCTTGTGGAGTTTATTCTCTGCTCCGGTGACCTTGACAATACAAGAGGAAGAAGTGAAGCAGATGCAATGCAGGCGGGAGGAAGAATGCACCGCAAGCTACAGAAGCAGATGGGTGCCAACTATACGGCGGAGGTTCCACTAAGTATAACAGTGCCTGTTTCCAGAGGAGATTTAACCTTTGAAATAACCATTGAGGGAAGAGCGGACGGGATTATCAACAACAGTAATTCAATCATGGAGGATTTTTCGATTCTTATATTTGAAGAGGAGGAAGCAAATCCTCCGGAGGTAACAATAGATGAGATTAAAGGTGTCTATATGGACTTGTCCCACCTGACAGAGCCCATAGGAGTACACCGGGCACAGGCGATGTGTTACGCCTACATCTATGCAACTAAATACGAGCATAGCCGGATCGGTATACGATTGACCTACTGTAATTTGGAGACAGAGAATATAAGATATTTTGAAGAGACATTAACCTATCAGGAGCTTAGCGTATGGTTCTCCAATTTGATAGAAGAGTATGCTAAGTGGGCTTCCTGGCAGATCAAATGGACAGAGAAAAGGAACGGCGCCATCAAAGCGATGGATTTTCCTTTTCTTTATAGGGAAGGGCAGAAGGAACTGGTTACCGGTGTTTATAAGACTATTCTGAGAAAGAAAAAACTCTTTATTGAAGCACCGACCGGAGTAGGAAAGACGATATCAACCGTATTTCCTACAGTAAAAGCGATGGGAGAAGGAATCGTTGAGAAGATATTCTATCTAACTGCCAAGACGATTACCCGAACCGTAGCTGAGGATACCTTCCGAATTCTTAGCGACCACGGTCTTCACTTAAAAGTAGTTACAATAACGGCAAAGGAAAAGGTGTGTATCCTGGACAAGCCGGATTGTAATCCCGGAGCCTGTCCAAGAGCAAAGGGTCACTTTGACCGTGTTAATGATGCGGTTTATGATTTGATAACTCATGCGAATGATATCACCAGAGAGGACATAACCTCTTACGCCGAGAAGCATTGTGTCTGCCCCTTTGAGATGGGCCTTGATGTTACGCTTTGGTCGGATGCAATCATTTGCGATTATAATTATGCTTTCGATCCGAATGTTTATCTCAGACGCTTCTTCACGAATGAAAAGCCCAGTGACTATGTATTCCTTATCGATGAAGCGCATAACCTGGTGGATCGTGCCAGAGAGATGTACAGTGCGATCCTCTATAAGGATGATTTCCTTGAGGTGAAACGTCTGATTAAGGATAAGAGCGCCAAGCTGTCCAAGCTGATTGACCACTGTAACAATGATCTTTTAAAACTGCGTCGCGATTGTGATGACTTTGAGGTCTTAGATAATGTGGATGGATTTGTGATGCATCTGATCAGCCTGATGGCGGAGTATGAGATATTTCTTCAGGAAGGCTTTATTACGGAAGGCAAGGAGGAAATTCTCCGATTGTATATGGATATCAGACATTTTCTCAGTATGTATGAGATTCATGATGATAACTATACGATCTATACCGATTATGAGGAGGATCGTTTCCGGCTTAAGCTGCAGTGCATGGATCCCTCTAAGAATCTGCAGAACTGTATGGACCGTGGTCGAAGTGCGGTTATGTTCTCTGCTACGTTACTTCCGATTAATTATTATCTGGAGCAATTGGGCGGTAGAAAGGATGATTATGCAGTATATGCGCCATCCTCCTTTCAGACAGAGAATCGTCTGATTATGATAGGTACGGATGTCAGTACTAAGTATACGAGAAGAAATGAGAAGGAATATGAAAAAATCCTTGCTTATATCAAGGATTTTACGGGAGCGAAGACTGGGAATTATATGGTTTTCTTTCCATCTTATCAATTGCTTCAAACCATTGCAGAATTAGCCGGCAGTGAGCTGGAGGGGTTGGTGGTACAGAGCAGCAATATGACGGAAGTAGAGAAGGAGCTTTTTCTCGAGGAGTTTGTCGAAGACCCGGTAAGCAGTCGGATTGGCTTTTGTGTCATGGGAGGAATCTTTAGCGAGGGTATCGACCTGAAGAATAATCGACTGATCGGTGCAATTATAGTCGGAACCGGCTTACCCATGGTATGTAATGAACGCGAGCTTTTTCGCGGGTATTTTGATGAAAAGAACGGAAATGGCTTTGACTATGCCTATCTTTATTCGGGTATGAATAAGGTGCTTCAATCGGCCGGAAGAGTAATTCGGACGAAGGAGGACCGCGGGGCAATCCTGCTACTGGACGAACGATTTACCCAGAAGCAATACTACAATTTGTTCCCCCGAGAGTGGTTCCCGAATGTTACGGTTAACATAAATACCATGAAGAGTTATCTGGCGAACTTTTGGCAGGAGTAATCTTCTCCGGCTGTATCAGAAATGTAATCTGCTGTTTGCAAAGGGATAATCGGTTGCTTTCGCAAGAAAGTTCTTACCAGTAATGGAACGGAAGATAAAATTGCTCAGGTAAAACAGGGTGGATCCTAAAATGCCCCCGATAATCGCATAAATTACATCGTCAATGTCACAACGAGCAGGGATGATCATATATTGGATTACCTCCAGAACCATGGGAAGCATTATGAGGGCTAAAAATCTGGGAAGGCGGGACTGTCTTCTCAGTAACAGAGTAATCTGATAACCATAGGGAAGGAATATCAGGATACGTACCAGAAGATAGACTAAGACATCACTCAAGGGAATAATGCCGTAGAGATAATCCTCGATTAAGATAGTAATTGCTTCAAAGGGAATCATATTAGCAGAAGTCAAGGCACCCCGGTAAACAAGAGGAAAAGCTCCTTCTGCAAACATACCATATAGCATTACAACAAGATAGATCAGGAAGAATAGAAGACTATGATTACGATAGAAGGTACTATAGTCCTCGAAACGGGTACCATAATCCAACATATTACGCATAAAACAATAAAGGCAGGGCAGAAGCCAGTTGATTACCAATATTCCAAGCATGGTGCCCGTATAAGGCAGGAATGCTTGATTCTTACCAAGATAGGAAAGGATGATTATAACAAAGCTTATAAACATGATTAGCGAGGAATAGTTAAAGCAGGCATCATAGGTAGAGGTCTCTTCCAAAAGGAGATGACAGCATAGCAGTGTAATTACGGCAGCAACACCCCAGATTAAATAAATAGCAGCAAAAAAATAGTATATTACAAATTGAATTAATATCGTTATTACGCTTAACAGAATTATTAAGGATGAAACTTGAATATACGGTCTTCGTTGCATCTTAACACCAGCTTTCGTTATAGTATCATTCGTATCTGTTCGTGTATACAATCAACCTTGATGTGGGAACATACGGAAGGAACCTCCCCGTCCGTATGAACAGCGGTATCGATATCAGTTTGTATCTCAATCTTTGAACAGAGGAAAGTCTCCACACCCTTATATTTTATATGCTTACCAGTAAAAATGGTTGGAAGTAGAACGAAAACCTTTAATTTGCTCAAGCCATGAACCAGAGTGACCGTCAGTTTACCATCTGTAGGATCTGCACTTGGTGCCATAAGGAGCCCGCCACCTTCATATTTATGAATCATGCCGGAGATCAGAAGAACCTTTTTATAAGGTCCCTTTGTTACTCCATCCACAATAACCGTTGCATTCATCTGCCGAGCAGTCAGAACCTGCTTAATCGCAATAGCAATGTAGACGAATTTGCCTGCACCAAAACGGTTTAAGCTCTTCTTAAGGGGGGATTCCTGTACTTCCAAGCAAACTGCTGCATCATAACCCATGCCACTGGAGCAGGCGAATTTTCTTGGGAGTTGTTCCTTATCCAAAAAGGTTATCTGTCCATGATCCAGATATTTGAACTTCGTAGGCTTTAATATATGTGATAAGGCCTCCAGGGGATCCTTCGGTATCTGCAGACTTCTCGCTAAATCGTTGCTGGAACCGGATGGGATATATCCAAGTAGTACCTCGCTGTAATGATCAATACCGTTTAATACTTCATTCACGGTTCCATCGCCTCCTAATATGACGATGTTCTTAATACCAGAATTAACTTCGCAAATCTGTCTTGCAAGCTCTGTAGCATGTCCTTGATGTTTCGTAAAGACTGCATTATATTCGACGTTCTGCTTATCCAGTTCATCCTTCACGACCCACCAAAAGCGGATACCTCTTCCGGAACTGGATTTTGGATTAATAATAAAATGATACATGTTAACGCTCCCTTTTGGCACATATTAAATCTGGTTATATGTAAAATATATAGTAAAAAGGTGGCATTGTCAATGTTTTGAAGTCTATTAATAGATCTAAGATAATCATTCGCAATAACAGGGTTTCGTTGAATTATCTTCTCCGGAGAAATATTCATATGAGTAATTATTATATCTAAGCCACTCTCATATATTATTATGGCTATAAATGTAGGGGATATATATGCAGATCGTTTATTGATGTAAGGAATTAAACAGCATCAATCTGATGGTAATGGATTTATCAATTCACAGTTTGCTGTAATTAAACGATTATAAGAAAAGGGCAAATGCAGTTGTTTATTATAATGCATTTGCCCTTTTGTGTATCAAGATATTAGATCGTTCACGAAGCCTTCTTTTATTGTCTTTCAAAATACACTGTACATTTTGAGAAACTCTCTTATACAGGCACAGAAGTGTCCATCCTTCATAATATGTATAGAACAACAAAACAAATACACTTGTTGCTCATTAAAATGAATGTATTTGAAAGGAGAGTCTAGTTATATGGATAGACGGATGTATCGCGGCATGACGGGAAACAACAGGGGCTATAACCGAGGCGTATCGCAATTTAAGCCGATGGAACCGGTATGTGGCGATGTTGTAAGCGGATATGTACCCGAGGATATGCACGAAAGAAATTGCTTTGATGACAATCAGGAGCGTTTTCCGATTGGCATGTGCTATGTACCCTGGCAACGCTTCCGGAATTTATATGAAAATGAATTCCAGGCTATGGCAAACGGGACACTTTTTAAGGAGCTTGATCTAGACTGGTATGGAAGGGGTTGTAAATAGGATGGACGGAAATAACAGAGAGAAATTATTTGCATGTATCGAAGCTACCAGCTTTGTCATGGATGAACTCAGATTATTTCTGGATACTCATCCGACAGACAGAGCCGCTTTGGATTATTGGACCAGAATGTCAAAAGTAAGAAATGAAGCAATGCATGAATATACGAAATGCTATGGACCGATTGAGTCATATCGTGTAGAGGTAGATAATCGTTGGACCTGGGTCGATGAGCCTTGGCCATGGGAAGGAGTGCGCTAGAGTATGTGGAGTTATGAGAAAAGATTACAGCACCCAGTATGTATAACAGAGAGAAATCCGAGATTAGCGCAGGTAATCATGAGCCAATTCGGTGGTCCGGACGGAGAGCTGGCAGCATCCATGCGTTATCTGTCACAACGCTATGCTATGCCCAACAGAAAAGTAGTGGGTATTTTAACTGACATTGGAACAGAAGAACTTGCTCATATGGAAATGGTAAGTGCTATCGTTCATCAGTTGACAAAGGATCTTACCCCTGCTGAGATTATGGAAGGTGGTTTTGAGAAGTACTATGTGGATCATACTTTGGGCTTATGGCCTCAATCCGCAGGCGGAGTTCCATTTACCTCGACCTTCTTCCAGAGCAAGGGGGATCCGATAACTGATTTAGTTGAAGACATGGCAGCAGAACAAAAAGCGAGAACCACCTATGACAACATTCTTCGCCTTGTTCATGATCAGGAAGTATGCGACCCGATCAAGTTCTTAAGAAAAAGAGAGATTGTTCACTTCCAGAGATTTGGCGAAGCGCTTCGCATCATCCAGGATGAACTTGACTCCAGAAACTTCTATGCAATCAATCCGGCATTTCCGGCAGACTTCAGTAATAATAAATGCTAAGAAGGATTTATCAATTCTGAAATTGTCTTGATTATGCATCAGCACATATTTACGTATGTGGGAATTGTGTTATCATAAATTAAACCCCGGTCAAATGGCCGGGGAGAGTTGGGAATATTTTGTATTTCATTAATGTTGAAATGGTAGTACATCTAAAATAGTTCTAATTTAAACAATTAAATATTGATATACAAGGGTGGTGCCAATGTTGAATGGTACTGCCCTTTGTTTTGTTTGTAATATGCAGATGTTATTTTATATGATATAATTTGTATGTATGATTCGAACTTGATGAAGGGGAAATATAACACTTGGAGGAAATGTTGTGCATATGCATTGTATAATTATGGGGTATTTGTGCATACGTATACGAAAATGAAAGCGATAACTTCCATAATAGATAAATTTTAGGTTCCGTCCAAAGGTAGAAAGGGAAGACAGATACGGATCGATTTGTGGTGTTTGGAATTTGGTAATATTAACAAATTGATATCAATATACTACTATGTTACTATACAAATAGCACAATTGGTAAATGGATTGCAGTCGATTTTTATCGATTATATAATGCTTCTGATTTTAAAACAGTTCATATTATACGAATATGCAAAGGTGGTATTAAATGAGAAAAGTACTATTATACATAGAAGTGATGTTGATTTTGGCTATATCAATTATCTCCATTGTTTACGTTGTAAGAAAGAAGGATCAAGGTAAAGATATCAAGCTAACAGAAGAGAAGTTAGTAGTCTACGCAGCAAGAAGCGACAATCTTCTGGATGCAACAATACCGTTATTTGAGGAAAAATACGGAATTGAAGTAGAGCTTGTGACAGGAGAGTCGGGGGAGTTGTTTACGCGAATACGTGAAGAGTCAGATGATCCTACTGCAGATATTATTATGGGGGCTACATACTCATCCATGGATTCAAATAGAGACTTGTTCCAAGAATATATATCAGTGAATGATAAATATTTATTAGATAGTTATAAGAATAAAACGGGATTGACTACCAGCTATATTCTAGAAGGTAGTTGTTTTATTGTGAATAAATCTTTGTTACAAGATGTGAGAGTGGAAGGATTTCAGGATTTACTTAATCCGAGATTAAAGGGTAAGATCATTGCCGCGAACCCGATTAGTTCCTCTTTTGCATTTTCGCAGTTAACCAATACTTTACTATCCATGGGAGGGTATGAGAGTGAGGAAGCTTGGGATTATGTTACTAAATTGATTGAAAATATGGGGGAAATTGCTTCAAGTTCTGAGAAAGTTTATACAAGTGTGGCATCCGGTAATAATGTGATAGGATTAACATATGAATCACCTTGTATTACTTTAATCAGTGATTCTGCTGATGTGGATATCATCTATCCAAAGGAAGGCTCGGTTTTCCTGCCTACAATGGCGGCTATTACGAAAACCAGTAATAATGTGGAGTATGCGAAGCATTTTATTGATTTTATTACCAGTAAAGATATGCAAAATATATATGCGGATATATTATTAAGACGTTCAGTACACAGAGATGTGATTGAAGGAGAATATTTAGTGCCAATACATCAAATACATGTAATTGAAGAGGATATGGAGTATGTTAAACAACATAAACTTGAAATATTAAGCCAATATTCTGTTATTGTAGATCAAATCATGGGTGAAGAGTGATCAGGACGGAGCCAAATTGGAGTGTATTTAGGATGTAATTTCATGGAGATGAAGATGACAAATAAGGGAACCTTTCAGGATAAGCTAAAAAAGATGGTAATAAAAAAATTATTAATACTTGTAGGAACTGGAATGTTACTGTTAGGGATTGGTATGGTTCTAGCGGTTACGGTTACCAACTATAAGAATGCAAAAGATAATGGTAACTTATATGAAAAAACTTTTTTGGAAATTTATAATGAAAGCAGTGAATTCATAAGATCGAAAACACTTCAGGATTTATGTCAAAAAATTCTTCTATATCAAGAGGATATTTCCAGTCTTCCCTATTTAATATACGAATTCAATGCAAACTTTCCCTTAAGGACTAAGCTTGTACTTAGTGATAAAGAGAGAAACATTGTATATAAAAGTTTTCATGATAATGAATGGAATTACTATCGAAATAGCTTTAATAAAGCGATTTGTGCGAATGCCTTTCGGGTTTTAGAAGATAGTATTTATACAAGTGTATACTATTTGGAGGGGAATGAATCTAACTATGTGTTGTCAAAACCGGTTTATTATCGTGGAATGACAATTGGATACATCAATCTTTATCTTGAGGAAGAAGGTTGGGAAAAATCTCTGTATGATGCTGAGTATGAAGGCGTAATTACAGATAATCGAGGTAGAGTAATTTATAGTAGTAGAAGGAGTTTTATTTCGGGAATTAATAAGTTTATAGTTGATTCAAAAAGTCAGATTATAACCGTTAATGGGAGAAGATATTGGCGAAATAGCCGTAATGTGGATCAAGCGAATGTGATAATATATTCTCTAATATATTACCCACGTAACAGTTCACTGTTGTTTGTTGTACTTGGGGCAATTGCCATAATGGGTGGTTGTTGGTTTAAGCTTGCTGGTGATATG
This sequence comes from Bacillota bacterium, assembly GCA_023411215.1. GTDB lineage: Bacteria > Bacillota > Clostridia > Lachnospirales > Lachnospiraceae > Mobilitalea. The sequence continues at coordinate 26,623 of JAEYOY010000036.1, read as the reverse complement.
ACAGAGGCAATGGCTAAGAGTAATTCAGCATCGATCAATAAACTGGTATCTGAAATACAAATCATAAGCAAAGGAAATTCTAAGTATAGAATTAAAATGGATACTGAGGACGAGTTCTCAATTGTTGGCGTGCGAATCAACCAAATGTTGGATAGTATTCACGACCTGAATGAAAAAAATACAGAACTACTAAGGTTAAATAATCTTACAGAGATCAATCATTTAACAGCACAGATAAACCCACATTTTTTATATAATACTTTGGAAATTATTCGTAATTTACTTGTTTTTGATCATATAAAAGCGGATAGTTTGATAATAAACTTAACGCAGATTTTACGATATAGTATTAATAATAGCAAAAAATTCGTATTTCTAGAGGAAGACATGTTTTATATTAAAGATTATCTTGATATTCAGAAAACTAGATTTGAGGATAATTTGCATTATGAAATTGATATCAAAAAGGAATGTGATAAATGTGTTGTGCCCAAGTTGATTTTACAACCGTTAATAGAGAATTCCATTAAATATGGTTTTCAAAAGAAATCAAAAATCCATATATGGATAGAGGGATATGTTGATAATAATGTACTTATCTTATCCGTAAAGGATGATGGGGAAGGGATGAAGCAAGAAGCAGCAGAAATGTTGCAAAGATCTATTTATGAGCCAATCTCTGAATCAGAACATAATGGGTTACGTAATATAGCGAGACGGCTACAGCTATTATATGGTAATGATAGCGGCTTAGAAATTATCAACACAGCATCGGAAGGACTTTTGGTGGTCATTAGAATTAGTTTGGGGAGTGGAATACATGTATAAAGTAATTATAGTAGAAGACGAAAATATAATTAGAAAAGGTCTGGTATACTCTATACCCTGGGAGGAAATTCAATGCAGTGTAGTAGGCGAGGCATGTAATGGAGTGGAGGGAAAGCTACTAATTAAGGAATTAGAACCGGATATTGTTATCATGGATATTAATATGCCTGTAATGAGTGGACTCGAGATGCTAGAGGAGACTTATGAGGCTTCTAATTATTCGGTAATTATCCTTTCCGGCTATTCTGACTTTGAATATGCGCAACGTGCAATTCACTATGGGGTAAAGGGATATTTATTAAAACCGCTTCAGGTCAAAGAACTGATGGAAGCAATTGAGTTAGCGAAAAAGGAATGTATTGTAAGGAGCACATGGATTTCAAAACAACAAGAAAAAGAAGAGCTACGTAATATCTCATTAATTAAGGAATATCAAAACAAAGAAATCGATAATAATTTGGTAAGACAAATGCTCAATTTTGTTAGTAGTAATTTTAGTAGAAAAATTGTAATACAGGATTTGGTAGAATGTTTGAATTATAGTGAAACGTTTTTAATAAAGATTTTCAAAGAAGCCGTAGGAACTACATTTATTGAATATTTAAATCGGTATCGCATACAAAAGGCCGTGGAGTTAATCAATGGGGGAGAAACTTCTATTAAGGAAGTTGCTTATCAATGTGGTATAGGTGATTATAAGTATTTTAATGTTGTATTCCGAAAATACATGGGATGTTCGCCAAAAGAATACAAGAAATATATTACATCTTAAACAAAATGCCAACAAAACAGACTGCCAACAAGTTTTGTTTGGCATTTTGTCTTTTTATGCGGGATTTTAGGTAGATATCTTATACATAATAACTATAATTAGATTATCAACAAGAAATTCTTTTACTATTTTAGGAGGGCTTATGAAAAAGAGGTTAATTGCTTTAATGTTATGTTTAATTATGGTGGTTGGTACTGCTGGCTGCAGTAATACCAAGAATGAAACAAAAGAGCCTGTAAATTCAGGAACAGAAGCTCAGGAAAATGATCCAAGAAAGGAAATGACAGGTAAGGTAGTTATCTATACTTCTATGTATGAAGATATTATTGAAGATATGGATAAGAAGTTAAGTGAAGTATTTCCCAAAATGGATATTGAGTTTTTCCAGGGTGGAACAGGAACATTACAAAGTAAGGTTGCAGCTGAAATTGATTCCGGAAGACTTAGCTGTGACATTCTGATGGTAGCAGAACCATCCTATGCATTAGAGTTAAAAGAAGCTAATTTATTACATCCCTATAAATATTCGGAAGCAGATAGCTTATTATTTGATTATGATCCAGAGGGTTACTGGTATCCGGTTAGAGTCTTAAATATGGTTTTAGCTTATAACCCGGATAAATATAGCAAAGATCAGTTGCCAAACTCCTTTGAAGATTTTGTAAAGGACGAGAGTGTAAAAGGTTTTATTTCTATGGGTAATCCATTAACATCAGGTACTTCTTATGCTGCGGTTGTTGGTTTATTAGATAAGTATGGTGAAGATTTCTTGAAGCAATTGGGTGCCCAAGGAACTGCAATTGAATCTGGATCAGTAGCACTTACAAAATTGGAAACCGGTGAATGTAAAGAAATCATGATTCTTGAGGAATCTATCCTTAAGAAAAGAGAAGAAGAGGGATCATCTCTTGAAGTTATTTATCCCACAGATGGAACTATTAGTACACCTTCTCCTATTATGATTATCAAAGATGAGTATAGTGCTAATCAAAATGCAAAGGCTTGTGAAGCAGTTGAAGAATGGTTCCTATCTTTAGAAGGACAAAAATATATCGTATCTGGATGGATGCATTCTGTAAGAAATGATTATCCTGCTGCACCTTATGATGCTATTCCAACAAGTGAGGTATTAGCAAATACAATTTCTATCGATTGGGAAAAAGCCTACAAAGAAAGAGAAGAAATTCGTACTGTGTTCCAGGAAAATGTAACAATACCCCAATAAGCTTTATGGAACAAGAGACTGTTATAATCATTGTATCTAGATGTAATATACAAAGTATATAATCAAGATTACGACGGCTGGTTTATAACAGTCTCTACCATATAGTGAGGGATTGAGATAGGAGTTAATGGCTACATGAAAAGAGAAAGAAGATTTGTATTCGATATTAAATGGGTTATTATACTTGCAATCGTAGCATTTTTAGTTATCTTTCAAGTTCTACCCTTATTTTATTTGCTATATCGTTCCTTTTTTGCAACGGGAAAATTCTCTCTAGAAGGATTTTCAAGAATTTATTCCTATCCGTTAAATTGGACAAGCTTACTGAACACATTGATAACAGCAGGACTAGCTATGATATTTGGTGTTCTACTGGCATTTCCGTTGGCATGGTTGGTTGGAAGAACAAATCTATATGGTAAGAAGTTCTTTAGAACCTTATTTGTAATGACTTATATGGTTCCACCCTATGTAGGCGCGATGGCATGGTTAAAATTATTAAATCCAACCGTAGGAACATTGAATGTGGCTATCCAGAACCTCTTTCAATTAGATGGTACACCATTTAATATCTACACGCTTGGTGGCTTGGTCTGGGTATTAACAACGTTCTATTATCCATATGCGTTTATTACAATTTCAAGAGCTATGGAAAAGATGGATCCATCACTGGAAGAGGCGTCACGTATTTCCGGAGCATCTCCATTGAAAACATTGTTTACAGTTACATTACCGTTGATGATGCCTAGTATTGTAGCAGCAGCGCTATTAGTTTTTGTAGCAGCAGCATCATGTTATGGAATACCTTCCATTATTGGTGCACCGGGTCAGATATATACGGTAACGACACGTATTGTAGATTACGTTTATATCGGATCACAAGAGGGTTTAACCGATGCTACAAATTTGGCAATTTTATTAATGGCAATCGCCTTAATTGTTCTTTACGTATCAAACTTTGTAGTAGGTAAAAAAGACTTTATCACAGTATCGGGTAAGTCCACTAGACCAAATATCGTTGATTTAGGAAAGTGGAGAATCCCAGTAACAATAATAGTTAGTATTTTTGCTCTAGTGGTTGTTATTGTTCCATTTGTATCTGTATTTGCAACATCACTTACCATGAATATGGGAAAATCAGTTTTTGCGAAAGGAAATATTACCTTAAAATATTGGGAAACGATATTTACAAGAACCGCAATTATAGAGTCAGCAAAAAACAGTTTAATCTCAGCTGTATGGGCAGCCTCATTGGGAATGGTGATTTGCCTGGTGATGGCCTATCTACTTAAGAGAACCAATGCAAAAGGGAAAAGAATACCAGATTTCCTTATTACGGTTGGATCAGGAACACCTAGCGTAGTAATAGCACTTGCATTAATCATGACAATGTCAGGAAAGTTCGGTATTAATATATATAATACAATGTTTATCATGGTAATTGCATATATGATTAAGTATATGTTGATGGGAATGAGAACCGTAGTATCAGCCTTTTCTCAAATAAGTCCTTCCTTGGAGGAGGCAGCACAGATCTCTGGTTCAGGATGGTTACGTAGATTAAAAGATGTTATATTACCATTGATTATTCCTTCGATTGTAGCAGGCTGGTTCTTAATATTTATGCCTAGCTTTTATGAATTAACAATGTCGAATTTACTTTATTCAAATAATACAAAGACTTTAGGCGTTGAGCTATTTAATTATCAGACCTACCATAGTCAACAGACTGCTTCGGCACTCGCCTCAGGTATACTAATTATGGTCATAGTACTTAATTTCGTATTAAATAAAGTAACAAAAGGAAAATTTTCGATTTAAGGAGGATAAACAATGTCTGTTATTACAATAAATCAGGTTACCAAATCATTTGGCGACGTTACAGTTTTAAAAGAATTTACGCAGGAGTTTCAGGATGGAGAATTTATTACATTACTGGGCCCCTCAGGATGTGGTAAAACAACAATGCTTCGTATTATCGCAGGATTTGAGAAGCCAACTTCAGGTGAAGTCAAAATTGATGGAAAGGTAGTTAATTCGAAAAATGTCTTTATTCCACCAGAAAAAAGAGGAGTAGGAATGGTGTTTCAATCCTATGCAGTTTGGCCTCATATGACTGTGTTTGACAATGTTGCATACCCTTTAAAAATTCAGAAAGTGTCAAAAAACATCATTAAGGAAAAGGTTATGTCTATCCTTGAAGTAGTACATCTTAGTCAATATGCGGATAGAATGCCAGCCCAGCTATCTGGTGGTCAGCAACAAAGGGTTGCTCTTGGTAGGGCACTTGTAGCAGAACCTAAATTGCTTTTACTGGATGAACCATTATCAAACCTTGATGCAAAGCTTAGAGAAAGTATGCGTTATGAAATTAAAGAAATTCAGAAGAAGCTTAAAATTACAGTTGTCTATGTTACACATGATCAAATTGAAGCGATGACGATGTCAGATCGCGTGTTCGTTATCAATCGAGGTGTTGTTCAGCAGGTTGGTAGTCCCATGGAAATCTATCGCAATCCAAACAATCAGTTTATTGCTGATTTTGTTGGAAAGGTTAACTTCATCAAGGGGACAGTGAGCGCAGGTAAAATTGCATTAAAGGGATTGGGACAGTCATTGGATTATTCGGGACCTTTACACGGTAACGTTGTTGTAGCAATCCGTCCTGAAAATATTAGGCTTACGAATAATGAAGGACAATTAAGTGGCAAGATAAGAACGATGTTTTACTTAGGCGATGTGAATGATTGTCAGGTTGACATCAATGGAACAGATATCAGAGTGATTGCTGATGCACATACCTATGATACATTAAAGGTAGGCGAACCTGTAAGTTTGAATATATCAGATTTCCTTGTATATGAGGATGATGGTAAAGATGATCATAATAAGATATTAACCTAATAAAAGTGAATGTGGATATACATAAAGGAACGATTATTCCGATAAGCCAGTGACCCCGTGATCATACTAAAACTCGGAAGGATAACTGATGTTATAACTATGAATAATATAATTAGCAATTTAGATTTATATGAAATTAATTTTTATTCAGCTACTGTTCGGCTTTTTGTGGCGATGATCTTTGGTGCTATACTCGGTTTTGAACGAACTCGTAAGCTCCGGGCGGCTGGATTTAAAACTTACTCTCTTGTATGTGTAGGGGCAGCTGCAGTAATGATCTCCGGAATGTACATATATCAACAGTATCAAACCTCTGATCCAACCCGAATGGCTGCACAAGTAATTAGTGGTATTGGTTTCTTGGGAGCAGGTACCATTATGGTTACAGGTTTTAATAGTATTAAGGGACTTACGACAGCAGCAGGACTATGGGTAGATGCATGCATGGGACTTGTGATAGGAGTAGGACTTTATGAAGTGGCATTTATCGTGTTTATCATTATATTATTTGTTATGATAGTAGGTGAAAAAGTACAAGTTAAGTATCTGGCCAATAGTAAAAGACTTCGAATTTATATTATGTTGGACAGGGACGATGGACTTTATAAATTTATACTGTTTTTAAAGGAACACGATATTGAAATTCTTGAGTTTGAAATTATTAAGACCATTGGTACTTATACTACCATTTCATTTGTACTTAAATTTCCTACGAAAGAAAAGCATTCTGATATGTTAGAGATAATCAAATCTAGTAATTTTGTTGCATATGTAGATGAAGCATAAAAGCTTCGTTATCAAAATCATAAGCTGATATGAAATAAGGTCATTATACAGAAGACTTTACTTCATATCAGCTTTGCTTATACCTTATAAAGTATTTGCCAATCATGATATGCGATTAGCACAACGATGGGTAGGAGATTGATTACCGAGGCCCCAATTACACTCCTCTGATATTCCCGGAAGAGGGTCTTTTGTCCGTTGTAGACTTGGGATTTGGATTCTCAACTCTTGGGCTATATTTATAATCATCACTAACACTACTCTTGCCCTGCTTCTTCGAAGAGGTATCCTTACTATTATTCATATTTGCAGCTCCTTTCCTGTTTTAATAATAGTGTTTGCAGATGAAAGCGTTTTATTCGGAGCGGTACCTATATATTATAGTATCGCTTTAACGCATAACACTTTTTTAAAATAAAGTATTGACAAATTAATACTTAGGTATTAATATAAATTCATTAATAAGTGAAACCGTTGAGAAAGAAGAGTAGGCTTTAGTACGACATTTCAGAGAGTCGCAGGTGGTGTGAATGCGATATGGAGTTTTTGGCTGAATGGGCTTTTGAGGGCAACCCGAAATCATAGTAGGCGTTGACGGAAACCATAACCGTTATCAGCATGGCATATATAGTTCGTATATGAAGGTAAAGTGGACAATGAAAAGCCTAAAAGCAGCCTTTTCATCAGTCAATTTGAGTGGTACCGCGGATAACATTCGTCTCAAGTATATATTATACTTGGGGCTTTTTTTATACCCTTCAAAACCACCACCCTTGACAGACCACGAATGGCGAGAACGAACAAATTCATAACTATTGATAGCCGCAAGGGCGGCAGAATGGGAGGCTTCGTATGAAGAAATTAATGGCATTCGTATTAGTGATTGCAATAGCAATGAGCATGATGGTAGGTTGTGGGACGAAGGAGGATGGAAAGGTAACAATCGGTATCGGACAGTTTGCAGAGCATGGCTCTCTGGATAACTGCAGAGAAGGTTTCCTGGCAGGACTTGCAGAGGCAGGCTATGTGGAGGGTGAGAACCTGGAGGTGTTATTTGAGAATGCGCAGGCAGATACCGGAACGGCAGGTCAAATCGCTACTAATTTCGTAGCTAAGAAGGCCGATCTGATTTGTGCGATAGCAACTCCTATGGCACAGAGTGCCTTCGGTGCAACAAAGAATACCGATATTCCCGTTATCTTTACCGCAGTAACCGATCCGATCTTAGCAGAGCTTGCCAAGCCAGACGGAACACCAAATGGTAATACAACCGGTACCAGCGACAAGCTCCCTGTAGAGAAACAGCTTGAGATGATCCGCAAGGTATTACCTGAGGCAAAGACCATCGGCATTATGTACAGCACCAGTGAGGTTAACTCGGTGTCTGCAATTGAGGAATATAAGGCAGCAGCCGGTAACTACGGTTTTGATATTATTGAAAGTGGTATCTCAACGACAGCAGATATTCCTTTGGCAGCCGATAATTTATTAGAGAAGGTAGATTGCATTAATAACTTAACCGACAACACAGTGGTCAGCTCCTTACCGGTTATCCTCGAGAAAGCAGCAGCTAAGAACATTCCTGTATTCGGCAGTGAGGTAGAACAGGTGAAGATAGGATGTCTAGCAACAGTAGGTCTTGATTATTATGATCTTGGAATGCAGACCGGTGCGATGGCTGCTCAGGTATTAAAGGGCGAAAGAGGGGCAAGCGAAATTAATTTTGAGGTTATCGAAGAAGCATCCTTCTATGGAAATACAGCTGTTGCAGGCAATCTGGGTATTACCCTTCCGGAGGATCTGGTTAAGAGTGCAAAGGAAATGTTTGGCGAGATTGCCCAGTAAATCATTTGGTTAAGGTGTTATAAATAAGTAGACACAGTTCAGTAGTGGTAAATAAGTAGATTTTCAAGTGTAAACATATTTAGTAGACCTATATGAGTAAACATTAAAGAGGTGACATACTAAGTAGACATACATCATAAGGCAAACATCAGTTAGATATAATTTAATCAACTTAATACGTATGATTACAGGGTTGGCTCCTATATACATTCACTCATATTTTTATAAATAATGAATGAAGAATGTAAGAGCCAACAAATTCTGTTTTGGGAGGTAAGGTAATGGGGTTTATCATATCATTTATTATCGGTGTATTGGAGGAAGGCCTTCTTTATGCGATCATGGCGCTGGGTGTTTATATCACCTATAAGATCTTGGACTTTCCGGATCTCTCCGTAGACGGAACCTTTCCACTGGGAAGTGCAATTACAGCAATCCTTATTATCGCTGGGGTTCCGCCAATAATTACCCTATTTATTGCTTTCTTGTTAGGTGCGGTCGCCGGTGCTTTAACCGGTCTCATTCATGTGAAGCTAAAGGTACGGGATCTTCTCTCGGGAATTATCATGATGACAGCATTATATTCCTTGAATTTAAGAATTGCAGGTAAAGCCAATGTCGCAATCTTTACAAGGGAGACTATTTTTGACAATGCGTTTCTGAATAAGAATATACCCGTTATCTTGAGTGATTATATCACCTTAATAATCCTTTTTATTATTGTAGTTATTATGAAGCTGATATTGGATCTGTATTTAAAGACAAAGTCGGGATACCTGTTAAGAGCGGTAGGAGATAATGATACTCTGGTAACCTCCTTAGCGAAGGATAAAGGTCTTGTTAAGATTGTTGGTCTTGCCATTGCCAATGCCTTTGTTGCTTTGGCAGGCAGCATCTATACGCAGAAGAGCGGATTTTTCGAGATTTCCTCCGGTACAGGTACCATTGTTATCGGATTGGCCAGCGTTATCATCGGAACCAATGTGTTTAAGCAGTTCACCATAATAAAAGCTACGACGGCAGTAATCGCCGGATCGGTCATCTATAAGTTATGTGTAGCACTAGCGATATGGTTCGGTATGGCTGCCTCTGACTTAAAGCTTATTACCGCAGTATTATTCCTAATTATTCTGGTAATAAGCAATGAGCGGAAAAGGAGGGTAAAAACCAATGATTGAGTTGATGAATATCAATAAATATTATAATCCCGGAACCGTCAATGAGATGTGTCTGTTCAAGGATTTTAATCTGACCGTAGCGGATGGAGAATTCGTGTCCGTTGTAGGAAGTAACGGCTCCGGTAAGACATCTATGCTTAATATTATCTGTGGAAGTATTCCAGTTGACAGCGGAGCAATTCGAATTGGCGGAGAGGATATCACCAGTATGCCGGAATTCAAGAGACTGAGAAGAGTTGGCAGAGTATATCAGAATCCTGCTATGGGTACCTGCCCCTCAATGACAATACTGGAGAATATGTCCTTGGCGGATAATAAAGGAAAAAGCTTTAATCTTGTGAGAGGTACCAATAAGAAGAGAGTGGAATTCTACCGGGAAAGACTGCGTTCTTTAAATCTCGGTCTGGAGGATAAGCTTCATGTACCGGTTGGGTCCCTGTCTGGAGGTCAGAGACAGGCGATGGCATTATTAATGGTAACGATGACACCGATTGAATTCTTAATTCTCGATGAGCATACAGCAGCCTTGGACCCGAAGACAGCTGAGCTTATTATGCAATTAACCGATCAGGTGGTGAAGGAGAAGAAGCTTACCACAATCATGGTAACCCATAATCTTCGTTATGCTGTGGAATATGGCAGCAGGCTGATCATGATGCACCAGGGTGAGATGGTTATTGATAAGGCGGATGAAGAGAAGCAGTCGGTTGAGATAAATGCTATTCTTGATAAATTCAATGAGATCAGTATCGAATGTGGTAACTAGTGAAACATCTTCACAACACACACAGGCATGGGATTGCGTTTAGATGCAATCTCTTATCTACCTAAGAGGTAGATGGGGTGTAAATAAACAGATATTTATTCGTGTACAATGCAAATATATATAATGAAAATATACAAAATGAGAATATATACAATGAAAATATTTACAATTAATTTACAATACTTCATATATTTTCATCAATTATTATTCTTGCAAATTGATTATACTATGATATACTTAGGATACAAAAATAATAGAAGCAGAGTAGAAGCATGTGCGTTAAGTGCTGGGTGAACAGGGAGTTGTCATCCGGACGAAAAGGATATCTTGCGGTACATGGTTCGCATCCCGCTGCTACAGTAAGGTAATCAAATATGGGAGGGCATATTGATATTTGGACATCCATGTTATCAATGCCCTATTCCTGACAAATGAATTGATTTTTCAATTCATCTTGTTTGATTTTATCTCTTCTTGTAGTAAAAGGTCTGCAAAGGAGGTAATTTTTTTATGACCAAATTTACAGCATTTTTTAAGTCATCTTATCAAGAATTAAAAAGCATAAGATGCATTACCCTCATATCGATGCTAGGAGCAGTATCGATCGTGTTAGGTAGTTTGGTGTTTATGGTAGGTGATTTTCTGAAGGTTGGCTTCAACTTCCTTCCCAACGAATTCGTATATTACCTATTCGGACCAGTGGTAGGTGTTGTGTACGGAGCAGCACTGGACATCCTGACCTTTATTGTAAGACCGACAGGACCTTTCTTCTTCGGATTTACCTTAAGTGCGATTCTTTCGGGCTTTCTCTATGGAGTAATTCTCTATAAGAGACCCTTGAGTCTGAAGAGAATCTTAGCTGCTAATCTGGTACAACTAGTGGTAGTTAATTTATTGCTGAACACATACTGGCTGACCATGCTTTACGGCTATAATTTCATGGCAATTCTTCCTCTGCGAGCCCTGAAAGCCTTCATTATGCTTCCGGTTGAGACGATTATGTTATATATGGTAATCAAGGGCGTGGAAGCAAGCGGAGTAATAGGTAAGCTTTTTCCGAATAATCATGCTAATATAATAAATAAATAATAAAGTCTCGAGCTTTTGATTAATCTCAGGTAAAGGAAAGTATATTCCATTGCCTGAGATTAATATGAGCTCCGGGCTTTTTCTGATTAGCAGAGACAATGAATGAAATTTCTTGACAAATTTGCAGAATATGAAGAGAATTATCTTAGTGTGAAAGGAAAGGAGTAACAGCATGCCGTTTATAAATGTAAAAACCAATATTGAGGTTACTAAGGAACACAAAGAAATAGTGAAACAGAGATTAGGAAAGGCGATCGAGTTGATACCCGGCAAGAGTGAGGGGTGGTTGATGGTTGCAATTGATGATAATGTCTCTCTTTATTTTAAAGGAAAGACGGACATGCCCATTGCCTTTGTAGAGGTTAAAATCTTTGGAGGTACAACCGATGAAGCATATCAGTTAACAACAGCCCAGATAACTCGTATTTTGAAGGAGGAATTGCAGGTTGCACCGGACCAGATATTTGTGGCTTATTCCGAGATAGAACATTGGGGATGGAATGGGATTAACTTCTAGAAAGAGCTTACCGGAATTAGTTTAGTGGCTTGACTAACTATATTAATACATGTTAAAATGTGTTAATGATGTAACTATGTAATGAATATATCAACCCTTATAAGGAGGAAATAAAATGAAGAATTTGTTAGTGGCACAATCCGGAGGACCTACCGCTGCTATTAATGCAACACTGGCCGGTGTATTACAGGGTGTGCGCGCAAGCGGTAAAGTTGACAAGGTATATGGTGCAAAAAACGGTATCGAAGGCGCTATCAAAGATCAGTTGATTGATTTGAACGAGATCGTAAGAGATACAAAAGCAATGGATACACTTACTTATACACCTTCTTCTGCACTTGGAACCTGCCGTTACAAGATGAAGGATTGGCGCAAGGATGATGAACCTTACAAGAAAATAATCGAAACCTTCTATAAGTATGATATTAAATATTTCATCTATATCGGTGGAAATGACTCCATGGATACAGTAGATAAGCTTTCAGAATACTGTAAGCTGAATAACCATGACTTTATTATTATGGGTGCCCCGAAGACGGTTGACAATGATCTCAATCTGACGGATCATAGTCCAGGCTTTGGTTCAGCAGCCAAATATATTGCGACTACAATCTCCGAGTTGGCATGCGATATCGGAGCATATGATATTCCGGCAGTAACAATCGTCGAGATTATGGGAAGAAATGCGGGCTGGTTGACAGCTTCTGCAGCACTTGCCAGAGTGAATGGTAATGCGGGTGCAGATCTGATTTACCTCTGTGAGAAGGATTTTGATAATGCCAGATTTATCAGTGATGTAAAAGAAAAATTAGCACAGAAATCCGGTATCTTAGTAGCAGTCAGTGAAGGCTGCAAGGATAGCAGCGGCGCCTATGTATCGGATCAGATGTCCAGCGGAGCGGTAGATAATTTCGGACACAAGTATATTGCAGGAGCAGCACGTGCGTTAGAACAATTGGTACGTAATGAAGTCGGCTGTAAGGTACGTTCTATTGAATTGAACCTGATGCAGAGATCAGCAGCCCATATTGCCAGTGAGACAGATATTATTGAGTCCTTGATGCTTGGACAGAAAGCATTAAGCTGTGCACTTGATGGAGAGACCGGACGAATGGCAGCAATCAAGAGATTAAGTGATGAGCCTTATCGAGTAGAATTCATCTCTGTTCCTGTAAATGAAGTTGCTAACCATGAGAAGACCGTCCCAATGAACTGGATCACTCCTGACGGACATGATGTAACCGAAGAATTGGTTGCTTATATGAAGCCACTGATTCAAGGCGAGACCAATGTAAAATACGCAAACGGTATTCCCCTTCAGATCAAGCTATATTAAAAGCGTCCCAGCAGTAAATGATTATAAAATAAAATTATTTTATCTTTTTGGGCTTTCGCGATGTAATGAAGTACAAGGAAGGACCACATACATCCCATAATGCACTGTTTGACGGACGGTATGTTGTTATGTGTGCCAAAGGCGAACATTTATGTTCGATCGTGGCATACATAACAATATAATGTCCGTCAACCTGTGTGTGAGGGATGTGTGTGGTCCTTCCTTGTACTTAGGAATAACTTAAACACGAAAGCCCTAAATGAAAATTATGAGATTTACTGCCTACCAGAAAAGATGATCCCCCAGCTTAACACTGGTTTCCTTCTTGTCATAACCTTTTCTTACTGCGGCTTTATAGGAGTGGAAATATAGTCTGGATCCGATATTATTGGATCCCTCCAAGGCCGCTTTCGCCGCTTTGATGGAAAGCTGTTGGGAATTTGAACTGTAATTATCATAATTTGAGAGTTGTTTTGCCAAAGAACCGCTCTTCGCTACAGAGAACTGCCCGGGCTGATAAATCACTGATTTGATGCTACCACCATATTTAGAAGATTTGACACGGTTGAGAACTATATTAGCAACGGCTAATTTTCCTTCATAGCTCTGGGTTCCGGCTTCCGAGTGAACCAGACAGGCCAATAGCTTAAGATCTTCCTTTGAATAGCTTACACCATTCTGTTTTTTGATCTCGGTCTCTTTCTTGGCGCGTTCTTCTGCCTGAAGCTTAAGGAGCTCCTCCTCTTCTTCCTTGGATACGGCATCCTTGAAATCAACCATTAGTTCTGCATACTCACTCTTTACATACCCGGCAGTCTTATCCTCCGGTATATTAATCTTAATCCAATCATCGTCGCTGTCTAGGACAGGATAGATTTCATTCTTATAAATAACAGTCACCTTATCCGCTTCGGTATCTGCCTTTTCGCGTACGTTGAGACCATCCACAGTTACGACTATACTGGGCTCACCGTACTTTTCCACTAATTCCTCATCGGGGATACCGGTTCTGATAAACTCTTCTTTTACATATCCCTTAACACTTCCTGATTCAACACGATACCAGTCACCGGAGGTTTCCAGAATCTCTACGGCACTGTTCTTATAAAGCTTACCGAGTACTTCGCTATCGGTGGAGGCTTTTTCTCTGATATTTACATATTCCTTAGCGATTGAAATACCGATATTTGCATAGAGCGCTACTTCCTGTATCGTTTCTTCTGTTGGATTTGTCTGTGGTTCTTCGGCTACAACCGTATCACCCGCATCTTTCGTAGACATCATGGATTCTGACATATCTGCATTAGAAACCGCGTTTTTCTGATTATCAGTTGTTTCCGCACTACCTTCCGCAGCCATATAGGGATTCTCCCAAGTGGTTACGATAGAGCTGGTTTTATATGTGAAAGATTCGATTTCATTATCATTTGTTGAAGATAATCCCGTAGCTTCCGGTTCGGTTGTTTTTTGAACTCCCATCCCGGTCTGGGCATTTTCTTTTGTAGTAATATTATTTGGAATATTGAAGATTGCGGATAAACAAAAGACAGACAAAAAAACTATCATAGACATTAAGGCTCTTTTGATTTTATTCATTCCTTTTCCCTCTACATAGTTTATCGCAAACGAAAATCATCTGGATAATTTTCTGTTTGCATATTTTTTAACTATTATACAGGAGAATGATTGCAAAAGCAACTGTTTTGAACTGGAAATGGAATTATACTACAGTAATATACATAATAAGTAATAAAAATGCATAATATTATATGAATGTACTCTGGGAATAGCAGTATAAGGTATAAAATTACTCCAAGACCCATATGAGAAATGTTCTTGGAGTAAATGACAACCCGGTAACTATTTATCCTGTTGTATCACTTCGTTAATCTTGTTCTGAATAGTGGAAGATACCAGCGCGGCTATCTCGGTGGATCTCATATCCTTATAATCCTCATAATAAAGGGGCTTCAAATAGTGAATTTGCACCGTCTGCTTGCGCAGTGATTTGGTATCAAAGGGCTTAAAGGAATCGATTAAGGCTACAGGAACAATTGGACACTTGGCATTGGTTGCACTTTTAAAGCTTCCACCCTTAAATTCCAGTAGATTATTACCGTTACGGGATCTGGTTCCTTCTGCAAAGATGAGAAAGTTTTCTCCGGCCCTTGCGCGTTTTGTCATGTTCATAATTACCTGCATGGATTGGCGGATATCCTCTCTATCAATAACTTCCGCCTGTAATAGCTGGATAATCTGTTTGAGTAGGATGGTATCCTTTACTTCCTTCTTCATTACTGTTACAAAGGGGCGTTCGTGAGTTTCCAGAAAGGCGAGAGCGTCAAACAGCCCCTGATGGTTAGGGAACATTATATAACCATTCTCCTTTGGGAGATTCTCAAGCCCATGACAATCAATCACAACTCTTCCTCGTCGGTTGACGATCGGAACCAGTTTATGAAGGTAGGCATAGCGGGTAGCAGCATCGTATTTCTCAATATTACAGAGCTGGTTAATGTGAAAGAACCAATAGGGTAATTTGAGAAGGCAACGTAGGACCATGAATGCGATACGAATCATGAAAACACTCCTTCCATAAAGGTTTAGATGATATCATAACCCTTCAGCATCTTAGCACGACTGGGATGTCTTAGCTTACGAAGTGCCTTCGCTTCAATTTGGCGAATACGCTCACGGGTAACATTGAACTCCTTGCCTACTTCCTCGAGTGTACGGCTTCTTCCGTCTTTTAATCCAAAGCGAAGGACTAATACACGTTGCTCTCTGTCAGTTAGTGTATCCAATAATTTGGAGATTTGATCCTTTAGTATGGAATAGGATGCAGCATCTTCCGGGCCCATCATAGATTCATCACTGATAAAATCACCTAAGTGACTGTCATCTTCTTCACCGATGGGAGTATCAAGGGAGATCGGATCTGCAGAGACCTTAAGAATCTCTCTCACTTTATCAATTGGCAGGTTCATAGCATCAGCCAGCTCCTGCTCGGTTGGTTCTCTTCCTAAATCTTGAAGCAGGTTACGAGATACTCGATAGGTTTTGTTGATAACCTCCGACATATGTACCGGAATTCGAATGGTTCTGGATTGGTCAGCGATGGATCTCGTGATTGCCTGACGGATCCACCAGGTTGCATAGGTGCTGAATTTATAACCCTTCGTATAATCAAACTTTTCAACAGCCTTAATTAATCCAAGATTACCCTCCTGTATTAAATCAAGAAAGGATAGGCCTCTTCCCACATAGCGCTTCGCGATGCTGACAACTAATCTTAGGTTGGATTCTGCTAAAAGCTGCTTTGCATAATCATCGCCATCAGCGATCTTCTTAGCTAATTCAACCTCGTCAGCCATAGAAAGAAGCGGATAATTACCGATTTCCTTCAAATATAGATGAACCGGGTCGTCAGACATAGAATAGGAGGAACTTGTAAGGGCTTCTACCTCGGACTGTACGTCCTCGGCATCATCGTCGAGCTCAAGTAAGATTTCGTCAGTAGGTTCTTCCTCTTCCGTATTACTAAGTACAACGATATTATATGCCTCAAGCCTTTCATAAATTTTGTCAATTTGATTATTATCTAAATTCAATTCGCTTATGAGGGTATTTACCTTTTCAGCCTCCAATATGCCTTTTTGACGGTTGGCAAAAGCGATTAGTTCTCGAAACTTGTCCTCTAACACATCGTGTGTTGTTTGATCATTCATGTTTGTTCCTCCATAGGATATAAAAAATTGCATAACCAACATTATATCATACAAATTGAAATAAGAAAACTAAAATAATTTTACAATGTGATAAAATACGTCTAAAAACCTTATATATAGGTGGATAAGTTTTCTAAAATCGTTTATTATAAGAAATTTATGATAAAATCATAAACAAAGTGAAACTTATTCATTTGGTTGGAACAGTAAATTACCGCTATAAGTTGTTTGGGAGACGATACCAATCACTAGGATGTATATTTTGTTATTCCGGATGTTTTAGTTTGCTGTTATGGAAAGTTGCCTATATTAAAAGTTAGAAAGGTTATGGAAGTAAAGTATGACAGAAGAAAAGATTATTCAAAAACACAGTCAGGATCGTCTGGGTACGAAGAAAATCGGAACTCTATTAATGGAATTTTCTATACCGGCGACAATTGGAATGTTGGTAAATGCATTATATAATATCGTGGACAGAATGTTTATCGGCAATGCGAAGGATCTGCAGTCCTTAGGGCTTACGGCATTAACAGTATCCTTTCCGATTATGATGATTATGATGGGGCTTGCATTAATGTTTGGGGCCGGTGGCGCGTCTCTGTTTTCCATCAAGCTTGGGGAGAAGGACAGAGAGGGTGCAGAGAGAATTCTAGGTAATTCCATCGCCATGATATTCATTACCTCCTTTTTGTTTATGGTGATTGCACTAATGAATCTGGAAGGATTGCTTACCTTGTTCGGAGCTAGTGAGGAAAGTATGCCTTATGCCTTAGAGTATATGAGAATTATTTTATATGCCTCAGTGTTGCAGGGACCTTCGGTAGGTATGAACCATTTTATGCGTGCGGACGGAAGCCCGAAGTCGGCTATGTTTTCCATGTTTATCGGAGCAGGCTTTAATATTGTTTTTGATTATGTATTTATTTTTATATTCGGTTGGGGAATGGCGGGAGCGGCCCTTGCTACAATCGGAGGACAAGGTCTATCTGCTATTTGGGGCATATCCTATTTCCTATCAAAACGTAGTAATATGAGGCTACGTCCAAAGAACCTGATATTAACACCCTCGATTGTAGGAAAGACGATTCTGGCTGGACTTCCGTCCTTTGCAAATCAAATAAGCGGAAGTTTTCTTAGCTTGATTTTGAATAATCGACTGGGCTATTATGGTGGAGATGTCGCAATTGGAGGAATGGGGGCCATCAATAGTTTACAGACTTTGCTAGTGCTTCCTACGATAGGAATTAGTCATGGAGCTCAGCCTATCATTGGATATAATCGTGGTGCAAAGAATTATCATAGAATTAAGGAAGCACTGGGGAAAGCAATTTTGACGGCATCTGTTATTGCGATTACAGGCTTTGCGGTAACCAGAGTTTTCCCCGGAGCTTTAATCGGAGCCTTCGGTAAAGAAGAAGCATTTCGGGAGTTTGGAACAAACGCTATTAAAATAGTTATGCTGATGCTTCCTGTTATGGGTGTGCAGATTATTGGATCACTGTATTTTCAGGCAGTCGGTAGACCAAAAATCTCTCTTTTATTAACGCTATCCAGACAAGTTCTATTATTAATACCTACTATCTTAATTATGGCGAACCTATTTGGCCTTAAGGGTATTCTTATGGCAGTTCCTATTTCTGATTTTCTGGCCTTTGCAATTACGGGTGGATTTCTATTGGTTGAGATAAGACGTCTGAACGGATTAATCAGGGAACAGGAGGGAGGCAGAAGACGGGAAGCAGGAATTGAAAATGTTAACATATAATAAGACTGGAACAGAGCCGATTGTAATAACAACCGGCTCTGTCCCTTCTATTTTATATCCAATTTGGAGAAGAATATAGCTACTCTATGCCCGGGATCTTCGGCAACTCTTCAAAGCCCTTCTTAAGATCCTCATCACTGGGGATATAATCGGTCATACTGCCATTTAAATAAGCGTTATAAGCAGTCATATCAAAGTATCCGGTTCCGGTGAGGCCAAAGAGGATCGTCTTAGCTTCGCCGGTTTCTTTGCATTTTAAAGCTTCATCAATGGCACCGCGGATTGCATGTGCAGATTCAGGAGCCGGTAAGATGGTTTCCTGCTTTGCGAAGAACACCGCTGCTTCGAATACCTTTGTCTGTTCCACAGCGATGGCCTCCATGTATCCATCATCATAGAGCTTTGACAGTATGGGTGACATGCCATGATATCTTAAGCCACCTGCGTGATTTGCGGAGGGCATAAAACTACTGCCCAAGGTGTACATTTTAGCAAGAGGGGTAACCTTACCTGTGTCGCAGAAATCATAGGCATACCTACCACGAGTAAAGGAAGGGCAGGAGGCAGGCTCAACAGCGATGATTCTGGGATTGGCTTTACCAAGAAGTTTATCCTGCATAAATGGAGCAATCAGACCGCCAAGATTCGAACCACCACCGGCACAACCAATTATCATATCAGGGTATTCATCTAACATCTCCATAGCTATCTTGGATTCAAGACCGATGATGGACTGGTGCAGTAAAACCTGATTTAATACAGAGCCTAGAACATATCGGCTATTCGGTGTGGTAACAGCCTTCTCAACTGCCTCTGAGATAGCGCAGCCTAAACTTCCGCCTGTGGTAGGGTCCTTGGATAAAATCATCTTACCGACCTGGGTGGTTTCGCTGGGGCTTGGGATGATGTTGGCATCAAAGGTCTGCATTACGGATTTACGGAAGGGCTTTTGCTCATAAGAAACCTTAACCATGAAGACAGTGAGGGGGATATTATAATAGGAGCATGCTTCTGACAATGCTGTTCCCCATTGACCAGCTCCGGTTTCTGTGGTTAAACTGGTAAGTCCCTGCTCCTTCGCATAATAAGCCTGTGCGATAGCTGAATTCAGTTTATGGCTTCCGGAGGTGTTGTTGCCCTCGAATTTAAAATAGATCTTGGCCGGTGTGCCCAGTGCTTTCTCCAGGTGATATGCACGGATAAGCGGAGAAGGACGATACATCTTATAAAAATCCTGAACTTCTTCCGGGATATCAAAATATCTTGTGGTATCATCCATTTCCTGCTGTGCAAGCTTTTCACAGAATACAGGATATAATTCTTCTACCTTAGCTGGTTGCAGAGTGCCCGGATTTAAGATCGGAGCGGGAAGCTCCTTCATATCGGCTCTCAGATTGTACCACTGTTTTGGCATCTGATCTTCGGTAAGGTATAGTCTGTGTGGAATTTTCTTTGCCATATTGTTTACTCCTTTCGATTTTATACGTTGTAGAGAAGTCAGTCGTTTGCAATACCCCTGCGGAGGAAATTGTTATTGTTTACCACAAAAGGGTATAAAAAAAGCCCCTGCCTCAGTTCTTCTACTGGGACAAAAGCAAACATAAACTTCTGCGGTACCACCCGGTTTGGTGCAATGCACCCTCTCAAATCCGTATACTTCTATATACGCTTCCTTGTTAACGGATGAAGTTTCCGTTGGGCATTACTGGATAGCTGACTATCGTTCTTCCCACCCTCGTAAGTCCATTCGCTATCGTATTAATGCCACAGTCACACCCTCTGCAGCTCTCTGGAAGTAATGAACGATATCTACTCTTCTTACTCATCGGTTTGTTATAATTATGTATTTTTTATCAGTATATACATTGTTTTATCAAATGTCAACTGTATATTTATAAAAAAATATGATTATTATTAAATTAATTTATTAAAACAATTTAATAAAAAGTAGATTCATGTGGAAATCATATCCTAAATCCCTTATAATGTTGCCTAAGATACTATTGTGATACCACAAAATGAGGTTCACATAAATGATCAGGAGGCGAGAGGATGAAACAATGGTATGATACTGGTCAATAACACCAGTCTATGCGAGGTCCCCCATACCAATAAACTATGAATCTACTATATTGATATGGAGGATCTTATGTCTGATTTAAAATATTATGTTTATCGGTTTTTCAGTGAGTTAATTCCGATATACCCACTCTACTTAATTATGTTTGAAAAGAGTGGCTTATCGTTAGCTCAGATATCCTGGCTGCTAGCAATCTGGTCGATACCTGGAGTGATTCTGGAGATACCTACCGGAATTTTAGCGGATCGTTGGAGCAGGAGAGGTATGTTATTGCTTGGCCGCCTGCTCATTGCCGGATGCTATTTGGTTTGGTTTTTTGCAGATGGCTTTGGAATGTATGCATTGGGTTTTGTGCTTTGGGGTATTGGAGGAACCTTCAACTCCGGATCGGAGGAAGCTTTACTCTATGATTCTATGAAACAGACTCATCGGGAGCAGGGCTTCGAGCGGGTGCTTGGCAGAGGACGTTTCCTTTCCGGTATCAGTACGGTTTTTGCATCCATATCCGGGGGCTTTCTCGGTATGAGATACGGCTTTCCTTTGGTACTGCTTCTATCCGTAATGTCAGCCTTAGCCGGAGCGGCTTCGGTGCTTTCCATGAAAGAGGTCAATTTCTATAAAGGTCGTCTTATTTTGGAGAAGAGAGAAAGGGAGGAGAAAACCTTACAAAGGGCTTTATCCTTTCTACTTACGAGAAAGGAAATATTGCTTTACAGTCTCCTGTCATTAGTGGTAATATCCTCCGCGGGAATATTGGATGAATATGACCAGCTGATTGCAGAGGGCTTTGGTCTGTCGATTGCTTTCATTGGCGGCTGGACAGCGGTCCGTTTTATCCTTATTGCATTAGGAGGATTTTTAGCCTCCGCCATACGGAAAGTAATTGAGCGGATATTCCATCAGAAGGACCGAATGCTCCAGGTGGCAATTCTCTGTTGCCTGGCAGCCGGGGCATTATTGGCGGCGGGATTGGTTCGATCGATTGGTGTTATGGCATTATACGGTCTGTATTATCTGATTATGGCAGCCGGAGACGTGCTTCACGAGGATTATATTCAGCAGAGAATTGATGAGGAAGGACGATCCACCGTACACTCACTTATCTCACTAAGTCAGAGTCTGTACGGAATTATATGCTATGGGTTGTTTGGATGGCTGATATCCGAGACGGATCTATTTCATGGACTGATTTGGACGGGGGTCTATATTGTCTTGTGGTCGCTGCTTCTATGTTCTTTCTATGTAAATTGGAGAAGAGGGAATGGAAGCCATAGTTTATCATAGGAGCAGTTGTTCATAAAGCTTCTATAATAATGGGGTTGCCCTGAACGGGCAACCCCTAAACTAATCATGTAGGTATTTGCTTGGATGCTTCATTATAACAGTTAATGTTACATTGGACTATTTATACTGCTCTAAGCTTTTTATCAGCTCCTGCTTAACTTTATCTCTCAGATGTGGAGGGCTCTGGACTCTGGCGCCGGAACCGTATTGCATGATCCAACGAACCAGCTCATCCGTTACCGCGGTTTCCCGGATAAAATGGATTCCTGTCTCGGTTACTACGATCTCATCGGCAAGGTCGGCCTCATATTCCTGTATGTATTTCGCAGTCGGACCGTCAAAAGCGATAATAATCTGCTCCACAACATTACCGGAGAGATGAATGAACTTACTGCGTGCTTTCTTGTGGTGATAATCGGAGGGAATAAGAAAGGTATCCTCGAGGGGAGTAATAGCTTTGATACGGGACACTCGGAAATCCCGAATATCATTTCGTAACTCACAATAGCCTACGACACATAATGCCCCGTCGTTAATCATTAGTTCATAGGGGTGGATAATTCGGATCGTATCCTCATCACCGCCAAAGCTATGATAGATGATACGGACTTTATTCTTGTTACGAATTGCTGTTTGAAGTCGATCCTCAATCTCCGGATTAACCGCATCATTAATATAATCATTGGTATTTATGGTTACTAAGCCGTTAAAGTGCTTTATGAACTCGCGGTTAAGATTTGTTGTATTATCAAGAATCTTATGGATCAGCTCTTGTGCTGTCTTACCCATGGTCATGTACTGATAAGGCTTCAGCAGCTCTAATAGGAAGGCTAAGGAGATAAGCTCAGGAGAGGTGAAGGTGATATCACGAAGCCGGAACTTGTCCGCAGTATAATAGGTCTTACCGTTTCTTTCTTCCTCAGATATAAAACAGATACCGGACAGACTGTCGATATCCCGACCGATGGTCTTTTTGTCCACGATAACATCCCATTTCTCCAGAGAGGCATGGATATCACTGATGGTATATCCCCTCTTATTCTCAGAAAGTAATAATAAGATAAAAATCTGCCGTTCTGTCTGCGCCATATCCTTCATAGATATCCCTCCGTTTGTAACGTGTTTCTTCTTATTTAAACAATCATATAGTTACGAGTTCCATATATTTTAATTATATCTTACTATAAGGAGGAGAATTATTCAAGAATAACAGCATCAGAACACTCTGCTAAAGATTGATGCTTACCCGCATGAGAGATAAGATAGTTGAAATACAGGATTTTGATGATAACCTATATATCGAAGGATAGTGCCAAGTTAATTACGTCTGAGAATTATATGAATTATTTTCATCAGGATAGTTCTAAGGAATTATTGTTGGAATGGCAAAACGGCCGCTGCAAAAAAGTCCTTGACAATTAATGTTTAAAAATATATAATCATCTAGCGTGTAGATTTCTGCATGCAATGTATTTTTTATGCGCTTTTTGTTGACGCTTATATAGTATCTTAAAAAGCGGAATTAAACCACAGAATTCTAACTATAAACAAGCGGATTGGCGAACCAATTCATCTTGTAGCTAACAATTTTCAGGAGGTGAAAAATTAATGCCCACATTTAACCAGTTAGTAAGAAAAGGTAGACAGACAGTAGAATACAAATCAACCTCTCCTGCGTTACAGAAAGGTTTTAACTCCTTAAGCAAGAGAGCAACTGACGTATCCGCTCCTCAGAAGAGAGGCGTATGTACAGCTGTTAGAACTGCAACTCCTAAGAAGCCTAATTCAGCGCTTCGTAAGATTGCCAGAGTTCGTCTGTCCAACGGAATCGAAGTAACCAGCTATATCCCCGGTGAAGGTCACAACCTTCAGGAGCATAGCGTTGTTCTGATCAGAGGTGGTAGAGTAAAGGATTTACCCGGTACTCGTTATCATATCATCAGAGGTACACTTGATACTGCAGGCGTTGCTAAGAGAAGACAAGCGCGTTCTAAGTACGGTGCTAAGAGACCTAAGGAAGCTAAGAAGTAACTACTAAGTAAATAGTTAAGTGCCGGATTAATTTTTCGTTTCCGTTTGATTTGTATTTTCTGTGGGTTACAGATTGAAGTGAATGTAAAACATTCCATTTGGAAGATAAAGTTATCTGAGCACGAACACGAACGGTGGAAGCTGGTCTTCCATTCAGAACAAGTATAGTAAGATGATGCAACAATTCTTTGTGAAGAATAGCATGGTCTGAAGTAATTACTTGTATGTGAGTACCGTTGAATTAATTGATTGACGAACCAAGTTCGTTAAGCATTGTTAAGGAGGGAAGAAACGTGCCAAGAAAAGGACATATAGCAAAAAGAGATGTATTGCCGGATCCTTTGTACAACAATAAGATTGTTACAAAGCTGATCAATAACATCATGTTAGACGGTAAGAAGGGAACAGCCCAGAAGATCGTTTACGGAGCATTCGATAAGGTTGCTGCTAAGACGGGCAAGGACGCTATCGAGGTATTTGAAGAGGCTATGAATAACATCATGCCTGTATTAGAAGTAAAAGCAAGACGTATCGGTGGTGCAACTTATCAGGTACCAATCGAGGTTAGACCTGAGAGAAGACAGACACTCGCGCTTCGTTGGTTAACCCTGTTCTCCCGTAAAAGAGGAGATAAGACCATGCAGGATAGACTTGCAAATGAGATTATGGATGCAGCGAACAACACTGGTGCATCTGTAAAGAGAAAAGAAGATATGCATAAGATGGCAGACGCGAATAAGGCATTTGCTCATTACAGATGGTAAAATGATATTATCATAGCATGTACTTCTGCCCCTAAGGGCATATGACACTAAGTAATTGAATTTTATCATTGTTATTACGAGATGAATTCATGGCATGCCACTGTCTGACAGCGCCCGCTTACGAATTCACTTGCATAGAATTAAGGAGGAATTATCCTTGGCAGGAAGACAATATCCGTTAGAGAGAACTAGAAACATCGGAATTATGGCACATATCGATGCTGGTAAGACAACACTTACTGAGCGTATCCTGTACTATACCGGTGTTAACTACAAGATTGGTGATACTCACGAAGGTACTGCAACCATGGACTGGATGGAGCAGGAGCAGGAGAGAGGTATCACAATTACATCAGCGGCTACAACATGCCATTGGACTCAGGAATTCGAGCATAAGAAGATCCCCGGTGCTCTAGAGCATCGTGTCAATATTATTGATACCCCTGGACACGTAGACTTTACCGTAGAGGTAGAGCGTTCCTTGCGTGTACTTGATAGTGCGGTGGGTGTATTCTGTGCTAAGGGTGGCGTTGAGCCCCAGTCTGAGACAGTATGGCGTCAAGCTGATAAATATAATGTACCTAGAATGGCATTTGTTAACAAAATGGACATTTCTGGTGCAGATTTCTTCAATGTAGTAAATATGATTAAGAGCAGATTAGGTAAGAATCCGGTTCCGTTACAGTTACCGATCGGCAAAGAAGATACCTTCAAGGGTGTAATCGATCTATTCGAGATGAAGGCTTATTATTATAAAGATGATAAGGGCGAGGATATCGAGATTACAGACATCCCTGAGGATATGAAGGATCAAGCAGAAGAGTACAGACAGGCAATGATCGAGTCCATCTGTGAGACCGATGATGATCTGATTGAGAAGTTCTTAGAGGGTGAGGAGCCTTCTACAGTTGAATTAAAGGCTGCACTTAGAAGAGCAACAATCGCAACTCAGATTATCCCTGTGCTTTGCGGCTCTGCATATAAGAATAAAGGTGTTCAGAAATTACTTGACGCGGTTATCGAATATATGCCTGCACCTACCGATATCCCGGATATCAAGGGTGTAGACGAAGATGGTAATCCGGTTGTTAAGAAATCATCTGATGAAGATTCCTTTGCAGCATTAGCATTCAAGATTATGGCCGATCCTTTCGTAGGAAAGCTTGCCTTCTTTAGAGTTTATTCCGGTACCTTAAATTCAGGTTCCTATGTATTAAACTCCACTAAGAACAAGAAGGAACGTGTTGGTCGTATCCTTCAGATGCATGCGAACAAGAGAGAAGACCTTGAGAAGGTTTACTCCGGTGATATCGCAGCAGCAGTTGGTTTGAAGATTACTACAACTGGTGATACCATCTGTGATGAGAAGCACCCTGTAATCCTTGAATCAATGGAATTCCCTGAACCGGTTATCAATGTTGCAATTGAGCCTAAGACTAAGGCTGGTCAGGATAAGATGGGTGAGGCTTTAGCGAAACTTGCTGAAGAAGATCCTACTTTCAGAACTTATACCGATGAAGAGACAGGTCAGACGATCATCGCCGGTATGGGTGAGCTTCACCTTGAGATCATCGTAGACAGACTTCTTCGTGAGTATAAGGTTGAAGCAAATGTTGGTGCTCCTCAGGTTGCATACAAGGAAAGCTTTACTAAAGCTGTTGAGGTTGATAGTAAGTATGCGAAGCAGTCCGGTGGTCGTGGTCAATACGGTCATTGTAAGGTACG
>JAEYOY010000072.1 GCA_023411215.1 Bacillota bacterium | reverse complement strand
CTGATACTCCAATTCCACACTTTTTATTTGGACATCGATATTCGTTAAATCTTTCTCCATGGCTTTCTCTATATGCCACAAACTCAGCATTTTTTCGTATAAATTTCATATCTTCCTTTCCGATGCATGAGCATCTAAACGTATGATTCCCATAGTCCACAGCACTTGTTTGGCGGTGAATCATATACGCCGCTTTCACACTGTCTTTGGTCTGGGTGTTTGCATTGTTGATATGTACTCTGCCAATACTCGCATGTCTCACAACATTTAATTGGCTCTTGTGATTCGCAGTTTCCAAGACAATCACCCAAAGAAACATTCTCGTTTTTATCTGTTAACTCACAGAAACAAACCTGCTCCCCTATTGCATTTCTACTAATATCTCCTAAACAATGCTTACATAAATTCATATTTGACATCCTCCAATCTTTTAGGTGATACAGGAGCCAGCCAGCCTGTTACTCCTGTATCTGCATCAAATTAACTTACAGCCACATCATTGAATGTTTCTACCCTCTCAACAATTTTAGCTTGTATACACCTTGGATTAGTCAATACATCTTCATAGACTTTATATGCGCCACCATAATTAGTAAACCACGTAGAAAATTCATGCCATTCTTCGTTTTCTGTTGTTTTCCAAAACACTCCATACGTTATTTTATCTTCCATACATTTTCCCTTTCCTCTTATTAGCTAAATTATTTTTCACACATATTTCTTAAATCGATCCTATACCAACATGTCATGTACCAACCGTAATGATAAAGCAAGTCATTTTTAAGATTTCTAAAAGACCTTATTTTCTTGAAGTCATTTTCGTGAACTCTGTATGTATTTCTTGTTCCATCTGATTTCAGTTCTTCTTCGCATAAATCCCATATCGGTGCTGACACCCCATTGTTTACAAAGCACTTTTTACCGTCATATATTACACTATCCATCAAGTGTACTTTATTAACTTGCTTTAATGATACTAGAAGTGCCTTGCTTCTTAAAATAAATCCATATAATATTTTCTTCATACATCTTCCTTTCCGCTTATCAGCTAATCAGTTTATCGAACATCCATAAGGGCATTTCTCTCGAACTGGTAATGTACAATAATGATTCGGATGAAGTGGCTCATAATGTTCACATTCTGCCCCAATACAACTCTTTTTGGGATTCTGTTTTTCATCTTCCCTTTGTAAAATTAACCGTAATACTTCTTCTGCGTATGGCTCATCCGTGTTGACTACATAGTATGTATTACTCGCGGATTTACCGTCTTTTTCTCTGCCGATCTGTATGTTATCTATCAGTGTTCCCAGCAGTTCTTTTTCAACAAAGCTTAAATATTTTTCTATGTCCTCGATTTTGAGGACCGTAAACTTGTCGTTTATTTTAGTTGCCATACTTACTCCTTTCCTGTATATGGTTGATTGAGATACTCCATTATGCCGTTATAGTTATATCTATCGCACTCGTCCAACTCACAACTTCCATCAACTCTGTGTTCGCATAATTTACGGCAATAGCAATCATCAATTAGATCTGCATTATACTGTTTGATAAACTCTGCAAGACTTTCGTTGCTCTCTCGAATTTTATCTCCTATGGTGATTACAGGTTGCTCTACCTTGTACTTGCAATTCTCTATTGAGTGACATTTGCCATCTTTGTGACCTACACACCCTAATGTATTGTTTGTGCAGATTTGTTCTGTTAAACTCATTCTGATACCTCCAGTAATTCAAAATAAAAAGAGTAGGCTTCCCTACTCTAATGTTTTTGCAAATTTTCCGTTTACCCTATGTTGTTGCTTTGCATACTTACTAAGCTTTTTCTTAGTTTCATCATTATGGCTTCTGTCGATATTCTTAAATTCTAATAAATCATTAACAAGTCCGCTTTTGAGCCTTTGCCACTGCAATTTGTAGTGTTTCGTGCAAAGTCTGTATTTACTGCTTGTCATTTCTTCACATTCCGGATATAGGCATTTTTCATTAAGCCTTACTCTATGGTTGTGGTCACCAGAGTTTTCGTGAATGCTTGTGTGTTCTGATTTTATTAGTAATTCAAGATTTTCTATTCTATTATCTTGCTTATTGCCATTAATATGATGAACATCTTCGCTCTTTAATAAGGGTCTGTCTATGTATTCAGACATAACTAATCTGTGTTCTAGCACATATCCCTTTTTGTTTGAGTTTGGATGTGATGGGTTCCATACTTCTATATATCCGCCTGCGTTAATTCTTCTCTCGCCTTTATTGTTATAACCTTTCTTACCCCTATGCGCTTTAATCATATTTTCTTTGCATTTTTCTGATGGATAAGGTTTTTTTGGCTCAAATCCGGCTTCTCTTAAAGCATTTCCCCAACTTCCAAAAGCTTTTCTATATGCCATGTCACTTGGCAAACTCTTATCTGCATTTAGCATTCTTCTAGTAGGAATATCGTTATATTTGATATTCAATTCCTTTAATACATTTAATAATTGTTCTTTTGAATACATTGCATCACGTCCTTTTTCTTTTATTATATCATGCTCATAGACATAATGCAATTATCTTTTTATCCCGATTTATCCCATGCTCTAAACTTAATTTCTCTCTGCATTTAATACCTCCTGTTCCAGTTTCCTATAACAATCATCGCATGAAAATCTATTACCCTTGGTTGAGATAACTACTACATTTGGAATTTCATCATCTGCAAATTTATGACCACAGATAAAACACTTTTCAAATTGCTGTACTGATTGACCGTTTTTTATTCTCGTGTCTTTAAACTTACCAAACGGTATATTCCATCTACTACTATTGCATCCAGCTTTTACTTCATAAGTCTTGACGGTGGTTTTAGTTATCTGCATCCCCATCCTCCAATCTATACTCCATTACCTTGCGTACATGGTCAGCTTCATCAATGATATTTTCTGGCGGTAAACACCATTCGCTTATTGGACATCCTTGACACGCTAATTCGCTTGGTTGGCTTTTGCAAATCGCCTTTGCCTTCCGTAAAAACTCAATTGCTCCTGTCATACTTCATCCTCGCTTTCTTCTTGTGATTCGCAGTTGCCAAGGCAATCTCCAAGAGTTACATTTTCTAACCGATCAGTAAGTTCGCAAAAACATAAGGTTTCTCCAATTTCATTAATCTTTCCGCCTAGCGCGTGTTTACATTCTTTCATTCTGATACCTCCTTATATGGTTCTGGTAGTGGTTGCCATGCTACTATTTCTCTATGCGTGTCCTGTTCTGCTTCTTTATCACAACACACTGGTAGTCTAAATACCGCTTCTTGATATCTTAATATTTTTACTCGTGTATCGTCGTATTTTGGCAGATAATTACCGTCAGTCCACTCATGATATGTAACGAGATAATATCCAGTCTTATCTGGCCATCTCTCCGACACTGGTATCCATCCACCGTTTAGTTGCTGCTCTAAGGCAGATATAGCTAAGTCATACAAACATTTCTTCTCTCCACTATCTAGTCTTCGTAACATAGTTAAATGATTGATTACTTTCTGCATCTCTTGCTTATTCATCCTCATTCCCCCAATCTACGGCTTGACCACATTTATTACAAAATAGATATGCGTTACTCATTTCATGCTTACAGTTAGGGCAATATCCGTCTTTTAATATTACGTTCCCTTGAAAATCATGTTTATTTCTGATTTCAAGTGGTTTTCTTGCTAGTTGCTTTTCTAGTGTTGGCACTGCTATCTCTATTGCATTTTGCAACTCTTTATCCTCAGTACCATCATAACTCGCTAATTTATATATAGCCTTTTCTATCTCTTGCTTACTCACCTTGACCGCCTCCTTTGACTATCTCGATGGCTTTCTCAATTGCTCCATTCCAATGATGTATAGCTGTTGGATCACCTTCTGTCACTATGTCGATGTGTTCTTCTTCTAGTTCCGCTACAACCATGCCCACATCAAAGGCGGCAGGGAATCTGGCGATGTCATTCATGTCTACCTTTTTATTTTTGTGGTTGCTTGCAAATTCTAATAATGCTTTTCTGCTGATTAAATCTCCCATGCTATACCTCCCCATCCTGTGGCAACTGGAACACTAAGCATGTATCCCTAATTGATTGCCAATAAGTATCGTCTGCAACCTTATAATTGCTTTCTACGTTCCTATAAGCGTTCTCTATGGCATCCAGTACCTTAATTGCTTTGGCTTCGGTAGAATATTCTCCCATACAGTCATATCCATCTTCTACTTGATAATAGGCCATAATTTTAAAGCGTCCTTCTCTCGATATAATTGCTATATTTGTAGCTTGTGCTAAGTTTATTAAATTCTTTTTGTTTTGGCTCCTTATTAACATAACTGCTCCTTTCCCTCTATGAGGTTGCTAATATTTAACTCCGATATAGTCTAAGACTTTCCCAAGTCCTAATTTATTGATACAGTAGTCATATTGCTTTGGGTGTGTTTCCTTCATCATTTGAAAGCGGTTTGGCTCTTTTTCAAGATGAACACCAAACATACAAAACATACAGCCTGTCCTTTGGCATCCTGTGCACATTAGGTTCTCAACCGTTCCCGGCAGTGATGTTTGTCCTGCTATTTGGTCAGACGGAACTATTTCACCATAAACTGAACAATATGGAATATTAAAGCGTCTCAGATATTCTAGAATGTCTTGGTTCCTCCAAAATCCTATGGGTTTAGAATTCGGTTCGTCTACCTTAAACGCATTGCATCCATAATCAAGATATTGCTTTTCCCTTAGATTGCTTTCCTCTGCCATTACTCCCATTATTGGATATTTTCCAGTTTCTTTTTGATATCTGTGAAAAGGCTCCTTTTTCATAACATCACAGCACTCTTCGCTTATTTTAATGTCGCTTTCTACAAGATATCTCCACTTCTTGGGCAGTATCATGGAGCTACAGTATTTACCTTCTCTGTTGTAACCGGTAAGCCTGAGGTTCCTTGTGGCTTCATTATCATCTGTCGGGTTCTGTAAGTCTCTAATAAATCGTGCGTTCTTTTTGCTGATAACTGGATACCCTTTAACCTTAATAACTTGCTTAAAGCTCATTTTAGGCTTGATTTTACACACATTATCAAAACTCTCTACAAACTCCCTTATCTCTGGATATTCAAGCCCTGTATCCACAAATACCGCTTCTACATCTGGATACATCTGCCGAACGATATGTAATAAGACTGTGCTGTCTTTTCCACCGGAGAAGGAAACATATACTTGACCGTTCCAGTGTTCATACCATTCCTTGATGCGCTCTTGTGTTTTGCGAATTTTAACTTCTAGCGGTAAGGCTTGAAGCTGTTGTAATTGCCATTTCTCCGTTTTAATCCCTCCTTATGAGGTTGCTATAAAATCTGATAGTTGCTGTTGCTCTGTCCGTTCTATTCCGCAATCAAATATTGTTCTCTGTGCCTTGTGGGCTTCTAATCTCTTGGTAGCCATATCGTAATAGGTCTTGTCTATTTCAAAGCCTACATAGTCAAATCCGAGGTTATGACAGGCTATTAAACTGGATGCAGAGCCTACATGAGTGTCTAAAATCTTGTCACCCTTGACAGCATATTTTGAAAGTAACCATTCGTATAGGGCAACCGGCTTCTGAGTGGGATGGATCCTGATTTCATTTTTAGACTTATCACCTTGCATCAAGTGTCCTTCCGAGATTGACTTTCCTTGTAACATGCCGTTCCACATAAACCGAAACATCCTTACTGCAGTATCAAATGATGTCCATGCTATTTCACAATCAGCCCAATTAGTCTCTCCATTGCATTTATCCCAGACTATCCAACATGGGCTGTTTCTATTGATTTCCTTAGAGAAGTAATTTCCTCCCCAAATGATCTGATTTTTACTAACTCGGAACAATTCATCAAAGTACGCTTTATCTGTCTTGGGTTGATCCCAAATAGAATAGTTATAATCTGGATGAGGTCCGACACCGCCTTTTGATTTTCCGGTCATATATCCTCCGGCTTTAACATCTCCATAAATGGGATCCACAATCGCAAGTTCAAAATACTTATCCGGGAATTGCTTCATCCCTTCCATGCAGTCCATATTGTAAAATCCAAAGTCTAACATAATCCCTCCTATGCAAATCTTAACTGTGGTGAGGTAGTGTCAATAGACATGTTCGGCATTCGTTCGCCGACTTTGAGATAAGGGCATGCCGTCAAACAAAGTTTTTCTGCCATAACCGGTACTACACTATTTCCGATCCGGGCGACCTGTTCACTTTTCGGATAATTCTTGCCGTTCGGCATTTTGAAATCAATAATATAATCCTTCGGGAAGCCTTGTCCTAGCTTCAATTCTTCCGGCTTAAGCATCCGGAACCAAATATCTACGATCTGATATGTCACGCCATCAATTGCCACGAGCACAAGTCCAAATCTATCTTTTGTAACTATAGTGCCAATGGGCTCATTCATGCTTTGTCCTATCCCTTTGCCATAGTATTTAATCAGGAATGCTGATACCATAGCGAAATGTCCGGGTGAGGTTGTAATTGTATGTATTGGCTCATTGACCGTCTGGCCAGTTCCGGTTTTATAAAACTTTGAAAGAAAGCAAGTAATTAACGCATAGCGATTTGAAGTGTCGATCGTCTGGATTGGTTCGTTCAAACTCTGCCCTCTGACCTCTCCATTGACGGTTTCGGAATGATACTGAATAAGGAACGGTGCCGCCATTTTCTCGGGAAGAATAAACCGGTTCGGATCATCGACTACGAATTTTTTTATCCCTGCTGCTATCCTGTATAAAGTCTTGTCTTTTAATGGTTTCGGTCTAGTGAATATCGAACTGCCTAAGTCAGAGAAATCAATATCTTGGCTAATAGGTTCCCATGGAAGTAGTCCATTAACCCCACCCTTGGAATGTGTCGGCTCTGGCCATTGTATTTGTCTACCATCTGATCTGAATTGTGCATACCATCTTTCTCTGGTTGTATGTGCTCCGTAATCGGCTGCAACTAATACTCGATATTCAAATTCATATCCAAGAGCTTTCATAAGTCTGACAAACTTCTGATAATATTCCCCTTCTCGCTTCTTGATAGGTTTATTATTTTCGTCCAGTGGACCCCACTTCATGATTTCCTTGACATTTTCCATCATAATAACTTCTGGAACTTTGCCGGTTGCTTTTAATATCTGCTTACACAGCCTCCACACTCCCATTGGAAGGATACGTAAACCTCTTTCAATAGGCTTATTTCCCTTGGCATTACTATGGCTTGTACAATCTGGAGAAGCCCACATAAAGCTAACTCTTTGCCCCCATTTCAAATACCGTCTGAGATTGACTCTCATAATGTCCTCGGTAAAGTGCTTTGTCCATGGATGGTTTTTCATGTGCATTGCTATTGCATTGGGATCATGATTTATAGCAAAATCAAAATATCTACCCCATCCGTTTTCCCCACCTACGCTAACCCCGCCTCCTCCGGCAAAGCAATCTATTATTAAATCTCTCATTACACCGCCTGCCTTTCCCTCTTGCGTAAATACTTTTCTCTTGCTCTCTGTCGTTCCTTTTCAACATTTCTTGAATAATATTCCCTGTTTCTCTGGCTGTGCTTATCCAGATTGTTCCTTTGTTTTTGTATGATGATTTCTCTGTGGCTTTGGTAGTATCTAAGGTCATAGCCCCTTTGCTTTCTGATTTTCTTTTTGTGACCGTCAGGAGCTTCGTATTTTACTTCCTGATCTATCTGGTTGCTTTCGATCATTTCACTATATGATATTTCATCATTGATACAATCAGGAAATTCACAATTGAAACAATCTCTATTACAGATCATTTCATCACCTTGCCTTCGGATTAAGGATAAATCTAACCCTATCCCATTCATTCGCTAATTCCTCCGGTACAACAACCTTTACTTCTGGAACATTGGTTTTTTTGAAACCATCAATTCGCCTATCTGCATCATTAGGATTTGTTGTGCCGTCAAGGTAAGTGCGTGAAGGTATGTATCTGTTTTTTATCTTCTGACCGTATTTGATTGCGTTAAGCACTCTAGCCTTATCAACCCCTAATTCATTTATCACTGTACTAAGAGGGACATTTTCAAGAGTGTACGCATCGGCTTCTATATCAAAAACATCATAAACATATAAATCTCTGGCCATCTATCCGACCTCCTTTGTCATATAATTTGCTTCGATAATATCCACTACCTCAACCAGGATTTTCCGACATGACCCGAACGGATATTTCTGTTCGATATCTCGAGCTTCAGCGATAACCGCCTCCCAATCAGGTTCCTTGACGGCAATCCATTTGAGGTAGAGATTATAAGTGTCTTTAAATATCAATCTGACCTGATCCGCATTCGGGAAATCCTCTTTGACGGCAATCATGCTATCAAACCCAACCTCTCGCTTATTCTCCATATCAATTTCCTCCGGTATTTACTTAAAAGGTAGTTCTTCTTGATCTATATTTTTGACGCTAACAAATCCGTTTTCATCCTCAGGCAAAGAATTATCTATCAATACAATATCTGAGTATTTCTCACCGTCTGAATATCGCTTTTTGATATATCCCTTATTACCTAAATTCTTATGGAAGCCATGGTTACTAAGGGGTTTTCGTCCGTTTTCATTGCAATATTCTTCGTATGCCTTAAACAGTTCCGAGGATTTCGTAAATTTGCCCGGCATCTTCTTGGTTTTGTCAAATAAAAATGCAAGCACATTGTCAGCCTCCATGTAGAGCTCATTGACGGCAATCTTACTATTCTCGCTCTCGGTAAATTTACCCTGTTTATATAGTCTCTGTAGAGCTTTGCAAGATGCCATAATAGAGTAGTCTATTTCGCTCTCCAACTGCTCCCATAATCTCGGATTTTGCTTGTCCGGCTTTCTGTCAACCTTAACGATTAACATTCTGCGGTAGAGCGCTTCGGATTTTTCCTCGATATTAATCGGGATTTCATTTGCCGAGAAAATTAGCTTCGAATAACTATGGAAAGAAAATCCATCTTTCCCTTTTCGTTCTGCAAATAGGTTGTCCTCTCCGGTTGCCTTCTTTATGCCGTCAACTGCATCCATAGCTTTGGAAGGGATGTCGGCGCAAGTGTTTAAGAGTTTCCCAAGTAACATTGCTGGATAAAATCTCTCATTGAGCTGCTGAAGCGATATATTACTGAGATTATCTTTACCCACCATTGCATCAACTATGTGGATTAATTGACTCTTACCGGTTCCTCCTTGACCTTTGAAGATTAGAAACTTCTGAAGTCTGCTGTCAGTAGTCAAACAATATCCGTAATACTGCCATAGCATTTCTTGGTCGATTTCATCCGGAATGGCAAAATCTAAAAAGTTTTGAGTGACTTTTCCGGTTGGCTCAGCGTCCTTATCAAACTCATGTGGGATTTGATTAATGGATAGCCATTTCGGACTATGCGGCGTATACTCCCATTTGATCGGGTCAAAAAATCCATTCCTAAAATTAATCCAGTGTCTCGGGAAATTATTCAAATCCTCATATCCTCGCTGTATGTCATGAGTTGATACAATTAGCCGGTATATCCTCTCGATTAAGTCAACCTTAATGATTTTCCGATAAATCAGACCACGAATGATTGCTTTTAACCTCGTATCTGTTTCGTCAGCCTGATAAACCCCTTCATCGTATATGTATGGGACTTTAGCGATTACAAAAATATGATAATTAGTAAGAATATACTCAACCAGATAATCATCAATAATCGCTATGGGTTTGCCGTCCTTATCAGTTTCGTGCCACCTAGAAATATTAATTCCGGCTGCATTTATTAAAGGCTGTTTTTCTTTATAACCTTCGGATTTGGGTTTCTGAAATCGGGCTTCATAGGCTTTGCAAAGCTTATTAAATTTATCTCTCAATTCTTTACCGCCGAGCGACTTAGCTTTTTCCTCAAGTTTATTTCTGGACTGTTGACGGTTAAACTCGTCTTTGATTTCGTACAAAGCCTTGAAAATCCCTTCGTCCAAAATGCTCTCGGCGGTCAATTCATCTATTTTAATCAGGTGTATCACCCCGTTTCTGTAAAATAGTCCTCAATCTATCCTCTTTAATTCCCCGAACAGGGCTTCCCATCTTCCTATTAAAAGTGGTAGTTCATTCTGTACATACATCCATACTTCTCCGAAGGGTTCTGCCGTCAAAGTGACTGCTTTATATACCCTTATCAACGCTCCTAATTTGGCTAATTCGGCTCTGATTTCCGATTGATGAATTAATTCACGCTGAGCTTCTTTGACGGCAATATGAGCCTTTTGGCGAGTCTCTTCTGATACTTCTTCGTTCTCAGATATTGGTACGTTGAATCTCTGAGATAGTATTAACGCCGCTTCTTTTTGAGTTACGCCCTCATATAACTCAACAAACTTAGTAACGTCACCGCCTTGACCGCATCCTCTACAGTAAAATCCTCGGAACCCCTCATAAATTATCATGCTCGGTGTCCGCTCCGAACCGCCTACATGAAGCGGACACCTTATGAAGCTGCTCTTGCCTTTTCGAGTTAGGCGAAAGCCGTAATGATTGACTACTTGGTGCATGGTTATGGAGTTGCGGAGTATGTAGAAATCTTCTTTGGTCATGGGGTATCACTCATTTCATTTGCTTTATCACCTATGAATTTGTTTAGCTTGCGCATCGTATCTTGAGGTGAGCATCCTTGTTTTAATAGGTGGTTTATTTCATGAACCATATCCGATAAAGCATTAAGGTATCCGACATTGTAATTACTCAGTTTCACCCTTGACCGCATAATCACTTCTCGAATGAAAAACCCTGCCGTCAAGAGGATTAATGTCCACCATGGCACCATTAGGCATCACCGCCTAGGAGTTCGTCACTTACAATGTTTCCTTTCAAGTCTCTTTCGGTACTGTTCGGGTCATTATGTGGTAGATTTAAACTTTCAATGCCATCTCTCGATAAATCCCAATCCTTTATTACAATGGGTTTCCTTTTAAAAAAATTACACATAAAAACATCACCGCCTATCAATTCCATAATCAAAAATATTTATTTGTGTTTTTACAGTTTCTAATCGCTTATTAGCTACATGGTAATAATCTTTATCGAGTTCGAACCCCACATAATCAAAGCCGAGATTATGGCAAGCTATTAAGCTACTTGCACTGCCTACGTGAGTATCAAGGATTTTGTCTCCTGGCTTAGCATATTTGGTAAGTTGCCATTCATAAAGCTTAACTGGTTTCTGCGTTGGATGAATACGCGGATCTTGTTTCGTGCCTTGTGGTGCGCATTCAAATATTTTTGACGTTGTTCCTAGTCCCTCTGATATGTAGGCCAATTCCGCCATAGACATTGTAAAATCATCCGATATGGTAAGCTTTTTCCAGATAATAAACCCTTTATAATTAGGCAGGTTAAAATTGTTCGCACCCCAAATTATTTGATTTTTACTCACTCTGAATAATTCCTTAAAGTATGTCTCATTTGGCTTATTTCCAAAGCGTTCCATTGTGCCATTTTTCCTCATGTCTTTTGTTGGTTGATTTTCAGACATATCTCTATACGGAGGGTCTACAATCGCAAGTTCAAAATATTTATCAGGAAATTCTTTCATCCCATCCATGCAATCCATGTTGTAAAATCCGAAATCTAACACTTAATCACCGCCTAACAATTCGATAATTCTCTTGCCTGTATCTGATTTCTGGCAGAATTGAAATTCGACATTATACTTCTTACTTATTGTTGATAGCATCTTATGTAACTGCTCTCCGCTAGTTGGTGGATAAAACCTTGCACCATGGCTTCTCAACGCTGTTATTGCTTCTTCAAAATCCTGCGTGTCGGGTATATCCCATTTCACGCGCATTTCCTTTTCCCATAGCCGTTGCCGGGGATTAATCCACTCTTTGACGGCATCAAGAGAAGTAATTTTACCGCCATGCTCACATAGGATTATGAGTTGAATATTCATTTCTTGCGCCCGGACTAATTCAGCCTGAAACCTCTTGTGTTGCTGACAGAGATTACCGCACAACTCAGTTAAATTCTGTTTACGGTCTATACAGAGCCTTGCATTGTCGAGAGATTGGTAGTCACCGCAAAAGAGTTTTGATGTGAAATATTTAATTCCTTGACGGTCAAATTCGGCTATAATCTTCTCAATTGCCCTGGCTTTTTCACGGCTATCAATTTGGATGTCCATCCTTGACTGCCCCCTTCCTCGGTTTATACACCCTCTCGCCATGCACATATTCTTCGGTCTTTCGCTGCTTACCTAATAGCTGTCTCGTTTTATTAAGGGTGTTCTTATGATTCTGCTCATCAAAGAAAGCCACAATGTCCTTTAATTCATCCACGATATCCTTATTCTTTCTTCTCTCGACTCGGCTATTGTGTAACTTGGTAGCTATACGATTCCGCTCTTTCTTATCCTTTGCAAATTCCATTTCATGAACTAGATCCTGGAGTTCTTTGCGGTCAGCTTCCTCAACCGCATTGACCGCATTTTGATAGTCAGTTTTACACTGGTCAACGAAATTGAGGAAGTTCTCTATGTAGTTTGATGGTCGTACTGTACTCATAGGCAATTACCTAATTGAAGGGAAGAGTTTCGTCTATACCATCAGGAATGTTAAGGAATCCGTCACCCATTGCGGAACTTGGCTCTGGTCTATTTCCGACTTGTCCTCCACTGTTGCCTTTGCTTTCACAGAACTCTACATTCTCCACGTTAATGTCGGTTGTATAAATCTTAACTCCATCCTTGTTCGTATAAGAACCGGTAGCTATACGACCTTCCACAATCATTTTGTCGCCCTTACTGAAATACTTCTCTACAAACTCGGCGGTTTTCCCGAATGCGATACAGCTAATAAAATCTGCCGTCTGATCGTCACCTGCTCGCTTAAATTTCCTATCAACTGCGAGGGTGAATCTTGCTACTGCTGTTGAATTTTCTCCCTGGCTATATCTAACCTCTGGATCACGTGTTAATCGTCCTGATAAAATTGCTTTATTCATAAAATAATCCCTCCAAGTCTTGATAATTTAAACTATTAAATATTTTTCTAATTTCTTCTTAATCCTAGATACCTGAGCTTGCGAACATCCAACGATGCGTCCGATTTCTCTTTGCTTATATCCACCTTGAAACAATCTGAAAATAGCTCTTTCATAAGGTTTTAAAGTTCTGTTAAATTCCTCAAATATCACCTTCGCCACTACATCTCCCTCTACATCATCCCTTGACGGCATAGTTTCAAGAAAGCTCATGCTATCTCCATCATTCTCGGTATTAAATACCGCATCATAATAAACAATCTGATTTTCAGGGATAGTACTTACTTGTGTTTCTTTACGCTTTTCAGAAAATACAGCTGTGAACATACACCGATATGCATATGTAGAAAATTGTGATACATCTTCTTTGAATGTCATTGCCGCTTTACACAACCCAATCGCTGCTAAATCATACCAATCCTCGAATGATAAGTGATACTTTTGGAGGAATGAGTATATGAGATTGTGGTTTGCTTCGGCTATGCTTTTTTGATGGTCTGTCATTGTTCATCCCTCCTAGTGTATTTATAAAAGAAACTCAACTAAATCCTCATTAGGTGCTGGTGGACAATAATCTTTCCATTGGAGCTTGCGGATTACATCCCAATTTGTTAAATCAATGTTGGATAAGTCGTAACGGTCATATACTCTGCTGTCAATGATGAGGCGGCTGCTGAATTTTGGATCTGCTAATCTGTTTTGCCTTGAAAGTGTTCTTAATGCTATAATATCTGAATCGTTTACCTCGGCATGGATAGTGAATGTAATACCGTTAACCATTTTGATGATTTCGTGATTGAATCTGTTATCTTTCCAATAAGCAGTGTATAAATAAATTTTGCCATTATATCCTCTTGCTTTTAGTCCTGACACAAATTCCATCAACTTCCCTACCAGTAACATCGGCTCTCCACCAGTAAGAATGATTTCCTCATATCCCAGTAGCTCTCGGATATCCTCAATCTTCTTGACGGTATTTCCATGTGTATTGCAGCACCCAGGACAGCTACGATTGCACTTGTATGTCACTATCACTCTGGCGGTTTTCTTCATAAGGTTGTGCCTCCTTCTTCCTCTCAGGGCATTCAGTTACATCCATAAGAGCTGTGCAGATTGCATATCCTTTATTGTGGTTAGGACATTTTTCATTGATGCAATAAACTTTCATCTTGCTTATCCTCCTTCTTTAAATTCATTGCTATCAATTCTTTAGAAATATCATTACTTTCTTTCAGTACTGCCCAAAGCAATTCATTTTGCTGTTTTATGCGCTCATTTTGCTCATTGGTTACTTTAGCGAGTTTATTCTTAAAGTAGCTTTCAATTCCGCTCAGTATAAGTCCAAGAACGAAAAATACAATTATGATAATTATCCATAATACTTTCATAAAACTCCTTCCTCCCTACCATGGGAATAAATCTAATTTAAGTTCAACACCCTTATCAGCCACCACCACTTTAACGGCATCCCCAACAACATCTTGGATGGTTTGCTGAAACTCTTCAGCATTACTGTTACCATCCGACAAATGAAGAAGAACAATGCTGTCAAGGGAAGAGGTCTTGTTGGTTCTTACAAATTCCTTAGCTGTCTCAATACTCATGTGTGTGCGGAATGTACGATTCACGCGGCTCTGGTCAATCAATCCCTTTGACAGCAAATCATTGATGACTGCTTCGGAGTAGTTAGCTTCGATTAAAATATGCGACAACCCCAATTTCTTAAAACTCGATTTAACAAATGCGGAGTCCGTACAAAATAGCAATTTTCCCATATCAGGATGAATAATCACATATCCAAAACAAATCACATCATGCTCTGCATGGAACGGGTATATTTTGAAATTTCCAATCCCATATTCATAACCACACCTCACAACCTTCTGCGCATCATATTCCTTTGACAGGGATTGATGAGTTTCCTCAGGGGCATACACTGGAATACCAGATTTTAAATATTCCTCAGCATGTCCAAAGTGATCTCCGTGTTGATGGCTGCATACCACCCCAACAATCTCTCCAACATTAAAATCTAAGGCTTTCTTAACTTCAGCGAATTTGATACCGCATTCAAGTATTAAGCATTCTGTTTCATTTTCCAGAAGGTAGCAGTTTCCACTTGAACTACTACCTAGACAAATTAGGTTCATTCAATCACCCTAATCTTCCTCGACTACGATATGCACCTTGTAGCCGTCATAGCGATATGTAGTTATTCCAATTTCCGTTCCGGTCTTTTCTTCACCAGTAACAACAACCTCATCACCTTCGTTGTAATCATTTTCAAGTTCTATATTCTGGTCTTTAGTAGTGAAATCAATTACAACTTCCTTATCAGCATCATGCTGGACTAACTCTTGAATCAATTCATATACTGTCATGTATTACCCCTCCTACTCAAACACCGACTCTTCTAACTCATCAACAATAGTTGTTTTCTTGGACTTAGGTTGCTCCTTTGGCTGCTCCGGTTCTGGTATCACAAATTCTTCAGAGTTCGCTTCCATATCAATTACATGATGCATATCCTCTGCTACTGGATTGAGTTCTTCATTGTCGGTAGTATTATCAAAAGCTTCCTGCAAGTTAGCATCATCAGAAGAATTGATAATGTTCTTACATGCTCGACTGATAACTGTTTTCTTAGCCATTTGGTCAGCAAAGTCACCGTGTACACCTTGACCATCCTTATAACCGTAACCTTTGCTCCAAGCCTTTTTGATCTGATTAATGTTCATGATTTCTGTGTAGGTGCTACCATCTTCAAGATTGAGTACTGCATAGGCTCCTTTTATCTTTGAGGTATCAATATTCAAGAAATCCTGCTCATGCTCGTCTATGTACTTGACACCGTTCTCAATATGATATTTGAAAATATCGCCATCATAGATAACCTCTGCATTGATGTTCTTAACTCCACATCTTTTAGCAACTGCCATTGTACCTTGGTAAGAACGCATGAGTTTTAACTTTCCACCCATAGCCACGAAGTAGCATTGTTTCTTTACTGGATTTAAACCTTGAACTGTCATGTCAATTAGAGTAGCTGCAATACTTTGTCTTGAACAACTTTTGAGAACCGGTTGTTTTTGGCTATCAAGTGTTTCCTGCAGAATGAGATAAGCACTATTTAAGGCATTTGAAACACTGTAGTTTGATGGAAACGCAAGTCCATACTGCTCTTTCTGTGTAAGTTGGGTTGTCAGCCCATCAATGAATTTATTATCTATTGCTAATTCCATAGGTTGTTGTGTTGCTACTGCATTTTTCTCTGCTGCCATTATTCATTACCTCCCAATTTCTCAATAATCTCATCCAGTGTCTTATCAAGGTCCTCAGTATAACCATTGTGAAGAACCTTTGATTTATTATTTATCCAACACTCGACATACCATCGCTTATCTCCCCAGTGGAGTTCTAATATGATATAACCTTGCTTGCCGTCAAGTAGATCAGCAATTGTGTTGAGTTTGTTTAAACCTTCCATCCTCATACCTCCCTAATATAATTTTTGTGCTAACTCTTTCAACGCACCTTTTATATAATCAATTCCCTCTTGAATATTCTCTTTGCTGTCAATGTCAATGGTCTGTGTGAACTCCAATAATCTATTAACATCTCCCTCGATTTCATCAATAACCGTCTGGCGAACAGTGGCTTGCTGACGCTCCATTTCCTTGCGATAATATCCAACATTACTCATGCATGCTGCCTCCTTAGTTTCACTGACTTTTTGAGAGCATCATCGAAATATTTGTCTATGTGAAAAGATTTTTGTCGTGCGTTACTAATCGCTTGACGTTTATTTCGGAAATCGTTATATCGATTGCATGTCGAGTGGCATAATTGGTGTCGTTCTGGACATTTGAAACACGGTG
Source organism: Bacillota bacterium (assembly GCA_023411215.1). Classification (GTDB taxonomy): domain Bacteria; phylum Bacillota; class Clostridia; order Lachnospirales; family Lachnospiraceae; genus Mobilitalea. Next base: position 46,340 of record JAEYOY010000072.1, on the reverse strand, counting down.
CATTCATGAGCTAGTCACCGCCCTTCTCAAGAAGATAAGTTGCTTCCATATCAGCTTGGTGCAAGGCTAATGCAAGTGGATATTTCTCAAAAGCAATCCCAAGTGTTCCCCAATCCTGTTGACCGCAATATGGACCCATATGGTGCGTGATAGCCATTATTTCTTCCATAGTTAGTTTGATGAATTGAGATATAAACACAACGCTTTTGCTTCCGTGTCCAAGCGGATATTTATCATCTACTGTGTAAAAAGGCTTTTGAACCCAAACACCATTTTCTTTGACATTCCGTATTTCTGTGGTGTAGTAGTAGGTTTTACAGAGGTCATGGAGAAGTGATACGATTATTAATGTATCTGCACTAACATCAACAAGATAAGGCTTCCAAATGTTGTACTCACTTCCACTTGTTTTCTTATCAAGACAATCAAAGACATTCAAACTATGTTCCAGTAGTCCACCCTCATATGCTCCATGGTGCTTCGTTGATGCCGGAGCGGTGTAGAAATCACTCCGGCGGATAAAATCAAGAAGCTTGTCTATGCCGTCACGTTGTACGCTTGACAGCAGTTGTTCGAAACGCTCTTTCATTCCTCAACCCTCCCATGGATAAATTTCACTTTGTCGGCAAATCCCTTGATATCTTCCTCGGGTATGTCGATATCCACGACCAAACCCTTTGCCTGTGCGTTTATCTGGACGATATCGCCTATAGATACAACATCCTTCGAATAATATGTATACGGCATCCCGGCTGGCTTGCCGTCTTTTAGGAAACGGACTTTGATAATATGTGGTTTCATTCGGCAACCTCCTGTTCTACGACCAATTCAAAGATTGTATTCCACTGGTCTTCTTCGCCAAAGAACTCATTTATTTCATCGATATTGGAGAATGGATTGTCATCGTAATCCCATTCAAAATCATCCAAGTCATTAAATGACCCATTGGTTACAACTAGGATTGTTCCGGGAGTGCCAAATAATCTCTTACTCCAAGAGCCTATATTTTCAACTACTCTAATCTTGAAATTCATCCCTTTACCTCCACTCTAATATTTTCATCCTCAGATACACTCAACATGATTAATTGACAATCCATTTCGGGGACATTGGCATCGTTGTAGCTTTCTTTGTTGTCGATGAAGATCGGTGCCTTGACTCCATAAATATCTTGAAGTGTAGATATAATATCCATGCCTGCCATGAGTTGTTCAGTTGAAGATGTTGTATTTTCTCCATAAGGCGAACCATGAACCATCGGGATACAAGCCGGCTCTATAGCACCATTCTTTTGTGTGCGGAACAACTGCCACTTAACCAACCTAAATTTCTGATTAATTCGCTCTGACAGCAAATTCATCTTAGCCTTCTCAAACTTCTCTAGGATGAAGTCTAACCTCTCACACTCGGCAGCCTTACTGGTTGCTTGTCTTAATTCTTCTCTTAGTTCTGCGACTCTATCCTTAGCATCATCAATATGTTTCTTGGATGAAATCACACCCTGCACGATTTCTATCTGACTTTGAATTTCGGCTTTCTGGGCGGTCAAATTTGCTTTGAGTGTATTTGTATCAACTAAGCTTTCCTCGGTCTCTTTTAAGGCAAATTCGAGAGCAGTCAAAGAAGCCTTGTATCCTTGGTAATCTGTGTTTCCAGATAAATCAATCTCGGTTGGAATGGCTGCTATTTCTGCTTTGGCGGCAGTTTCTTCTTCGGTCAACTTCTCAACCTCTGCTGTCAATATAGTTAGTTTTTCTTCGAGTTGGGCTAACCTCTCTTTATTCTCCTTAATGTCCAAAGATACTTTTTTTCCATCAAGATTAATTTGATTAAGCTTAGCCTTTTTATCTTCCTCGAACTTCGCTAATAACTCCGCTTTCTTATCCTCATCGAATTCCTTACCACACACCGGGCAGAGATTTTGTGCTTCGTCAAATTCCTTGTTTTTCTCTTCCTGGTATCTCTTTTTTAAGGTTTCAAATGTTATTTCCCAAGCAGCGATTTTCTCAGTAAGCAAATTAATTTCATTTTGGGTATTGGATTTTTCTTGCATCTTTCGCACAAGATTATATTTGATGCCGTCAAGCGTGGAAATAAGCTCATTCCTACTCTTTGACAGCAAGGATCTTTCTGTATTTTCTATATCTGCTATCTTGGACTTGTACTCCGCAATCTCAGCTTTAATCTTGCCTATATCCTCATATGACTTGGATAAATCGGTTAGCTTGGATTCAACTGCTGCCAATTCTTCTTTTTTGGCCGTTAGAGCAATTTCTTGCTCGGCAAAATCTATATCCATTATTGATTTAGATACTTCATCAATACGAACCGGAATTGTTTCCTGGAGTTGCTTGTAACCTTGCAGAGCCTTCTTATTGATAGCTTTGATTTCTTCAAGGTTTTTACCTTCACTCGCCATTTTTGACTGCAATTCAGAAAAACTGCTGTCTAGGGAGAAAACATCTTGATCAGTGATTTGTGCCACTTTCTCAACAAGGAACTTTCTCTGCTCGTCCTGTTTTTTACCTACGAACGCATGAGGATTAGTAATTAATCGGAACACATCCTCGTCAACTAGTTCTGCAACCCTTTTCTTATGTTCAGATTCCTTAACAGGAACCTCATTCCAATAAAATTCATTGGTATCACCTTCATAGGTTTTCTCTTCTGCTCCACGCTTGCGAACCCAATTTTGCTTTTGGACTTTGCGGATTGTTACTTCTTTGTTGTCTATGGATAGAACTAATTCAACCACAACATCCACATAATCAATCGGAGTTCCATTTTCATCATATCTCCGAGGGCAAAACTGCTTACCCTCGGAATTACCGGTGGAACTCTTAGAAAACAGAGTCCAGAAAAATGCGTCCACTATAGATGATTTCCCCTTATAGTTCTGTGCGAAAATTTTTGTCAATTGTGAAAATTGAAATGTGACGTTTTGGAAAACCTTGAAATTTTCCATATGTATTGACTTTAAGATGATTTCCCTCATTCTGATTTACTCCCTTCTTATTTAACTGCCTCGACACCATCTGGATGAATGCAGAAAACCTTGCCATTAGCTAACACCGCAAGATAATCCTCTCCATAAGTTTCGTGTCTGCCTTTTCCAATAACCACACCAATATCTCCGTTCTTTGGTGTGTAGCCATAGGAATACTTTGAGCAAAAATCTTTAGCGTACATTTCAATGAATTTGCCATATGTAGTGCAAACACGACCGTTTCCAATCACATTGACGGTATCACCAATATTGATTTTGGTATCTTCCGCTTTCGGTTCAGCTTGTGCTTCCTCGATGATGATGTATTCTTGGTATTTATCATCAAGCCAGTTGTGTCCATCACGAGGATTGTTTGCGCCAACGGAGTCTCGGTGAACTTCATCTACTGTCATAATGTCACCATTGTAAACTTCTGGACCGTGACCGTTTCGAACCCTAACCACCTTAATCTTGTCACCGAGCTTAGCCTTTCGGAATGGCTCGTTCTTTGGGTACCCCAATGAATAATCGTAGTTTTCGAGGACGACGTATTCATGTGAGTTTAGCACTCGATATTTCCCGTTATCTGCTTGTCCTTCTGCATATACAACCTGACCATAATTATTTTTAAGAATTTTTAAAACATCCCCATTCTTGTACTCTGTTTCTCCATTTGTCTCTGGAATATTAGATGCATCAACGATTTTTACATATTCTCCATCTTTTGCTTCTCTCTTAACCTCTCTCATACCACTAGAGGAAGTCGGCTGTTCCGGTTCGGACTTGCTGTCAACAGGCTTGTCCTCTGGCTGATAGTTTTCGAGGACGACATAATTTATAGATAGCAATAATCGTCCGCTTCCATATACATCCCCATTGATATACACGCCATCTCCATACAGTGAAGTGACCTTGCCAATTGTGCCAGCATCTACGTAATGCCCTGATCTGTCAATAACCTTTATCCACTCCCCAACCTTCGCAGGGCGCTTCACTTCTTTGACAGTAGGTTTTGATGGGGTGTAGTTGATTTTTACTCTTTCATCGAACGTACCGTACATTATTCCGCCGTGCGAGTCACAACCATAAGATGTATCTTGTTTAAAAATTCTCCATCTTGTTGATTCTTGCTCTACCGTTCTAGTACCAGTGCACCACTTTATCCCCTGCTCATCGCATTCCTTCAAGAACTCCATGGCTTTCTCTTCGGTATCGCAATGTACTGCGATTTTACCGGATTTGAAGGCTGACCAATCGAAAGGTGTAACTTCGGTTTTTGGTTCTGTATTTTCAATTACTTTTCCTTCAAAGCAATCAGCAATCCAGTACCAATTATCCTCTTTAATTTTGTAAACCAAACAGTCTCTGCTGGTAGCTTTATTAGAACTCTTTATGGTGACTGTTTTTCCAGCCAGATTCATCATAGACTGCGTGATCGCCTGTCCATTAATATTGTCAAACACACGCAAATCCTCTCTCACCTTCACCTTATCCCCAGCCTCATACTTATCCTGTTTAACGATGCGAGTGAATGTTTTAGCAGGAATCGTTTCGACTTCCTTAACTTCTTCCCACTTAGTGGAGTTACCTTTTCCAAACCACTTGATAAGATCGCTAAAGCTTCTAAAAATGCTAATACCTTCTCTATCGAACTGAGGCATTTTCGTGCCATCATTCCATTGGCTATAACCATTGACAAATTCATAAACCTTACCAACTGTCAAACCGAAATCTTTTGTTGCAATAACCTTCGCTTTGAAATTACCGTCAGCCTTGACAGCCTTTTCAGTTGTATTGCCGATATCCATCAGTTTATCCACCGCCGCCTTAGCTGCCTTTACAAAATCCCCATCAAAGTCCTTCAGCTTGACATTGGCAGATTTTTGATATTTACCGTCAATAGACATGATCGCAGTAACACGCTTATTCTTCTTACAACGCTTGATGGATATGTACTCGCCGGAGTAATGCTTTTCGGTAACAAGTTCCCACTCACTGCTTGAAGCATAAGCTTTTAATTGATCAATATTTTCAAGAAAGTTTGATAATGGATATTTCTCTCTATCATCATCAGTAATCTTTCCATCTTTAATTTCATAAATCTTTCCGGTTGTAAACCAACTTTGATTTGATTTCACACATTTAGCCTTAAAACTTCCCTTCACCCTCTTACCCTCTCTTTCCTCCAAAAATATTATGAATTGCTCTGTTCCAAGCACTTCTCTGCTTAACTGGCTTATCCTCAACAACCATGTGACCAGTTTTAATCCGATACTGTTTCCAGAGATACTTAAACCCCTTATGCCCTGTATGTGATATGTAAGCTTGATGTCTGAGTGTTGCTCTTAATAATTTCCTCATTGACATATCCTCCTTTTGGATATAAGATTAAATTGATAGTTTTCCTTAGCGCCTTTTGAGTTGCAGCTCATGGGCGTTTTTTCTTGCTGTATTCCTCCCTGATAAACTTCATAAAGTCAATCCGTATTTTGTCGCTACGCTCGATTGCTATGTAGATGATAAATGCTATGAGTGCTGTCAAAGTAAGAGCCGTAACCAGAAGAAGTACTGTTGCTAGGTTGATCGTTTCAACTTCGAATGTCATTGCAGCTAACGCCATTGCTATGATGCAAACAAACACAATAAAACCGCATATACCCTTAATTATTTTCATGTATCACCCTCCCCTGGTTCAAACTTGCGATTAACTCGTTCTTCATTCTTCGGTATTGCTCGGACCAAACAAATGATTTTGGATTGGACTTACTATTAATAACCGGAACACCCTCACACTCACATTTCTCATTTGGGTCTAAATTTGAATTACAATTCGGGCAGATACGATAATATTTCATGAGGCATCCCTCCTTGTTCATTTACTTAAAATAACTTGTCCCGGAGTCGTCCGTAAAAAGGTACTCCAGATTGTTAAACCAACTTCTATTCTTCTGTGAGATTTGGTCTATTACCGTAAAATAAAGTGCCTTAGTTGTTACCCCGTTGCCGATTACATCATTGACGGCTTGTACTGTTTCCTTTATGACCTCAACCTCCCAATATCTGCCGTCAAGTATTGGTGAGAATTGATAATAACCTCTTACCCTTTGAAATACTGCATCCGATATCCTGTCCGGAAACTCTCTGTTATGTACTCGGTTGATAATGACACTTGCAATGTTCTTTTTTGCCTCCATACTACAGCCTGTAGCCTCAGCTTCAACGATGCGATATAGGACTTGTAATTCATGGTTGCTGAAGATTACCTTGTCCATTGCTTCATCGATTTCATTGGTTTCGATACTGTCAATAACAACCGACATTCCGGCTACTGGTTCCTCATAAGCATAAGCTTTACTTGACGGCAATAACATAAGAAGAAACACCATCAAGAGTAATAATTTTTTCATTTCGACCTCCATATGGACACTATCTGTGTCATTACTAGTCAAAAAAAATAGACTGAACCGATACGCTGTAATAGTTGGCAATCTTTATTTTGATTTCATCCCTCGGAATACGCTCGCCGTTTTCATACATCTGCAAAGCAGAATAGCTGATTTTAAGGTCAATAGCGACTTCCTCTCTTGTTTTATTACCTCGCAATTCGATTAATCTTTTTCCGATTTTTTTCTTATCCATTCCCTCAATCCTCTCATAAGTAATTTTATTTCGACACTATCCGTGTCTGTAAATACATAATACCACTTGACACTAAATGTGTCAACACCATATGTGTAAAAAATAGTAGACAAATTGACACGCTATGTGTTATAATTGTAAAAAATTTGTAAAGGAGAGTGAAGATGAGTGAATTTAAAAATGTTTTTAAATCATTAAGAATAAGAGAAGGATTAAGTCAAGAAGAAATAGCAGGCAAAATAGGTGTAGGAAGAAGTGCTGTTGGTAATTGGGAACAGGGTATAAGAACACCAGAACTTGAAACATTAGAAGCGATAGCTGACTACTTTAATGTCGACATGAATTTCCTGTGTGGAAAGCAACGTGAAGAACATTATATTGATATAAGAGTGAGGCAAATAGCTGAAATAATTATTAATAGACCTGAATTGATTGAACTTTTTGATACCGTAAAAGATATACCAAAAGATAGTATTGAATCGATTTCTGATTTTATACAAAAAACTTTTAAACAAAAATAATTAAACTGCGGTCAATGATTTGACCGCAGTTCCTCTTTAACTATAAATATACTTTGCATCTTTTAGAGCTACCATATAACTCACCTTCTGAGTAACGCCTTGAAGAAGAATATTGCATTCACAGTATTTCTCAATATCTTTCTGTCTGTACGCATTAATAGCTTGCTTTTGTAACTCCTGGTATTCTTTGTCGTTGATCAATGCCTTTTCGCATCTTTTAGCAATATAATCCTCAAAATCCTTGTCCATAGTGCAGCCTCCCTCAGCCCTGTTAATAGAAATCATCGTATATGTATTCCTCCTTTTTTGAGTTATACATAATTATGCTTAATGATAAGTCATCCATCGTGTCATAAACAAGTATTTGCAGCCGCCTTATAGTTATTTTATCAGAACATTTGTTTGTTTTCAAGTATATATTATGCCAATTGGCTTATTTAGGTAAAAACATTTATGGAATCCTGATAGCAGGGAAAGAAATGTTACTGGTGCGTGGGGATAAAGTAATATCGGTTTATTTAGGTGAAGATAGTATATCAGACCTCACGGACATCCAACGTCATGAAGTAGAAAAAACATAAAATATATAAGATATATTAGATTTACTCGATCAGTACGATTTATTTAAATTGTATATTATTGTCGTTATTTTTCTCTATTTTGCCAATTACCCAAGTAATGACAAACATGATATTATATAGCTACCCTTTAGAAATTAAGAAATGAAGAGAGCCTCGCAGCAATGTGGGGTTTTCTTTTGACAAATTACCCCATTGGTAGTATAATCCAGTTATAAAAGGAGGGATGATATGAAGCGTATTGTAATCACAATACTAATTGTAGCATTATTTTTGACAGGATGTAGTGCCGGAGTATCCAAAGAGGAATACGATGAATTACAAGAAAAATACAGTAATCTATTAGAAGCATCCAGCATATTGCCATTATTAGATGTTTCACAAGGCAATGACTCATTTATATCTAAATGGGGCTCCACAATGTTTGATGATGCAACAACATATGCGATAGATAATAATACATCCGGATTGATTACTACCCTTGACAAGATAGGCGAAACCTCTATTGATATATTTATTTCTATGGTGATGATTAACCTACGGACCATGCCAGTATTAATAAGCGATAACGACCCAAGGCTCATGTATATCAAGGCTGTAAATAAAGACGAATTACCAATAATGGAGATTTTTATAGATGCTTCTGATTTAGGGAATATTAAGACTGATTTTTTGGCGAGTAACGATTATATAGAAATGGTTAATAACTCTATAGAAAGTTTAAATAGTGCCTTGAATGAATAATAAAGTACACCTCTTTACTAAAATTGATGGGTTTTTCTTTTTGTTTACAAATTAACCCATTGGTATTATAATCCAATTATAAACACTAAGGAGGGATATCATGAAAAGACTTTTGTCGGTAATTCTGATTTTAGTACTGGCAACGGCTTCGCCAGTTGTGGCTAGGGCACAAGAAAATATCAGCATAAGTGTAAAGAAAATGGAATTAGTACACGGAGATACATTTACTTTAAAACTTTTGAATGCTAAAGAAAAAACAACTATAGTGTGGAATACAACAAACAAAAATGTTGCTACTGTATCTTCAGAAGGTGTTGTAAGCGCTGACAACTGCGGAAAGGCGATAATCACAGCTAAAGTAGGCAGTAAAAAGTATACTTGCAAAATCACTGTTATCGAAAACATTAATAACATGAGGCCTTATGATGCTTATAATTTTGCTAGTTTAGACATAATAGGCTATGGCTTCTTTGTGCTTGATAATTATACAAGATTTGGCGAATGCTCATACGGTGAAGATTTTAATACTACCATTGAAAACCTCGAAAAAAATATGACTAAACTATTACAATACAACGACAAAATTATTGCCATGGAGGGAGAGGAATACGACGATTTTAAGTCAGCGTGGAAATTGGTGTACAACGAGCTAAACTCACTATATAATGAGATGGCCAACAATCCACCAACAACGGAAATAACAAAGAGGAAAACAGAGTGGCTTAATTTTAAAACCATTGATAAATACCTGCGTTCGCTTGCGAAAGAATGTTCATATTTTGGATAATAAAAAAACCCCTCTTTGTAAGGATAATATTCCTAAGCATTGAGGGGTTTGTTATGTATATTATTTTTTCATTTCGGTTCTGGTTTTAGGTCCTGCTTTGCCGTCAATTGTAAGTCCGTGCTTCCGCTGATATTCCCGGATACCGGCATCGGTAATTCGTCCGCATTCCCCATCAATGGTAAGCTTCTTTTTCTTGCTGTCAAGGACAACCTCGGTTATGCCGTCAGCGATCAATTCCCATTGTACCCATTTGACGGCATCGCCTTTGCATACAATCTTCTGATTGACCGCATCATAATAAACCGTATCCGTCGGCTCTGGATAAGGGTTCGCATAAGCAGACCCATCTTCCAATGCCATCACGACATGGCTACCCTCTTTAAGATATATACCGCCACGCCTAGCATATTTATCAGAGTTAAGATGATCTTTATCGGTATAGGCTATAAACTTCCCTGTTTTGAGTAACTTAGCCTTGAGGTTCCCTGTATAACCATCCACCGACATAGGTAATCCGGCTAGTATGTAGCAGGTAATAATCAAGCTCGAACAATCGAATTCACCCTTTGACGGAGCAATAACATACCTGTTTTTAACAATGGAATTATAGCCTGTCCAACGTTCAACCTGGTCATAACCAAAATTGTCATTCTTACAGATTTCATCCATGATTTTAGTTGCTTTATCTGCCAGAATCTTATCCGTGCATTCCAGATATACATTCCATGGCTTGGAGTACCAATTTCGAATATGGATTTCTTTGCCGGTTTGATCCCCTGCTTTACCGCCGGAGATTTTACCGTTTTCATCTATGGATGCATGTCCGATTTTAATAGCCATGGTTATTCACCACCCTTATTTATTCTTGCGCTATCAACCATTCCTTCCCCGATTATATAAGCTATCAGAGTGGAGCAAGCGGTTATAATTGCAATAACCTGTTCGATCGTGAGATTATCCACGTTAAATGCTGTCAAAACGGCTGTAACAAACCCGATTAAGGCGGCCCAAAACTTTCTGCTAGTCAGTTTCTGTATCCAATTAATTTTCATCCTTTTCACCCGATCCTTTCTTTTCTTTCACTTTTTTGATACTTGATAGCATCAAAAGCTCGCCTGTCGTGAACGCAAACCATGAAGCGATTAATGTTGACGGCTCATTACCAGTTTTCAAAAACACATATAAAACAGCAGCCGTGAAAAGTATGTTTAGTACAATCACGGCTGTTACAATAAATTTTGAATATCGCCCTTTTTTCTGAATCATGGCTTCACATCTTCCTTTCTGTGAGGCAAATCCTGTAAGTCCTCATATAACTCCGTAATAGTTCCATTACCACCAAGCGCATGGTATTCTTTATACATGGCTTCTACATTCTCCATGGCGTAAATAGGTATGTATTTCTTCTCCATGTATTTATTGTACTGGTTGATAATCCCATCCCTTAAAAGTGCCTGTATGCCTTTCTTGATAGCTTCTTGCTCCGCTTTTCTAATCTTATTTTGCTTACTTAGATGACGAACCCATGCTGTCAAAGCAAGTGTAATTAATCCAAATACAGCTTCAAGCCAATACTTTGCTATAAATTCACCCATAGGAGAATACCTCTATTTTCGTTAGATTAAATAGAGCCACAGGTTATAAAACCCATGGCTCAAGAAAGATTACTGTGTACTGTCAAGTACCCCATAAACTATTTCTCTCAAATTACTTATATTTGGCACCATTTCCATTGTGTAATGACTATTCTCTGCTTGGATATTCTTTACCCACAACTTTACTAATCCACTCTCGGTATTAAACATTCATGGCACCTCCAATTGTCATAGATAGCTCAAGTATAGCTTGTTCTTGCATAGCTAGCTGTTCCCTCATGAACTGAATTAATTCGTTAGCCTCATTGAATGGTCTTAACTCAGGGTGTTCCACAATAACACCATTCTCAAGTTTATACCAACCGCCATGAACACCTATAGGCAGACTGTCTGCTTCATGCTCAATGTAATCACTATATTGGTAATCAATGGCATCGGTTATAATACCGTCCTCTCTAACCTGTAAGTAAAATTTCATAATGATTCCCTCCTTATTTCATTGGTAAAGTAGTTATGTCAATGACATCATCAATGATTCCATCTTCATTTGCATAACCAAAGTTGATATAGTTTTTGTAATAAAAGTCTGTGAATCCTAAATATTTATGTAGATAATCACCTAGTATGTCTGCTTTGTAAATCGTGATGTAAGGTTCATTAACACCTACTACGGCTAAATGAGGCTGTATTGGGTTATAAGCAGCAAACAGTGCATTGCCAGGTGGTAAAACGCTTGGTCCATCTTCTTTAATAAAGTCAGTACCTTCTCTCCTGTAGATGGTCAAGAACGGAGTAGCTGAATGCGTTGTTATTATGTATTTATCATCACCGCTAAACCTTACACAACTATAGCTACCACTTCCTGGTAACATAATTGTATCAGGTAGTTTAGTAATCACATCTCCGCTTTTAGTATATATAAGAACATAGCGTGTATTATTTTGACTAATAGCCACAAGACTTCCGTCATTAGTAATGTCTACTCCGCTTCCATCAGAAGTTGGTAGCACACCAGGGTTGGCTAATTTAGAGAAAACATCTACGTTACGTTTATATATTGTAAAAAACGGAGTCGTTCTATGTGCAACGAATAGATGAATCATATCTGGGCTAGACACTATGTCATTTACTTGCCCCGTTGGCAATGTGCTAGGGTTTGCTAGCTTAGTGTATGTGTCACCGCTCCTCTTATATATGTTAATATACGGAGTTGAAAGACACCCAACAAATAGATAAAGACCATCTGGGCTATACTTTACACTATAACAATCAGATGTTGGCATAACACTAGGATTAGCTAACTTAGTAAAGACATCACCATTTCGTTTATAGATTGCAAAATACGGAGATCCCATCATTGCGACAGCCAAGTGTTCTTTGTCCGGACTGAATGCAACACCATAGACAGCACCAGAAGGAAGCCCTCCAGTAGGATTAGCTAATTTTATGTAAGCACTACCATCCCATTTATAGATATTAAGATAAGGAGATACAACTTGATATCCAACAGCCATATATATTCCATCAGAAGTGTAATCTACACATCTTGCAGTGTTTCCAGGGAGTACACTTGGGTTAGCTATCTGTACTGGTGTTCCAAATCCAAAATATCTTCTTGTGGTTAATAAATTACCTTTGGATATCGCTTCATAGCAAATACCAGATGCTTCGCCTTGTCCTGTGATTTCGGTACTGGATTCCATCTCACCTGTAATATCAAATATCGTCATACCTTTTGGTATATTAGCCGGTATGAGATTTGCATCACCCTTAATAGTCTGCGCTCCACCTAGATACTGTTCTGCTGAAATAATCTGATCTGCTGTGCTTGGGGTGTAGATTTGTGCTGATTTAATCGGAATAGCACCAATAACCTTACCATCTTTACCGTAACCAATTTCACCCTCTAATACTTTTGATGGTGTAATTGTGGCATCAGATGTGTTATTTCCTCCGCCTCGTCTAACTAAAAAACATTCGCCCATGCTTACACCCCCTTAATCAGTATCGGGATAGAAACTGTTGGCTTGTCCACAAAGCATGTGACGATTAGCTTGTCCGCATCGGTAGTAATTCTGCTTATCTTATTCCATTCGTCGATCTGTGCTTGAGTGGTGGGGACAATATCAATTATCGGTTGATCACTATCAGTAATGCCTATTAATGCTATTTCTTGGGTGTATGGAGCGGTTGCTCCTACCCATGACGTTGTGATGGTCGCATTTCTAACGTTGTTTATATTGTCGATGTTATCCTCGATTTCAGACAGATCAACATTCAATTCTCCATCAATAGAAATCGTGACGTTTCCACCGCCTTTAACAATACCTGGTGTGGAATTTGTCGCAATATCCACATTGGATATGTAACCTATATTAATCCACTGCCCGATAAATCCATCATAACGATAACTCACCATTTCATCGGTTACTGTAACGGTCCAACCGTTTTCGGGGCTTGGGTAGGTTGTACCTAAATCAGTATAGTATGTTACCGCTGGTTTTGGTATACGGAGCGTATAGGCTTCCAACAACAACGCTACATCGTTTGCTTCGTCTGCCGCTGCACTCGCATCATCTGCCGCTGACTGAGCATGTACAGCCATGGTGTTTGCGGTGTCAGCTGCCGTGTTAGCCGCCGATATTGCTGTCAAAGCATCTGCGATTACTTCTTCTGCTGCGGTGGTAGCGTTAGTAGCAGATGTGATGGCGTCTTCTGCATCAGATATTTTTTGTGTTATTTCGGCTGTGAACTGCTCCTGTATTTCGCTGGTTACTTCTTCAATGTCCTTTGCCATATCCTCATAGGTAGACATCTTCTTTGTATCACCCGGCGCAAAGCAAATAAATGCCTCTTTGCTATCAACCGCAATGCCAAATTCACCAGAAAGCATTTTATTCGGATCAAAATCTTCTTTATTGCCTCGCCTTACTCTGATTGCCATGTAATCAACTCCTTCTGGCTAATAATAAAAGGAGCTAGTATCAACTAACTCCTTATGTAGGATTTTATATTTATCTGTGCCGAGATCCGTTTTAAAGTGGAACTCCTTATTTCTATCGTGTGCCATCCCGGGGTTGTAATGTATTCCGTCAAGTCAATTATACCCTGAGCATTATCCGCATTATCAGCTATTGTTCGTCTTAACGTGCCATCAACATAAACAGTAAGCCCATAATTTGAAATCGCCTGCTCCATTATCCCAAAATTTAGAGGGTGCGTGTGGTCAGGAATGTTAACTGTGTGAGCGTGAGAACCTGTAGCAATGATATGTTGGTGATCGAGCGGAAAGTTATGCGTATGTTGAGGCAATGCTGCCCCGTGCCCGTGATAAGGCAGTTCAAATGTATGGGAGTGCGGTGTTCCTGCGGGTGGATTCATGGTATTGGTCGAACCCGTTGGATTAGAAGAGCTTGTTGTGTTTATAGTGGTCCCGGTTGGGTTAACATATGTTGTTCCTGTTGCGCTATATGGCAATGTGGTATTTATTGAACCACCACTACTACTCGAAACAATTGATCCACCGCCACTACTTACACCATTTGAGTATGTCCTGAATTTCTTCTGGACGTATTGCAACATTACCTTATTAATTTTTGAAACGGTATCACCAATATAGAACTTCATTTCAAGAGGAAAACCACTCTGTATATTTTCAGATTCGCTTATGTTGTCCTCGTTCGCCACGCCATAATCAAGATCAATCAGTGTCGCTCCATCATTTGACATCAGATACTTTCCTTTGAGCCATTCAACATTAATACCGATTGCTGATAATACATTAAAGACCGCATTACCTTCCGCATCGAATCCCGCTGTGAAGGTGGCTCCGCCATCCGTACTAACTGCAAAAGCATCAGCGGTCTGCTTCCAAACCTTCAGAGATTCTGCAATCGTAGGTTTATCATGCATGTAATAAATCACTGATCCATCCGGAAGGATTTCTTCGGTCTTATAAACACCAAAGGAATGTGCAACTAAATTATTCAACTGTTGTACCATCAGATCATATGCCGTCAACTTGATGTCCATGGTTTTTCTGGCTTCAACAACCGCTTTAGTAGTAATGGAATACCTTGTTGAACTATTCCGTGCCGGTGGTTCTGCATCACATGAAATTGCATCGTTTTGATGAACCCCCCACGACACCCTTGACAGCAGGGTCTGGTATGTATTCCCCTTGCGATCATGTATATAGGCGATATCCCCTGCTTCTCTTGAAAAGTCACTCCTGACCCTCGTTTCCATGGGTCGAAATCTCATACCTACAATCTTAGCACCAACAAAGCTAGCTATTTCTTCCGCTTCAGATTGGCTCTGGATAAGTTTATTACCCTCGATTGATATTACATAGCCACTCTCACCAAATAACACTGTATTAGGCGTGTCTGAGCTGTCAGTAACGGATATTCCGGTAATCACCACATCATCAGTTGAGGTGCTTAGACTATTTATCGCATATATGTTATGATATTTATCCATATCAACGAAATTACCGCCATCAGCTACATCCCCTGTGTTGTAGTCGGTAAAATCTCCACCATCGACATTATCTCCGGTTGAATATGGTGTAGAGTTATCAAAAGCTCCGCCATCAATTAAATTACTTTCAAATGCTTCAAAATCATACCATTTGATTTCAAGGGATCCAGCAGTATTACACCTTGCGAAATTTCCACCCAGTTGAGCAATCCACGAAACTACTTCTCTACAATTGATAGCATCATCTTCCGGGCGATTTTGGATTATGTAATCACTTTTCGGGAATACCGAGGTTGCTAACATAACCCCACAATGAATACATACTGTGTCAAGTAAAATTCCAGCTTCACATGGGAAGGACTGGACCACATCCTTAAAGGGTTTATCGAACCTCGTCATATTATCGAGTGCCAACAAAGAAATAACTGAACTCCGATTCCTTGGATCATCAGCGGTAAACACACCCTTGGGGAGTGTTTCAATAGTTTCTGACAACTGCAAACCAACACTTGGACGAATGACAGCTCCGGTAAAGTCATAATCCGAATATGCATCATCCATATTGTTGATACCGAGTGTTAGTTTATTAATGATCGCCGCTCCAATAGTAAATTGACCTATTTGACTGACAGCATCCTCGCCCTTCATTGATGTAATCCTGGATTTATCCAAATTCAAAACCGTGCCGTCAAGGAGAGTGATCTCAGATACAGGATAAAACTCTCGGTTATCGCCGGATATGATCTGCTTGTATTCATTCGATACGTTAATCATGAGTTCACCCCTCTACTGTTCAATAAAATCAAAACCCAATACCGCAATAATTTTCATTCCTACACTCCACCGATAAATCTGAGCAGATGGGTCAGATATGTAGAATGTTCGGGTTTCCTTGTGACCACTTAGTAAATCATCGTATTCCAACGTCATCATTCGTTTGGCGTGAACCAATTGTAGTATTTGGGTTGCTTCGGTGTTTGTAATATTAGTCCATGTTACGCCGCTAAGCTTCCTTTTAGTAGCCAAAGTATCAATATGCATTTTCGCATCTAATGCAATATCGCGTCCACTATCTTCGCTTGAAACATAATACAGCCCCCATGTACAGGAGGCTGGTGTTTTAAGTGCTTGTCCGTTAACTTTGTATATCACAAAACATCAACCTCCTTAGACTCTTATGGGGTTAAAACGTGCATCGTTAGCTCGTTTAGCACGGTTGTAAGCGTGATAAATGGTGTCGCCATCAATATTAAGGATGTTTTCGATTATCTGTCCACCACCTGAATTTCCCATAGCGGACATAATCGGAACCATAACCTCAATCAATGCACCCTTGACAGCAGAAGCAATTCCTTCAGTTATCTGATCGTTATTAGCAACCGCTGTACGATTACCGATACGCCCAATCATTTCAGGGATACCGTTTTCACGAGCCGCAAATATCTGACCGTCATTAACGTAACCGCCGCTAGCTCTCCCCTCTATAGTAATCCCTGCCGCTTGTGTACCTCTGTAAAATGCTTCAAGGGCCGACGTATTCATACCGATATTGACTTCCATGGTGGGTAATTTAAAGGTCTTAATCGTATTACTTATCCCGTTAAGCCATGACTCAACCGCTTTCTTTGTAGTGGTATCCTTCTCAAATGCATTCTTAGCTACAACGATCATTCCACCGACATATCCGGTTATGTTGTTATCTGCGGAGTTCTTGGCGGCTTTCCTTATCGCACCGTCAGTCTCGGTAATTAATTTATCGCCTGCAAGTTTAAGATCAGGAATTTTACTCTTTAACCCCTTAATAATACTATCATCAAGGTTTTGAGCATTTAATTCTCCATTCTTAATCATCTTAATGATTTCAGGACTATCAGCCATCTGCTGACCTACCACAAACCATATGCCGTCAACATCACCAGCTAATGCTTTTAGCATAGCCTCATCTGTTAATTGGTCTGATAAAGCCTGTGGAAGTGCCTGGCCTGTAGCAATATACTGGTCGGCTAATTTTTTATTATCTTCTGATGTAGGCTCTAACTCTTTAAGGAAATCCTCAAGATTGCTTCGAGCTGCCTTATCCATACCACTGTCTTTTGCAGATTTATTAAACGCATCAAGAGTTCTTGTGAAAAAGGTATTAAGCGTACCAGACGGGTCAACACCCATCATTCCGTCATCCATTACACCCTGAAATACAGTTTTTACGGTTTCGGTAGTGTTTGTGCTGAATTTATCCATTTCTGGTTTCCAGTGTTCTTTAATCTGGTCATATGCAAACTTCATACCAACTTCAGAAATACTTATCTTGGTCTGAGCTAAGTTGTCAGATATCTTTTGTACGTCAGCATCATATTTCTTTTTTATCTCAGCCCTTTGTGCTTCAGTTGTTGCGTTCTTCATGTCTAACTGATACTGAGCATTTACAACTGTAAGAAGTTGCTGTGCTGCTCCATCAGCACCTTTGCTTCTTTCATCAATTTTTTCCTGAATCTCCTGTATAAGCTTTTTATATGATTCAGCATCAAGATCGCCTTCAAGTGTAAGTGTCTGTAGTTTTGCTACAAACTCTGCGTCGGCAACTCGCTCCTGTATTTCAGTGATTTCCTTAACGAGATTATCAATGACTTTCTGCTCATTAGCATCAATGATACCATCAGCAAGAGCATTGTCCATCTCGGATCTGAGCTGTTTACCAAGTCTAGCCATTTCACCCTTTGAGCCGTCAAAATACTTGTCTACTAATCCGGAAATCTCCTGTTTGAAATTAGCGTCCTGTATAACTGCTTCTACAGCAAGATGGGTAACATATTGCTGTTGCTCTATGTACGCTTCGGAATCTGCAATAAACTTCTTGATAGTTTCTCCATATGTGGCAACTTCTTCTGGAGTTAGTTCTATACCAACAGATAATTTCCAATTTAATTTCTGAAGCGTGGAAAGGCTTGTTTCAATGCTAGTCTGTAATTCGCTTAATTTCTGCTTTTCAGTTATATAGACATCAATTTTAGCGGAATAAGTACTAGTGGTTAAAGTGGTTGCTATTTCGTCTATTTCTTCAAGTGATATTTTGATTTCACCGAATCGGCTTGCCAAATCTTCTTTTTTGAGATTCTCATTGTGCTTTTTAATGGCTTCGTAAACCGCAACTAAACCACCGACAATGGCAACAACGGCGATTCCTGTTGGTCCTAGTGCTGTTAATGCAGTGGCAAGACCTTTAAATAATCCAACAACTTTATAAGCTACGAATCCAGCTGCTAATCCTTTAAAAGCGGGAGAAAATTTATCTATTGTATCAATAACCGCTTGAAGTTTAGGTTGAATTTTATCGGCTAATTCCTCGGCTTTATTACCCATATTAGCTAATTCAGCATTAAACTTAGCCATATACGAATCGGTTTTTGCGCTAATCGCATCATCCAGCTCAGAATAGCCACTGCCTAAATTAATTCCCTTAGCCTTGCCACTTCCCAAAATATTTAATTCATCAAAACTAGCGAGTGCCTTCTTTAATTTATTAACAGATTTCGTGGTATTGTCAGAACTATCGCCAATGCCTTCAATATCCCCGGTAACATCCTGATAGATATCTGATCCTTTATAATCCGGC
The DNA here is from genome assembly GCA_023411215.1 of Bacillota bacterium. GTDB lineage: Bacteria > Bacillota > Clostridia > Lachnospirales > Lachnospiraceae > Mobilitalea. The sequence goes on along the minus strand of JAEYOY010000072.1, from coordinate 27,398 downwards.
AGTTCGTATCCCATAGCTCCAGCAATTGTGTCTGCAATCCTCCTAAGTGCAATAAAGAAAGCATTAACATACGGAAGGACCGTTTGGATAATCGGCAGAAAGATGCTACCAATTGACCTCGAAAGGTTTTCCATTTGCTGTTGCAAAATTCTAGTTTGGTTAGCAGGGCTGTCAATGGTTTTAGCCATATCTCCGAATACAGTTTCAGTCTGTTCCATGATCGCAAGCCATCTCAACTGTGTTTTGGCAGCTTGGCTCATTTTATCAATTGAATCCTCTATGCCATATTTCAATGCGGTCATTTTGAGGGTTGTTTCGGTTATATCAACACCAAGCGCACGTAACGGTTCAGTTTCTCCGGCCAGACCAGCTCTTAACTTCACCATAGCCTCTTCCACACCAGTATTGAAGAATGATGATATATCTAACCCTAACATAGTGAAGGATTGAGATAGATTAGTTACGGATTTCGTAGCCAATCCGAACGCATTTGCCATCTGACCAAACACCGCTTGATATTTCATTGTTGTGTTAGGGTCAAGAGACAAAGCATCGGTTATTTTGTCATTAAATTTTTGTGCCTTATCAAGAAAACTTATGGCATAGGCATCCGCTGCCTCTGAGCCCCATTCAAAACCACTTTCTTCAGCAGCCTCCATTCCGATCTTTTTAAATGAAGTCTGGAAAAGGTTGATTGTTTCTCCGAGGTTCATGGATTTAGAAATAGGCTCAAATGTCGCCCTGATAGCACGACGAATCATATAATAACCAATGGCTATTTTACTGAGACTTGCGAAGAAGTTCACATTGGACTTATACGCTGCATTATGTGTCCTTGTAAGGGTGTTTGTTGCGCTCGAAATGGATTTTATCGTTGAACTATATTTAGATCCCTGTGCAGCTAAATTAGCCATTGCATTAGTCATCTGAATAAGGTTAGCGGATACTTGGGGAGCAGTGGAAAGAGTCTGCATGAAATTTCGCATACCTTGGGCTAGTAAAGGAAGGTTGGTAATTGCATTCGTGACGGATTTATAGCCTAACCGTGAAATACCGTTCGCTAAATCGGATAACTGTTGTACGTTCCCAGACATTCCGCTTGTTGCCGTCAAAGCGGATGATATCTGCCTGAGCGCATTGGCGGTATTATTTATTCCGACTTGATTTATGTTGCCGAGTTTTTCGATATTCTTGGCAAGTCTGGTAAAATCACTAGTCTTGACGGTACTCATGTTTTGCACTGATCGTCCCAGTGTATCAACACCATTTGCTAAGTTTTTCAGTCCTCCGGCATCAAGGCGGTTGAGCGAACCTGACATTCTTTCGAGTTTGCCAACAAGCTTATCAAGGTCAGTGTTCGCTTTTTGTGCTTGAGTTTGGACTTGTATTTCAAGGCGGTCGATAGTTCCATCTGCCATATTCACACCAACCTTTCAGGAATAATTTTATAGGAAGTGTCACACCTGACACATTTGTTCGCATTAAAAAACAAGGCACCCAAAATTATTCAGGTGCCTTGCTGATCTGTTTACTTTCAAAATTTCTATTAAATGAGTTCGCCCAATCCTCAAACTTTCGAGCTTGGATTCCTGGTTGAGATTGTGCGGTTTCTGACTTATCTATACTATAAGGGCTTTCGGGATACTTGGCTTTCTTCGGGTCAAGAGCTTTTTGGATAGCAGATATTATATATTCACCATTCTTCCATGCTTGGAAGTCAGCAAAATCATATTTAGATTTAATTTCCGATACGTATTCCTTCTGTCTAATCTCCATATATTTCGGATTATAAAAATTCCAAAATTCAACCATGGGAATCCCATACCGCATTGCAGCCGGAAGCCATATTCGATCAATCGCCTCCGTGAATGTTTCAGGTGGAGCTATTCGTTCTGAGTCGTCTCTTTCGTTGCCTTGGTTGCTCTCGTTACTTTGATTTTTGTCTCCTGTGTCTCCAGGAGTTTCTTGAAAAAATGGCTGTCAGTAATGGCCTTGATATATGCCTCGTAGATATCCTCGATGTTACCGCCGCCTAAAACATGCTGTTCCATCAAATAATCAGCCTCTGCCGGGATAGTTCCGGTCACGATCGCCACAAATGCACTGACAATGGTAAACATTAAATCAGGGTCGATCAACCGTCTCAACGGAACGCCGTACTGTTCAAGTCTCTTTGAATGTGCAAAACTTAACTCGGGTACTTCATAATTTTTATTATTGATTCTTACCATACTCATAATCTTATCCTCCATTAATTTCAAAATAATAGGGGTAGACCAATTATCTACCCCGTGATTGCTTCGTTGCTTATGCTGCATCCTTCGTGATAACGGTTGAAGGAGCAATAGTGACTGTCATTTCAACAACAGAATTCACAGAAGTCTCGTTAATGAATACAGAGAGTTGCCCCTTGAACTTATACTTACCATCCGCACCATCACCGGAATTACCAAACCAAACAGCATAATCCACAGTGGTATTTTCCAGGAGTTTCAAGGTGTCGTATTGCTCATCATCATAATTGGCTGTGAACGTCATTGCCTCAGATGCCTGAATACCATTTATGTATGTCTGCATATTATCAGACAATGTAGTGGTTTCAAGTAATTCAGGTGCGCCACCCAATTGAGGGGTTGTCTTAACATCAAGCAATTTTGCCCATGTCATTGGAGTACCAGCAGTACCCTTCATAAGCCTTGCGTTGTAACTGGAAATAGCCATAGGTTAATCCTCCTTTGGAGTATAAAAATAGTACCCGGACTTTTCCGAGTACTTGGGTTAATAGTTATATTGAATTAAATTCTGCCGTCAAAGGGTGTCATTGGCTCCAATAACTCTGTTGAACCTCGCTACTAATCGGCAAATTGCTGTGTCTGCTACATTGGTTATTTGTTGCGGTCCAAACACTCGTCTAAATCCCATGGAACGCATTTTTGTGTCTGCTGTAGACATGAGGTTTTTGCAAGTAGACAGCCTTGTTGCGCCGGTTGCACAGAAGGTAATCTCAACAGTTGTATTGACGGCATTCTCGTTGTTACTTAAATCGTCTGCGGTGGACTCATTGCCAAGTTGATTGAAAAACATTGCTGGGAATTTAGGAGGGGTATCTTGATAAGTTTGTGACGCCTCTGGAAGTTGAGTCTCGGTATAGAGGTTTTTGATTTGGGTAAATAAATAATTAGAACGGTCAATCACGAACCAAACACCTCCTTGGCGATCTTGGAAACCAACTTATGTAACTCTTGTCCAGTCTCAAACATGAACGGTCTGGATTGCATTCCCTTAGTCCAGTGCCATTTGCCGTCAATGGAATTGAAGTAGAACCATCCGGCTTCTCCATGGGAGTTAACATCATATCTCCAATTGACCAATGATGTATCTGGATGAGGGTTCTGTGACCCTACAATACCTGTTCCAAACTCAACCCATGCTGCATGAGGGCAATCAGTGTAGATTATCCATGAAGCACCGCTTTGAATTACCGCGCCACGCTCATATTTTATACTATTAAGTAGCTCTGCAGTGTAAATTGCATCATACTCAGCTATTTTCAATTGAGCCAAAAATACACCATGTTCAGCAAGTCTTTGAGCTAAGAATTGACATTTTCGGTTGACCTCGGCTTGATATTGACGGAGTTCCTTGACTGCATTATTTATTTCGGAGACGGATAAACCGAAGGAAATTTTCTTAGGCATTTACATCACCGCCGAACTACAAGTGGTAACTTCTCCACGCATGTATTTCTGTATAGACTCTGCGATTTCCTTGCCGTCAAGAGTAATTGTCGTTCCATTAGTGGATGTGGTAGTCGTTGACGGCAAATTTCCCATACATGGACATTGTGTCATGAATGGTGCTAAAACTCTGCCACATACTGGACATTGCCAACCTTGCATAGCTCCTACTGTAATCATCAATTCACCTTCTTTATTGCATATTGAACCACATTAATATCCTTCGCCACTCTAACAACAGAATGTGTGTGACCGGTTATTTGGTTACCTTCGCTGTCAATGGGATAAGAGCCGTCAACAAGTTCTGGTGTATTATTTACCCATAAGACGCTAAATTCATCAATTGGAAGATTATCATTCGTAACCATTGTGCTATCATAATCAAGTGACGCACCGAAAAATTGAGAATTGGTTTCGCCTTTGTTTGGCGATACACGAATACGAGTTTTCATAGGTAATCCATAACCACTTGTATACTCTCCGGTTTCATTCCCTTCGCTGTCAAGGATAGGTTGTTTGCCAAGATAGAGCGCATAATAAATTTGGATTTTATTTATCTCTAAACTTCTCATACAACCTCACCATCCTCGGGAGTCACAACATAGGTTGTTCGAGTTTTAGCTACCGGAACAATATCAGATACAAAGCTATCTGGAATCCCGGCTTTTTCGTATGAACGATTAATGCCGTTCTCGGAATGTCCGGTCTGACCTTCAGCGCCGCGCTTATTATAGAGATATACAGTAATGTCAAGCACAATATCGGAATATTTGGTTAATGCTGCCGCTTCTTGTTCCTCCGTATACCCGAATGGATATCGCTTATTCAGTACCTTATTCTCTGCTTGACCAAGCAACAGGGATAGCAGACCATTCTCGGATTCATCGTTATTCAAATAAGTTTTTAGATTTTCCAGAGTTATTGCTGCCATCCCCATTACCTCCATAAGTTATATGTTCTGCTGAGCTAAAAACTCAACTATGATATCAGCTTTGAGCGTCTTAGTAATGCTATAGCCAAGTTCAACGGCTAACGCCTTAATCTGAGCAATTGTCATGCTGTTAAGGTCGTCAGCCGTGTAATTAACTGAACTAACACTCTGTGAGCTATAGCCTTCTATTCCCCCTCTACTGCCTGAGTAGGAATAGGATTGGTTGTGGTGTTACCCACGATAACAGTCTGAGTAGGATTACCGGACGGCAACTCAGTGGAAATACCAGTAAACTTAGCAGAATACCACTCTGGACCATGATCCAAACCAACCTGACCGAATATCTGATACTTCGTACCAGCACCAGTCTTAGCAAGTTCCTCGAGGAAGAAATTGCCCTTGCCAGGTGTAGGCTGATATACCGGACTCATAACGGAAGGGTCAAATAGGATTGCTGTTCCGGCTGGCATGTACTCTAACAACCTTACTGCAACAGCACCAAGCGGAGTAATAACCACATCAACAGAAATACCATTGATATTTCTTGCGTTGGGTACGATTGTCAGTTTGTTAGCCTGTGCATCGAAGTTAAGCTGCAACAGAGTAGTTGCATCAACACCAAGTACAAGATTGTCAGTAGGTGCATTGCCATCATGAATAGCCTTCATTAACTTAGCAACCGCCCAATATGTAAGAGGCTTGCTACCCATTGTCTCGACGTTGGTTGAAATTGCAGTGATTAAACCACGAGTCTTATTGATCTCGGAGTCAGTCGTAGCCTTGTTGTATGTACCACGAAGGAAAGTATACTCGATATCGGCTGCAATCTTCTGCATACGAGCAACGATCTGGAAATCAAGTTCATCAACCGGATTACCCTGCTGACCAGCAATATTTAAGCCTGCCATTGTTCCCATGTTGGACTGTTTTCCGTAGGAGATATATACAGACTCTTGGAAAATCTGAGTTACATTACTCATTTGAGATCGAGTAATAAATGTTGCTTCGGGTGCCGTCAAGGAAGCAGACTCACTGATTCCAGGCTGTGCACCACCGCCAGTTGTGTAATACTGACCGGTTGTGAACTCAACATGATTTGTAACCTTCGGTCTGCCGCCGATCATTGCAGAGAACGGGGTCTTAGTGTTGCCTTTGTTGAAAAGCATCCCAGAATAGTTGGGTGCTGCGAAACTCATTACTACATTATCTGCCATAATTATTTCCTCCTATTATTTGGTGGAGGTCATTGCTTGCTGACGTAATAATGCCGATACACGGACATAATCACCAGCGGCCTGAGCCTCCTGTATTTGTTTATTAAAGTCGATATCTGTTTGGTTTCCAGAAGCCGCTCCGGGAGTGTTTTTCATAATCTCCGCTTTAAGAGCCTTCTGCTTGTTTTCAAGGAATTTACCTTGCAAACTAAAAACAGTATCCATATCGCCGTCAAAGGTGGCTTCTGCAATCTTTGAAGCAGTTTCAGCATCATAGCCAAGCTTAAGGTAATTCTTCTCGAACTCAGATACCTTGGTGGTCTTGCGTAGACCTTTTAACTCTTCTTCGATCTGAGCCTGTCTCTCGGCTTCTGCCTGTGCTGCCTGCTCGGCTTCTGTTTGGGTGGCTTTCCACTTTTTCTTGTAATCAGCTGCCTCAGATGCTGTTTTGTCAAAGGTTGATTTCGGTACATAACCGTCAAGCACACTCCTATCAACAAAATCCTTATCCGCCAATGCTGCGCCAATTTCCTCGGTTGTCATGCCTTCCTTGTAGGCATCACCCAGTAAAGTTTTTAAATCTGCCATGATAATTCCTCACTTTCTGCGTTTACTGTTCTCTCAGTATTACTAATTGATTTGTGATTTTGGCTTTCTCTAGCCGTATCTGTGAATTGTTACGACCTTCTCTGGTCGGTATAAAAAAGAAGCCTACATGTTTCGTAGACTTCTGATAAACCTTTGAAACTTTATACTCCCTCGTCCACATTAGAAACCTTAGAGGGTTGTTGTGCTGTGTTACTGCGAACTATGTCCTGTCCATCGGATTGAGATAGCTTTCCTTTGGATTTCCGCAGTTCTTCAACTGTAGCCTTGGAATTTTCCCATGCAAGCTGAGGGTCGGTAAATAGTCCTACAACAGTAAAGGCAATCAGTCCATCAACACCAGCATTAAGCAATGCTACCAATGAGCTACATTTAGTGGATAGATCATAAGTCTTATTCCGTGAGAACTTAGGTTCTACATCGGACATTTTCAAAGAAGTTAACTCTTCAGGCGCATTATCACTATTCTGGATAATTCCATCAATCACATCAAGCATCCTTTGTTCACCTTCAGAGAAGATAATTTCTGAGCCTTTTGCATCTGTTTCAGCTGCTTGCCATCCATTTGACAGGTTCATTGCTGAGCCTGTGCTACCTCCTCCGGTTTCTTGTCTTCCCGGAACATTAGCAATAATATCTATTTGATCATTTATGTAATCAACTAGAGTTTGAACCTCGGATTGATTTAGAACATTCTCAAGGAATTGTATATTCGCCTGTATTCCTTGTGGAGATTTCGTCTGAATAACTCCATTCGGTTTTATTTCTTGGCCGTCATCCAACTCACAATTATTCATCCATAAGATACTCTGAACATGCTGAGCAATATCATTCATCCGATCAGAGTTAGTAATATTCAACGCATCAATTTGTGACATAACCTTTTCAAATGCTGACATGCGATCATAATCATTGACATACTCAATAATCGGAATTTGACCAGGGATATTAGGATAGGTTTTTGGTAGCCCATTGTACCCTGTGCCAAACGTGGATGATATTTCATAAATAGTATCCACAGAATAACATGTGTATTTGGTATCTCCCATGCGATTTTGGAAGTATGTAACACCTAGTAATGGCTCTCTGTAGGCATCATTTTTATATACCACAAAGCTAGTCATTGGATTAAGTGATGCCAACTTAAATAATGATAACGGGTTTTTGCTTGGCTCAATCAATCTATATCCAACACCGCAAGTCTTGAAATTCTTAGCAATTTGTAAATCAACAGATGGTTTCTTGGAGTAGTTCAGCATCTCATTAAGTTTTGCTACGCCCTTATCGTTGATATTGGCTGTATCAGCATCTTCTCTTGACCGCTGAACAAAAGTTATTGGAGAACCAAACTCGTATTTAAGTTTAAAATCCACAACCTGAGCAGCACGATTAAATACAGTCTTAATGTTGATATCCTCTCGAATAGGTTTAACTCTATCAAGAATTGGCTGAATACCCTTCGCATAATCCTGAAGGTATTTAATGGCCATTACGTTTTCCATATGATATGCCATGGATTCGCTAAGAATATCGTGGATGTTATCTATTGTTACTTCGGCATGATCAGAAAATATTTGCCTTCTTCCAGTAAATCGCATGGTATCACCGCCTTGGGATTATTAATAAAAATAAAAAACACCGTCAATGGAATACTGTACCGCTTGACGATGCTCGTTCGGACTGCTTCCGCAATCTCGATGTATATGTGATAGATTTAGTTGAATATTTTAATTGGTTAATGCCTCCGCAACTTGGACAAGTGATTTCGGAATCACCTTTTACTTTTCCAAGGAGCCGATTGCATTTCTGGCAATGAAAATCATAATGCGCTGCCATAAAATCACCTGACCTTTATATATTAATTCATCCTCTGCCACATAAAAATGACCGCCTACGAATGAGGGGGGGTTCGTAAGCGGTCTATTGATGGGAGGATAAGTGAGAGGGCTTGTTCGTTTTTTGATATATTTTATCGTCTTTATTATATCACACTGAAATATGAATGGTATGAAACTTCATGGCATACCTAATTATTATTATTTGAGCGTTCAAGGTATAATGATATTCGCTTGGAAATGGTGCTTTGTTCAAAACCTAATTTATCGGCGATTTTCTGCTGATCCATCCCTTCAATGAATGAATATGTAAAAATAAGCTTAGTGCTCTCATCAGGGATTGATTCTATAAATTCATCAATTTCCAACCATGTCATTTCCAGAGCTTGCTTTGCATATCTTAATTCCTGATAATGGTTTTTTAACCGTTCGGACCATTTTTTATAGGTTTCGTGACCATTTGGAGCCCCAACCGTTGAAAATGTCGGCAAATAGGGAAATTTACTGGATGACCCCTTAACCTTTCCCGATGCTACTCCGGGTCGATTAGCCTCACATCTATCAATCTTTTTTTGAATCGAAGCAATTCGCTTTTCAATAAAACGATATTGTTCAAGTTGTTTTTTTGTCATAGTATTATCCCTCCCCTAAAATCCTAATTGTGCTTGATTTGACATAGTTATTTGTATCCCATCTAATTTATCTTGAAGATACTGTTCAATATTCTTTTCCGTATATGGAATGCGAATTAGATTGATACCCTTGTATTTGCAATAATCAGTTTTGATTTTATCTCTTCTCTTAACACCTTTAAGAGCGGCTTCGCCTCCCCAGACATCCCTTGCTTTAAAATGCTGGGTACCATCATACTCAATGCATGTATCCAAATCTGGTATGTAAAAATCAAACGGCAAATTATATTTATCTTTACAGTCTTTGAAACGATACTCTCGGATGTACATGAGATTGTTTTTATTTAGGCAAGTTACTACAGTTTTTTTGCCAATACTTTCATTGCATTTCGGGCATCCGTGCCCTTGTATGATGTGAGTGGGCTTGGTTTCCCATATTGTGCCGTCAATCAAACACTTAAAAGACATCTTTTCATTGTCTCTCTGATAAATTCCAATAATCTCTATTAATGGGTTTATAATTTTGACTTGTTGAATAAACTCTTCGTGAGTTTTTCTAACGCCGCCATTGCACTTCGGACATCCTCGGCCAGAGTGCAGAAGATGTGTAGGAGTTGGGTTCCAAATATGACCATCTATTTTACATCTGCATTCAATTTTCACATGAGCATTGGCATACTCTCCTAAAACCTCAATATTCGGATTAATTTCATTGATTTTTGCTTTGAATGTTTCCGTGCTCCAAATAGTACTCATGTAAATCACCCCTAAAATCCTAATTTACTACGGTCTGTCATGGTTACTTTTACTGTAGTTGGATTAGTCACATACAATGCAAGCTGCGCAAAACCATCCGGTATATCATCAGTGGGGTTCTTGCCCTTGACGGAATAACTCAGCAGAAATCCCATCATTTTTCCATATTGGCTTTTTGCCGTATACATAGATTTATCCTTGAATATTACATGTTTCTTTACCCAGTCGGCATTAACAATAATTTTTGTCTGTTTATTTGATGTGGTTACCTTGGATGTGATATTGCATCTTCCATGTTTCTTTTCGACTAATGTATTTACGTTATATGCTACCCGGCTACCACCATTATTTGATTCGAATTGACACTGCTGCATGTTGTGTTTTATGATGATATTTGCACAATTTTCTTCCTGGATACCAAAATCAGCCGTATCATCACATACACAGTCCACACAGTAGAAATCATCACCGTATTGATATATTGCCGGAAGAAACATAAAGTCTGAACCTTCATTTTTGGTGTCGCAAATTCCGATGATTGCATCAGGTTCATGTAATGGTAATTCAAGATATCGCCTGAGTTCATCTTCTGTGTAAAGTAATCCTTCACGTTCAATTGGTTCGTTTTTATATAGGCATCGGTACGATATATCATCCATTGAAAGAGCCTGGTCGTTATAGAACTCAACAGAAAAACCATTATATTCATAATCAAAATTTGATTGTCCCGTAGTTGGATCAATGTCTGGTACAGCTATAAACCTTACTCTTTCACTGCCATCATATAATCCTTGAATGCGACCAATAATATCGTGAACTGACCACCTAGTCGCTATATGTAATTCCTTACATCCATCCATTTTTCTTTGCTTGCCGTCAACACCATAGATTGACCATAGCTTATCAAGACGGTTTTTATTTAAAGCCTCTTCAATTCCACCTATAAGGTCATCACAATATAAATACCTATTACATCGAACTTTACCGGCATTTTTAGCACCAACCGAACTACATTGAATATTTGCGAAAGGTTTATATTTGTTGAAGTTGATGGTTTCTGTTTTAGCATTAGTATCCTGAAGCTTCACATTCGGAAAAATTTCATTCCATTTATACTCAATCGGATCTGTTGTAATGGATAGTATTCCATCGTAAAACATTCGAGTAATGTCACCGCTATGAGAATAGAACAAACTGTAATCGTCAGGGTGTCTACCTATAACCCATGATGCGAAGAATTTTTCCAATGTGGTTTTTTGGGTTCCAGGTGGCATCGATATACTGACAATATCTAATTTGTCATCTTCAAGGTCTTGGAGTGCTTGTATCAAACCATGTTTCAAAAGGTGTCTACGCTTCGGCAAATAGAACATATCCTTGTATTGACGATCTTTTTCGAGACATAGCAGATAATCATCGAAGAAATATGGGGCCCGAAGCAATAAACATTTGTTATATAAATCAAAAAACTGCGATCCTCTGCTGACAAGTGATTGCGATATCCTCTTCACATTCTCCGCAATCTTCATAGCCTCTTCGATATCCCCATCATCGGTGAGAATGTTTCTGGCGGTCTGGAAAATCAGATAGAGGTTGTCATAGTTGGTTAGGTCTGACTTCTTCAATTTATCGATTATTTGTTGATTTCGTTGGGATATCATAAAAAAGAACACCAATCCTTTCTAAGAACTGGTGCTCGATGGCTCTCTGTCTTATTTAATGTTTACGGTTTTACATTTTGAACAAACGATTTCATAAGGTGTATCCGGTGGAAGTTTTCCTAATAATTTTCCGCATTTTCGACATCGTATTTCGTGCATCTGATTTACAATATTCATGATCATCTTACGGCCAGTAATTCTTCCTGATATATAGATTAACTCTTTACCATTCTTGACAGCCTTTTCATACATCGATAGAAATTCACGTTGCCATGCCGTCAAGGGGGTTGGTGAGGTTTTTTCGGCAAATTCTAGCAGAGTCATGGCGTAGCACCAACCTTTCCGACAAGATTTTTATATACGTCTACAGAAATTATGTATTTAGGAACGGCCATTGAATAGACATCTGTAAGTTGCTTGCACAAAGCCTTATATTCTGGATTATCATACAAAGGATGATAATGAGGATATAATTGCCTATGTCTTTCACAATGACATATACTTGTAGCCTCTATTGGATGAGATTCTATGCTTGTTACATGGTCGCTTATTCTACCTTGATAAAAATCTATTAGTGATTGTGTGACATCATCATATACAACTTGCATCCCATCACCTTAACCTTCTTCTCATCGGCAACCCATGTCGCCGTAGCCAATTATTTGATTGGATTGATTGACAGTATTTAATGAGCGTCGCCTTGTCCATGAATATACTCCATAATGTGAATTGGCTAATTTTACTTGTAAACGACATTGTCATTTCTTGAGGATGTCTAAACCAATCCATATCAATGGGAATGTCGGCTTGCTCCACAGTATCCGATAAACTTGGAATTTCTATCAATTCCCTAAATTCCTTGCCGTCAATGGAATACATTAATTTTGCATCTGATTTTTCACCCATTATCATCACCGCCCATTTTCTTCTTTTCATCAATATCATTCCAAAAGTCATTAAGCGATAATTGTACAAGCAGACTTATAACTACAATTTCAAAACCAATAACCTTCCATGCGATAGTAGAAATAATGACGGTAATTAAATACAATAAAAAACGATGCTTTTCAAGAAATTTATCAATCATCTAATCACCGACTTTCCTTTGAAGATGTTCGAGCATTTTTCTACATCTGTCCATAGTGGAGCAAGTGATTGTTGTAATAAGCCTTGGCTCAGTATCACTCATGCAAGTAACATCAAGTATTATTGCTTCTGGAGATATCTCAAAACAGTTCTGACAATATGAAGGAAAATCATCTAATTTAATCATCTAATCATCTCCCCGCTTAAACCCCACCAGATTAGCAGCTCCAATCTTACCTTTACCGCACCGATGAAGAATTGTACAGTCCGGAATACGTGCACAATCGCTGTTTTTGAATGATGAATTTTCAAGTCCGGAGTTCTCATCCTCGGTAATGTCAATTCGATATTTCTTCCGGCATAATCTACATTTATAGATTGCTTGGTACATTGTATCACCCCTCCTATAAAATCCCCAACTCACTAAACACCTTAAAAATCTTCGGTGATTGAATAGCGAACCAATCTACCATTTCCTCGTTTTTACTCCATGCGCCTGAAGGTTGTCCGGCATTATCTTGTAATCCGCTTTCATTCAGAAATGCATGGATTATTTCGTGCCTGAGACTCTCTTTCACGCAAATATCCCTGGTATTCTGGTCTTCTTTTTTCCAATTATCCGTTTTATTTAAATCAAGCAAGACAATCTCTTTTGTTAATCCATTGCAAAATCCGGTCCAGTGGTTTTCTTTCAAACATGGTTCTTCTTCGTATGTCTTTTTATGTATGGAATATTCGGTTCCGAGGATATTTACTTTAGTTGCCGTCACACGCCTGTCTCCTTATCTAAAATATTTCCAGATCAGCATCTTAAAAAATCCAATACTTTTGTCATCAATATAGTAACTAGCAAACACTTTTCTTGAATTAGTACCAAACAAGTCATTCATTTCTTGAATGTTATCATTAATTTCATCGAAGATTAAACCTTGTTGTTCGCACCACTTGACGGCTTCAACGAGTTTATCACCACATCTGCATGTCCAGAGGATCAATTTATGTCCTTTGGATTGTTTACGTTTGCAAAATCTGATTAATCGCTTGTTTGGCTTACCGATTCCCGGCCATTCGTTTTTCCATAGGGTTCCGTCACCGTCAACGGCATAGATTTTATAATCATTCATTGACAGCCTCCTTGAATGGAAGGTCAATCAATTCCGGTTTATTTCGATGAGTCCAGATCGCACAGGTTAGGTTCCACACGAATGCGAGATAGTGGTTCTCATCTTTATCTCCACGATAATGTTTCATTAAGTGTCTGCATCCACTATCAATATAGCAGTGAAGTGGAATGCCTTTCTCCCAGTTCCTATCGCCATATTTTTGACAACCGGCTTCATAATGCTTAGAGAGTTCAATAATGGCTGTATATTCATCGGGAAACTCACCAGATACAAATAAGTGCAAAGCTTCGTATAAGTCAACAACATTTCCTTGTCGTACATATTTATTTATTAATTTGAGTATTTCGTTGTCAATCAATTCCCCAACCACATCTAGGGGAACGAGATCCATCCGGCCTTTTCCTTCTGCAATATCACGTACTGCGCCAGTATCGAAATTTCTTCTTGCTCCGCTGTCTAAAATTTTCATTTGGTTCTCTGGTCTGTATTGATCCGCTCCACTATCCATTAACATATAATTACCTCCTATATCATCGTATACCAGGTTTCTCTTAATCCGGCATTCTCGTTCCATAAGTAACAAACCATAGCTCTATCCGATTTGTAGCCTTGCTGATTCTCCCAGTAAGAAGAAGATGCTATTGTGGGTAAATATTTAACCTTTACACCGCCAATTGTCTTAACTTCTTCACTATGGTAATGTCCGCAATGTACTTCGGTGAACCTCGTCTGCGATATTGCTTCTCTTGCAAAATTAATCGGTAGGTCATTAGTGTTCTTTTTTGGTAAATCACCATGATGAAACACAACCAATGTACATCCAAAAATTTTATGTTTAATTGGATTCGGGGAAATATCAAATGTAACATTCGGGTCGTTCCTCATAGCATTCATAACGCTTCGTATCAGCATGTATCCTGTTAATCGGTCGTGGTTTCCACATATGTAAACTACTTCAACCGGAGCTAATTTACCAAGCAAAACAATGCTGTCAATGAGCATGTCCTCTGCGCATTCAGTTATTTTTTCAAGTCTGCCATCTGTCTGCTGAAACGTTCCGTTTGTCGTGGTCTGGTTATTGTTATCCGCGTGTAAAACGTCACCTAAATTGACGAAAACAACCTTTTTTAACTTCTTGTGTTTGCATCGTTCAACAATATCGTTGATGCACATAAAATATCTTTTCTTGATAATTTTCAAGTCAAAATCTTCGCCTGTTTCCTTGCGATATGAAAGCAGTCCAATATGAGGGTCAGCTAAATTTATTTCAAGCACTTCGCCTTCCGGGTCATAATTCAAGCACTCAATTGGCAGTTTATCCTTCGAATAATCCTTGGTTTCGAAATAACGGTCAATATCTTCGAATGTGATTTCCTGTTTGGCTTTAGGCTTGACAGTAATCTTGCTTTGATAGAGAAGCATAGTACCGCCGCCTTTTTGCTGAGCCTGCCAGAAATTCGTTTTGTATGTAACAACATCCCACTTCTCACTATCCAGGTTATGGGCCTCCATGATAATCTCCGGAGTAATCGGTTCACCTTCCATCAGCTCAATAATCCCCTCGAAAGTAGCGGAGCCGTCAGCTTTATACTCAACGGATTTCGTATGAGGAACATCATCATTGACGGTAGATTGTTTATGAGTGTTGGTTTCAGTTCCATTAATTCGCTGTTTCCATTTTCTCAATGCCCGGCTGAAGGTATCATAATTCATATTGGATTTGCCACGATAATAATTTTCGTATATGTAGATTGGGGTTCGTCCGGCTTCAGACATCTCAATACATTTCTGTTTGACTTCCTCAGGGATAGGTATTCTAATCATATTTCACCATCTTTCTAGGGTTTATCGTTATGTTGCTGTCAAGGGAATATTTCAAGTAATGCACCTGGAAGAATCGAACTTCCATTACAGTCCTGCATCAATTGTTCAGCAACCAGACAATGCAACTCGGTTTTAATCGCTAAATTTTAACGAAAACTTGAACACCGAAAACAATGAACGGTTAATCACCCATCCAGACACTTCATACATCGTGAAAACGAAGCAATCCAAATCTTTCATAGCGACCGTAAACCGAAATCGTGTATGACGGACTCGAACCGTCAAGGGTGCCGACCACCTACACAACGTGGGATTCTCACCCACAAAGGAGAACACAAAATGATGAAGCTGATTGCGGAGGTCAGATTTGAACTGACGACTTTCTGGTTATGAGCCAGACGAGCTACCGGACTGCTACTACTCCGCGTTGGTTATTTTAACTGTGTTTATTATTTATCGGAGTATAATTTTCTGCTTCTGTCCATATCCATTGTCCATTATAATAAACTAAAAATTCAGCTTTATATGGACTTTCCTCAGATGTTCTAACTCCATAAACCGATACTGTCATTTCTTTGTTATTTTTAAAGCGATTATGCCCTTTTACTTCAAATAAACTTCCCATATCCATCCTCCCATATATCAACCCCACCAACACCCCTCTTATCATCAGTTACCATGACCGTTCATGATACTTAACTTCTCGCGCTTCCTGAGATATTGATGGGGGATATGACTTAATTAATCAAAAAATCCTGCAATTAACCTTTGCCCGATAACCGTTTTACTTGCATCGAATGGTTCCTCCGGTTCATAAGTCTGCTCAAACACATCTGGTTTGCATGGGTAAAGTTCGCCTTTTACACCTTTGATGATATAATCGCCATGATTGGCTTTCATTTGCCCTTCAAGCGTTTCAATGAGACATCCGGCACCTTCATAAACATCATGAATTATGTTGCGACCACTATACATTTCTAAACCAAACCACTCCGGATAATCATCGTAACCAATTCTGAATGCTTCAATAACTACTGGTTTCTTTCTGTATTTCATAATTTGCCTCCATTCATTTTATAAATTAATTCCCTCAACATACCCCACTGAGATTTCAAATGGATTAGTCAAACCTATCCAATATCGACTCAATAGCAGAAAATTTATCTTCCAGTTCTTTGTTCCTTTGCTTAAGCCTGTCAATTTCTTTATTGAGTTTGTCGATGGTTTTTTCAGTGTTTTCACGATTGCGAACAGTTAATAATTTGAGTTCTTCGTATCTTCTTTCGTAGTCTATAATAGGATTTTCGTTGGACATGATTAACCCTCCATACACTTCCGCAGTCCATCTTTTATCATGTAGTTGCGACCATATTCCTTACATAATTCTTCGCAAGTTCTACCGAATACTTTCCAGTTGATATCGCTTGGATGATAATTTAGTTTACCAATACGGAACTCATCGATATAATCGGCGGTTTTAATCATTTCATAAATGAATGACTTTTCGTAAACCGGCTCACACGATACAAAGGTTTTTATGCCTTTTTGCTTTGCCATATATAGGCTATGCGTTCTTTCATATACGGTTGCAGCTCTTGGCTCAATTACTGACGATGTGCCCAGCGAACACGATATCGTCACTCCGAACCGATCATTACTGTCAATTAGATCAAATAGGTTTTTATCGGGATTTCCCTTAGTAAGTATAGCTGCATGGCTTCCAGAATTTTTTATTGCCAGGATAATCTCAAATGTTGGAGCATGATTAATCCCCATCGGAAATGGATCACAGGTGAAACAGAGAAAAATCTCTTTACCTTTGATATCGCCTTTGTATAATCTCTCTTTGACGGCATCAACGATACCTGGGCGAGCTATAACATTCCGGTGAAATTCGTTTCTATCACGATGAAGCACATTTGGAGCGTAGCAATAAGTACAAGCATGTGTACATCCACTGTAAATGTTTAATGCTAATTCTCCGTATTCTTTGGCTTTTCCAGCCGGTTCATAAACAGTCTGCATAATAACCCTCCCTCAAAACCTTTGCCGTCAAATGAGTAATCTCTCATTGACGCTTTCGGTTAACCACTACATATTGTGTTAGTTGTGGCGTATATCACCTTTAACCCCTACATTTTGTAATTTTCTCCCTACCTCGGCACATAGTATATCATAAATTTCATAAAGTGCAAGTTACCAAATTGGGAATTTTAAGGTACCAAATTAAAGGGGTGAAATTAGAGAAGTCTTTTTTGTTTTTTGCGGAATTTAGAATTGGTAGATAGACTAGAATAAGGCTTTTTTAAATTTTTCGGAATCTCAGGGACTGACTATGCCCACCCGGGAGTGTTTCTATATAACCCCTACCCCCGGTGCATTGGGCTACTGTTCTCTCATTGGCTTATAATCTCTATTTGCATATTTCAACTATTCGTGAAACAAGTGTTTTCTGAATAGTTTTATATGGTAATCGCTACAACAGGCATAAAATAAGGGTTTGTAGCCATTTACCAACTATTCGTAATTGGTTGACTATAAACCCTTTGAATATTATTCGTTATATTTATTCATTTATGCATGGTTTTATGCATATTTATTCTTTCCAAGTGGTATCTATAGGCTCAGCCGGATCAGGCAGACCGACACGCTTTGCGATCTCTTCGGCTGTGAGTGACTCCCCAAGCGACTGATTACCCTGGATAACGACCTCTTGCTTGTCCTGCATCCCATAGTAGTTCTTTGCCCGGAACATAAACAGGATTGGATTATCGTATCCCTCCAGCGCCATAATCTCGTCATATTCAGCGATTAATTGCTTAGCTTTTTTTATTATTGCAGAACAGGAAGAGCCGAGTTGTCCGTCTCTTTCCCCTCTTTCCCACCCATTTAATGTCTCATAAACAGTACCAAGAGCAATAGCAAGCCCTCTGATCGTTGGCCTCAGTCTAAACTCCGCACAATCCACAAAATACTGCTCGATTAACAGCTGCATCTCATCAACAGAATCAAATTTAGCAACACCCTGCTTCATATGTAATTCGGTCAACCGCTTGAATAACTCCGCTTTCTTGGCTTCCTTGTCAAGATCCTTTGACTTACCCGACAACGCATAAGTTGACTTATCCCGATTGCGCTTTCCTTTGGTTGTAGGCTGCTCAAAATTGTCTAATCCCTCATCTATATTTATCATGTCACCCATTTATACCAACTCCTTATCTAATTGCCTTAAAACTCAAAATACAAGGTTACACCTATATATTATCACCTATCCCAAATTACGCAAGTTACCAAATAATTGATAAGTCGAGAAGTTCTATGTCTTGATATACCTCATCTAAATTTTATATACACTTTGCCGTCAATGGGTTGTTCTTCGGTTAGGTTACTCAACAAAGATTTTTGTACCTGATTATTAAACTTTTACCAATCAATGATATTGAATGATATGAAAATGATATAATTTGAAAAAATATATCATCCATCAAATGCCCTATTTTCAAGGCTTCCAGAGGTTGAATGATATTAGTGTAATCATTTTCAAATTCTTACGTGCGAAAATAAAAACACATGATATATGTGTAATATATATTCGTACATATATAGCAAATTGAAAAAATACTACACTAATATCATAGCCCTTGATTTTCGGGCATTTGCGATGTCATAAAAGTATCATTTTTATATCATTGGAGTATCATTCTGGAGGGGGTTTTATGTCATAAATGTGGTTTTAGGGATATAAATTATTTATTTTCACACATAAAAAGACACCCTTTCGAGCGCCTTGGTGGTGATGATTATTTGGAATGTTCCGGAGCTGCCTTGATGATCTCTTTAATATCTCCGATTGTAACAGAATCCTTTATAACTCCAATGTCGTAATATTTAGGCTCATCGATGTAAGATAAAACAACAAATGCATTAGTGTAGAAAATATATGCTGCATAGGTCGCATTTGCCCCATTTAGCGACTTATGCGCCGTACATGATATAATCTTTGCGTATGGGTCATATTCAACAACCCTGGCTAATTCAGCCTTGACGGCAGCTTTTAAAATCTCCGGGCAATCGTCTAATTTGATTTGATCTGACACGCTATCTCTCCTTAATATTCACTTGGAAATAAAACAGTTGTTACCTCATGCCCATGATCCGTTATGATCCAGATCGATTCAGATCCATTGCGGTAAACACTCATAATCTGATCCTTATCCTTGACGGCTTCATTGTTCATTTGGATTTCCTCAGCCGGAATATCCCCATAATCACCGCTAAAATGTCTATTGAGGCAATCTGTCACCCATAGTCGGAAAGCCGTACATTCGTCAAATTTGAAGCTTATAGAACGAGTTACACATACATGCTCACTTGAAAATAAAACTGGTGTCGTTACCATAGAATAATCCTCCTTAATTAGTATTGATTTACTGGAAATAGCAATGCAGGGAGTCGAACCCTGCCGCCGAATTTATCGGCTCTGCCGTTATGCTGTGAGTTTATCGCTTGGATCATAGTTGAATACGAACGAATGAGTAAATTTGGAATAATAGCCGTCAAGTGTATCCATCTTCTTGGCCTCCTTCAAGTATTCATCCCTTGACAGTGTTCTTTTGATTTTAACAAGCCATATTTTCGCGCCGGTCTTGGTGTGGGTGCTTGGTGTAATGTCGTACTCTTCAGATTGGATTGGCTCCGATGTTTCCGGCTGCGGTGCTGGTGCGGTGGTTTTCTGGTCTTTAATTCTGGCGGTCCTGGGAACGATTTTAAACTCACGATCAGGCTTGCAATCGAAATAATAGAAATCTACATGGAAATAATCAATCATGCTGTCGCAATCCTCAAAATTATAAGAATTAACGAAACCATCAACATCTTTCAACATTTGGGCCACATCTTCGCGGTATACCTTGTAAAATGTTCCGCCTTTGCTCCATATTCTTTCAATTTCTGCTTTAGCTTCTTCTGGATACCAACTTTTTAAAGTCCATTCATAATTCCGGTTTGCTTTTCTGATGATCTCGTCTATGTCATCCTCGGTGAGCTGATCTATTGATTTGAATATTTCAAACGGTGCTTCTTTCAGTGATACATGTAATTCCTGGCACATAGAAGCGTATTCGGTTCTAACGCTGAATTTGAATGTAGGATACTTCTCTTTCACATAAACTCTAACAATAACAGCGATTTCCTTTAAGCTTCGGTTCCAATCATGATTAGAACCTTCCCAACCAAAATCAGTATAGAATTGACTTCTGGTACTCTGTGCGGTTTCCGTTGTCGGCTCTGCTGCTGTCAAGTTGTGACGGTTCTTCCAAATAGGGAAAAGTGCATCATATTCGCAATTAATTTCTTTCATTGTCTCAGCGTTTCCGCCTGCATCCGGGTGATTAACCTTTGCTAATTTTTTAAACTGCTCCTTTAAATCCTCGAATGATTTTACATTTTTGAAATATGTCATTGTGATTACCTCCATAATTTTATTTGCCTTGCCTATCGGATTTGGAACCGTCCGTCTGATTGCATTAGTGGAGGTGTTAGCTCCACCCATCTGCATTATGATAAGATTAATCTTGCTGTGTTATATACATGTAACCTATTGTAACTATGCCTCTTAAAATCTCCATTGTTAGCTATTGTGTGCCCCGTATTGGGATATTTGAGAGTAACAACGGTTAAATAGTCATCCAGTGTTTTATCGGAGCAATTAAGGCAATCTATAGCGTTCTGGATTTCGTCTTTTCTGGAGTTGGAATATATTCCTTCTATTTGGCATCTCTTAGTTTCGCATAAACTACGGAATTCTTTCATTAATTCATTCTTTGTCATGGTTTATTGCTCCTTTCCGTGAGACTTAATTAAATCGTTAGCTTTCTGGATATCCTCTGTTGACGGCTTCTTTTCCTCTATCCATTGATTTAGATAATTTTCAAGGTCGCTGTCGGCTTTTTCTTCGGTATGCTCGCCCCAGATGAGAGCGTAATAATCATATACCGTCAATCCTGTGTAGCCTTTTAACCATGTATTAAAATTCATGTGCTTATCCTCCATAATTTTATTTGCTCTGGCCTTGGAACCAGTGGAGCGGATTATATACCGTCCAGTGCATTACAACCCTTTCGGGCTGTCCTCTGCGGTTATACGTTCATCTGGAACATTAATTCTGATATATCATTTATGGTTGCGCTGTTCAGGTCGTTGGTTGTTAGTACGCTTACCAGATAACTTCCATCGTCATTCTTGTATCTTTCGGCTAATCCCCGAAGTTTACATTGCATTCCGTTTCTGTCAAAATCATAACCATGTTTCATAAGTGAAGGAATATCTCTAATTACGATTGAACGCTTTCCGTTGTAGCTGTCGTAAAAGATGTTTTCGTTTTCTGCGTCATCAGCTTCCTTTACAATGATGTAAAGAGTGTTTAAGCAGTTGTATCTGACGGAACTTAAGTTCTTATCAAATTCAACTTCCATCTTATCTTTAATAGTCTGAGCTAACCAGCTGCTATCTTTAAGTTCTCTTGGCTTATTTGATATCTTCATAATTCCCATCCCTTCTGCTCCGTAGAGCTAACATCTATTTGATTTCCACCCCGGCATTGCTGCCGGACGCTTACCGCTTAAGGACTATTTATACTCCCGGTATGGAGTTAGTTGTTGGATAGCCTCTCTCTAATCATTTCTTCTGCATCTTCAGTGTTTCTTCCTTCGCAACACTCACTATAAAGTAAATCGTATGCAGGGGCGTTTTCAATTCCTTCTTCTTCACAAATCCTATCAACTAATTCCATCATTTCTAACTTATTCATATAATCCTCGCTTTCCGGCTTCATGAGCCAAACATCATTTATTTGATAAATTCATATTACACCAATTTTAGTGTAATGTAAATGTACAACATACACAAATATTTACATCATTTTTAGTGCAATAATTACATTGTATTTGGTGTAGTAATTATTTACAATAATAAGTGTGTTTTAATTTCACTTGGAGGTATTCACATGATTATTTATAATGATATTCTAGGTAAGCTTAAGGCAGCCGGATACAATACCAATAGATTGCGTACTGATCGTAAGTTGTCTGAGTCAGTAATTCAGGCATTGCGCACTGGTAGGCCTATAACTTTGGCACAGCTTGACATCATTTGCGATCTTATTGGCTGCCAACCAGGCGATATACTTACGCATAAACCAGGCGAACTACAGAAGGGTAAATAACTATAGAAATCATTCACAACCACAGAAAGGGTTTTATGGAAAAGATTGATTACACTGGCCGACAATTTAATATGTTAAAAATTATTACATTTAACATCGATAAAAACGCATGGGAATGCTTATGTGATTGCGGTAATGTCAAATATTATACCTCACGGCAACTACAGATAAACAAACCCAAGAGCTGCGGATGTCTAAGAAGTCAGAATTTAGTTGGCAGAATTTTTGAGCGTTTGACCGTAAAAGAGCGAACTACAGAAAGAGATAATAATTATAATGTATATTATCTCTGCGAGTGTAAATGCGGTGCTACTAAGTTAGTTACTGCTGTAGGATTGTTAAAGGGCGGAGTAAAAAGTTGCGGTTGCTTACCTGCCGAATTAGGCAGCGAATCAGGGAAGATTTTAGCTCAAAAAACTATAGAGGCCTGTATAGAAAATACCAATGTCCGTAATTTAACAATGAGAATGCCTAGAAACAATACATCTGGTATAAAAGGTGTTACATGGGATAAGTCAAAAGGAAAATGGCTTGCTCAGATATCGTTTAAAAAGCATCATTACTATCTTGGAAGATACGACACTAAAGAGGAAGCGGCAGAAGTGCGTAAAATTGCCGAGGAAAAAATATTTGGTGATTTTCTGGAATGGTATGCGTTATATAAAAGTGGTATAGCGGATTGATTCTATTCGCACATTAATTGGACTGCGCAAGGCGTGAGGTGTTTTGTTTCTTATGGATCCTTAATTGGTATTTAAAAGGCGTAAGGCTCCGGCGGTTTCTCTGTGTCTTAATTGGTTATCGGAAGGCGCGAGGCTCATGCAGTCAATAGGTGTGTTAATTGGTATCCGAAAGGCGTGAGGGTGCCGAAGTTTCCTTATACATTAATTGGAGTCCGTAAGGCGTAAGCCGTCAAATGATAAAAAGAAAAGCACCCCGAAGGATGCTTTTTTACTATAAATTACCCTATAGTGATACCTAATTTCTTTAATTGCTCTTTAAATTCTTTTACAAATTTAGTCGTATCATAATCTGTGCTTAAACCGCATTCGTCACATACATGATGGTAGGACGATCCTTTGAAAAATTCTTTTGATTTAACCTTAAATTCATGTTTACAATCCGGATTACCACATTCCATTTTAGTTTCAGGATTTTGTTTACACAGCACCTCAATATATTTATCCATTGCTAAACCCACCTTTCCACCCAAATACTACCACAATTCACCAATATTTACAATGGATTTAAAACAACTTTATTCTATTAATAACAACACTCTAAAATCGATTTCTAGGCGATTATGACCGAATGTACAAACAGCCGTCAAGGGGGTTGCAATTAATCCTAGGCTAAATCTGGAAGCCAGGGAGTATCAATTTATGGACATACTCCTTTAAAAGCAATAGAAAAGTATCCCGGAAGATACTTTCTGTAATTTCTGCACTATTTTTTTATATTTAAGATTTGAATTATATCATCTGTTTCAAATGTCCTAATGTATTTTCTTCTATGGTTGTCCCACTTGTACCCAAATAATTTAATTAATTTCTTGCAATCATCTCTATCTAATTTTAATATATTCTCAGCCTCATCAATATCCCATGTTTCTCTTGATAGTATCATCCCAAAAATATCTTTGCATTTTTTTCTTTGCTTTGCTTTTATATAAGATATTATTTTTACACAAAAAGAAGCAGCTCCGACAGTCATTCCAGCAAATTCACAGAATGGCTTGATTTGATTCCATGTATGTTCTATTATGTACATTGCTTCAAAAAACCATCTATCACCTATTTGCACACCTCGAAAATCTATGCTCTCTGGAAATAATAGGTATACAATGTTATCTTCTTTTTTCTTGCTATATTCCTCTTTTATTCTTTTTATAACCTCATCCTCGTGATATTCCTCTATCATTCTTTCTATATTAAGCTTGTCCATAAAAACCTCACTATTAATGAATTAATATATTTAATTATATTCAGCTCTAATTACTTTTAGACTTTAGTTCATTCATAAAATTTCGGAGAAACAGTACATATTCTATTCTCCTACCATACCGTCACCGTCTCTATCATCCATGTATTGATACAGCCAGTGATCGGAATAAATCGGCATTTTATATCCAGCAGCCTTCGCTTCAGCTATCGTCACTTTGCCATTTCCATTTGTATCAATCTTTGAAATATCATTCTCCGCTTTGACGGCATCCTTTTCATTTTCTTTCTTGGGAGCCTGCGTTGGAGTCTGCGTCAAGGAAGTATTAACTTCATCCGGGTTAACATTGTCAAAGTCGTCAACAATTTTTTCACCCATTAATACATACTCATAATGGTATTGAGATGGTATTTGGGTTTTAATATCCGGATATGTTATCATTGCAATAAAATCCTCACAGCCCCCAGCATCCCGGATAACCTTCTCCATATAGGCCTGATCGCCATGTCGGTTTAATGTACTATTCTGAGGAGTTATATTATAGGCATTAGATACTCCACCCAGGGCATCTGCAATAACATGGCCTTCATCTAAATCCGGGTGTTCAACTCCCGGAACCTTTGCCTCATCGTTATAGTATCTCCCATTAGAATTGACCGGCTCAGTGTTGTCATCCTGAAGGATAATTTTATCCGCAATCACATACACCAATTGACCATATTCATTTGTAAGGGCCCAGTACTCTCTATCACCAAATCCTATATCCACCGCAACATTAGGTTGCCTGTCGCCAGATAAATTCCCACCGTCAACCTCGATAATTTCATATGACTTTCCGGCATATTCAAAGGTTGTTTTGGATCTATCGCTTTTATTAGTGTCCTTTGTGGGCTCTTTAGTTGGAATAACTGCCGGTGTCGTTTCCTTAGGCGCTTCCGTTATAGCTACGGTCAGGGAATTGGTGATCGTCGGTGTTTCTGTATTACCTTCAATGGTTGCAACATTATTAGCTTCACGATTAACTGCATCATTACCAATCGTATAAAATAGAAACAATAGACCAATTATTGCTATTATCCATATATTCTTTTTCTTCTTCAAATCCTCATCTCCTTTGTAGCATTATATCATACAAATAGTATGATGTACTTGGATGATAGTGTCAATGTCTAGGACATAGCAAAAAACACAGCCAGGTAGACTGTGTTTGCTTTACTTAAATGTCAATTTCAAAATTAAATCCATCCAATCTACTAACTGCTTCCGCTTTTTGTTCTTGTACGAAATGTAAATAAGTCTCCCTACATACCTGTACGGAATGTCCAAGTAAGGCAGCAATAATTTCTATCGGAATTTCCTTTCGAAACATCATGCTGGCAGCTGTATGACGGAGAACGTGAATACCGGAGTTTTGAACCTTGGTTTTTGCTTTTGCCTGGATGATATTAAGCCGATCTGTCATATTCTTTATATTGTTGCAACCTCCATCCCTGGTCGCCAGAACATAATCAGAAACATCTTTATATTTTGTATAACAATATATTGCTTCAAGGGCTGATAAGGCATGTTTATTTAAAGAAAGCAATCTCGTTGAATGATTTTTCGTAGAACCCTCAACATCAATGTGTTTTTTGATTCCTTTCTTCTTCATTAATTCCGGATTATTTTCATCGTAATTTCTATTAATGACTCTTTCTACGGATTTATTAATCATTGCCGTTTTATTTTCTAGTGAAATATCACCCCATCTTAAGGCAATAGCTTCTCCGACTCTTAATCCAGTAAACATCATTAATACAAATGCATTGCCAAGTCCATATGCCGGAAGATTTCTATATTTCATCATTTTCGTGGCTTCAATCATAAATTTTCGAATATCCTCTTCGTCAAAAAACTCGATACTCTTCTCAGGTTTCAATACGTTCTCCTTTGACGGCATTTTAATTAATAGCATAGGATTCATTTCAATATTGTTTTTGACGGCTTGATATGAGTAAAATTCATTTAGCAAATCATGGACTTTTTTAATAGTAGACCATGCGTATTCCTTTTCTACTAAATCATTAAGGTGTTCTTGAATATTTTCATTGTCTATTGATTGATACCGCATATTGCCAAGGTTAGTACCCATAATCTGATTTTTAAAGGTGCACTCTATACGGTCATAGCTCTTGGGTTTTAAATCAGGCTGCTTATATAATTTCAGCCATGAAGATATGGCATCAGACAATGTTTCTTTTATTTCTCCGGTTTTCTTCTTATTAAGTTCTTTCTCTTTGACTTTCATCCTATCTAATACTTCCCTGATAGTTGCGCCATATACCGAAATTCTTTTCTTTTCAGTTCCAACACTTATAACCTTTTTATAAACCAGTAAATCATCGTTGAACACCGAAATAGTCCCTTCCCCACGGGGTAATTTAGGAATATCAATATCCCTAGCACTCTTAATCTTTGCCATAAGCTACACCCTCCCGATATAGTTACAATAAATTACAACCCACATGCGGATATTTTAAACCACTTTCATATATTTGTAAACCACTTTTTAAACCACTTTTATTAGTCAAAATCGAAGTGTTTTACTAATATCGAGTAATTTCTTGTAAATATCAGATAATTCCAACGATGTGTATTAAACAAAGAAAAACCTCGGAAATGCCTATTTTACTAGGTTTCTGAGGTTCTCTTTAATTCTTCATTTTACAGGGGCAGTAGGATTTGAACCCACGACCTGCGGTTTTGGAGACCGTTATTCTACCAGCTGAACTATACCCCTTGATTGATGTCGCTCATTTATAGTACTATGAATTGTCTTAATTGTCAATA
>JAEYOY010000066.1 GCA_023411215.1 Bacillota bacterium | reverse complement strand
GGAATATTCAAAGTGGGGTAGTTAGCAAGGAGGGAAGGGCTAATTTTGTAACCAAGTATGATGTAGAAGTGCAACAATTTCTATTTGCCAAGCTAGCACAGTTGTATCCGACGGCTACCTTTATCGGAGAAGAGGAAGACCAGAGAAATACTCCTGGTGAATATTGCTTTATCATTGATCCCATAGACGGAACCACGAACTTTATTATGGATTATCATCACAGTGCCATCAGTGTCGCATTAATGTATCACGGACAGATTGCAGCAGGTGTGGTATATAATCCGTATCTTAACGAGTTGTTCTATGCGGAACGAGGTACTGGAGCATTTCTTAATGATAATCCCCTTAAGGTAAACGATCTACCACTGGCGGAAGGCTTGGTTTCTATCGGTACCTGCCCCTATTACCGCGATAAAGCAGATGATGTATTTGCCTTATCCCGTAAGCTATTCGACCTGGCTCTTGATATCCGAAGAACCGGCTCAGCAGCACTTGATCTCTGTTATGTAGCTGCCGGTCGATTTGTATTATTCTTTGAACCTGTCCTTTCTCCCTGGGATTATTCCGCTGCTTCCTTAATCATCACCGAAGCCGGAGGCATCGTCTCTACCATCAATGGCTCCGAACTTGACTATACAAGGGTCTGTGGCGTTGTTGCAGCCACTCCAACCTCTTATGAGGAATTCTTTAAGCTATAGAAGTTAACTCCAACAAATTAATCTAAATGGAGGCACAATAGATGGAGAAAGAACTGTCGGAGATGACCCTGGAGGAATTGTGGGTGTTGTTTCCCATTATACTAAAGGAATACAATATGGATTATCCAAGTTGGTATGAAGTTGAAAAAGAAAAGCTTCTAATGAATTTTACAGATGGAACAATTGTAAGAATTAGTCATATCGGAAGTACCGCCGTACCTGGACTTTTGTCAAAGCCGATCATCGATATCTTGATGGAGGTATCAAAACAAAGTCAGATAAAGCAAGTTAGCGACAGGCTTAAAGCATCGGGATGGATCCTGATGAATTCGGTTGATACGCCCAGTTTCAGACAATCCTATAATAAAGGCTATACGAAATACGGCTTTGACGAAAAGGTATATCATCTACATGTTCGTTACCTTGGTGATTGGAACGAATTATACTTTCGGGATTATCTGATCGAGCATCCAAAGATCGCCAAAGAATATGCGGCTTTAAAGAAGAATTTAAAGGATAAGTATGAACATAATCGGGATGCTTATACGGATGCAAAAGCAGAATTCGTAAATCATTATACCCAGCTCGCCAGAGATCAATACGGTGAACGCTATCTGTTTTAACCTAAACCGCAATTATGCTGATGACTTCTGCGAAAAATACGCAGAATTTGTCAGCTTTTTTTAATCATGACAATAGAAAATTCGCGAAGCGTACTTTCTATCGTTTCTGCAAATATAAGGAGGAATTTATGCTTACAAGTTTAGCACTCATTTTTTTGTTAGGACTTATGTTAGGTAGTATATTTAGCAAAATCAAATTACCTAGTTTATTAGGTATGATTATTACTGGTATGATTTTAAGCCCCTATGCTCTTAATTTACTGGATCCTTCAATAATAGGAATATCTGCTGATTTAAGACAATTGGCATTAATAATTATCTTGACTAGAGCAGGATTGTCTCTTGATATTGGTGATCTTAAAAAAGTCGGTAGGCCTGCTATCCTGATGTGTTTTGTACCAGCTTGTTTTGAAATTGCAGGTGTTATATTAATTGCACCAAGATTATTAGGCATTTCTGTCTTAGAAGCAGCAATTATGGGAAGTGTTATTGCAGCGGTATCACCTGCAGTTGTCGTGCCAAGAATGCTTAAAATCATGGAAGAGGGTTATGGAAAAGAAAGAAGTATTCCGCAGTTAATTTTAGCTGGAGCCTCCGTAGATGATGTATTCGTAATAGTATTGTTCACAGCCTTTACTTCATTGGCGACAGGAGGAAATTTTACTGCAACGAGCTTTTTACAAATTCCAATTTCTGTTATACTGGGTGTTTTAATCGGTGCTTTATTAGGTATCGAATTATGTATATTTTTCAAGAAATTTCATATGCGAGATTCTGTAAAGATTATAATTATTCTTAGCTTGTCCTGCTTGATCATTGAATTCCAGAATCGATTAGAGGGAATACTACCAATTTCAGGGTTGCTTGCAATAATGAGTATGGGGATTACTATTTATCAAAAAAACAATATATTAGCAAAAAGACTTTCCATTAAATATAATAAGTTATGGGTCGCGGCAGAAATATTACTATTTGTGCTAGTCGGAGCCACAGTAGATTTAAATTATGCAATGAAAGCAGGAGTGTATGCAATTTCTATTGTCTTGGGTGCATTAGTATTTCGTATGATTGGTGTCTATGTATGTCTATTGAAAACTAGATTAACAAAAAACGAAAGATTGTTTTGTATGGTAGCATATACACCGAAAGCTACTGTACAGGCAGCGATAGGAGCAATCCCTCTTTCCATGGGATTAGCTTGTGGTCAACAAGTTTTAACAGTAGCAGTATTATCAATATTAATTACAGCACCATTTGGGGCTATTTGTGTGGACCGTTTATATCCTAAACTGCTAAGACGAGAATAATTATCTGAATTCCGAATGATGTCATTCAATCTGTGT
Organism: Bacillota bacterium; assembly: GCA_023411215.1. Lineage (GTDB taxonomy): Bacteria > Bacillota > Clostridia > Lachnospirales > Lachnospiraceae > Mobilitalea. The sequence continues at coordinate 363 of JAEYOY010000066.1, read as the reverse complement.
GTAAGAGAAACCCGTCTTCAACTACATACCTTAAAAGCAACAGTCTTTCATCTGTATCAATTATTACTCAAAACTGTCTGTTAAATGATTAATGAAAGCATGTATTTTTGACTTTCATTAATATTCATAGAATGAAATACCCCTGCATATGCTTAACTATAACCATAAGGAGGGTTGGCACATGTTAGGGCAGTATGATGTTTATAATGATATTCAGGCTAGGACAGGCGGTGAAATATACATAGGTGTGGTAGGGCCGGTTAGAACAGGAAAATCTACCTTTATTAAGAGATTTATGGATCTCTTGGTAATACCGGGTATCGAAGATGTCCATAGCAGAGAGCGGGCAATCGATGAATTGCC